>CAZLCO010000020.1:0-39346 GCA_964558005.1 uncultured Gammaproteobacteria bacterium | reverse complement strand
AAAAATATACTAATCAAGATATTTTTAGCTTAGTTGCGTAAGTCCTGTTATTAAAATGTTATGGTCCAGGTATTGTGCAGACATCTCCTGCTACAGCGCCTCCAAAAGAGTTACACATTTGTGTACTGTTATACGCCATTGGTGAAGCGCTGCTGTAACCGCCGCCATAGAATATTTTTATAAGGTCGGCAACATTTTGTTTTTCTTCCTGTGTCATAGTGCCCAGGTCACCTGTGATAACATCAGCAAGGTCTTTATCCTGAGAAGGTGTGTTTCTTTTTTCTTCGCCAAGGTATTCAACATATAAATATGGGTCAATGAAATAATCCATATTATTATCAAAACTGAGCAAATCATTAGTGAAAGTGTTTACGATGTTTTTCCGTACCGGGTTACTTCCTGCGATACTTGTTAAATAAGGTCCTAATTTTGTTGCTACATCAGTCATATATGTTGCTGTCCCGACATCTATAGTCATTTTAAGGAAGTTTAGCTTTTTCTCAAGGACATCATTAGCACCATAGCTGTCATAGTTATCCATAAAGCCGGTTGCACCATTTCTCAGTGCATTTTTGAAGTCAGTAAGTGAATTTTTTAAGGCAGTTCCTTGAGGATTTCCTGTAATGAGGTCGTTAATGAGCTGATCAGCATACTCTTCCATAATTTCAGTCATAGTAGCAATACGGCCTGTTGAACCGCTGGTCTGTATGTATGTACCTGCAGCCAGTTTAGTTCTCATTATTTTTTCTACAGGAGGTTCGATATTTATGCTTTCAAAGTTTATAGATATGTCACTTAGAAGGTCCTGAGGTTTTTCAAATTTTATTGTTCTGGCATTATTAAATTTATTTTCAACGTCGTTTCTCTGGAAGAAATTGGCTATGTTATCTCCAAACTTGTAAACACCGAAGATGATTATGGATATGGCAAGTAATGAAAGCACTACAAAGTCTACTAATGACTGCCCTCTACTTTTTTTCATTTATATATTCTCCAAATTAAATTAAATTTAGTTATAATTATCCTTAAAGGAATTATTCCATTTTTTTTAGAAAAATAACAATTTTTTAAGATATGTTAACAAATTTTTACAAAAATAAGCGGAGTTAAAATGAAATCTTTATTTGCGATAAAAACTAAAAAATTTAAATTATGGTCATCTTTAATAAAAATAGTAATTTTTATTTTTACTGGAGTAATTATTTTAAAACTTGGTTATTTGCAAATAATCAAATATTCTGATTTAAAAAAACAGGCAACTGAAAACAGGAGTTCTGAAAGGAATTTTTCCTTCAGGGGTGAAATATTTGACAGGAATGGTATACGGCTTGCGGGTGATACAACTATATATGATATTTATGCTCACCCAAGGTATTATGTAAAAGACAAAGGTGCAAAAGTAATTGCCACTATACTTGCCGAACATTTAAAGCAACCTGAATGGATATTAAGGAATAAATTAAGCAAATATGAATATTCAACTATATCTATAGCGAAAAACGTAAAAGTAGATATCGTAGATGAAAAAATAAAACCTGAAATTAAGGAAAAAGGCATAAGGGGGCTCGATTTTGTAAAAAAGAATAAACGAATATATCCGCAGGGTAATCTTGCTTCTCATATACTTGGATATGTAAATTTTGACGCAAATTTGGCCGCAGGAGTAGAAAGAACCGGTCATACAAGCCTTATAGATATCCCTGACCTGAAGCCGATAGAATACGACGGAAAGGGGAATGTTATCTATGATTTTTATACTGATCCCGAAAAAATCACTTCACCATTAAAAGGCTCAAAGCTTGTTCTTACAATAGATTCGGCAATACAGCTTATAACTGAAACCGAGCTTGCAAAAATGGTTGAAAAAACAGATGCGGACAGGGGTACAGTAATAGTAATGAACCCTAAAAACGGTGAAATATTGGGCTTTGCTATTTGCCCAAATTATGATCCAAATAAATATAATATTTTTAATCCTTCAGTAATTAAAAATTGGGCTTTAAGCGATGTGTACCCTCCGGGCTCAACCTTTAAAATTGTTACTATAGCCTCAGCGCTAGGTACAGGAGCAATCACAAAGGATATAAAGGTTGAAGACACCGGTGTAATAGAAGTTCAGGGCTGGGATATAAAAAACCACGATTACCCAAAAAACAAAAATCCGGGAATAATTGGACTGGAAGAACTATTTAGAAGAAGCAGCAATGTGGGCAGTCTGAAAATAGCTTTAAAAATGTCACCTTATGACCATTATCGTATGCTGAACTTATTTGGCATAGGAATGAAAACAGGTATTGATTTACCGGGAGAGTCACCCGGAATTTTACCCGGAATAGAAAAATGGGATAAAATAACACAGGGGTCAATTGGGTATGGTTATAGTATAGCAACAACCCCGATTCAAATGGCTGCTGCCGTAGCGGCAATAGCTAATAAAGGCGTTTGGATAACCCCACATGTAATTAAAAATTATAAAAATGATGACAGGATAGAAAAAATCAAAATACTTTCCGAGGAAAATGCCGGGATAGTAACTAAATTATTAGCAGATAGTATAGAAAATGGAGATTCAGAGGCTGGCAAGCTAAAAAAATATCGAGTAGCCGGCAAGACAGGGACTTCAAAAAAACCTAACCCCAATGGAAGCGGATATTTGTCAGATGTTTATGCGTCTTTTGTCGGTTACTTGCCTGCAGAAGACCCTAAAGTGCTTATTTTAGTTGTCATTGATAATCCTAAAGTCAAGAATGCCTGGGGCTCATCGGTAGCAGGACCTGTTTTTAATTCTGTTGCAGAGGAAGTAGGCAGGGTGCTAAATTTGTGATATAAATAAAATTATTATTAGGGGCAGAAAATATGAACAATTTAAATATAGATAACAAGCTGATTAGCAATACTACTGGAATAACTTACGACTCCAGAAAAGTAAAACTTGGAAATGTATTTGTATGTATTAAAGGGGAGCATACAGATGGGCACAATTATGCACAGCAGGCTGCTGAAAATGGTGCTGCATTAATAATCACTCAAAAAAATTTAAGTAATATTTCTTGTCCACAGATAGTGGTAAAAGATACAAAGCTCGCACTTGCTCAGCTGTCCGCAAAGTTTTACGATTATCCGTCAAAAAAACTAGGTATTATAGGCGTAACGGGTACTAACGGTAAAACTACAGTTACTCATATTGTAGAAACAATTTTCGAAAAAGCAGGGATAAGTTGTGCTCTTATAGGTACACTTGGCAATAGGCCATCATCAGGAGCTGATTATAGTTCAACAGAGCATACCACGCCGCAAGCCAGTGACCTTCAGCAGATACTCGCTTCTTTTGCGGATAAAGGTCTTGAAAGAGCAGTTATGGAAGTAAGTTCTCATGCTTTAGAACAAAATAGGGTAGCGGAATGCGAGTTTTCCGGTGCTGTATTTACGAACCTTACACAGGACCATCTTGATTATCACATAACTATGGAAAATTATTTTGAGGCAAAGTCAATCCTGCTTAGATTGCTTAAAAATGATTCCTACGCAATAGTTAACAGTGATGACGATTATTTTAAAAATCTAAAAACTGAAGGCATAAAGACTTTTACATATGGCATAAATAATAACGCTGATATTAAAGCAGAAAATATAGAATACTCTGTGAATGGTTCAACTTTTCTCTGTAAAACACCGGACGGAGATAAAAATATAAACCTGCAGCTTACGGGGCAGTTCAATATTTATAATGTATTGACTGCTATAGCTGTCGGAGTTGCAGAAGGTATAGACCTAAATACTTCCGTTGAAGCTGTTGAATCCATATCAGGCATCCCCGGGCGTTTTGAGGTTGTATCACGTGAACCGCTTGTTATAGTTGATTATGCGCACACTCCTAACGGACTGGAGAATGTGCTGGAAGCGGCGAAAGAACTTGTGCCGGAAAAGGGCAGGCTTATATGCGTGTTTGGTTGTGGAGGGGATAGGGATATTACAAAACGACCTAAAATGGGAAGAATAGCAGAAAAATATTGCGATAAGGTAGTTATAACTTCAGACAACCCCAGGACAGAAGACCCGCAGCAGATATTAACAGATATATTAACCGGAATAAATGCGCTCGACTCAAAGAAAATAATAGTAGAAAGCGACAGGACTATTGCTATAGAACAGGCAATCCTCAATTCCTGGCCCGACGATGTCATTGTTATAGCAGGCAAAGGACATGAGGATTACCAGATTATTGGCACAGAAAAGCATCATTTTGACGACAGGGAAAAAGCAAAAGATGCTCTTAAAAAGATTCCTAAGCGCTAGTCCAAACTTTTTGCATAAAATGCAAGCGCTGGTATCTGTATGGCTAATCCTACAGCGATAACAGCGGTTATCATTCCCAGGAATTCAAATTCCTGAAACGTACCAAGCACAACACCCAACGTTATAACATGGTAGCGTGCTGCAGTCGAGAAAAAGAATGACCTTGAATTTTCCTTATCTAATAATATTCTGCCTGCAAAATGACTTATAACGAATATTGAAAAATAAAATAGTATTGCAGGTACAGCTATAATATAAAGCATTTCAATATTAGAAGTAAGTATCTGGGTTGTTTTTAAGGACATTACCAAAAAAGTAACAACAAGTAGTCCAATTGCGCTGATTGAAGCGTTTACAGGTTTTATTTTATTGAAGGCCTCTTCGCTTGTGAAATTTATAATACTTTTTCTGATTATTGTTCCAAGGATTGCGGGTATTATGATAATGAAAAACAGTTTTTCGAGGATTACCAGCCTGCTTATTCCGTTGGAGCTTTCTGCAAGCAGGTTTTCAGCAAAAAACGGTACCGCAAATGGCAGAAATATAAAAGCGGCAAGAATACTAACGCTTACTATCGCCATAGCAGTAGTGAGATTGCCTTTTGTATGGTATGTCCAACCTATTGTCATACCGCTGGTCGGCACAAGCGAAAGCAAGACAAGACCGAGCCATGCGGCAGGGTGGTCCTTTAAAAGGATAAAGCCAATCAGGTATGCAATAACAGGGTATATCGCAAAATTAAATATACTTGCGATTATAGTCGGCTTTATACTTGATTTTATTTGCTTGAGTCCTTTAATTATGTCGAGATTTACGAATATGGGTAATATCATTAATATAAGTGCGCTTACGCAAATTGCACGTGAATATTCCATGGGGTTGAAGTAACCATTAACAAGCCCCAGAATTAATGCAATAAGAATTAAGTATGCCAGATGTTCTCTGACAAGGTTAAGTATTTTCATAGTCTGTCTCCTTATGTTTGCTAAAATTAAATTTTTTTAGCTATATTCAGGGACAGCGGCATCTGCATTTTGATTTCTGATTTATGTTATGGTCTTTCATTGTTTTATCCTGCGACATCCTGTTTAATTTCATTGCTGCATTTTTTGCCGAATTTAAAGGCCATAAATCCACCATTGAGGCTTCTTACGTCTTTAAAACCGTTTTGAATAAGCATTCTTGAAGCAAAATAACTCTTTAATCCTTTAGCGCAAATTACTATTATTGGCTTATCAGTAGGGATTTCGTTGATTCTTACCCTTAACTGTTCAAGGGGTATCCTTATAGCTTTTTCCATTTCCCCGGGAACTTTTTTAAGGTCCTCGTCGGCCCGTACGTCTAGGATAAAAGCGTTTTGGGGTAATTTATCCATTTCATCCCAATAAACAGGATTTACAAGACCGTTCAATATGTTTTCAGCAATCATTCCCGCTATGTTGACAGGGTCTTTTGCTGAACTAAACGGCGGTGCATAACTAAGTTCTAGGTTAACAAGGTCTTTTACTGTTTTGCCGAAAGTTATTGCTGTTGCTATTACATCAGTGCGCTTATCAACGCCTTTTTTGCCGATGACCTGTGCCCCAAGTATTTTTCCATCTTCCGGAGAGAATATAAGTTTAATGGTAATTGGGGTAAATTCGGGGTAATATTCAGCGTTGGAAAAAGCCTGTGCATAAGCTCTTAAATAAGGTATATTCTGTTTTTTTATTAATTTTTCGTTACCGCCTGTCATACCAACTGTTAAATCAAAGAGTTTTAGTATAGAAGTGCCCAGAGTCGTATTATATTTAGTTGGTATACCGGCTATGTTTTCCGCGGCAGTCCTTCCCTGTCTGTTTGCGGGTCCGGCTAAGGGTATTTGAGCTTCTTTTCCACAAACAAAATCTTTAACCTCAATAACATCACCTACAGCATAGATATCTTTATCAGATGTTTGCAGGTATTCGTTTACTTTTATGCCGCCATATTGTCCGATTTCTAACCCGGCATCTTTTGCGAGGTCGCTTTCCGGGGTTACGCCTATAGACAGTACCGCAAAGTCTGTTTGGATTTGCTTTCCGCTTTCAAGAGATATAACAAGTTTTTCGGTTTCTTTAAAAGAACTTACAGCTTCGTTTAAAAGTAAATTGACCCCTTTTTCTTCCAGATGTCCCTGCAGCTGGCAGGCTATTTCCGGGTCAACATTGTTTAAGATTTGAGGGCTTTTTTCAATAACAGTAACATCAATGCCGGTATGTTTAAGGTTTTCAGCCATTTCCAGGCCTATATACCCTGCGCCTATTACTGCTGCTGTTCTATTGCCTGAGTTTTGTATTATATTTTTAATTTTTTCTGCATCATCAAGGTTCCTTACAGTGTATATTTTATTGCTGTTCATGCCGGGTATAGGCGGCTTAATAGGTTTTGCGCCCATAGAAAGCACAAGCTTGTCGTATTTTTCTTCGTATTCCTTTCCGGTAGTTGTTTCTTTTATTGTGAGAATTTTTTTATTCCTGTTTATCTTAATAACTTCGGAATTTACCCTTGCATCAATGTTAAGTATTTCCTTGATTTTTTGCGGGGTTAACAATTCAAGTGCAGATTTCTCTTTTATAATATCACCGCAGTAATAAGGGATACCGCAGTTTGCAAAGGATATATTACTGCTCCGCTCAAATATAATTATTTCTGCAGAATCATTTAGTCTTCTTAGCCTTGCAGCGGTGCTTGCACCGCCGGCAACACCTCCGATTATTAATGTTTTCATTGAGTTATCTCCAAATTGTTTATTAGAATTTTAACTTTTTCGTTAGTTAATTTATAACAAATTTCTGCTCCGCACCTGTAACCTTCAATGATGCCGGCGTTTTTCAGGATGCTGAGGTGTTGTGAGATGTTAGGCTGGGAAAGTCCCAGCCTGTCCACCATTTTACTAACATTACAGCCGTCCCCCTGCGTCAGACCACATACAATTGCCAGGCGGGTAGGGTGTGAAAGAGCTTTGAAAATCTCTGCTTGTTTTTCCAGCTTTTTTTCCATTAAATATATTTCCTTATAGCTGCTTCAAATTGAGATTTTGGCTGTAGCCCGACCATTCTTTCCTTAACTTCACCGTTAACGAACAGAAACACCGCAGGTATACCGCTTATGCCGTATTCAGATGCTTTTTGCTGGTTTTCATCAACATTAACTTTTGCTATTTTAACTTTACCTTCGAATTCATTTGCCAGTTCTTCTATTATTGGGCCTAATTTTTTGCAGGGACCGCACCAGGGTGCCCAGAAATCAATTAAAACCGGTTGTTGAGAATCTTTAACTTCACTATCAAAGGTTGCGTCTGTAAGACTTAATACGTTTGTCATAATTTTTCTCCTTTTTTTAATATAAGTATATAATTATATTCTTATATAAAGATATCATTATATAAAATAAAGTCAATACTTGATTTACTTAATTCTGGTTTCTAATCCCAGTTTAGTGAGTATATTTGCCATAAGGCAATAACCCGTAAAGCCAAATATTATAAGGTTTATACCTATTAGCGCAGTTAGTAGCAGCCAGTATATGCTGAAAAATTGCGCCAGAGTGATACTGAGCAAAATAAAAATACCCGCAATAATCCAGATGACTCTCTCTAGATACCATGAATCAGTCTTTGCTTTGTACATTTTCATTCTCCTTTTTGCCAAAAATTTCATAATACAATACTGGAATGGTTACAAGAGTAAGTATTGTTGAAAAAACAGCTCCAAACATAAGTGAAATTGCCAGACCCTGAAATATTGGGTCTGAAAGCATTACAAAAGATCCTGCAACAACCGTTATAGCTGTAAGGAATATCGGCCTGAACCTCACAGCGCTAGCTTCTATAATAGCATGTTCAAGGCTGCCCAGTTTTTGTTCGTTCATTTGTATAAAGTCAATGAGCAGAATGGAGTTCCTGACTATAATCCCTGCAAGTGCAATAAAGCCTATCATTGATGTAGCGGTGAAAAACGCACCAAATAACAGGTGTCCGGGTAATATCCCGACAAGCGTGAGCGGAATTGGAGTCATTATTATAAGCGGAACAATAAAGTCCTTAAACCAGCCTACCAGCAGTACGTATATGAGAATAAGCACTATTGCAAAAGCTATTCCCATATCTCGGAATAATTCATAGGTAATATGCCATTCGCCGTCCCATTTTATTGCGTAATCATTATTTAATTCGGGCTGTTGTTTATAATATTGCTTTATATCAGGGAATTTATTCTGTATATTCAGCATTGCATAAACCGGACTTTCCTCGGCTCCAGCCACGTCTGCAGTTACATAAGTTACGGGTAGCAGGTTTTTATGATAAATTGCCTTTTCTTCTGTTTCTTCTTTAATAGTTCCTAGTTCTGAGAGGGAGATGTTTGACTTAACCTTAATTGATTTCAAATCACGCAAGGATGTGCGCATATCTTGCGGCATTCTAAGAAATATTTCAACAGGTTCTTTTTCCTTACTAAAGTGCACCAATCCGGTAGAGTGACCTCCAAGTGAAATATTTACAGCTTTTGCAATTTCTTCTGATGATATATTGTTTATTTTTGCTTTTTCCCTGTTAATTTCAAACACATATTTTTTTTGGTCATCCTCAACAAACCAGTCCACATCAACAATCCCCTTTGAATTTTCAAGAATTTTCATTATTTCCCCGGCAAGTTCCATTCTTTTTTCTTTGTCCGGTCCGTAAATTTCTATTACAATCGTACTCAAAACAGGAGGGCCCGGAGGTACTTCCGCAATCTTTATACGGGCATTGTATTTGTCGGCTATGGGTTTTAATTTTGGCCTGATTATCTTAGCAAGGTCATGACTTTGCTTGTTTCTTTTACCTTTTTCAACAAAATTAACCTGAATATCAGCTACGTTGCTGCCTTCTCGCAGGTAATAATGCCTTACCAGCCCGTTAAAATTGAATGGTGCGGCTGTGCCTATATAACTTTGATAGTTTACTACTTCAGGGATTTTGTCTATTTCTTTAGAAAGTTCCTGTGTAAGTGCAGCTGTTTTTTCCAGGGGCGCCCCTTCGGGCATATCAATAATGACCTGTAGTTCGCTTTTGTTATCGAATGGAAGCATTTTAATAACAACAAGTTTTGTAAATATGAGCAGAAACGATAGTAATAACAGCCCAACTACCGAACCAAACAGAATGTAGCGGTTCTTTTGAGAGTGTATAAATGGGGGGAGTATTTTTTCATAAATCTTCAAAACTAAACTTTTATTGTTCTGGTCGTTTTCGTTATTACCTTGTAGTCTGGATTTTTTGAGAAGCAGGAAACTTAGCCAGGGAGTTATTATGAAAGCTACGAATGTGGAAAAAATAATTGCTGCCGATGCGCCAATGGGTATAGGCCGCATGTATGGTCCCATCAATCCTGATACAAAAGCCATAGGCAAAAGGGCTGCGATAATGGTAAATGTGGAAAGGATATTGGGGTTGCCCACTTCGTCAACTGCTCTGATTGCATTTTCTACACTTATGCCGTGTTTCCTGAAATGCCTGTGGATGTTTTCAACTACAACAATAGCATCGTCAACTAGTATGCCTATCGAGAATATCAGGGCAAACATGACCACCCTGTTAATTGTATAGCCCAGAAAATAAGTAAAGAACATAGTTAATGCAATAGTAACCGGAATTGCTACCGCTACAACGATGGCCTCCCGCTTGCCAAGCGCAGCCATTATAACTATAACTACTACCATTGTTGCCATTATCATACTTGTTAATAGTTCATTACCTTTGTCCTGTGCTGTTTTGCCATAGTTTCTGGTTATTGTGACTTCTACATCATCCGGGAATAAATTGCTTTTAAGTTTTTCAATTTTTTCGATAGCCTTGTTAACGACATCAGTTGCATTAGCTCCCCTTTTTTTAGCCAGGGCAATAGTTACTGCTTCATACTGTTCTGTTTCGCCTTTTGTGCCCATAAAGACATAGTTATCAGGTTCCTCTGCAGTATCTTTTATAGTGGCTATGTTTTTTAGATATACAGGCCTGTTGTTTTTTACTCCAACAACAATATTTTTTATATCGTTAATGTTGTTAAGGAACCGTCCTGTCTGTACTTTATATTCATAATTCTGCGACTTGAATGTTGTTGATGGCAGTACAAAATTAGATTTTTGAATTCTGTCCACCATCTCACATGTTGTTACAGAATAATTTTTCAGTCTTGAGGGGTCAATATCAATTCTTACCTGCCTTTTTTGACCGCCTATAATGTTTATTTCCGATACATCATTATCACGCTTCAGTTCATCAGAAAGTTCTTGTGCTATGCGCCTTAGTTCATAGCCTGAATAAGAAAGGTTTTTGCTCCATAGAGTAAATGAAGCAATAGGTACATCATCAATAGATTTGGGTTTTACGAGAGGCTTGGATACTCCGGGCGGAATTTTGTCATAGTTTGACATTAGTTTGTTATAGGTTTTTACTATGCTTTTTTCTGTATCTTCGCCAACGTAAAATCTCACTATGGTAAGATTTGAGCCGGGTTTTACTATTGAATAGATATATTCCACCCCTTTTATTTCCCAGAGGAACTCTTCCATGGGTTTTGTAACACGTTGTTGGACTTCCTCTACTGATGCGCCGGGGTATTCCACCATAATATCAATCATTGGGACAACTATTTGCGGTTCTTCTTCTCTTGGGGTAAGCAGGAGTGCGAAAATTCCAAGTAAAAGTGAAGCTATTATTATAATTGGCGTAAGTTTATTGGTGATAAACGCTTTTGCTATGTTTCCAGCTATGCCTGTGTTGTTCATGACTACTCTCCCAGTATCTTATCGCTTTCTTCAAGTCCGGAAACCACCTCCACCATATCGCCATAAGTCTTTCCTGTTTTAACCAATCTGAAAGTTTTATCTTCTGAATAAACGCCTTCCAGCTGGCCTTTTTTTACAATTGATGATTTAAGCACAAGTATGGTCTCTCTTTTACCAACAGGGATAGCTATTTTTACATATTGCCCGTCTTTAAATTTATTGCCTGTAAGGTCTATTTTAATTTTATAAGTTCTTGATGCCGGGTCTACTGAAGAAATAACATCTGATATTTCCTTATTTATTTCAAGTTTTTCATTTTCATCTATAATTTTAACTGTAGTGCCTTTCTCTACTTTATCCAGGTAGCTTTCATCAATTTCGCTAATTATTTGCAGGCTGCCAAGGTCTTTTATTGTAAATAAAGGTTGTCCTGGAGTTGCGGTATCTCCTGTGTCAATATTTTTTTTGGTTACAATACCGGAAATAGGAGCATAAATTTTAGAGTATCCTAGCACTGACTCCGCTTCATCGAGCGTGGCTTTTGCTCGGTTCATTGTTTCTATTGCTCTTTTGCATTCTAATTCAGCAATATTTTTTCTGGTTGTTACTTCGTCCAGCTCCTGCTTTGTAATAGCTTTTTCTTCATAAATGTTTTTGTAACGTTCATAGGTTAATTGTGCGAGTTTTTTGTTTTCAAATGCGATTTTTTGATTTTTTGCAGCTTCATTATATGCGGCCACTGCTGATTCAAGTTTCGCTGATATATTTTTATCATCGAGTTCGACCAGCAGCTGATCTTTTTGGACCGAGCCGCCCTCCTCAAAATTAACGGACTCTATACGCGCCATTATTTTAGATGCAACATCGGCAGAGTTTTTTGCCTTAACTACGCCTGAGGTTTCATATAAGTCGTCAATGACAGTTTTTTTGATTGTAATAATATTTTTACTATCCCTGGCAGATTTCTCCTCAGGTTTTTGGGAATTATTTCCAGTGCATCCTGTAAGGGTAAAAATACTTATCATTGCAAATATAGCAAGAATTTTTTTCATTTTTATAACTCCTCTATTTTTATATCAAGGTCATTCATTATCATTCCGCTGGCATAGCTCAAATTTATCAGGGAAAATAGATATTCATTTCTGCTTTTTGCCAGGTTGGCCCTCGCATTGTCAAGGTTGAGCTGGGCGTCCAGTATATCAATTATTGGGGAAAGAGAATTCTTATACCTTACCTCAACAAGATTCATGCCTTCTTCTGCGGAAGCCATCGATGCCTCTGCCAGTTCAAGGTTTTTCTGTTTTTCTTTAACAGTCTGGTAAGCGGAAAATATTTCAAATTCAACATTGTTCTTAAGGTCTTCGAACTGTTGTTTGACCTGTTTAAGTTCGTATTCAGCTATTTTAACAAGGTGAGGGCGTTTTAACCCGTTAAACAGGTTCCACCTGAGTTGGCCAAACAGCTGGAAGTTATCTCCTTCAAACCCAAAAGGCGCATTTTCTGAATATATTTGATAATTACCGCCTGCTTTTAATTCCGGATAATACATAGCTTTTTGTAAATCAATTCTTTTTTGGGAATTTTCAATATTTATCTCCATTGCCCTGACATCACTCCTTTGCTGGGCTTTGTTTCTATATACTGAAAGCTCAAATATTTTTATTTCAGGTGGCTTATTCTTGGCTTCGACCAGGTTTTGTACTCCAATGGCAAGACCAAGAGCTTTTTTAGCAACTTCGTAGTTTTTTTGTGTGCTAACAAGTCTTTGTTCTGCTTGTTTAAGGAATGTATTGGTGCGTAGAACATCGGAATATAGACCAAGTTCGTTTTTATAACGTACATTGGCTATTCTGTTATGCTCTTTTGCTGTTTCTATCGATTTATTCGCTACATCTACATATTCTCTTGCTGTTTGTACATTTAAGAAAGCTCTTGCAACCTCAAGAATAATTTTTTCCTTTACTCTTTCATATTCTGCTTTTTCTGCGTCATAGGTGTTTTTAGCAATTTTTAGCTTTAAAAAATTCCCTTTGTTATATAGGGTTTGCTCGAGCCTGATTTCTGAAAGGAAGTTTGTAGTTTCGTCCGGGTCATTAAATGTTGCAGGCGCACCTGCAAAGTCACCGCCTGTCAGGTTCCCCTGGTTAAGTTTAAGGCCGAACACTTCTGCGGGATTATTTGTCCAGACAAAATTCTGGTTAAAATTAACATTAGGGAGAAAATCGCCCCGTTCAACACTAATAAAGCTCTCTTTTGCATTTACTTTGTATTTATAAGCTTTTAGTTTAGGATTTTTTTCGATAGCCAGTTTAATAGCATCATTAAAATCCAGTTTCAGTGATTCTTCATATTTAAAAATCCCTGCTTTTATTGCCTCTTCTGAAAAAGCACTGCCGGATGCGAAAAATAAAATTAATAAAATTAGAAAAATTTTTTTCATAGCTGCTCAAACATTCTTTTTACTGTATCATTAATAACCTTGTAACAAATCTGGTTTCCTTCTCTTACTCCTTCTACAATGCCCGCATTTTTAAGTATATTAAGGTGGTGAGAAACAGCCGGTTGAGGGAGCTCTAGCTTTTCTACCATTGTCATTACATTACATTCGTTTTTTTCAATTAGCCCCGCAATTATTTTTACTCTTACCGGGTGGGACATAGCCCTAAAAATTTCTGCTAAATCATCACTATTTAATTTCATAAATCACCTGTATTTATATATCTAAATATTTATATATTTAATTATATAGATGTATGGATAATATTGCAATGCTTATTTATGTTAAGATTAAAAAAAATTAATATTACGGATGTCTATTATGAAAATTCTTCCACTCCCGGAAATATATACAGGAAATAACTCAATTTCAGAAGCAGCAAACATATTAAACAGGCTGAATGCTGAAAAAGTACTGGTAGTTACCGATAAAGGTATAGTTAATGCCGGAATTTATGACATATTGAGTGAAATATTGGAAAATACAGCTAAAGAAATAGTTTTGTTTGATAATGTACAACCGGACCCTTCGATTGAACTGGTTAATCAGGTAGTGGGTATTGCCAGAGCAAATGCAATCGATGTTGTAATAGGTATAGGCGGCGGCAGCTCTCTTGATACCGCAAAAGTAGCGGCAGCTTTAGTAAAAAACAATAAAGAAATAACGAATTATATTGGCATTGAACTTCTGGAAAACGAATCGCTTCCGATTATTGCTATACCTACAACCGCCGGTACAGGAAGTGAGGTTACACATATAGCTATTTTGTCTGACGAAAAAGAGCAGCTTAAAAAAGGTATAGTATCAACAAAGCTAATCCCAAGTTTTGCAGTGCTTGACCCCAACCTGACAAAAGGTCTTCCGCCACACGTAACAGCCGCAACAGGTATGGACGCGCTTGTGCATGCAATGGAGGCATATATTTCAGTTAACGCAAATTTATATTCTGATATGCTGGCACTGAAAGCAATAGAATTAATAGGTGCGAATATAAAAGAAGTTTACAATAACGGAAAAAATATACAGGCAAGGGAAAAAATGCTTTTAGGCAGTCTTTATGCGGGCATAGCTTTTGCGAATGCCGGGGTGGCTGCGGTGCATGCTTTTGCTTACCCGCTTGGCGGAATGTTCCACATCCCCCATGGGCTGGCCAACAGTGTTATGCTGCCCACTATTATGGAGTTTAATATTACAGGCAGTGAGGAAAAATTTGTACAAATTGCTAAATGTTTATCAAGTAATGGAAATAATCCACAATGTGTTATAGACGAAATCAGGCAGCTTTGTATCGATATAAAAATACCTTTATCACTTAAGGAACTTAACATCCCTGAGAGTGCAATAACTCAGCTTGCTGAGGGCGCAATGAAAGTAACCCGCCTTTTAGTCAATAATCCTAGAGAAATTACTTATCAGGATGCGGTTGAGCTTTATACTGCAGCATATAAAGGTAATAGCTAGATTCCTTTAAACTTGGGGGCTCTTTTTTCAATAAATGCATTCATCCCTTCTTTTTTATCCTCGCTGGCGAAAGATAACCCGAAATAGTAATATTCGGCCATCATCGCCTCGTCTTTAGGCAGGTCAATCCCTGCTTTTAAAGCTTTTTTAGCGTGTTTTAAAATCAAAGGTGATTTTTGCAGTAGTTTCTGTGCAAAGTTTTTAGCTTCATTTAAAAGCTCTTCGGGTTTTACCACTTCATCAACAAGTCCCATTTCCCTTGCTTCAAGAGCAGAAACAAACTTTCCTGTGAATATCATGTCCCTTGCGTTTTTATAACCAACAAGCCGTGGCAACCTATAACATCCGCCCCACCCGGGTATTGCGCCGATTGATATTTCCGGCTGGCCGAACTGTGCGGCTTCGGATGCGATTCTGTAGTCGCATGCAAGGCTGAGTTCACAGCCACCGCCTACCGCAATGCCGTTAATTGCGGCAATGGTGATGCAGTTCAGGATTTCAACCTGGTTGAATACAGATTGCCCCAGCTTTGCTAGTTCTTCACCTTCCTGCTGGCCCATATTGACCATTTGCTTGATGTTTGCGCCTGCAACAAAAACTTTTCCTTGTCCTGTAAAGATTAACACGTCTATAGAAGAGTCGTTTTCTATTTCCTGTAGGATTCCTGACAGTTCACTCAGTGAATCCTTACAGAACTGATTTACTTTTTCCGAGGTCTGTATGGTTAAAACTGCTATATTGTCCTGTTTTTTCAGTGAAAACCTGTTTGACTGTAACATATTAGACATGATTTAACTCCTTATTATAATCATAAAAACCAATGCCTGATTTTTTTCCCAGCTTTCCGGCATTTATTAAATCCTGAAAAATTGGGGCTGGTTGGTACTTATTAGGTCCGATTTCCTTTTGCAGTGTTTCCATAATGGACTGGCAAACGTCTATCCCTATCATATCAGCTAGCGCAAGCGGGCCTATAGGGTGGTTTGCGCCGAATATCATAGCTTTATCGATATCTTCTGCGCTGGATACCCCATCTCCATATAATATTGCCGCTTCGTTAATCATCGGTATAAGCACCCTGTTCACGATGAACCCGGGCGATTCCTTAACTTTCACAGGTTCTTTCTGCAGGGAAAGCACAAAATCCTTTGCTGTATAATAAATAGCGTCAGTTGTTTTTTCTGTCCTGATTAATTCGACAAGTTTCATAACCACAGGCGGATTAAAAAAGTGCATTCCTATAACATTTTCAGGCTTTTTATACAGATCTGCAAGTTCTGATATCCTTAATGCCGAAGTGTTTGAAGCGATTATTGCGGTGTTGTCAGCGTGTTCATTCAACTGTGAAAAAAGTTTCTTCTTTACGTCAAGATTTTCGCTGACAGCTTCTATAATCAAATCCGAGCCTGATACTGTGACAAAATCTGTTGAGATACTAAGGTTTTCAAGGATTTCCTG
The DNA here is from genome assembly GCA_964558005.1 of uncultured Gammaproteobacteria bacterium. Classification (GTDB taxonomy): domain Bacteria; phylum Cyanobacteriota; class Vampirovibrionia; order Gastranaerophilales; family UBA9971; genus JANQGS01. Next base: position 22,845 of record CAZLCO010000020.1, on the reverse strand, counting down.
TCTTTTTTCGTCTGTTATAACTTCTTTTTCAACGCTTTTTAAAAGGTTTTTTTGAATTTTGGCTTTTGCTTTTTGTACAAATTCCTCTTTTATATCGATCAAATTGACGTTAAATCCCCCGATAAGAGACACTGTGGCTATGCCTGAGCCCATTACGCCTGCGCCTATTACTGAAACATTATTAATCTGCATTTTATACTCCTTATATTATTAATTATTCAGCTTTTAAACTCATTGCAATACCCTGCCCTCCACCGATACACAGCGAAGCGATCCCTTGCCTTGCGCTGTTGTTAGTCATTGCATTAAGTAAAGTTGCGACAATCCTTGCGCCTGATGCTCCAATCGGATGTCCCAGAGCTATTGCGCCTCCATAAATGTTAACTTTTTCCGGGTCAACCTTTAATTCTTTCAACACAGCCAGCGACTGCACTGCAAATGCCTCGTTAAACTCAAACAGGTCAACGTCATTGAGGTTTATGTCGGTCTTTTCAACAAGCCTGTTAACCGCTGCAACCGGGCCAATACCCATGACTGACGGGTCAACTCCTGCGGAGGCAAAACCTGTGACTTCTGCAATTGGTTTTAACCCCTTTTCTTGAACGAATTTTTCACTTGCAAGTATTAAAGCGGCTGCCCCGTCGTTTATACCGGATGCGTTGCCAGCTGTAACTGTTCCGTCTTTTTTAAATGCTGGTTTAAGCTGTGATAGTTTTTCAATAGTTGTTTCTGGCCTGATATGCTCGTCCTGCGAACAATCCTCTATTAGTTTACCTTTTTTAACCGGCATGGAAACTATTTCCTTGCAGAACAGGCTTTCTTTGGTTGCCTTTGCTGCTTTTTGCTGGCTGTTGTATGCGAACTCATCCTGCTCTTGTCTTGAAATATTATATTTTTCCGCTAAATTTTCAGCGGTGATGCCCATATGATAGTCGTTAAATGTACACCATAGGCCGTCGATTAGCATTGAGTCGGTTAATTCCTGATGACCAAACTTCAAACCCGATCTTGCGGCTTTAATAAGATAGGGGGCCTGATTCATGTTTTCCGTGCCGCCTGCGATTATGACATCGGCCTCTCCCAGGGCAATTGTCTGATAAGCATTGTGAATTGACTTCATCCCGGAACCGCATACCTTGTTTATGGAATATGACGGTACGTACTCAGGAATACCTGATTTTAAAGCAACCTGCCTTGATACGTTCTGGCCAAGCCCGGCTGACAATACATTCCCAAAAATTACTTCATTCACTTCATATGGGGCAATGCCTGCTTTTTCTAGAAGGTTATTAACCACTGCTGTTCCCAGGTCCACGGCGGAAACTTTTTCGAATGAGCCGCCGAATGTACCGATTGGTGTTCTTTTAGCCGCAATTATGTAAACTTTTTGCATTTATTAATCCTCTTTTTGTTGCCTGCTTCGTTAACTCCTCTATAAAATCCGGGTGCGCAATTCTTATTAACGCTTTTGCCCGCTGCCGGACTGTTTTGCCGCGCAGGTCGGCGATTCCATATTCTGTTACCACGTAGTGCACGTCGTTTCTGGAAGTTGTAACACACGCCCCTTCTGCAAGATTTAAGACTATCCTTGATACTGTGCCGCCTTTGGCAGTTGAGGGCATTGCAATAATTGACTTGCCTTCATTAGAAACACTCGCAGCCCTTACAAAATCAACCTGCCCGCCAACGCCGGAAAACTGCTGGCTTCCAATAGTATCAGCGCATACCTGTCCGTATAGATCAACCTGTATGGCGGAATTAATTGACACCAGCTTATTTACACGGCCTGCGACCATAATATTGTTTGTATAGTCAACCGGCTGCATGTTTATGTCAGGGTTATTGTCCACAAAATCATACAGCTTTCTTGTGCCCATTAAGAAGGTCGCTGTGAACTTTCCGGGGTGGAGGTTGTTGTATTTATTGGTTATAACGCCTGCTTTATATAAGTCCACAACCCCGTCAGAAAACATTTCCGTGTGGATTCCGAGGTCTTTTTTGTCTTTCAGGAAAGATAAAACCGCATCAGGAATTGCTCCGATGCCAAGTTGGAGGTTTGAACCGTCCTCTATCAGCGAAGCGACATTTGCGCCGATTTTTTCCTCGAGTTCGGTTATTTTTGGCGGTTGCAGCTCAACTACCGGCCTGTCAGTTTCTACAATATAGTCAATATCTGCAATATTTATAAAAGAGCCGCAAGTCCTCGGGCACTGCTTATTAACTTCTGCTATGACTATTCTGGCGGACTCCGCCGCTGCTTTGGTGTAATCAACTGATACGCCGTAGCTGCAGTTGCCATTCTCATCAGGCGGCGATACCTGTATAAACACCACATCCACCGGCAGGATGCCTTTCTTAAACAGTCGAGGTACTTCTGAAAAGAATACAGGCGTATAATCCGCCCGATTTTCCTCTATTGCTTTTCTCGAAGGAGCGCCCGCAAATATGGAGTTATGGCGGATATGTTTTTCAAATTCTTCTGCCTGGCAGTATTCGCATTTGCCCATGGGCACCATGTGCACTATTTCAACGTTTTCGAGCCGGTCTTTTTGCCTTACCAGTTCTTCAACAAGAACTATAGGTTCACCTGCAGCGTGGCCGGTTACTATTCTGTCGCCCGATTTAACTACTAATATTGCCTCTTTTAAAGACATAAAATTACTCCTTAATCTTTGCTATGTCTTTTGCAAACTGTTTTTTGCCTTCAACATTAGCCAGGCGGTTAATCATAATCCTTTGCGCCTGCGGAGAACCCGCTCCGTGCATTGACTCAGTCAGATACCCTACTGCCGCGCGGCCCAGAGTAAGATTTTCGATTAACCTCAGTAGTTTCATTTTGTCCTCTACGCTTACGCCCTCTGCGCTAGAGAGGTATTTTTCAAGATAAGCTCTTGTCTCAGGATTCATTAAATCTTTGGCAGAAGGCAATGTTACCATTAATCCGCCTGCTATGTCCTGTAATAACCTTGCAATCTCGTAAGGGTGGCGGGTCACGTTCTGTTTGCAAACATTGGCAAGAAGTGTGTCTATGAGATAATTTCCGGCTTCTGTTTTCTTTCCGCAGGCAGAACAGGCTATACCGCAGGAGAACAGGGTTTCATTGAGGTGATTCATCTCAACTATTTTGTCCTTAATATGAGAAGCCTTCGGGCATCCGTTGTATTCAGCGATAAGTGCCGCCGCTCCTATCATTACATCGCCTACTCCAACCTTGCAGCCGCCATAGCTCTGTCTGTGGTAACCGGCAAAGTTCTCTACCAGCATACCTGAGAAGTCCCACTCACCGTCCATATATACGTTTTCATTAGGTACAAATACATCTTCAAATATAACAAGTGCTTCCTGACCGCCATAGCAGGGGTTGCCGGAATCTATATCGCCTGCTTCGCTCTGGTCAAGCTTTCTTAAATCGCAGGACTGCCTGCCGTAAATATAAATAACGCCTTCAGCATCTGCCGGCAGTGAACAGCAGACTGCGTAGTCTTTGTCTTCTTTTCTCATAGCTACTGTAGGCATTAAAATCATTTCGTGGGAATTTATAGCGCCGGTCTGGTGGGCTTTTGCGCCTCTGATTACAATACCGTCTGGGCGTCTTTCAACTACCCTGACGTACATATCCGGGTCAGACTGGTCAGCCGGTCGTTTGCCTCTATCGCCTTTTACGTCTGTCATACATCCGTCAACCGTCCAGTCATTGTCCTCAATCTGTTTAAGGTAGTTAACAAATCGTTTGTGGTATTCTGTGCCGTACTTTTTATCTATTTCATAAGTTGTGATGAAAACTGAGTTAAATGCGTCCATCCCAACGCAGCGCTGGAAACATGTAGCGGATTTTTGCCCCAACACACGCTGCATTTTTACTTTATTCATGAGGTCTTCCGTACTCTGGTGCAGATGACAGAACCTGTTTATTATCCTGCCTGTTATTGCTGACCTTGCTGTTGCAAGTTCTTTATATTCAGGGTCGTATGCAAGGTCATATGTTAGCGCAACAGAGTTTATTGACGGTCTGATTATTGGGTGTTCAACAGGGTTTTCAATAAGTTCGCCGTTAAAATAGAGTTTAAGAGGTTTTCTTTTTCTCAGGCTTTCTATATATTCTTCGCCTGTCATTAGTTTATTTTCAGCAAGGGTTGTCATTATATAACTCCTTTATATGCTTATGTGGTGCAGATATCTTTATAATTTTATAAATATATCATCTACACACTCATATTAAAAGGAAAAAGCTTTAAAAATTAATGTAATTAAACTCAGTATTTGGTTTTAAAAAAAAATATTATAAAATTTAAATATGAAAAATTTAAAGTTGCTTATAATCGAAGACGAAAAAGAACTGCTTAATACATTTAAGGAATGCGCAAGTCAGATTTTTCCTATAGTAAAACCAGCAAAAAACCTTGAAGAAGCCAGGTCTATTCTTTTACATGAAAAATTTGACTGTATTCTTCTTGATAACAGACTCCCTGACGGCATGGGGATAGCGTTTGTTAAAGAGATGAAACTTTCGGAAGAAAAAATTCCCATAGTTATGATAACAGCTTATGCGGATAAAGAGCTGGCTATAGATTCAGTTAATGCGGGTATTTTTTATTTTCTGGAAAAACCTGTAAGCAAACAAAAGTTGTTAGAAACTTTGCAAAAATGCTTTAACCTTTCGATTAAGCAAAATAAGTTAAATGATATGGAAAATTTATATTTTATTTCTAAACAAACAGCGGAATACCTTAAAGAAAACAAAAATATCTCTGAAAGAGAAATAGAAATAATTTCCTGTGTATTGCTGAATGATAAGAACCCAGATATAGCAGATAAACTTTTTATAAGTCCAGGAACAGTAAAAAGGCATATGCATAATATTTTTGAAAAATTGGAAATAAATTCGAGGGAAAGACTCCAGTCTTTTATACATAAATTAAATAAAGACTTTGTGCATTAACTAAGGCTCAAAACTCATTATCAAATTATACAAATCGTCTTTTGAAAAAGGCTTTTGCAGGAAACCGTCAATATTAGTCCTTAATGTATTTCTTTCATCTAAAGAATACTCATTAAGAAGTCCGCCAGTGATTGCGATTACTATAGTGTTTTCAAAAAGATTTTCGGTTTTTCCAAGCTTGATAAGGGTTTGACCGTCTATTCCTGGCATTTTCAGGTCTGTAATAAAGTAATGATAATTATTATTCCTTATTTTATTTAATGCTTCCTCTCCGCTGGTTGCGGTTTCGACCTCCAACCCTGTTTTTTCAAGGTATCTTTTCAGAACTTTTAATAAGTCGGGTTCATCATCAACTACAAGGGCTTTTCCTGTTAACGTAACAATTTCTTTTTTTTCTAAAGTCAATGCTTCATTCATTTTTATTTCTTTTAGCTCCTTTAACATCATAGAAATCTGCAAAATATTTTCTTCTTGTTTCTTAATACTATCTCTTAAAAATTTATCTTTTATGTTATTTTGTTCGATATATTCTACGACTTCATCAATATTTAATTTAATTTTCATTAGTATATTATTCAGCTGGTGGATGAAGTCTTTAAAATTTGTATCTTCAGGGTACATGGAAATTTTACTCCAGAAAGTGAATAATAGTATTAGGTACACTTATTATTTTATACATTAAAGGAAAATAATCAATGCAGACGGAAAGAGAAAAATTAATCCCAATTTTACAAGAAGTACAAGAGAAAGAAGGTTATTTGTCCAGGGAATCTATAGTAAAAATAAGCGAAAAGCTTAATCTCCCGGCAAGTAAAGTGTACGGTGTTGCAAGCTTCTACAACCAGTTCAGGTTTCAACCCAGAGGTAAATATGAAATTCTGGTATGTCGCGGGACTGCCTGTCATGTGCAGGGCTCCCAGAAAATTCTGGAAATACTTGAAGGCGAACTGGGTGTAAAACATGGCGAAACAACTCGTGACGGGCTGTTTAGCCTTGAAGTAGTGGCGTGTATCGGGGCCTGTGGGCTTGCTCCGGTGATAAGCATAAACGGCGAATTTTTCGCAAAAGTAACAGCAGATAAGATTAAAAATATTCTAAATGAATTCAGACAAAAGGAACAAGAGAATGGCAAATAATAAAGAAACTAAAATCTTTATAGGTACAGGGACGTGTGGTTTGGGTGCAGGAGCGCTAAAAACACTTGAAGTTATCAAAAATTACCTAAAAGAAAAGAATATTGAGGCAAAAATAGTTCAGGTAGGCTGTATAGGGCTGTGTTTTGCAGAGCCTATAGTTGATTTTCAGCTTCCGGGTTATAATCGGGTTGCTTTTGGCAATGCTAATAAAGACAATATAGTAAAAATTCTCAATAAAATTTTTAATCATGAGATAGATTCAGATAATGTTTTATATCAGTTCGATGAAGAAAATTTAAAAAAATGGGAAAATGTGCCGCTTTTTAAAGAACACGAATACCTTAAAAAACAGACTCGCTGGGTATTGGCGAATTGCGGGATAATAGAGCCTACAGATATAGATGAATATATTGCAAGGGGCGGTTATTCAGCACTTGAAAAAACAAAAAAAGAATATACTCCTGCCCAGGTCTGTGATGAAGTTGAAAAAAGCCAGCTAAGAGGTCGTGGCGGCGGTGGTTTTCCGACTGGCAAAAAGTGGAAAATTGCCCTTGCACAGGACTCTGATCAGAAATACTTTATTTGTAATGCTGATGAAGGTGACCCGGGTGCATTTATGGACAGAGCTGTTATAGAAGGCGATCCCCACAGGCTTATCGAAGGGCTTGCAATTTCAGCATACGCAATAGGCGCAACAAAAGCATACGTTTATATAAGGACAGAATACCCGCTGGCAATCAAAAACCTTGAGATTGCCCTGAAACAGGTTAAAGACAGAAACATTCTTGGTGATGGCTTAGAGATAATAATCAAAAAAGGCGCAGGTGCATTTGTCTGCGGGGAAGAAACTGCTTTAATCCACAGTATAGAAGGCAAAAGGGGTATGCCTAGGCCGCGTCCTCCATATCCGGCGGTGAAAGGACTTTTTGGTTGCCCAACAATCATAAATAACGTTGAAACAATCGCTAACGTTCCAAAAATCATGCAGGACGGAGCTGAAAATTTTGCTTCAATCGGTACTGAAAACAGTAAGGGTACGAAGGTTTTCGCGCTTTCAGGAAAAGTTAAAAGGACGGGACTCATTGAAGTAGCAATGGGTATAAAGCTAAGAGAAATAGTATTTGATATCGGCGGCGGTATTGAAAACCATAAGAGGTACAAGGCTGTTCAAATAGGTGGCCCATCAGGCGGCTGCATACCGGAACAGCACCTTGATATCCAGATAGACTACGAGTCTTTAAAAACTGTTGGAGCAATCATGGGCTCAGGTGGACTTGTGGTTATGGACGAAGACAATTGTATGGTAGATGTTGCTAAATTCTTTATGGACTTTATTCAGAAAGAAAGCTGCGGGAAGTGTATTCCTTGCCGTGAGGGCACAAAACAGATGTTGGAAATCCTTACCCGCATAACAAGAGGTAAAGATTTAGCTAATCCTAATGATGCGCTTGAAAGGTTCAAAGGCATTGTAAAACTTGAGCAGTTAGCCGGTGTTATTCAGGAAACCAGTCTTTGCGGACTTGGCCAGACAGCACCTAATCCTGTGCTTAGTACATTAAGGTGGTTCAGGGATGAATATGAAAAACATATATACGAAAAAAGATGCCCGGCGGGAGCATGTTCAGAGCTGGTCTCATATGTAATAGACCCTGAAGCTTGTAAAGGATGTACATTATGTAAAAAGAAATGCCCGGTCGGTGCAATAGTCGGAGAAGTTAAAGAAACTCATTATATTCTTGAAGATAAATGCACAAAATGCGGAATATGCATGGATACGTGTAAATTTGGGGCAGTAAAAAAACAAAGTTAATTATGGAGAAAACCAGTGAAAGTAATAATAAACAATAGAGAAACAGAAGTAGAAAAAGGTAAAACCATACTTGAGGCATCAAGGCAGCTTGGCATAGAAATTCCCACACTCTGCCATATAGACGGACTGTTTCCGTCAGGTGCCTGCAGGATGTGCGTTGTAGAAGTTGAAGGTTGGCCAAAACTGGTAACAAGCTGTTCAACAGAAGTGCAGGAGGGGATGAAGGTCAGGACACATACCCCAAAAATACTTGAAGCAAGAAAGACTATTCTTGAGCTGTTGCTGGCAAATCATCCTGACGAATGTCTATACTGTGACAGAAACGGCAAATGCGAACTTCAGGACTTATCAGAAGAGTTTGGCGTAAGAGAAAGAGCTTATACAGCTAAAAAGACAAGTCATAAGATTGACACATCAAGCCCTTCAATTATAAGAGATCCTTCTAAGTGTATACTTTGCGGCAGGTGCGTAAGAGTATGCGAAGAAGTACAAAATATATCAGCGATAGATTTCGTGAACAGGGGCGCAAAATCAACTGTAGCACCAGCGTTTGACGATGGCTTAAACGTATCCAGCTGTATAAACTGTGGCCAGTGCATAATGGTGTGTCCGACAGGCGCATTATCAGAAAGAAGCAGTCTTAACGAAGTATTTAACGCAATAAATGACCCGGAAAAAGTTGTTGTTGTGCAATACGCACCCTCTATAACAGTAACTATGGGTGAATATTTTAAGTTTGAGCCCGGTACTGACGTTATGGGCCTAATGAATACCGGTTTAAAGCAGGCAGGGTTTGATTATGTATTTGATACATCGTTCTCCGCTGATTTAACTATTATGGAAGAAGCTTCAGAGCTTGTTGACAGAGTTAAAAATAATGGCCCGATCCCAATGCTTACGAGCTGCTCACCCGGCTGGGTAAAATACATAGAACAACAGTATCCTGAGCTTTTGCCGCATGTTTCTACCTGTAAAAGCCCTCAGCAAATGCTCGGAGCTATGATAAAAACTTACTTTGCGGAAAAGAATAACATAGATCCGGAAAAAATATACAGTGTTAGCATTATGCCGTGTGTCGCAAAGAAATTTGAAGCTGGCAGGCAGGAAATGATGAGGGGACATACCCCCGACATAGACGCTTCACTTACCACGAGGGAGCTGGCAAAATTGCTTAAAATGTTAAATATTGACCTTAAAAACCTTACTCCTGATGAAGCGGATAATCCTTTCGGTGAAAGGTCATCAGCAGGAAAACTATTTGGTGCCACAGGCGGTGTGATGGAAGCGGCAATAAGGACGGCTTATAACTTGATTACCGGCAAAGATTTGGAAGACCCGCTTATTGCAAGCGCAAGGGATATGAAAGGCTTAAAAGAAATAACTGTCAATATTGAAGGTACTGAATTTAACTTTGCTGTTGTAAACGGCATAGGTAATGTCCCGCCAGTTCTTGAAGATATTAAGAACGGGAAATCAAAGTATGCCTTTATAGAAGTAATGACGTGCCCGGGCGGATGTATTTCCGGCGGCGGCCAGCCTCACGGTGTTAGCCCGGAAAAAATAAAAGCAAGAATGAAAGCGCTTTATGATATAGATGCAAATTCAAATATTCGTTATTCACATAAAAATTCATCTATTCAGAAATTATATGACGAATATCTTGAAAAGCCTCTTGGACATAAAAGCCACGAACTATTGCACACACACTACAGGGATAGGAAATGCAAAGAGCAATAATTACAACAATTAAAGAAAAATGTAAGACTTGCTATACATGTGTAAGAGAATGCCCCGCAAAAGCCATAAGCATTACCAGCGGACAGGCAGAGGTAATATTTTCCAGGTGCATTAACTGTGGAAACTGTGTAAAGGTATGCAGCCAAAAAGCTAAAATTGTTATGTCCTCACTTTTTGATGTTGAAGAATTGCTCACAGGAACTGACAAAACAGCTGCAATAGTTGCGCCAAGTTTCCCGGCAGAGTTCAGGGAGTTTGATTATAAAAAAATAACCGGACTTTTAAGACATTTAGGTTTTGATTATGTTAATGAAGTCGGTTTTGGTGCGGATTTGGTAGCAAGAGAATACAAAAAACTTATGGAGCAGGAAGCTGATACTTCATATATTGCTACAAGCTGCCCGGCTGTTGTTTCTTATGTCGAAAAATACTATCCTGACCTGGTAGAAAAACTCGCTCCAATAGTTTCACCTATGATTTCAACAGCCAGAGTTCTAAAAAAAATTCATGGTGATGATTTGAAAATAGTATTTATTGGTCCATGTATAGCCAAGAAGAGAGAAAAAACAAGAGAAGACCTTGAAAATGAAGTAAATGAAGTAATTACTTTTAGTGAATTAAATCAATTAGTGGAAAGTAAAAATATTAATATCAATGATATTCCGGATTCGGATTTTGATCCCCCTTATGCAGGGGAGGGTGCGCTGTTTTCATTGAGTGGAGGTTTTTTACAGACAGCTGATATCAGGGAAGATTTTATAAAAGAAAATATAATAACTGCAAACGGCAAGACAAATTTTGTTGAGGCCATAAAAGAGTTCAGCAGGGGATACTTAAACGCAAAACTGCTCGAGACCCTTTCCTGTGAAGGTTGTATTTTAGGGCCGGGGGTATCAAACGATGCTCCTTTATATGAAAAACGACACCTTGTTTGCCAGTACGTAAAAGACAAAGTTAAAAACCTTGATAGAGAAGAATTTGAAAAAAATATAGAAAAATACAAGGATATTGATTTAAGCTGTAAGTTTTTCCCTGAAAACCAGAATTTGGGCGCACCTCCGGAAGAACTAGTTTTAACAGTACTAAAAAGGCTGGGCAAGTTTGAGAAAAATGATGAGCTTAACTGCGGAGCATGCGGGTATGAGACCTGTCGTAAGCATGCAATCGCTATAGTTAAAGGTTTTGCGGAAAAGGAAATGTGCCTTCCATATACTATAGAACAGCTAAAGAAAACAATTAATGATTTAAAGAATACGAAAGAAGCACTTAACCACAGGGAAAAACTGGCAAGTATGGGTCAGCTTTCAGCGGGAATAGCTCATGAGCTAAATAACCCTCTGGGAATAATACTTATGTATTCAAATATTATCATTGAAGAAGCGGAGTGCGCTGACAGTACAAGAGAAGACCTGCAGGTTGTGTTAAACCAGGCTAATAGATGTAAAAAAATCGTTTCAGGTCTGTTAAATTTTTCAAGACAGAACAAACTTATTAAAAACAGGACTGATATTTCCGAACTGGTACAAAACTGCATAGGTTCAATTTATGTGCCTGAAAATATAAATATTGAAAAAATTAACAAGGCTGAAAAAATATCTGCTGATATTGATAAAGATCAGATATCACAGGTGATTATTAACCTTGTGAATAACTCAATAGATGCTATGGAAGAAAACGGCGGTGAAATAAAAATAATACTTAATGATGAAAATGAAAATATATCAATAACCGTAAAAGACAATGGTCCGGGAATACCGGAAAAACACAGAAAACAAATATTTGACCCGTTTTTTACAACAAAACAGATAGGAAAAGGCACCGGATTGGGCTTATCAGTAAGCTACGGAATAATAAAAATGCATTATGGCTCTATTGATGTAAGTTCTAATACTGATAGCGATGTTGGAGAAATAGGAACTTCAGTAAAAATAACGTTACCGAAAATTAGTTAGAAAAGGAGAAAAGATATGACGAAAACAGTATTTTTAGTAGATGATGATATTGATTTAGTTGAACAAAACAGTATGATACTTAAGGAAAAAGGCTATAAGGTTGAAACAGCCTATACTGGTCAGGCAGCGCTTAAAAAACTTGATGATATCAAGCCGGATATCCTCGTGCTTGATGTTATGATGGAGCATAGAACAGCTGGGTTTGTGCTGGCAAGGGAATTAGGAAAAAAATATCCTGAACTCCCTGTAATAATAGTTTCAGGAGACCCGGAAAAAGTAAACTGGCTTGGTGAAACAGAAAGTGCCTGGGATCAGGTGGTTAAATTTCTTGATAAACCTGTCAAGCCTGAAGCATTAGCAGATGAAATTCAGAAGGTATTAGGATAATGAAAATACTTCTTGTAGACGATGATTTTGATTATTTAACACAGCAGCGACTAATCCTTGAAAGCGAAGGATATGAAGTAATAACTGCTGAAAATGAAAAGGACGCAAAGGAAAAAATTAAACAAAATCAGTTTGACCTTGCGGTACTTGATTTAATGATGGATGACCTGGATTCAGGGTTCGTACTTTCATATGAAATAAAGAAAAAGAACCCTGAAATCCCGGTAATAATTGTAACGGCAGTTAAAAGCCAGACAGGCTTCACCTTTGAATCAATTACAGAAAATCAAAAAAACTGGATAAAAGCTGATTTGATACTTGCTAAACCTGTCAGAGCCGAACAATTATTAAAAGAAATACAAAAATTGACTGTATGACACAAAATCTGGAAGAAAAATGCAAAGTTTTAATAGTTGATGATGAACCTGAAATGTGCAGGGGTGTCAGAAAAATTCTCAAAGATTTCAATGTTTTTGTTGAAGACACAAATACAAAGGTTTCATTTGAGGTGGATTCTGCAGTTTCCAAAGATGAGTTTTTTGCTTTTACAAAAAGCCAGGACTACGGAATAATATTGCTTGATTATAAATTACCCGATGTATCAGGCTTGGAACTCCTTGAGCATATAGTAAACCAGAATAAAAATATTCTTGTAATAATGATTACAGCGTATGCGACTTTTGAAACTGCTGTAGAATCCACAAAATTAGGAGCTTATGACTTTCTTGCAAAGCCCTTTAACCCTGACGAATTAAGAAATTCAATTAAAAAAGCTTCAACTCGTTATGTATTATCCAAAAAAGCGCAAAAATTCGAGGAAGAACGTAAGAAGATAAGGTTCCAGTTTATTTCCGTACTTTCTCATGAGTTAAAAGCTCCGCTAAATGCCATAGAAGGTTATCTCGATATTCTGGAAAATCGTTTTGATAAGATTTCCAGAGATGATTTTAATCTTATGGTAAACAGGAGCAAGATAAGAATTGATGGAATGCGGAAGTTAATATTTGACCTTCTGGACTTAACAAGAATTGAATCAGGGAATAAAAAACGAAAATTTGAAGTTATAGACCTTAGCCGACTTGTTAAAAATTCCATTGAAATGTTTTCTGAAGATGCAAAGAAAAGAAATATTGAAATATCTTTAGAAGATAAGGGAGTTAATGGATTTTGCGCTGACAAGACTGAAATTGATATTATCTTGAATAATTTAATCAGCAATGCAATAAAATATAATCAGGATAATGGCAAGGTTAGAGTCAGGATAAAACAAGTAAATGATAAAACAACTATAACAGTCGGTGATACCGGTATAGGTATGACCATGGAAGAAAAGAGCAGGCTTTTTAAAGAGTTTTCAAGGATTAAAAACGACAAGACCATGCATATCCTTGGCAGCGGGCTGGGACTTTATACATTAAATAAAATAGCGCAGTTTTATATAGGTTCTGTTAAAGTAAAAAGTAAACCTGACAGGGGAACTGTTTTTTCTGTGTCACTGCATTCTAGCTGCTAAATTATTTATAAGCAGCAGCCATTTCAAGGTTAACCTTTACAACCTTTTTGTTAATACCTGAAGGCTCTACTATATATTTATCTATATCTTCTTCTTTTGTGATTACAGCATTCGGAGCTATAGCTGTATTATCCGGAATAGTAACTCTTTTAATATATGAATGTGCGCCTATTTCAACATTATTACCTATTATTGCCGCATCTATTGTTGACTTAAATCCGATAAATGAATTAGTTCCAATATATGCAGGTCCATGCACCATTGCTCCGTGCGCAACGGAAACATATTCGTCAATATAAATCGAATAATATTTATCCTCTACAGGAATAAGGTTATCTGTTATTTCAGTATCACCTTCCCTCACTACATAACCGTGTAATATGCAAAAGTCCTGAATATTTGACCCCTTCCCTATATAAAAAGGTGTACCTTCATCTGCTCTGACAGCTGCATTGACTATATGGACATTTTCGCTGACAGTGACGTTACCGGTTATTTGTGAGTTTCTAATAGCTGCGCTCTCGTGAATCTCTGGTTGGACAGTTTCAGCTGGGATATAAACAGCCTTTTCATTGTTTTCATTCATTAAAATTCCACTCATAATGTTCTCCTTTTTGATTTATAGATGCCACATATTAAAAAGTTCATTAAATAAAGCAATAGTTTCAGGGTCAGTGACTGATACCATATGATACTGAATTGCGCTTTCAACTACTTTGGTTACATTTTTATCCTTTACCTGGTAATACACATGTTTGCCTTCTCGCCTTTCCCTTACCAGCCCGTTTAATTTTAACAGCTTGAGGTGCTGAGAAACTCTGGACTGGCTTATTTTAAGCTTTTCCTGTATAGCAAGTACATCTAATTCCTGTTTTGTTATAAGCCCCAGGATTTTAATTCTGTCCGGATTAGACAAAAGTCCGAAAAAGTCGGAAATAGATTTAAAAACTTCATTGAATTTTTCTCTATTCATGCGCTTACCTCTTGCTTATCGAAAATTTTTTCCTCGATTTTTTCTGAAATCATTTCTCTGGCCTTATCTACTGCTGTACATTTTTCATAAAAAATATTATCCCTGCCGATCAATTTCATTACCCCTAATCTGAGCAGGTATTTTGCTACCTCTTTGCCTGAAAGAACTAAAAATACTGTTATTCCTTTATCTTTCATTCTTACAATAATATCTTCAAGCGCAAAAACAGCAGATATATCCATATCAGGAATTGATTCGCAGTTTATAATTAAATATTCCGTGCCTAACAGGTCATCAACCCTTGTTAAAACCCGTGAAGCCGAACCAAAGAAAAATTCTCCGTCAATATTAACCATTCTTATTTTGAATTTTGATAATTTTTCAATACTTTCATCTAGTTCCTGACTTGCATTTTGTTTGTATTCATCAATGGTTATTTTAAATTTTCTTGAAATTCGTGATGCGAATAGCAGGCAGGAAAGCACAATTCCTGCGCCTACCGCAAAAATCAGGTCATCAAAAACTGTAAGTGCGAAAACAAGTATCATCACAGCCAGGTCACGCCTTGGAGCGTGATTTATTACTTTTATAAACTTATAGTCAATAATATCAAAACCAACTTTGATTAAAATGCCCGCCAGTACGGCCATAGGAATATTTGCAGCAAGCGGTGCAGCTCCCAGCAACAAAGCCAACAGGAATAATGCGTGTATTATACCTGACAATTGAGTTTTGCCGCCGGTTTTTATGTTTACCACAGTTCTCATAGTAGCACCGGCTCCTGCTATCCCGCCAAATAAAGCTGACACCATATTGCCTATGCCCTGGCCGACCAGTTCTTTATTAGAATTATGTGTTTGTTTTGTAAGAGAGTCGGACACAAGTGAAGTTAAAAGTGAATCAACCGCACCAAGTATAGCAACAGTAATAGCCAGCGGGACAATAATTACAATATCTTCTAAAGAAATAACAGGAAACTCTAAAGCCGGAAGTCCTGTGGGGATTTCGCCTATTCTTTTAACGTTAAAGTCAAGTAAAACGCTGGCTATGGTAATACTTACCAGTGCTATTAAAGATGGTGGAATAAGATGCTTTATCTTTGCCGGGGTATAAAATACTATTATAAGGGTTGCAAGGCCGAGAATAAGGCTTTGTGCGTTAAATGAGTTAAATACTTCACCAAGATTCAATATTGTTTTAATGGGAGTCCCCTGTACATCAAGTCCCAGCAATGGATTAATCTGCAAAATAATTATGATAACGCCAATACCGCTCATAAAACCTGAAATAACAGGATATGGAACATATCTGATAAAGTTGCCTATTTTGCTTATGCCGAGCAGGATTTGAAAAAGTCCGGCAAGCAGTATAGTTGCAAATATAAGTTTGAAGTTTCCGGGGTGAGAGGCTACGATAGCAGCCAATACAACAGTTATAGGCCCGGTCGGTCCTGATATTTGCGGTTTGGTACCGCCGAAAACTGCAGCGAACAGGCCAACAAAAATAGCGCCATATAAACCGGCCGCTGCGCCTACTCCACTCGCAACCCCAAATGCCAGAGCAAGCGGTAATGCAATAACTGCCGCAGTTATACCTCCAAAGAGGTCGCCTTTAAAGTTTGAGAATATATTTTTAAAACTGCCCAAATGATTTTGCATTATCTGACTCATTTCAAATTAACATATTATCATATTATAATATGTTACATTGAATTTTTAATTTTGCAAGTTTTTTTAATAAAACTTTTAAATTTATATTTTTATAATAAAAATCGTATTTGATTAAATAAATAAAATTTTATTAATTTTGTAGGGGAAATGAGTTAAATATAGTAGAATTGTTTGATATTCTCAAATAACCGTAAATAATAAGGTAAGCTGGAAATTCGGAGATAATGAATAAAACATTTTTTATACTGATATTCTCTGTAATATTTTTAAATTTTAATATTTCTCCTGTTAATTCAAAAAAAAGCGAAGTTATTTATTCTGATTCATTTGACCACTTATATTCTTTAGCGAATTTTGAAGCAAGCCATAATAATAATGAAAAAGCTTTTACTTATTTTGAAGCTATAATGCAAAAATTCCCGGATAAAATTGCTGCCTTATACAGTTATAAATTATTTTGTATAAACAATGGTTATTACGATAAAGCCATAGAACTAAATAAATTTTTATATAAAAAAACCGGAAAAGAGTCTTTAAAAGAAGAATTGGCTTATTTATACCAGAAAAAAGGTGATGTCGATAAAACAATTAACTTATACGAAAAAATTATTGATAAAAACCCGGAAAAGAAATCTGTACAAGAAAAATTAATCACCGAATTTTTTAATCACGGAAAATTTCAAAAAGCAGCAGAATACTGCGAAAGTTTTTCCACTTTAAAAAATCAAAAAATGGCCATGACATGCAGTAAAAGTCTTTTCTATTCTGGTAATAACTATAAAGCGTTAGATATTATTGAAAAATATAAATTATCTAATGATTTGAGTTTTGTTTCAGATGTTTATCTAGCTAATCAGAATTTTTCAAAGGCAATTCCGTATATAGAACAATTGCCTTCCAATACCCAAAAGTATAAAAAACTGGGTGAACTTTATACAACAGTTAAAAATAATAAAAAAGCTGTTGAAAATTATGAATTGTTTCTCAAATATGAAAATAATTTAAACGTAAAAAGAAAACTCGCTGATTTATATTATTCAATGAATCAACTGGAAAGAGCAAATGAACTGTATAAAGAAATTTATGCAGAAAATACCAGTAATAAAGAAATTCTTGGTTACTTAATAGACATCAACTCGGCCCTAAATAATTTTGATGAGTCCATTAAATACCAAAAAAAGCTGATTGAGTTATCTGATAAAGAAAATGCAAAGGATTTAAAATTAAAGCTTGCCGGCCTTTATATTGCAAATAAAGAATTTAAAACAGCTGAGCAAATATTTATAGAACTTTTTTCTAAGAATCAAAACGATATAGAAACTCTTAAAAATTTAATTAATATAAACCTTGCTCAGAATAATCATGTTGAAGCGTTAAACTATCTAAATCACGCCATATTAATGGAACCGGAAAACATCGAACTTAAACTTAAGTTAATAGATACAATGTTTGCTATTGGTGATCCTGCAGCCGCCGGAGATATTCTTGAGGAACTTGTAAAAATTAAAGATAATAAAGAGTTAAAAATTAAGCTTACTGACTCTTATCTTGCATCAGGTCAATATGAAAAAGCGGTTAAAACATTACAACCTCTTGTTAACAGGTATCCTGATGATAAAAATTTAAAAATTAAATACGCAGACAGCCTGCTTGCGCTAAAAAATTACGATGAAGCCTATGAAGTGTTGAGACCATTTTTGGATGAAAAAAAGAAAGATACAGAACTAATAAAAAAATTATCGAATCTTTTATTAACTATGAAAAAATTTGAACAAAACGAAGTTTTGCTTAATTGGGCGCATAAAAACAATCCTGAAAATGATGATATTAAAAAACTCCTTGCTGATACAAACCTATATCTTGAAAATTACGAAGAAGCCCTTGCTTACTATAATGAAATTTCTGATAAAAACAAAGATGAAAACATAATTTATGCTATGGCAGAAGCTAACAGGTTTTTGCAAGATTATAACAAGGCTGATGAACTTTATGACCGACTATCAAAAAACGAAAAATATAAAATAAAAGCCAAAATTGGAAAAGCATACATAAACATCGACAGAAATAAACTATATCAGGCTAAAAAAGACTTTAAGGAAATACTTGAACTTAATAAAAATAATTATGAGGCAAAACTTGGCCTTGCAATTGCTCATAACTCGACAGAGGACTTTTTGACAGGACTGGAGATTCTGGATACTCTTGAAGAAAACGATAAAATAAGATACGAAAAAGGAAATGCTTATTTTAAAATGCAGATGTACTCCGATGCGCTGGAAAATTTAAAAAACAACAAACTATTGAAGGCGCAGAGGTTACAGGGCAGGGTTTTAAACAGAATGGAAATCAGGGCAACTCCTGAGTTTGACTTTAGCGCAACAAATTTTCCTCAGGGCGGAGCAAACCCAAATACAAAATTAAGGTTTAGCAGTTATGGCGTTGAATTTTCAGATTATCCGCAATATTTGGGACTTGAGAAAACTAACCTTAAATTTAAATCAAGATGGAACATTACACCTTATTATTCGGGTTCAGGCACTTCCAGCAGGAATGCGCTGGCTAATTATTACAGCGTTGGTTTTGAAGGAAGGCCCTATAGAAATCTTGCGACTGATAATGAATTCGGGCTAAAATTCTTTAACACCGGAGACGGTCTGATTGAAGCAAAGTCCCTGTGGGATATACACGTTAATGACACAGTAAAACTACATTTTGGCTATGAGAGGTTTAATATTGAAGAAACTCTGCTCAGCACAGCAGGAATCAAACCAGCCACGGGTCCGTTTGCGGGTATGCTTGTTGGGCAGGCTGTTAATAATAAGTTCAAGTTATTTGGTTACACTC
Organism: uncultured Gammaproteobacteria bacterium; assembly: GCA_964558005.1. Lineage (GTDB taxonomy): Bacteria > Cyanobacteriota > Vampirovibrionia > Gastranaerophilales > UBA9971 > JANQGS01. The sequence goes on along the minus strand of CAZLCO010000020.1, from coordinate 3,884 downwards.
TGAGGTTCCCGTATGACTGGTTCAGTTACGGTTCATACAGCCTGGGTAATATATCAGGCATAAATATAGCAGATAACTCATACAGCGAAGGTGTAATTGGCCTGGGCAAGGTACTTTATACAAGACCGGAAGGCAGACTGCTTGATTTAATAATGCCGGAATACACGTTTTACTACACAGGTTATGATAAAAACCTTTTAGGTTTTGGCGGGGCTTCCCTTAATTCAAATCCTGTAGGCAGCAGTGGTATTTCTCCATTTACATCGCCGCTTGTGGGAGGTTATTTTAGCCCTGAATACCTTATCTCAAACCAGATAGCACTGCACTTAAGGGGAACAATAAAAAAACTAAACACTAAATATTACTTAATAGGCTTTACAGGACTGCAAAATGTTGCTAATAATTCTATGGATATTACCTGGGGCGCAAGGATTAAGCTTACATATAATGAAGAAGGGCCGTTCGGGCTGGCTATATCGTATGGCATTCAGGACTATGATGTTATAATGAAACACTATATAATGGCGCAGGTGTTGACGAGATGGTAATAAAAAAAATATTTTTACTATTAGTTTCAATGTTTATAGTGCTATTTGCGCTGGTGAGCTGTACATGCGATAAAAATAATATCCTTTCAGACTCATGGGAATTTTACAAAAGAGAATTTATTTCTAAAGACGGCAGGGTCATTGATCCTTGGCGCAATGATATAACCACATCAGAGGGGCAGTCCTATGCAATGTTAAGAGCTGTTTTAATTGATGATAAAAAAACTTTTGACCTTGTTTATAAATGGGCACAAAATAACTTAAACAGGGAAAATGACAGGCTTTTTGCGTGGCTGTGGGGAAAAAGAGAAGACAGTTCCTGGGGTATTCTTGACGAAAATGCGGCAAGCGACGCGGATATAGACATTGCTTTTGCTCTTATCCTTGCTAATAAAAAATGGGGAAATAAAGACTACTTAACTGATGCAAAGCAGATTATAAATGACATCTGGGAATACGAAACAAAAGAAATAAACTATCAGAGAGCCTTGTTATCCGACGTTGAGCAGAGCAATGACCAAAAAACAGAAATAAATCCTTCATACTTTGCGCCATATGCTTTTAGGGTTTTCGACGAATATGATAATAAACACAACTGGCAGGAACTGGTAGATTCCAGCTATGACCTGTTAAACCGCATTACAAAGGCTACAGAGACAGGACTCCCGCCTGACTGGTTTTTTATGGATATTAAAACAGGGGAAATTACTTTTAATAAAGAAAAGCCGCAAAGGTCTGATTTCTCTTATGATGCTATAAGGGTTTTTATAAGATGTTATTTAGATTATATTTACTCAAAAGATCAGCGGGCTTTTGAAATTATGGAAAAATGCAAATTTTTTATGAATAAATACCCCAATCCTGAAAAGGATTCTAAATTTTATACAAATTATAAAATAGACGCGGATATAAGAGACGAGGATGAAAATATAGGTGCAATAGCTACGCTTGTCCCGGTTTTTCATTTGTTTGACAAGGAATATGCTAAAGCTGTATATGAAAATAAAGTTCTGGCAAGTTATGACACCAAAGGCTTCTGGCAAAATTCTGAAAATTATTACACACAAAACTTGGCCTGGATAGGAACATGGGTATATTTAAATGTTCAGGAATAAACAGTTATTATCACTTCTTATAGTCGCAAATATCTGGGGAATTGCTTACGTTATTTGGAGAGCAGTTTACACGGTTAATTACCTTGGCGATATTCATTCTATAATCTGGTCCGTTATTTTACTTCTGGCAGAAGCTTTCAGTATGATGGTATTTATATCATTTTCTTTAGCTGTTTCAAGAAAAGATGATTATGAATTACCTCAATGTAGGGTAAATACAGCTGATAATTTTCCAAGCATTGATATTTTTGTGTGTTCACTTAATGAAAAGGAAGAAGTTGTAAAGCCGACATTAATTGCAGCATTAAATATTGATTATCCAAACAAAAAAGTATATTTGCTTGACGATGGTAGACGGCCTGAAATGTTTGCATTAACAAAAAGGCTCGGCTGTAATTATATAACAAGAGAAACAAATCAGGGTTTTAAAGCAGGCAATATTAATAACGCATTAAAGCAAACCAGCGGAGAAATTGTAATTGTATTTGATGCGGATCATATACCTGTTTCAACATTTATAAACGATATTGTTTGTAACTTTGCGGATCCGAAAGTTGCGTTAATACAGACTCCTCAGCATTTTTTCAATCTTGACCCGTTTCAAAAAAATCTAAACTTGCAGAAACATATAACAAACGAACAGGACTTGTTTTACAGGGTAATAGAACCGGGGCTGGCTACATATAACGCAACTATATGCGGAGGGACAAATTTTTTCTTCAGAAGGCAATACGTGGAAGAAGCAGGGGCCTTTCCTGAAGATACAATTACAGAAGACTTTGCTCTTGGTTTAAAGCTTGAATCAATGGGATATAAAATTTTATATTACAATAAGCCGGTAGCAACAGGGCAATCAGCAGAAACATTTGCTGAATATATAAAACAAAGAAGCCGGTGGGCTAGAGGTAATCTTTCAGTAATTTTTAACATTGAGAATTTAAAAAATCTTTTTAAATTAAATTTTTTGCAAATATTTTTTAAAGTTAGCGGGGTTTCTTATTTCTTTTTTCCATACGCAAGGTTGATTTTTATACTTTCACCAGCGATGTTTATTTTATTTGATCTGATAACTGTTGATGCAATTATTTACCAGATAGCAGCATTCCAGATTTTTTATTTTGTTTTTAAAATATGGTTTTTTATTATAACAGCAGGTCAATACAGACATTTTTTATTCACAGATGTTTATGAAACTGCTACTTCTCCATTTTTAGCGAAAGATATAACGGAAATGTTTTTAATACCTTCTTTTATAAAAAAGCAAAAATTCCTTGTTACAGATAAATCAAAAACTCTTACAAAACCAAAGTTGAATTTAAAACTTTTTATGCCTATTTTTGTATTATATATATTTGTATTATTTGCTCAACTTTATGCTTTATGGGATATTAATTTTAATGACGTAAATCCGGCACCGCTTACAGTAAATATTTTTTGGAATACTTACAATTTAATAATTTTTACATATGCTTTGCGTGTGGTATTTGATAAAAAAGAACTAAGGGATTCAATAAGAATACCGATACGACAGGAAGTATTTATCATAAATAGAAATGGTCAAAGATTTAACGCCCATACAATTAATATAAGTAAATCTGGTGCTTTAATAAAAAGCAGGACTAAAATACCTGATGAAGCACTTTTAGATGCCCATATTATTCTTCCTGCATGCGAAGAGATGGGTTTTAAATTAATTAGAAAAAGCGAACAAAGTGGTGATTATTTATATCAAATAAAATTTATATCATTATGTAGTGATGATGTTTGTTATTGGAATCAGGATGCTTGTTTTATTGACAATATGTTTACACATTCAGATGACTGGGAGAAATGATTTATAAACACAAAAGTAAAGATATTTTTTTAGATTAAATTTGAATCCAATGAAAAATGCAGTCTAAAATCTTTTTGTCCTGCAAAACGTTCTCGTCCTAGTGGAAATCCAAAGTTAATTGAAAATGATAAGAATCTGCCAATGTTGTACCTTAGTCCGAGTCCTACAGTTTGCAAAAAGTTCATATAAGTTGGGTTTGTGCCTTGGTGTGTAACATGAGTCCATCCCTGGTCATAAAAAGTAACAAATTTCAGGTCATTTTTTAAAGGAATTGTCTGGGTTTCGTTTTTTAATAATGGTAATTTAACTTCTCGTGGCAAAAAAGGGATAGGTGTTCTTAATTCTGCAGAAAGGTTATATCCATAATCCCCGGCAAGTACAGATTCA
>CAZLCO010000019.1:0-40949 GCA_964558005.1 uncultured Gammaproteobacteria bacterium | reverse complement strand
ACTCTATTCTAGGAGGTTTATGTCTTTTTTAAAAACTTTTACCGGACATTAGTGTTGTAAAGTGCATTTTCATCCATTGCCTTCCAGGTGCCGAGACCGAACAGCGGCATTTGGTGTCCTGAATTTAACTTATATGTTTTCATAACTCTCCTCCTTATTTGGTTAATGTTAACTTTTTCCATGTTTAAACTTTATAAGTTTAGAAAGGAAAAGTATGTTAATTAATAATTATTTTATACCTAATATCCAAACTCGTAAAAACATAACTCAACCTAAACACGCAAAAGGTTGTTTTTATAACGCTATAGTTTTAGATGCTTATAAGCCTATTATTAAGAAAGTAGCTTTTTCCGGAGGAGTAGAAGAGGAATTACCGGCTCTTTCCCGTACTTCTTATAGAACAAATCCAAAATTTATAGAAATAAGTGAGCGTTTAAAAAGAAGAGAAACACAAGAGGGTGTGACTTTAGATAGCCCAAAGTTAGCAAACTGGATATATAACAAATTATCAAATAAAACGAAATTTGAATGGATAGCACATGTTGTTCCTAAATGTCAAGGAGGTGAAAATAACTGGCTTGAAGCAGAGGCAACAGCGGTTTATGCCTGTATCATCCTTGGCGGGCAACTTCAAAAAGGTATAACGAGTATGGCCGCTTCTGGGGGGCATGATACAAAACGCGGGGCCTATGGCGACAGTATTGAAAGATTATCAAATGTATACCGGGCCAGATATTATATGGACAGGAACAGTCCTGAATTCCTTAAAATTGCGATTGATCTGGCTAAAAAGGCTAATAGTGTGTATTTATTGGATACTCAAGAGAAGTTAAAATCAAAAAATGATGTTAATAGAAGCCAGAGTCAGCTTATTAATGTTAAACCTGATGATACTTCAAATTTACCTGAACTTTCGCCTGTATCTTTCATAACCAATTCATATTTAAGGGCCTTTAACGAAAAAGTTGATACACAATGCAGTGAAAACGGCTGGACAAAAGATAGCCCGGGGCTGGTTAATTGGTTAGCTCAACAAAATAAAAAAGATTATAATAATATATTAAAAGCTGAAGCCGTAGCAATTTATACCTGCGCAATTACAGAAAGACAAATCAGAAGAGAACTCTTAAAAATTTCGCCTAGTGAACTTCACCCTATAACTAAGCATTATGGAAATTGCTTAGAAAAATTATCAGATATTTATCGAGAAAAATTTAATTTAGATCCAACCAAACCGCATTATCTGGAAATAGCTCACGATTTAGCAAAACAAGCCGGTAATTCCTACAAAAGTTACGGAAACAAACCTTATTATACACAAGGTAACTCGCACCTGATTCATTTGAAGGTAAATGTTCCATCTAATGCATTTATTAATATAAAAGGATTTAAAGAAAGCGCAAAATATAAAGAACTAAAGCCTAACATTGATTATTACGAAGATTTATTAAAATTATGCTTAGCTTTTAAAGAAATTGAAGAAGGTGCTCATAATGTATATGCACCAGATATAATAGAGGATTTAATAAACCTCTATGAAATCAAAGAAGATCAAGGAACTAGAAATCTTTATAAAGCTCATGTGGAAAAAGTAGTCTCTGTAAAACAGGAACCTGAGTTATGGTTTTATGAGCAGATGAAAAGGGAAATTGAAAATATGCCTGAAATTAGTAAAAACCAAAAAAAAATAAAGAAAACCCGGCTTAAAAAGATTTATCTTGCTCAGGATAAGGCGATTTAACTTCTGAGAGGACTTTATCCACTATCATATCCTGCGTCATACCCTCTATCAAGTCTTGGCTCTCTAAGAATTGACTGTTCCGGTATTTTTTCTTTCGGTTTTTTCTGACATCAAAAAACTAAAAAATCGGCAAGTTATGCAAACTATACTTGTTTTTACAATTCTATAGCAATATATTATTATGATAAAGGTTAAAATTTTAAGCACAACAGTAATTTAATGATAAAAGATATTAAAATCAGTAACTACAAAAAGTTCAAAACACTTGAAATACCTGACTTTAAACAGTTTAATCTGATAACCGGCAGGAATAATTCCGGCAAATCAACCCTGCTGGAAGCTTTGAGCCTTCTTTATAAACCAACGGAAGCCTGCTATATTAACGGCATTTATATTGAAAACTTTGACAGAAATTCATGCCTGAGTTTTTTTAATATGCTTGATACTGAAAATCCGATACAAATCAGCACATCAGAAAATGAACTGGACTTAACACTTAAATTGCAGGAAAAACAAGGAAAAAACAAGGGTAAAAAACAGAACTTATACCGCAACCCCGCACAGAATGAAGCAGGGTTTGAGCTTGAATATGAATTTCTCTCAGGTGAAATTAAAAAACGTCGTAGTGTTGACATAAACAAAGAGAGCCGCCTGAAATACAGATATAACGAGCATACGCTGCTTGACCTGCCGGAGAAGCTTATTAACGTTGGCTCAATCTATTTTGACGATTACGCATTGCTGTATAAGGAAATACAAAACAATGGCCGTGAAAATGAAGTACTGCAGGCACTTAACAATACCCTTGGCATGGATTTAAAAGCAATCAGGGTAGAATCAGGAAATATTATAAAAATAGACGCCGGTTATGAAGGCCTGATGCCCCTGTATGCTCTTGGCGGAGGCCTTACGACTTTATTCAGGATACTGCTTGCCCTGTATAATACAAAAGGCGGGATAGTGACCATTGATGAGATAGGTAATGGCTTTCATCCTTTGGTATTAAAAGGGGTCTGGGCAGAAATATTAAAGTTGGCAAAAAAATTTAATATACAGGTGTTTGCCTCAACGCACTCAGCAGCTTGTCTAGAGGCTTATAACGAGGCCTGCGAGGAATTAAATATTGCACAGGATTCAATGAAGTATCATGAACTGGGATGAGATGAAAATAGCACTGGCACAGATTAATACAAAGGTTGGCGACCTAAAAGGCAACACTGATCTTATTATACAAAATATTTATGCGGCAAAAAACAGGGGAGCTAATCTTGTAGTATTTCCCGAGCTGTGCATAACAGGTTACCCGCCCCGTGACCTGCTGGACTTTGAGTGTTTTATCGATGATAATCTTAAAGCCCTTGAAACAATTAAAGAAAACACTGAAAATATAGCGGTTATCGTTGGATACATAGATAAAAATCCGGCAGAAGAAGGCAAGAAATATTTTAATGCGGCTGCAGTTATCGAAAACAAAGAAATAACCGCAAAATATTATAAAAGATTAATGCCTTTTTACGATATATTCGATGAAACAAGATATTTTGAACCTGGGAAAGAAAATCTGGCAGTTAAAATTAAGGATAAAAACTTTATAATCACTATATGCGAAGACTTATGGAACGATAAGGACTACTGGAAACGCACCTTATACCGTGTCAATCCCGCGCAGGAAATTTTAAACCTGGATTTTGACTGTATAATAAACATTTCAGCTTCTCCATTTGTTCTTAATAAAGAAAAAGAAAGGCTGTCCATATTCAAAAACCTTGCTGTAAAAGCCAAAAAGCCAATTATCTACGTTAACCAGGTCGGCGGTAATGACGACCTGATATTTGACGGGGCAAGTTTTTCTCTGGATGAAAGGGGTGTAATAACTGCCCGCTGCGGGCAGTTTAAGGAAGATTTAGTCATAGATGAACTGAAGCCGCTTTCGGAGAGCGAAGAAGAAAGCATATTCAACGCCCTTAGCCTCGGATTGAAGGACTACTGCCATAAAACAGGCTTTAAGAAAGTTGTGCTTGGTCTTTCAGGCGGTATTGATTCGGCAGTGACAGCGGTTATAGCCGCACATGCCCTTGGCCCTGAAAATGTGCTGGGTATTACATTGCCGAGCATGTATTCAAGCGCAGGCAGCGTGTGCGATTCAGAAAAACTTGCCGCTAATTTAGGCATAGACTTCAAAGAAATTCCGATTAAGGAAAAGTTTGACACTTATGTAAAAGGTGAAAAGCATATGGATTTAGCTGAAGAGAATTTGCAGGCAAGGATAAGAGCAAATATCTTAATGATATATTCTAACAGGGAAGGCCGTTTGCTTTTAACTACAGGAAACAAGTCAGAATTGGCTGTAGGATATTGTACATTATATGGCGATATGTGCGGCGGGCTGGCGGTTATATCGGATGTGCCAAAGGTCATGGTATACAGGCTCGCAAATTACATCAATAGAAATAATGAAATCATCCCACAGGACATAATAACAAAACCGCCATCAGCAGAACTACGGCCAGATCAGAAGGATCAGGACACTTTGCCGCCTTATGATGTGCTGGATGATATTTTAAAAGATTTTATAGAGGATAATAAATCAATCACGGAAATTTCCAAAAAATACCCTGAGGAAATTGTTAAGGATGTGATTAAAAAAGTTAACCTGTCTGAATATAAAAGAAGGCAGGCAGCGCTTGGCTTGAAGGTCACGACAAAGGCCTTCGGTACGGGGCGGCGGTTTCCTGTTGTACAGGGTTACGATTTTCTGGGATAATAAATACTATGCTGAAACAGGAAATAATTGAAATAATCATAAAAGCAGTCAGACAAGCTGCAGAAAATAATGAACTCGGCCAGACTCCACCAGAGCAGGGTGAATTATTGCCCGTAGAAAAACCAAAAAACCCTGAACACGGGGATTTTGCGGTGAATGTTTCTCCCCTTGCCAGATACGCCAAATTGCCACCGCCAAAGATAGCTGAAACATTATCTAAATATCTTGAAAAAGATGATGTGGAGGTTTCAATTATTGGCGGGTTTATAAATTTCAGGGTAGATAATTCAAAATTAAACTCCTGCATTGAAAAAATACTGGCCGAAGGCGAAAACTTCGGCAGGAATAACTACGGCAACAGCGAAAAAGTTATACTTGAATATGTTTCAGCTAACCCGACCGGCCCATTGCATATAGGCCATGGCCGCTGGGCAGCCACAGGCAGCGCACTTGCCAGCCTGCTTAAATTTTCAGGTTATAATGTTTTTCAGGAATTTTATATAAATGATGCCGGAAACCAGATGAACAACCTGTTTGAATCTTTTCTAATCAGGATTTACCAGGTAAAAGGCTATGGAGTAAACATCCCGGATGACGAAAAGAGCAAGAAAAAGTACTATCCCGGCGAATATTTAATAGATCTGGCAAGAAAATTCACGAAAGAACAGCCGGAAAAATTCAAGGAAATACTTTATTGCTTTAATGTCCCGGAATATCACAAGGAACTCGGGGCATACATAATCGCCGGAAGCGATTACGTTTCCCGCAGAGAGAAGCACAGACTGGTTTCAATCTGGCAGGAAATTATTGATTACGCTTATAAAGAAATATTGAACCAGCAAAAAGAGCTTTTAAATAAGTTTGGAGTGCATTTCGACAGCTTTTTCAGCGAAAAGTCACTTTATGAAAAAGATGAAGTAAAAACAGTAATAAAAAAACTTCATGAATCAGGAAAACTTTATGAAAAAGACGGAGCTGTATGGTTTAAATCCTCTGATTATGGCGACGACCAGGACAGGGTAATTGAAAAACAGGACGGATCTTTTACATACCTTACAGCGGATATTGCATACCATTATGACAAAATAAACCGCGGGTATGAAAGACTCATAAACATATGGGGCGCAGACCACCATGGTTATGTGGCGAGAGTTAAGGCTTCAATAGAGGCAATGGGTAAGGATAGCGAGTGCCTTGAAGTATTGCTTGGCCAGATGGTAAATCTTGTTATATCCGGAGAGCAGGTCAGGATGGGCAAAAGAACAAAAATGATTACTCTTGAAGAACTGGTGGAAGAGGTTGGCGTGGATGCGACACGTTACTGGATGATTATGAGGGACATTAACAATACGCTTGACTTTGATGTTGAGCTGGCGAAGTCCTGTTCGGATGACAACCCGGTTTATTACGCCCAGTATGCGCATGCCCGTACATGCAGTATTCTCAGGACTGCGGTCAGTGAGCGTTATGACAGGGAATCAAATACAACTTTGCCGCCGTTGTTTGTTTCTCTTGATTTTAAACTTGATAACCTTGACGGCCTCTGGAAAGATGAAACTGAACCTACCAAAAACCTTATATTAAGGCTGGATTCATTTGAAGATACTATTTTAAGCGCTGTAAAGGCAAGGGCTCCCTATATTATAGCCCGATATATCCAAGAGCTGGCAAGAGATTTTCACCATTTTTACACTTTTACAAGAGTTCTTAATGTTGATGAAGAAATAATGAAAGCCAGAATTCGCCTGTTACAGGCAACAAAGCAGGTGTTGAAAAACGCGTTTGATTTACTGGGAGTATCAGCGCCAGAGCGGATGTGAATTTTAAGTATTAAATTTTATTTAAGTTTTCAAGGATATGCCGTTTCATATGGCAAAATAATATATGGAATATAAATACTTTCAGGAAAGAGGGATTTAGTAATGGAAGAAATAAACAAATTGACAATAATGCCTGCTATAAGCCCTGTAGAACTGGCCAGAAGCCTCAGGAGTTCGTTGACATCAACTGATTATCAGTATGTCAGGTCTTTGAGCGAAAGAGAAACAAGCGCCAGGAATAAGTATTTTTCCGGGAAAAAAGACAATTCCAAAAAAAACAAAAATAAAAACCAGAATTTTAATAAAGGTTCAGATACACCTAAAAAATTGGATATCGCAGCCTAGTTGATGCTATTGCTTTAAAACCATTTTTTTAAACTCTTCAACATCTTCAGGTGTATCAATTCCGATTGGTTTATAATCAACCACAACGGTTTTTATACTAAATCCGTTTTGCAAAGCCCTGAGTTGCTCGAGGCTTTCAGCCTTTTCCAGATCAGTCTGGGGCAGTTGTGTCATTTGCAGCAGGGCCGCTCTTCTGTAGGCATAAAGCCCTATATGGCCGTAATATTGAGCCGCACATTCACCTCTCTGGTAAGGTATAGTTGCCCTTGAGAAATACATAGCATTGCCGGAGTTGTCGATGACTGCTTTAACTATATTCGGGTTATTAATTTCCTGTTCATCGCTTAATTTTCTTATCAGGGTTGTTATGTCAGCAGATTCATCGTCCTTTAGGCACTGTATGGCTTTATCAATGCTTTCCGGTTCTATTAGGGGCTCATCACCCTGTACATTTACCGCAATGTCTATTTGCGGGTCTTTATTGATTATTTCAGCTATCCTGTCGCTGCCGCTTTTGTGGTCAGGCGATGTCATAACCGCCTCCCCGCCAAATTTTTTGACAGCGTTATATATCCGTTCATCATCCGTAGCAACAATCACATCATTCGTCAATTTTGAACTTCTGGATTTTTCATAAACCCATTGAATAACAGGCTTGCCCTGTATTTCAATAAGCGGCTTGCCCGAAAGCCTGGTAGAAGCGTACCTTGCAGGGATAATGACAGCTGTTTTCATTTTTTATACAACTTCTTTCCATACTTCCTGATTTTTCAGGAATTCATAGTCAAGCTCGCCTTCATTTGCGGCTACAAGCGATGCCACAACAGCGTCACTGGTTACATTAACCATTGTCCTGAACATATCAAGCACACGGTCAATGGCAAATATCATCACGTAAGCTTGCCCGACTTCTTCAACCGAAAGTTTCAGGCTTCCCTGCACTATAAGCGCAAGAGTGATAAGACCTGCGCTCGGTATGCCGGCTGATGTGCTGGAAGCTACCATAGACAGAACGCCTATCATTATTATCATTAATGGAGTTAACTGAATGTCATACGCCTGTGCAATAAAGATTACAGCGATTGATTGGAACATAGCAGTGCCATCCATGTTCATAGTTGCGCCCAAAGGAAGTACAAAGCTGCATATCTTGCTGGAGATGCCCGCTCTTCTTTCGCAGCATGCAATGGTAATCGGTAGTGTGGCCGAGCTACTGGCCGTTCCGAAAGCTACCATCATAGCTTCAGTGATTGCCTGATAAAGTGAGGTTACTTGTATTTTTGAGAAAATCTTTAATATTAACGGATAAACTATGAATAACTGTATAAAAAGTCCACAGAGTATGACTGATGCATATAGCCAGAGATCCATTATGGTATCGAGCCCGGCTTTTGCGACGTAATAAGCGGTCAATGAGAATATACCCGGGGTTGCGATTATCATAATCCAGTCAGTGACTTTCATCGTAGCCGCAAATACCGACTCAAAAAATGACACGACCGGTCTGTTCACTTCTCCTATCGATGCAAATGCGCAACCGAAAATAATTAATGCGATTAACGCCTGGAATATTATAGTTTCAGGCTGGTCATCAGCTTTTACGTCCGGGTCTACAGCATTACCCGGCAGCATATTCAGGAGTAAAGCGGGTATATTAATTTTAGAAGTGTTTTCCTTAAGATTTTGTACTTTTTCCTGTACTATATGTGATTGCTGGGCATCTATTTTGGGCTTAAATCCTTTGCCGGGGTTGAATATAAGCGCTAGAGTAGTGCCTATAATTACTGCTATTAATGTAATCAGCGCATAATAGGCTACCATTTTTATTCCGACTTTGCCGACCTGCCTGCTGTCGCCGAGACTGGCGATTCCAACAATAATTGCGCTCACTACAAGCGGTACAACTATCATCTGGATTAATTTTATAAAGGCCTGTCCGATAAAAAGCAATACTTCATGAAAAGTGGTTGCCTCGCCTGACTGGAATGGATATAAAAGCCCAACTCCTATACCGCCCAGCAGCGCAAGAAAAATATGCCAGTTTCTTTTTATCCCAAATCCGATAGCTACTAATATATGCCAGTGTAACTTCATAATGTAAATTCCTTCTCCAAATAAAAATATCTATAAAATTGTTTATGAAAACAATTTTAACATTTTTTCCTGATAAATGAAGAATATTTATTTTTTAGCCAGCATATACTGGTATATTTGAGCCTTTTGGGCTCTGTTAGTACCGCCTTTTATTCTGCTGTCCGTAGCTCTTTGTATTAGAGCGATGTCTGTATTAGCTATAAAGCCAATATTTCCAAGTATGTGTAGAGTTTCCATCGCAGTTTTTGCGGCGATTTCGCTTGCTTTCACTTTTGCCATTGATGCAATTTTAATATTTGGACAATTTTTATCTATTGAGTCAGCACTGTAGTATGTAAGCATTCTTGAACCTTCAATTTCAGCGAAAAGATCAGCCAGTGTAAACTGAAGACTCTGGCTTGATGAAATTGATTCTCCCTGATGATTTTTAGTTTCTTTAGCTGTTTGTATACTGTTTATCAGGGCACTGTGTGCTATGCCGACAGCAACTGCTGCTATCAGAGTTCTTGCAAGAGTATGTATTTTTTCATAATTATCTTTAATCATGCCTATACAGCATTGATCCTTGAGATGTGTTGATATTTCAGCCTGGTTTAATTTTACAGTTGAGTTTGATATTGATTTGTTTATTTCGTTAATTTTTATATTTTCTTCAAGAATAGTAAACAGTCTGATTTTATTTTCTTCATCTTTTGTAAAAATAAGGTATTTGTCTGAATAAATCTGCTCTGAGCTAATGAGTTTATTGCCGTTTATTTGCCAGCCATCCGAAGTTTTCACAGCTTTTGTCCGGATATCATCAAGGGTCGAATAGCCGGGTTCCATGCACAACAAACCTATTATTTCGCCTTTAGCGAGGACCTGTTCAGCTTTTACTGAACCATAAGCTTCCATTAATTCTTTAAAAACAATTTGTTCTGCCAGGACATAAGCTACAAGGGAATCACTTTTTGCAATTTCTTCCAGTATAACGGCCAGCCCCAGTTTGTCGTCATAAGTGCCGTCTATATTTGATAGATATTCTTTTATTATTGATTTAGGGGTTTTTCTATCGTATTCATTTATTTGTTGTATTTCCGCAATTAAAGACTGAGTTTTCTTAACACAATCCAGGTGCTTATCTCCTAGTTCAAACTGTCCTGTCATAATTTTCCCTCTTTATAATGTCCATTAAATTAATAACACTGATTCAATGATTATAAATACCACAAACATCTCAAGTAGTCTATGAAAGATTAAGAGGTGGCTATAATTTACAATTATTTACATTTACGATTTAACAGCCTCTCTAAACACTTTCATGCTGCAGTATTCGCCGCACATAGTGCAGGGTTTGCCTTCTTCTATATGTTCAAAAATGTCTTTGTCTATAGCGTACTCGGCCTGTTTTTGCCAGTCGAGGTTCATTCTTGCTACAGACATCAGCCTGTCACGCTCGATTGACTGTTTCCTGCCCTTTGCCACATCAGCAGCATGAGCTGCTATTTTTGAAGTTATAACCCCCTGCCTTACCTGTTCGGCATCCGGCAAGCCAAGATGTTCGCTGGGTGTTACATAACACAGGAAATCAGCTCCGGCGTATGCAGCCAGTGTACCGCCGATGGCCGCGGTTATGTGGTCGTAGCCCGGTGCAATATCAGTTACCAGTGGCCCTAAAACGTATAAAGGCGCCCCTTTGGTAAGTGTCTTAATTGTTTCCATCATGCCCTGAATTAAATTAAGCGGCACATGACCCGGGCCTTCTACCATAGCCTGAACTCCGGCTTTTCTTGCCCTTTGCACGAGTTCACCGAGTACGATTGTTTCCATAACCTGTGCCCTGTCACCGGCATCTGCCCCGCACCCCGGCCTTAATCCATCACCGAGCGAAAGGGTTGTATCGTATTTTTTGGTTATTTCGAGCAGCTCATCAAAATATTCATAAAGTGGATTTTCTTTCTTATGTTTTTTTATCCACGCCGCATGCATTGAACCTCCGCGGCTTACAATTCCTGTAACCCTTCCGTCCTGCTCAAGCCGGCTTAAAACATTTTTTGTAACCCCGCAGTGTACTGTTATAAAGTCCACACCGTCCCGGCAGTGGTTTTCTATTGCGCTAAAAAGCCGATCTTTATCCGCGTCTATGGATGCTACGCCTATTTGATATACGGGTACTGTGCCAACAGGAATTTTTGATTTTTTAATTATTTGTTTTCTTGTTTCATCGATATTTTCGCCGGTGGATAAGTCCATTACGGTGTCTGCGCCGGTTTTTTCAATTATATCCATTTTTTCCAGCTCTTCTTCAATCGAGCTTTTTTGGTGGGAAGTGCCGATATTGGCGTTTACTTTTATTGATAATCCTTCACCTACTCCAAGAGGTGTTATGTCGTGGTTAATATTTTTTAATATTACTATTTTTCCCTGAGCTGTTTTGTTAAGTATTTCTTCAGGAGAAACGCCTTCTATTTCAGCGATTTTTTCCATTTCCGGAGTAAGTTCATTGTTTTTTGCGGATTCAATTTGTGTCATTTAATAAAAATTCCTAGTTTATGTGTATAATTAAAAAAATTATATAATAAAAATTAGAATTCTAGTGGGAAAGATGAAGCAAAATGAAAAAAATTTCAGGAGACCTTAAGTCATTATTTTACGCACTGCCAAAGGTAGAGCTGCATGTCCATCTGGGCGGTGCATATCCAAAAAACATTATCAGGGAAATATTTGAAAAGCAGGGGCTGTCAAAAATCGAGGCAGCTCGTAAAGTTGCTATCCCTGACAAGTTTGAAAGGCTTGATAAAGACTTTATCCCGCTGTATTTTGATATAGCAAAACGTATAGAAACTCCTTATGACCTTGAACGTGTCACTTATGAAACCTTAAAAAAAGCTTCTGAAGACAACGTAAAATATATGGAACTAAAAATTTCTAATCAGGAACTCGATCCGCAGGGACTGAGTAATAAAGAAGGAATGTACAAGGTTATTACAAGGGCAACAGAAAAAGCCGAAAAGGACTACGGCATAAAAGTAAAATATATTTTTACAATGGAAAGACATAACCCGCCTGAAGAAACCCTTGAGGACGCAAAGCTTATCTGTGAATGGACAAAGAGGCTGAATTCGAGGTTCATAGGTATAGACCTCGCAGGTGATGAGTATAATTTTCCGGTATCGCTTCATAAAGAAGCTATAAATTGTGTACTTGAAAGCGGGCTTGCCTGTTTTGCCCCGCACGCTGGAGAGGCGCCGATTTCCGGCGTCGGTACAGGCGTTGAATCAATAAAAAATTGTATTAAACTGGGCGCAAAAAGAATCGGGCATGGACTTGAAATTATCAAGGACGAAAATTTAATGAAAACTGTTAAGGAAAAAAATATAGTGCTCGAAGTATCCCCAACGTCTAATGTAATGATGGGGCTGGCCGATTCTTACGAAACCCATCCGGTAAGGATAATGCTGGAAAAAGGGCTGAAAGTGTCTATATGCTCTGATGACCCGGCTATATTTAATACAAAGCTGACAAAGGAATACGAACATCTTTATAAAGCCGGCATCATAACCACCTGGAACGAGTTAAAACAAATCATAATGAATGGTGTGGACGGCGCGTTTCTGGACGAACAGGAAAAAAACGCTTTAAGAGAAGACTTTCGGGCAGAAATAAAATTAATCGAAGACTCCCCATATTTTTGGAAGGTAATTGAGCGTTATTTGTAACGATTTTTAAAGACTGTAGCGTAAAAATATCAAATATTTGTTTTCAGGCTGTTTGTATAAGCAGTCATAATTTTGGAGAGAATAAATGGAAACAATTATAAATAAACAACAAAATATGCCGCCACCTGTTCAATTTCGTCCGACCCCGAAAGATGTATACATTTTAGGAGTTCAGGACGGGTGGAAGGTCAGGGAAAAAACAAGCAATATTGTAAACGGAGCAATGGTGCTTGGCGGAGCGGCAGTAGGGGCGGCTTTTCCTAAAAATATGCTCAATAGTATGAATAAACTGATAACAGGAAATAGCAAACCGTTGATGGATAAAAGCAATAAAGTTCTGGCCAAAACCCGTGGCAAAGCCGCATTAATAGGAGTAGGAGTTGCTGTGGGCGTTGCCGCAATAACAAAACTTGCAATTAGTACAATAAAATCTGTTTTGCCGAAAAATAACGATAACAGGCCTTATATTGTTTAATTAATTGTTTTCAACGATATGCCGTACGTCCTGAGCGTTGTTTCTGTGGCATACCAGCACTGCATCCTCGGTTTCAACAACAATAATATCCTTTAGCCCGATAGCGGCAACTTTTCTTGATGTGCTGTAAACCAGTGAGTTTTCAGTTTTTAATGCTGTAACATCGCCTTTTAATGAATTATTGTTTTTATCCTTTTCCAGCACATTATATACAGCTTCCCATGAGCCAAGGTCGCTCCAGCCGCAGTCGAGAGGGATTACGGTTAATTTGTCGGATTTTTCCATCACTCCGTAGTCAATGGATATTGAAGGTAATTTTTTATAATTATCAATATTGGCTACTATTTCAGGAGTATGCTTATTCATTTCTTCAAGGATAGTGGATAATTTAAACATAAATATTCCACCGTTCCAGTAATAATCACCATATTGAATATATTTTAATGCTGTTTCATAATCAGGTTTTTCTTTAAAGGTTTTTGATGTGGCATTTACATATCCATAGCCTGTTTCAGGAGTTGTAGGCTTAATGCCGAATAGAACAACTGCACCTTCTTTGGCCTTTTCGTACCCTTCATCAACGGCTTTCAGGAATTTTTCCTCATTTTTAATTAAATGATCAGAAGGACAGACTATTATAACGGGGTCATCAGAGCATTTGGTCTCAATATATCTTACTCCGAGGCATATGGCCGGTGCTGTGTTTTTGCCGACTATTTCCCCAAGTGCCACATGCGAAATACCCAGCTGTGCTTTTACTGTGGCTACGTGACGATGACTTGTTATTGTCACCATGTTTTGTTCAGGAATGAATTTTTTTAACCTGTCAAAAGTAAGCTGTAAAAGAGTCTTATCTCCGGTAAGGTTCAAAAACTGTTTAGGGTAAAGTTCTCGGCTGGCAGGCCATAGCCTGGTTCCTCCGCCACCCGCAAGAATTATTCCAAAAATATTATTTTTCATACTCATTGCTTATTTTTCTTAACTTTTTTGCCTTAATAAATTACAATTTTAATAGATTAATATTAATAATACCATGGAAAAAAGAAGGAATTTAATTATGCCTAATGAAATTATGCAAGCCGTAAGGGTTATACCAAAATCAATCGACGATTATATTCCTGTAGTGGGGGAAGATAAGGTTAAACACCTTAAAGAACTTGCCGCGCCACTGCAGAATAAGAGAGTTCTGCACCTTAACGCAACGGCATACGGCGGTGGTGTTGCCGAACTTCTTAAAACCCAGGTTGCGGTCATGCAAAGTTTGGGCCTATATGTTGACTGGTACGTAATGTCAGCAAAACCCGAATTTTACGAAGTCACAAAAATGTTCCATAACACCCTGCAGGGTCATCCTGGAACACTTACAGACGAACAAAAAGAAATTTATCTTGAAACAGTTAAGAATAACGCAAGGGCGATAGTGGAAAGTTACGATTATGTTATAGTCCACGACCCACAACCGCTGGCAATACTTGATTACATAACAGCGCCGACCGGGAAATGGATATGGCGCTGCCATATAGACACTTCAGAACCTAACCTTGATGTGTGGAACTTTATAGGCCCGTATATTAAAAATTATGATGCTGTTATTTTTACGCTGGAAGAATTTGTCAAAGAAGGCGCTGATTTTAAAAACCTGACCTTTATCCCGCCTTCAATTGACCCCCTGAGTCCTAAAAACAGCGAAATGTCAGAAGATGAAATTAACAACATTATGTACAGCTATAACGTTGACCCTGACAGGCCTTTAATGGCGCAGGTTTCAAGGTTTGATCCGTGGAAAGACCCGCTGGGGATTATAGACATTTACAGAAATATAAAATTTGGCCAGGTAAAAAAGGGTATTAAAGGTTTACAGCTTGTACTGGTCGGCAGCATGGCGCACGATGATCCTGAGGGTTGGATAATTTATGACAGGGTTATGAGAAGGGCTGGTGAAGACTTTGACCTTAACGTTTACACCAATTTCCACAACGTGGGAGATGTCGGCGTAAAAGCATTCCAGTACGCTGCTGATGTCGTGCTGCAAAAATCTATCAGGGAAGGGTTCGGGCTTACCGTAACCGAAGCGCTCTGGAAAAGCAAGCCTGTTATTGGCGGCCGTGCAGGAGGCATAAAAATTCAAATTCAGGACGGTATAAACGGCTTCCTTGTTTCCAATATTCAGGAAGGTACGGAAAAAACTCTTTATCTGCTGCAAAATCCAGATATTGCAAAGAAAATGGGTGCCGCGGGAAAACAGCTGGTAAAGGAAAAATTCCTGACAACAAGGGAAATAGAAGATTATCTCAAGCTCTTTAACAAGCTTTCAGGCAACCCCTGCACAAAAATTTCCTGTTAATTAATTTAATAGGTTTTGTTTATTTACAAATCCATTCATTTATTTTTTAATTAGTTCTTACTATGCAATATATAAGTACATTAAAAAATATAGTTAAATCTACAATAAAAGATGATTGCTTTGAAATGGCCTCAACAATGGCTTTTTACTTTATGCTTGCAATTTTCCCTTTTTTAATGGCGGCAACAGCCGTGTTCGGCATCCTGGGAAATGAAGAAACAATAAATGATATAATTGTTGCGATTAAAACAATTTCTCCGCAGGGTGCATTATACGTTATTGAACATACATTGAGAGAAACCATAGGCAACTCCTCCGGCAGTGTTCTTACAGTGAGTTTCATCCTCGGAATTATTTTTGCCTCGAATGCGATAAGAGTACTTATGCGTTTTTTGAATAAAGCTTATGGTGTGCCGGAAACAAGGCCGTTCTGGAAAATATTTGCTCTAACAATATGGATAATAGCCCTGTTTTTTCTTGCGGTATTCGTTATAACTAACCTTATCATTATGGGCAGGGTTATACTTGGTTTTCTTGACCAATACCTTGATATGCACGATGCCCTGCTTGATACGATTAACCTGATTAGGTGGCCTGTTACTTTTCTTACCCTTTTTATTATAGGGTTTATTATTTATTACTTTATGCCGAACATTTCTGTCAGTATTAAAAACAGAATTTTGAGTGCTTTACCGGGTACACTTTTTTTTACAGTCGGCTGGCTGGCTGTTTCAAGGCTTTTTGGTCTGTATGTGGAAAACTTTGCCCAATTCAACAAAGTCTATGGAGCTTTAGGGGCTGTAATAATACTTCTTTTATGGCTTTATTACACTTCATTCGTTATTTTAGTCGGCGGAGAGGTGAATTCAGAGTTTTACAGACATTTTAAAACAAGGGAGTAAAACATATAACCAGACCGGCAATATTAGAAATGCCGTTTTTCCTTAATTCACCAATTAATTCTTCCATAGTAGCGCCTGTTGTGCATATATCATCAAACAGAATAATTTTTTTGCCGTTATATGCTTCAGGATAAACTTTAAAAGCCCTGTCCAGGTTGCTTCTTCTTTGTTGTTGAGTTAGCCTGTACTGAGCCCTGGTGTCTTTTACCCTTTTTATTAAGTTATTATTTACTTTACAGCCCATTTGCGAGGCAATAAGCTCCATATGGTTGTATTTTCTTTGTTTTTGCCTTTTTTCATGCAGCGGTACGGGTACCAGTTCAACATTGTCCGGGAATTCTGCAACTTCACTGAGGATTTTTGCGATAGGAGCCGCAAGCTCTTTTTTGTCATGGTATTTAATGGCTCTGATAAGTTTTTTAAATTCGTCTTTGTAAATAAAATAGCCTTCTATAGGTACTGATTGATAATATTTTATCCTTTTATTTTTTTGAGTTTTTATTTTTTCAAAGCATTTATCGCACATCAGGCCATGTTCCGCTTTTTTGCCGCATAGATAGCACTTTTTGTAGAAAAAATAATCAAGTAAATTGCCTAGAAATTCCAACATATCCATCAAACTTATTAAACTAACGCAGGATTACCTGAAAAAATAATACATGTAAAATTAACTTATGTCATATAAGGATAAAATACCGGAACTACCCACAATAGACGAAATATCAGAGGTAATGCCCGCTATTTCGGAGTTTTGTCCTGCGACAAGGTTGCCCGGTCTTTTCCGGGAAACTCAAAGCGATACATTGCCCGTGATAAATTTAAACGGAAAACTGACAGGCATTATATCAGAGTACGACCTGGCCAAAATAATCCCCGAATGGAGCATGGACCCGGAAAGTTATTTGCATGACTACTTTGTTTCTTCGCTAATGACAAAGGACGTTTGGACAGAAACCACAGACACAAGTATTTCAGGGCTTTTGAACAAAGTAAACGAAATGCATACCCGGGTGGTTCCTATAGTAGAAAAGGACGGGACATACACAGGCAATGTCATTACCCGCTCGGCAATAATACATTACCTTACAATGCTGGTCAAGCCCCGCTCGCTTGGCGGGCTGGCCACGCCGCTAGGGGTGTATATTACAGACGGAAAGCACCAGGGAGGAGTGGGGAATTTAGGGCTTTTTCTTACAGGGCTTTCTCTCGGACTAATTATTGCTGTTGTCCAGTTTCTAACTATTTTAATTCTGGGCTTTCTGGGAATAGACATTATTGAAGGTGAGGCTTTGCTCCTGCTAATTATCGGACAAATAGCTCTTTTCCTTTTAATATTAAGGCTTACCCCGCTTGTGAAAATGCATGCCGCAGAGCACCAGACAATAAACGCAATAGAAAAAGGTATGCCGCTTACTATTGAAACCGTAAAAATGCAGCCAAAAGAACATGTCCGCTGCGGTACAAATTTAATGGTTTTAATTCTCGGGATACAGATTATCATAATAACTTATGCAAGTTTTTTAAATAAAATAGACCCGCTTTTACAGTTTTTATTCCTTGTAATAGGTTTCTCTTTTGTATTTTCCTACTGGAAACAGGGAGGAATGTTTATACAGAAGTATTTTACAACTGTTAAGCCCTCCGATAAATATATTCGATCAGGCATAAAAGCCGGAGAAGATATTTTGAAAAAATATAAAGAAGATACTACTCCCGGCTCTCCGTCTTTATTGCAGAAAATATGGAACATGGGTTTAATTCAAATAGTAACGGGGTTTATACTCATAAATTATATCTCTGATATAATTTTATAAAAGGAGAAAAATAATCAAATGCATATAATAACAATGCTTGCTCTGCTGAGCGTTTTAATACTGGTCCACGAATTCGGGCATTTTATAGTAGCAAGAAGACTTGGAATAAGAGTTGACAGGTTTGGTTTTGGCCTGCCGTTCGGCCCCACAATATATGAAACCAAGTGGGGCGATACAACAGTCTGCATACATTCTTTCCTGCTGGGCGGCTATGTGTCATTCCCTGACGATGACCCGGATAGCGACCTCCCGGCCGACAGCCCTGAGCGGATTTCCAACAAAACTGTCTGGGAACGCTTTATGGTGGTCTCGGCCGGTGTTACAGCGAATGCAATACTTGCTTATTTTATAGTGCTTTTTGTCGCGGGCTTTTCCGGCGGCGTCCCATCGGGAAACTATGATATTTATATCGAAGGCCTGCAGGAAGGCGAACAATACCCGGCTCAGGAAATCGGTATAATGGCCGGTGACAAAATACAAACTATCAACGGAGAGAAAGTTGATACATTATACAAATTCATTGAAACAATCCAACGAAGCAAAAAGTTTAACAACTTTGTTTCTTATGATATTTACGATTCCCGCCTGGCAAAAATCAGGGAACTAAACCCGGATCTGCCAACAGAAGGCAATATCCCGGCAGGGATGCAGATAAGACTGCCGGAAAGAATACCGGAAGAACCGGTAGATGTGCCAAAAGATATTTTTTCCGGCTATAAAGAATATAAACCAAACGGCAAATACCTTGATCAACAGGAAAAAAACTTCAGAAACAGGCTTGAAGGCAAGCAGGTTTATATATCAGAGGGCGATATAACAATCAATACCCTTGCCGCGGCAATATCTGACACATCTCATGCGGTTAACCTCACAGTGCAAAGAAACGGTGAAATAATTGAACTGCCTGCTGCGTACCCGACAGAAAAAGGCGTTATAGGCGTAATCCTTAACCCGCAGGAAATAAACACAGAGGTGACCTCAGCAGGACAGGCAATTACAAAGTCATGGAATTACCTTGAAAGAAACTCTGTTTATATGGTCAAGGGCCTATGGATGATAGTGACCGGCCAGATTCCCCTCAACGACCTTCATGGCATTGTGGCGGTAACAAAAATCGGCAGCGATATCATAGAACAAAGAGGTATATGGGACGGCTTGCTCTTGACAGCGTTAATAAGCATTGACCTTGCCATAGTAAACCTCTTGCCAATACCGGCGCTTGACGGGGGGCATATAATGTTTCTCGCCATAGAAAAGCTCAGGGGCCGCCCTGTTGAAGAGAAAACACAGGAAACGTTTGCGAAGTACGGCTTTGCTTTCCTTATAGGACTTATGCTGATAATTATCTTCAATGATATTTTTGCGCTTCTGACAGACAAGCTGTAACTTTCATGAAAAATTATGGTATTATATTATTACTATGGCAGTTTTAAAAGTTCTTAAATACGGAGATGAGATACTGAGAACACCTTGCAAGGAGGTGCATAAAGTATCTTCAAAAATATTAAAGATTGTGGATGACCTGTTCGACACAATGTACTCTTTCGATAATGGTGTAGGTATGGCCGCCCCGCAAATAGGCTATAATTACAGGATTTTCGTGCTTGATACGGCCGAAGAAGGTGAGCCCCGGTGCCCTGTAGCGTTCATAAATCCTAAAATTATAAAAAAATGGGGTGCAATAAATAGTTTTGAAGGCTGTCTGAGCTTTCCTGAAGTTTATACATATGTAAGACGTTATGAAAACGTTATCGTAAGGGCAAAGGACAGAAAAGGCAGGATGTTCACCATAGAAGCCAAAAACGGCTCTCTTTTAGCCCGGGCCATCCAGCATGAAACCGACCACCTGGACGGAGTTGTATTTGTTGACCACGCAAGGAACAGGCTTGAAACTGACCATCTCTTGACGGAAAAAGGACTGCCGCAGATAGACCCTGATTATTTACAGGAAGAAGCGGAGTTAGAAAAAGAAATTATAGAAAAAGAAAGAAATAGCAGTAAAAATGAAGATAGTGTTTCTCGGGACACCCCAGATTGCTGTGAAATCCCTCGAGCATCTGATTAATAAACAGGATGCAGAGGTGTCTGCTGTAATAACCCAGCCTGATAAGCCCGCAGGTCGGGGCAAGAAGCTTTGCGCCCCCGCAATAAAATGCGCCGCTGAAAAGTATAATATCCCTGTGTACCAACCAGTTTCACTTAAAAAAGATGAAGAGCTTATAAAAATATTAAAAGATATTGCGCCTGATTTTTTTGTTACGTTTGCTTATGGACAGATAATCAGCCGGGAAGTGATTGATATTCCAAAATACGGATGTGTAAACCTGCATGCCTCGCTTTTACCTGAATACAGAGGCGCAAACCCTATACAGGCCGCGCTTATTAACGGCAATAAAAAGACCGGCATAACCACAATGCTTACTGTTTTTGAGCTTGATGCCGGACCAATAGTGTTGCAGGAAGAAATAGAACTTAACGATACAATGATAACAGGCGATTTGTGCCATATAATAGAAGAAAAAAGCCCGGAATTAATATATAAAAGCTTAAAAGGTTTGATGGACGGCACAATTAAACCGGTCGAGCAGGATGCGGATAAAGCAACATACACACCTAAGCTGAAAAAAGAGGACGGTTTAATTAACTGGATAGAGCCTGCAAGAGTTATACATAATAAAGTCCGGGGATTAAAGCCCTGGCCGGAGACTTTTACTTATATCCACGACACCTGCATAAAAATTAAAACTACACTTCCAGAATCTGAAGAATTTATTAAAAAAGGGGCTCCTGGCGAAATCCTCGGTAAAATAAAAGATGGTGTAGTTGTACAGACAGGCGAAGGGACACTGGTCATAACAAAAGTCCAGCCCGCCTGCAAAAAGGAGCAGGATGCTTTTTCATGGTACAACGGTGCAAGGTTGCAGCCAGGCGAAGGGTTCAGCCTGATGTTCCCTGCCGAGGCCACCCCGTGCGATTGCGATGAGAGCAGTTGTGAAATATAAAACAAATACAACATGAGGTAAACCAGCAATGTTCTTCTATTCACCGGAATATATGTTCATAGCAATAATCGGGATGGTGATAATCTTTCTCCCGCAAATGCTAGTTAAAAGCACCTATTCAAAATTTGCCAGAGTACCTGTCAGGAACAACCTAACAGGCGCAGACGTGGCTAAGTCCATCCTGCAAAACGCTGGCATAAACGATGTTTCCGTTGAGCCGGTATCAGGAGAACTCACTGACCACTACGACCCAACAAAAAAAGCAGTCAGGTTGTCAGAAAATATTTTTTACGGCAACTCGATTTCCTCCTACGGCATCGCCGCCCACGAAGTCGGCCACGCCATACAGGATAACCGGGGCTATTTGCCCATGAAACTGCGTGCGGGCATCTTTCCCGCAGTACAGACCGGCCAGATGCTTGGGCCAATACTGATTATGGCCGGGCTTGGCCTGAGGTATTTCGCCGGGATGGGTGAGTTTACTACTCTCATTGCTCTTGCGGGTATTGCACTTTATGGCTCAGTAGTGCTGTTCCATATAGTAACCCTGCCGGTCGAATTCAATGCCAGCTTTCGGGCGGTGAGGGCACTCGCTGACAGCGGTTATCTGGTTGACAATTCTGAAGTCGACGGAGCGAAGAAAGTTCTGGCAGCAGCGGCGCTGACTTATGTGGCTGCGGCGTTGTATGCATTGATTGAGTTGCTGTATTGGATATGGATATTTTTCGGACAGAGAAGAGATTAAAGTTTAAAATACATACAATTTTGACCAAAAATCCCCCAAAAATCCTTCAAAATTTGCTTAAAATTACCCCTTTTTTGACCAAAAACCCCCTAAAATAACCCCAAAAAAACGAAAAAAATAAGAAAACAGTAAGGAAACGACAAGGAAATAACAAGGGTAAAACAAGCAAAATTTCACCCCAAAAACCCTAAAAACCCCCAAACCCACCCAGTCGCACTAATTCCCAAAACCCGCCCCGCACAAACCTTCCCCGTCCCACCGCTTAAAAAACTTACCTATATATGGTATAATATAATTGATATAAAAAATAAAAATTAAATTACGAAAGTGGTTTTTAAAAAAAAATTAAAAAAAATAATTTTCAAAAAATTAAAAACAGTTTTATTTTGTCCGGATAATCTATTTGATTAAAGGATTGGAAATAATCCAAAAAATCCTTACAATATAACATGAGTGCTAAAAAACTTCCGGTAAAAAATTTGGAATTCAATAACCAGCAATTTTTGCGATTAATCCAAAAAACAAAAAGTACAATTAAAAAAGCCCTTTCGCCTGATAACCGGTTCCCGTTTACAGAAAGGGTAAACAAAAGTAAGCAAAACCGCCAGAGCCAGCAGTCCAGGCAAAAAGCGCCATATAATTTTAATATCGGAAACCAAAAGTCAGTTAACCCGGAACTCCTCCTCAACAGGCCGCAGCAGGCCGCTATACTGCGGGATTTGATGCAGATGCCAAAGGAGTTAAAGGATTTACTTGCCCTGTTAATGGCGCAAAACCAGAAACTGCCGCCGGAGCAAGTAAAACAGTTTTTGGAGAAAAATTCCAAAGAGGTAATTACCAAACTAATAAGGCTTATCCAGCAGACTCCGACTAACCAACAGAACCACGAACAGATGAAGCAGCTTATAGGGCTGTTGAACCAGATAATCCCGGCCAGGGAGTCCACCCAGCAGGAAATGATAACACAGTTGTTACTGTTGTACCTTCCCTGGCTGCCTTTGCAGGAACACCAGAAGATTGAAGTGGCTTTTGAGAAGAAAGAGTCCGGAGAAGAAGCAGACGACAGTGTTGCGCTTGTTATTTATATCTCCACAATAAACCTTGGCCGATTTAAGGTAGTTATTTATGTTCTTAAAAACCAGAATATGAATATTATCATCCAGAACATAGAGGGGCAGGAAAAAGAGGTACTTAAAAGCATATTAAAAGAAATAAAGTCCGGCATAAAAGACGAAAACATTACTGCTGTAACCAATATGACGGTGACAACGCAGCAGAATTTTGAAAAGTCTGAAGAGAGAAAGATAACAATATCGCAGGTCAATAACCTTTCTCCAATGGTGCTGGTAGCCGCACAAAAAATAGCGCAGATAATTTTCGAGCACGACGAAAAGGTGTCTTTGCTGGAAAAGAGGGAAGAGAAAATAAAGGAATAGAGGTTTTAAGGAAATTTATAATAAGATATTAAATAAAATTTCATCTACATGAATGAATTTTTTGTGGAAATCTAAACCGCCGTCATTATAATTCCGATAAGAAGAGGTAGAGAGCAGGAGAAGGCACTATGAAGCTATACGGCGGAATTCACCTCGAAGAGGGTGGTATGTACAAATCCATCAGGGCTATGCATTTACAGCAGGGCACTATAGGGATTGTAAACCAGAATATTGTTGGATTTAACAAAGCAGGATACCAGAAAAATGTTCCATATGTCACGTCTTTTGCGGAATATCTGGGTTCTTACGCCCTTGAGTCATATAAAGACGATGAAGTCGGCAGGTTAAAGCTTACACAAAACCCGCTGGATTTATGCCTGGCCGCTAAAGGTTATTTTCAAGTTCAGACAAAAAACGGTATTGAACTAACAAGGGACGGGCGTTTTAAGCTGGATAAAGACGGCAACCTAATGACCCTTCAGGACGCTAAAGTACTGTCAAGGGAAGGTAAGCCTGTAAAATTTGATAAAATGCCGCAGAGTCTTGAGTTTATTAAAATTGACAGCAAAGGCAATATAACATTAAAAGACCCGGTTGGGCTGAAAGTACACGACATTGGCTCAATAGCAGTCGTGGATTCTAATAAAAAGATTTTATATGATGCAAATATGAAACAGGGCTACGTTGAAGAGTCCAATGTTTCTCTGCAGGAAGAAGCATACAGTCTTATCACAATGAGAAGGAATTTTCAGGCAAACAGGCAGCTTTTTATTGTTCAAAATACTGCTTTATCTAGAGTAATACAGGAACTGGGAAGGGCTTAATATTATGACGACAATACAGGGTTCAATTTCAAAACTGGTAGATAATTCAAAAAGAATGTTTGAATCAATGGGTTATGTATCTTCAAATATGGCTAATTGGAATACCACGGCCTATAAAGAACAGCGTTTTGAAACATATTTAGGTCAGGGAGGAGTGCTAAGCGGTGTCGCAAGAATAGATATCACTCCTGGCTCCCATATTTCTACTTTCAGGCAGTTTGACGTGGCTATTGAAGACAGCGGCTATATCCCGATAACAAACGAAAAAGGCGAAACGTTATACACACGGGACGGCTCTTTTGCAGTGAATTCAGAAGGCTACCTCGTGTCAAAGGACAACTCTATAGTAGGAAGCGGTATAAAGCTCCCCGCCAATTATAAAAGAATCAAAATAGAGAATGACGGCACAGTTATGGTGCAAAAAGATAAAAACACATCTATGGAAAAAATTGGCAAAATACCGATAGTTGTATTTAAAAATCCTGAGGGGTTGAAAATAAAAGAGGGCAATATGGTAGCCGCCACGGAAAATTCGGGTGAGCCACAATTGCTCTTAAGTCATACAAAAATCAAGCAGGGCAAACTGGAAAGGTCAAATGTTGACCCGTATGCTCTTGTTAATGAGAGCATAAAGTATAACGGCAGTATTATATCCAGCACAAGGACAATAAAACTGCTTGATGAAATGTATAGAGAATCAATTAATTTAAGACAATAAGGGGGTAAAAGATGCCTTTTAACCTGAATAAAGACCTTGATAAAACAAATCTTATTATGGATCTGATAGGTGCAAAACAAAAAGCTATCAGTTCAAACATAGCGAATATAAACACACCGGGTTATGTCCGGCATGACGTTAATTTCGGTGATTATCTGGATACACTTAATAAACCAATGGAAACAGGATTATCGAAAAAAATGGGGCCAAGTCCGCTGGTTGTTGAGAAACAGGACAAAGTAAGTTATGAGCAGGAATTAGTAGAAATGCAACGTAACTCGATTCTGTATTCCATTGCCGCCAGAAGGGCTTCAAAAATTATTCAGGAAATCAAATCAGTTGCACAGTTAGGAAGGTAGGTAGATTATGAGTTTAGTTGAATCATTAAATGTTGGAGAAGCAGGCCTGAATGTGCATGCAAAGAGGCTTGAAGTACATGCGCAGAATATTGCAAATATAGACACACCGTTTTATGTGAGAAAAATCCCGACTTTAATGGCGCAGGATGATATTTCTTTCAGCGGAGTACTGAACCATATGAAAGAAAGCGTTTTCCACACAGGTACGATGCCGCATACATCGGGCAAGATTTATTTTGATGGAGTGATTGAGGACTCTACCCCCGGGGAACTCCAGTATATGCCCGATCATCCACAGGCAGATGAGAACGGATATATTGTAAGGTCAAATGTAAATCCATTGGTTGATATGGCGGACTCAATAATGACATCAAAGGCATATGAAGCCAGTTTGGCAATTATCAGCGTAACTAAAGGTATGGCGCAAAAGGCTACAGAAATCGGAAGATAGCATTAAGTTTTTTGCTTTAGAGTAGAAGTAATGTAAAATTAAGAATGTAGCTTATACAAGGATAAATATATGGGAAACTTATTTGATGTAATATTTATAACCTTTGCAACAATAATTCTGTTTTATGCTGTATATAAATTTTCAAAGGTGGGTTTTGAGTTTAAAGATGCAGAAAAATAGAAATGAATAAAGATAGAATAAAAGAAAGATTAGCGCATATAAGGAATATTCAGACGCATACATGGTCTGGTATGCTTGTAAGCGCTGCAGGTTCATTTGGTTTGTTTTGGACAGTTGATACTCTTTTAGCCAGAATATTTTTTGTTGTGGGTATTTTATTATTTGCCTGGTTGTTATCAGTTTATCTAAACAGAAATGAAGCAATCGAAAACATTATTCAACAACTGGAAGATTAATACTTTCATATGAATTTTTTACTTTTCCCTGAATTTCATTAAAATTATTTTCGATAAATAATCTATAAAGTTAATGGAAGAGAATAATGTTTAGCGGTTCGGTACAAAGAATGCTTAATACTTCAAGCCTTGATTCTGCGCAAAAAAGAGTGGCGCAGATAGAATCGCTCATTGCGGAAAAGACAAGACAAATTTCAACTACACAAACCCAACAGGCGAATGCTCCTAAATTCGCCGAGGTATTGAAACAAAAACCGGCTGTTGAACCTAAATTCAAGCTGGCAGACCCGCAAAAAACCACAAAAGCTGAAATTAACAAAATAGTTAGCAGCACTGCACAAAAATATAAAGTGGATGACAGGCTTGTAATGGCAGTAATAAAACAGGAATCAAATTTTGACCCGAACGCGGTTTCAAAAGCGGGAGCCCAGGGATTAATGCAGCTTATGCCGCAAACGGCTAAAGAAGTCGGAGTATTAAACCCGTTCAGTCCTTCGCAAAACATTGAAGGCGGGGTAAGGTACTTAAAACAAATGCTGGAAAAATACAGGGGAAACCTTATACTTGCTCTTGCTGCATATAATGCAGGTCCGGCCAGCGTTGACAAATATGGAGGAGTGCCTCCATATAAAGAAACTCAGGACTATGTTAAAAAAGTATTGTCTAATTATTTAGGTTGACATAAAAAGGATTTATTTTGATAAAAAGACTATACGGCTGCCTGGATATTATAGTAATAATAATTATATTAATAGTTGCCTATAATTTTTTTCATAAGGGCGGACCGAGCGAAGATATTTATAACACACAAAATAATAGTCAATATAATTCAAAATACATATTATATTATTTTTACGGCGACTACTGCGGGGCGTGCAAAAAAATCAGACCAATGATTAATCAGCTTGCGGACGAGTTTTCGTATAAATATATTTTTAAGCCGATAGATGTCCAAAACCCTGATAATTACCAGTTGTGTACAGATTTTAATTTTAATACTATTCCCAGCATTTATCTTGTGGACAAGTCAAATAAACGGAATAAAAAGCTTAGGTATTCACTTGATATTAAATACTACCAGAGAGAGTTGACAGATTTTTGATAGAAATCATACTTTTGTATGAAATTTTTGTTTTTAATTAATTTATCCAAAATTTAAATCGATAAACTAATTAGGGGAATTTTTGGACTTAATTATAAAAATCGTTAAAATTCCATCTAGAGAGAAGGAGAAGGATAATGGAAGATAAGTTTGTACCTAAAATTCAATTAAGAGCAAATATTTTTGAAACAAAAATCGATACTTTAAACGAACCGATGAGGCTCGATAATGTCGGTATGACGCAGGAAGTCCCTAAATTTAAGGACGTGTTTACCGGTATGCTGACATCCCTTGATAATACGGTAAAAGCGCCTGATCAGGTTATGGAAGATGCGCTTCTTGGAAACGGTGCGGATGTCCATGATGTAATGATTGCTATGTCAAAGGCTGAACTTAGTTTGAACATCGCAACACAGATGACAACAAAAGTAGTTCAGGCGTATGAGAAAGTAATGTCAATTCAGTTGTAAAATATTACTTGAGTTAATGTACTCATAGGAGAGGTTAAAAATTGGACCCAAACGCTCTTGCACAAAACAAAAATCTTTTTATAGGAATAGGACTTGCTGTTGTGATAGTTATAGTCCTTGTAATTTTTGTTGGCAGTAATAACGCGAAAAATAGCGATGAAATTTCTGCACCTCCACCTCAAAAAATAAAAAAAGATATTAAACTGTTAACTACCAGCGATACGGGCAAGGCGCTGGAAATACAGGCTTTGCTGGCAAGAGAAGGAATAACTGTTCGCCAGGAGGGAAAAGGCACTAAAATTGATTTAATTCTTTCCAAAGACGACGATATAACTACAGTACAGAGAGATAATGCACTTATAACTATTGTAAAAAGCGGCATAATGGACAAAAACATCGGCCTTGAAATATTTGACAAGGGCGATTTTACATCTTCAAGAGAAGATAAAAGAATAAGGCTTGCACGTGCGGTTAACGGCGAGCTGGCAAGGCTTATAAAAAAAATACCGGGTATTGAAGATGCTTCAGTTTTTGTAGCCATACCAAAAGACACAATTTTTACTTCGTTGAAACAGCCTACTACGGCCACAATTCAGCTTGTATTATCCCCTTCCGCAGATAAGCTGGATAATAATATAATAAGAGCAGTTAAAAACCTGCTGTTGGGTAGTATAGAAGACCTTATGGCAGAAAATATTTCAATTACCGATACTAACGGCAATGTATATTCAAGCATAATGAGCGCAAGCGATGATATGATGAAACTCCTTGAAGATAAGGACAGCTATATGAAGAAAAAAATCATCGCACAGCTTGATAAACTAATTGGTCAGGGGAATTATGTCGTTACGGTAAGCACATATTTAAGGGAAACCCCGAGCGAAACCGCTAAAATCATATATGATCCGCAGGGCTCTACTGTCGGGACTAAACAAAAATTCACCGAAAATCTTGGGGACCAGTCTCAGGATAAGAATAAACTGAGCGGGGCTGTGAGTTCACATTTGCCTCAAGGATTAACCGGCCCGGAATCCAAAACCAGCAGGAATTATAACAGGGAAGCAGAGGAATATAATTATAAAGTAGGGCAGACTCGCATTTCAGAACTTAAAAAACCCGGAACTCTTGAAGAAATATCAATCGCTGTAACCATAAATAAGGGCTCACTTCCTGTTGGAACTGATATTGAAAGCTTTAAACAGTTAATAGCAAAAACAGCAAGCCCAAAAGCTAAGCCCGAAAATGTACAGATAGCATTTTCTGATAAGATTAAGCCCTACCTGACACAGGAAAGACCTGTACAGCTCCCGCAGCCTGAGGAGTCAGGCAATCCATGGTGGACAGTCGTGGCAGTAATGGGAAGTGTATTGTTTATTGGTTTAGTATTTATATCAGGAAGAGCTAAGGATTCAGAAAAGAAACACCAGAAAGAAATAAATTCACTTATGGAAATGGCTCAAAAGCAAGAACAAGCTTTAGAAGAGGCCAACAAAAGGGCGTTAGCTCTTCAGGAAACACAACAGCAAATGTACCAGCAGTTAACAACAGCTCAACAAAAGCAGGCGCAGGTAACAGCTCAGGTTCCTGCGCAAGAAATACAGTCAACAATCGAAGAAGAAGTTGACGAAGAGGAATTTGCAACAACTTTAAAAAGCTGGATAGAGAGCTCAGGGTAAACTAAACTCCGTATTTTATGCGATATAACTTGAAACAAGGGGAGAATAAAATTGCCTATACAGGAATTAAATGCGCAGGAATTTGCTAAAAACCTTGCACAACAGGCAGGGACATATATTCCGGAAGATATTTCAGATGATCACCGTAAATACATAACCAAAAAAGTTTATGAATTTTGTTTTATTACTGGTGACCATCTGTTAAAGCAGTATCAGGAACAATTTACTGATGAAGATGCTGTCATAGTTATACAGTTTATTGGTGAATGGACTTTTCATAAAGCCATTGACCTTATTCGTTCAGAACTAAGGCACGAGTATTGGGATACAATACTGCAGCAAGTGGCATTTGCCGCACTAAAAGCTGCTCTTCAAGCACATGGAGAAAACCTTGATCAGGCAAATGCAGCTGCTATGATAGAAACCCAGGTTATGGAAGCATATAAACACTGTATAGAACATCTGTTAAAGTCAAATGTTTTAAAACAAGAAGAAGTAGATAAAATCCTGTCATACTCAAATGTTGACCAAATGGCAGAAGAGTCGGTACAAACTAATGTCGAGTCTGTTGATAACGATGAAAAAACACTGAAATATGTAGCTACAGCCTTGATTTTAAAAAAATTGCCCAAAGAAAAAACTAATAAAATACTGAAAAGTTTAGGGGAGTCCGAAAAACAAAAAATCCTGTCCTGCATGCAAATAGAAAATCTTGAACAAAAGGTTGCACCGGAAGTTATAAACCAGTATATTCAGGACTTAAAGAAAACACTTTCACTAAGTACAAGACCAAACAAACTTGAGATGGTTAAGTCTTTTAAAATTTTGCAGGAAAAATACGGGGAAGAAAAAATAATAGATATTACAATGTATGAAAGGTCAAAAATTCAGGAGTTTTTGAGCGCCTGTTTGTTTGAGGAAGGGGTAAATGTTACTAAAGTTGAACTTTCGCCCTATATTGTTAAAATATTATATAGTTATTTAAGAAGTAAGCTGGCTGCGTAAGTAAATTACATGATTATTAAAAAAGGAAAAAATAAATCTTCAACACCTTCGGGAAAAAAACCGCCTGCACTGTCACCACCTGCTAAAAAGCCTGAAAAAACAAAATCGGTTGAAAGTTTTATTTCAAAAATAAGGGAAAGGCAGGAGAGAAGAAGAGGAGACAGACGCAGGGGTTACAGGCGTATTGACGACAGAAACATTATATCCCGGGCGCAGGAAGAAGCTAATACTATCCGGGAATTAGCCTCAAAAGAAGGGTTTGAGCACAGCGCAAATATTTATAAGGAAGAAGTGGAAAGATTAAATCAGGCAATTAATGAATTATTAACTGCAAAAGAAACTGTGATGCAACAGGCAATTCCTGATATAGCTGTACTGGCAGTAAAAGCAGCGGAAAAAATAATAAAAAAACAGGTGGAACTTGATGACAAGGTTATACTAAGTCTCGTTTCAGAAGTAATAAAATCCATCAGCAGAGATGAAACAGAAATCACATTAAAAACAAATAAAAAAGACGTTCAAATAGTTAAGGATAACCTGCCGGAAATTTATCCGGGTAACGAAAAAACAAAAATAACAATACTGCCCGAAGAAGGGATCGAAAGGGGAAGCTGTATAGTAGAAACCAAAAATGGACTGGTGGATGCAACTTTTTCCACCCAGTTGCAAATATTGGAGAAAGCATTAAAATCAGTTACAACTACAGAATAAAAGGGAGATAAATTGGCGCAAGCGCAGGCAAACTCGCAAACAGGATTTTTCACCGAACTAGTTCTCGGTGTATTTGTGCTGGGTATGCTTGTAATACTTCTCATTGAGCTACCAACTTATTTAATTGACCTTTTTATTACTATTAACATAACTATAGGGGTTGTACTTATAGCGTTATCCCTGTATGTGCAAAAACCGCTTGATTTGGCAGCCTTTCCATCCGTAATTCTTATTGGTACGATGTTCAGGCTGGTGTTGAGTATCGCTTCAACAAGGGTTATCCTGACTAAAGCTGAAGCCGGTAAGGTTATTGAAACATTTGGGGAGTTTGTGACCGGCGGGAATATAGTTGTTGGATTTGTAATATTCCTTATTATAACTATTGTTCAGTTTCTCGTTATTACAAAGGGTTCTGAGCGTATAGCTGAAGTTGGTGCAAGGTTCGCTCTTGATGCGATGCCAGGTAAGCAGATGACTATTGACGCTGACTTTAACCAGGGTTTAATCGGGCCGGAAGAGGCGGTAAGAAGAAGGGAAGAACTTCAGCGTGAATCTGCCCTTTACGGTTCGCTTGACGGTGCGATGAAGTTTGTAAAAGGTGATACTATAGCCGGTATTATTATTACAGTAATTAACATCATAGGCGGGTTAACCATAGGAATGTTTATGATGGGGATGGAGCTGGCAGATGCGGTAGATACTTTCACAAAACTGACAATTGGTGACGGACTTGCTGCGCAGCTGCCTTCATTATTAATGGCAATTTCGGCCGGTATTACAATGACAAGGACTACCGCATCAGATAAATCACTTGCGAGAGACGTATTTGCCCAGCTTATGAATAAGCCTAATAGTTTGTTTTTTGCTGCAGGTTTTATGTTTTTAATTACAATTACTGCCGGGATAACAGGATTGCCCTGGTATTGGTTTTTTATCATAGGTGTTATTATAAGCATTGCAGCATTTACGGTTATACTTCAACATGATGTTACGATGCAGTACTATGAACTCGAGTCTTTAAAGCAGAACATGCAGGATATGGTTAATCCGAACAAGATGTATGAGCGTCTTGGTGTAGATATAATGAGTTTACAGGTGGGGGATGAATTGCTTAAAATAGCTGATCCTGAGCAGGAAGGTCAGCTGCTTCCCAGAATAGCTGCCCTGAGACAAAGAATGACTGATGAACTGGGTTATATTATACCGAGTATACGGATTATGGACAGTATGGCTTTGCAGCCTACCGAATACCTTATCTCAATCAGGAATAATTCAGTTGCAGGGGGTAATGTATATCCGGGCAAATTTATGATAATGGCCCAGCAATGGGAAAAAAGCGGAAAACCTGTGCCTCCTGATGTTATAACCGGCACTGACCCGACATACCAACAACCGGTTTACTGGGTTAGTGCTGACTCGATTAAGGAAGAAGATAATATTACAGCTGTTGTATCAGAAGATGTAATAGTTTCGCATATGCAGGAATGCGTGCGTAAGTATGTTGATGAGATAATGACAAAAACCGATGTTATAAAGCTTATGGAACTTGTTAAAACACAGGATCCAACACTTGTTAACGACCTTGTCCCGGCAATTATATCTACCAGCGACCTGAGAAAAATATTTGTAAACCTTATTAAGGAAAAAGTTTCAATTAAGGACATTGTGTTTATATTTGAAAGACTTTGTGATTACGCAAGGTTTTCAAGAGAGCCGGATATTCTATCAGAACGTCTGCGGGCTGCTTTAGGACGGCAAATTTGTCTTAATAACGCAACGGACGACCAGATATTGTATGTTGTTACGTTATCGCAGGAATGGGAAAAAATGCTTGATGATTCCTGCCAAAGGACAGAACTTGGTACTATGTTCCTGTTGAATCCGCTTCAGGTACAGGAATTAATTGAAATGGCTGCTTCAATCCTTATGAAATCTCATCAGGCAGTTGGTCATCAGCCGGTAATTTTATGTTCGCCGAGAATAAGGCTGCCGTTGTATCAACTGCTAGAAAGACATATACCGACAGTGTGTGTTGTTTCTTACAGTGAACTCATTACTGATATAAGGGTAGAACAGGTTGACACAATCGGGGAAGAAATGTTAAGTGAATATTAAATGGAAAATGTTATAAAAGGAGATTAGTATGTTCGATAAGATTATTAAGCCTGACTGGACAGGGATATTTAAAAAGATTAAGTCATTTATTACTTTAAGGATGATTATACTTTCGGTTCTTTTGTTGATTGCAACAGTGGTTATGGTGGTTACTTTAGTTAACAAAGAAAAGCCAACAGATTTGAATAGGTCAAATACTCTTTATGAAAAAGGACTTCAAAAGGTTGAAGAGAAAAAATACGAAGAAGCAATAGAACTGTTTACTCAGGTAATAGAAATAAGTCCTGAATATAATAAGGCATACGCAAAAAGAGGTGCAGTTAAGGCTGAATTTTTAAACCGGCACGAAGAGGCAATGCCTGATTATGATAAAGCACTGGAATTAAACCCCAAAGACGCATTAACATTACATAACAGGGGAATAAGCAGAATTAAGTTAAATCAGCTTGAAGAGGCTGTTGAGGACTTTACTCGTGCGGTACTCACAAAACCAACATATTATATTGCCCATAACAGCAGAGGGGTTGCCCACGGTATGCTGGGAGACTACGAAAAGGCTATAACTGATTTTGAAAGTGCTTTAATAATTAAGCCGAATTATACTAACGCAAAGTTCAACAAGATATTTGCAAAAGTCAAAATGGATAAAAAGGACGAGGCTTTAAAGGATGCAAAAGCTCTTTTAGCAGAAATAGACAAGGAAAAAGAATCTGGTGAATATCAAAAGCTTGAAAAACTAATTGATTATATAGAACAGAGCAAAAAATCAGTATTTAAAAAATCGTTTTAAGAGATAAATACGAGTAAATGTCATTGCGAGGAGTGGAACTAAGTGGAGCGATGCGGCAATCTATCAAACAAACAATAAAAGGCAAAATCTTATGAATGACCCAAATATAAATTTTATTCTTGGACTTTGGGGAACAGTTGTTTCTACAGTCCTTGGTATTTTTCAGATATATAAATATTTGACTGAAAAAGGACATTTAAAAATAACCCTTGAGAATTATCGTAGAACAACTTTTGATATTGATACAATAAGAGCTACGAATAAAGGGCGTAGGAATTTAACTTTAGTAGAATTTGTTGTTAAAGCTAAAAATGGAGAAATTATTTATAAAATTAATGATATGTGTAAAACAATAGAACCATTTGATTATTTCTCTTTTCAGTTGAACAAGATGGACTTTGCTAAAGTTGTTAGCCAAAATATTGAAATAAGTGAAATATATTTTTTAGCTTCTAATGATAAAAAATACAAATTACATAATACGGATAAACAAACTCTTATAAAACGCCTTAATGATATTCATAAAAAAAAGACACTGGAAAGATTGCCACGGGCTCATAAATTGACGCTGAGCCCTCGCAATGACACTTCTTGTGTTTAGCGTCATTGGAAAGACCCTGAAACAAGTTCAGGGTGACGAAATGATATAATAAGGAAAAAAATATGTCTGAAGAAAAATACAAAAATTTAATAGAAGCCGCTAGGGATAAGGCTATCGGTATCATAGAAAATACCGAAACCTATAAATATCGCGGCACAGTATCAAAACTGCTTGGACTGTCTGTTGAAGCAAAATTGCCCGGTCTTAAAATAGGCGATTTGTGTTACGTAGAAACCGTAAATGGTGACCAGAAGCCCGCAGAGGTAGTTGCGTTCAAGGGCGATGTTGCGCAGATGCTGCTGTTGTATGATGGGACAGGTATAGCGCAGGGAAGTCTTGTGACATCCACCAGCAGTCCTATTATGTTTCCTATGGGCGATTTTCTTTTGGGCAGATTGATAAATCCCCTGGGGGTTCCACTTGACGGGATGCCGCTGGATACTTATAACGCAAAGTATGTGCCTATTGATAAAGACCCGCCGGACGCATTTACAAGACCTATTATACATAACAAGTTTCAGACAGGCGTAAGGGCCATCGATTCCATGTTAACACTCGGCGCCGGTCAGCGGATGGGTTTGTTTGCGGGCAGCGGGGTCGGAAAAAGTACTATGCTGGGGATGATAGCGAGGAACTCCGAAGCTGATGTTAACGTAATGGCACTGATTGGTGAACGGGGCAGGGAAGTTAAGGAATTCATAGAAAACAGTCTCGGCCCGGAAGGTATGAAACGTTCTGTGCTGGTATGTTCGACGGGTGACCAGCCTCCACTTATCAGGATGCGGGCAATGCAAGCAGCTACAGCAGTATGTGAGCATTTCAGAGACCAGGGGAAAAAGGTTTTTCTCATGACAGATACTGTTACGAGGTGTGCAATGGCCGGAAGGGAAGTAGGGCTTTCAATTGGCGAGCCGCCTACAATGAAAGGTTATCCGCCGTCTATTTTTTCATGGTTGCAAAGGGTTCTGGAAAGGACTGGCACAAGCCCGAAAGGTTCAATCACTGCGCTTTATACTGTGCTTATGGAAGGGGATGATATAAATGACCCGGTTGTTGATACTGTTCGGGGTATTGTGGACGGACACATCTTTCTCAACCGTAAGATTGCCGAGATGAACCATTATCCTGCTATAGATGTATTGGGCAGTATAAGCAGGCTTTTCCCGGAAATAACCGATCTTGAGCATCAGGCTGCTGTGGCAAAGATGCGTAAACTGCTGGCTGTTTACCGGGAAAACAAAGACCTTATTGATGTGGGGATGTACCAGGCAGGACAAAACCATATTTTGGACAGGTCTATTGAAATGATGCCGGATATTAACAGGTTTTTGCAGCAGAGTATTAAAGACCATATAACCATTGAGACTACTATAAAGACTCTAAAGCAGATGATGATGGATGTAGATGTTTAAATTGCTATGTTAAATTTAGCGTTGTAGAATATTATTAGCAAAGAACTTTGAGTTTAGGAGAGATTTAAATAATGGACAGTATGGATCAAATAATCAAGATATCATTGGATTTAGGACAAAAATCAGAAAATATCTATGAATTGGTTTACAAAATAGCTGAACTGGCAAAAAAACTCAAGGACGAGCAGGTCCAAAAGTTTCACCATGACGAATTTGGCTATGACCACGAACCAACATTTAATTCATCAATCAAAAAGGAAAAACCCGTACAACA
Source organism: uncultured Gammaproteobacteria bacterium (assembly GCA_964558005.1). GTDB lineage: Bacteria > Cyanobacteriota > Vampirovibrionia > Gastranaerophilales > UBA9971 > JANQGS01. Next base: position 4,845 of record CAZLCO010000019.1, on the reverse strand, counting down.
CGCAATAGTTGTACAGGCAAGTGAAGCTGATGACAGCGGTCTCGTTGGCTAGTTTAAATATCTCTGAACAGAACTTAAAATCTCAACTTACTGATAAGGGATTCAGTTTTGAACCCGCAGATCATGCGCATTGGCGTGCCAGAAAAGACGGAGTAACAATTACCCTGTATAAGAGCGGCAAAGTTCTGGCGCAGGGCAAGGGGGTGGAAGATTATGTTCCGTCGGCGCAGGGTGCTTCAGCAGTTGCTCCACGCACCGATAACAGAAAATCATGGATAGGCACGGACGAGTCCGGCAAGGGCGATTATTTCGGGCCGCTAGTCGTAGCGGGGGTTATGGTCAATGAAAAGAACCTGCAGCAGCTTTCTGAGCTGGGGATACAGGACAGCAAGAAAATGTCTGACTCGACTATACAGAAAGTTGCGCCGAAGATAAAGGAAATAGCCGACTTTTCCGTTGTAACAATAAATCCGGCAAAGTATAATGAGCTTTATGCTAAATTCAGAAACCTGAACAACCTGCTTGCGTGGGGGCATGCCCGGGCAATCGAGAACATCCTTGAAAAGGCGCCGTGCGATTATGCGCTGTCTGATAAATTTGGCAATGAAAGCCTGATTCAGAACGCCCTCATGAAAAACGGCAGGAATATTAAGCTGGAGCAGAGGACAAAAGCCGAGTCTGACATTGCGGTAGCCGCCGCTTCGTTGCTGGCAAGGGATGAGTTCGTCAGGAGGATAAATAAATTTTCAATAGAATACGGAATAAACCTACCAAAAGGCGCATCAGATGAGGTTCTAAAACAGGCGCAGCTGTTTGTAGGGAAATATGGTTTTGAGAAGCTGGGAAACGTTGCCAAGCTTCATTTTAAGACTACTAATAAAGTCAGACACTAAAGCATTGTGAAAAGCAAAAGATAGATACAGCCAAAGCTCAGGCTTGTAAGCCCAAAACACCAGTGGATTGCGGGCGGCTGGTTGTTCCACAGCTGGCCGAGGGTGATTTTGTCTGTTTCGTAATTCATATAACTAACCTCCAGATACACACTTACTACCTGATAGTATTTTCGGTGATTTTGGCTTTTGGCACATCGTACCGGAGGTTGAAATTTTGGGTTTTTGGGGTTGACCCGGGGGTGTAAATTGGTTAAAAAGTGGTAAATATTTTTTAATTATTTTATTTTTTCCCTAAAACATAAAATTTTTATTAAGTGTACTAACAATCTGCTCTGACAGGTTGTTTTTATATATATAACAACTATACATGGATAAGGTTAGGATTATTTACACGGGAAAGGAGCAAAGAATGGGAGCAGAAATGGCAATTAGCGCCGGGGGAACTGCAGTAAGTTCACCATCGACAGGTTTTTCAACACCCGTTACAACAGAAGCAACAGGTGTTTTAGCGCAAACAGCACCTCCGTCAATATTTGGACTACAGAGCGAAACAGCAGGCACACTGGCAGATAATTCAATATTTACCGCTGCCTGTTAGTGAATACGGTCACAGCTCAGTTGTTTCATACTATCTGTTGGATTTAAATACAGTGTTTGAGTCGGGAACGCAAACTCGATACCGTGCTTGTTGAATTCCCGGAAGATGCTCAGGAAAATTTCCTGGCGAATACGAAGGTATTCGCCCCAGTCTGTTGTGTTGGTGAAGATGTAAAGCATTATTTTCAGCGAGTGCGACCCGAACTGGTTAAAGTGGATTTGCTGGTACTCCTGCATTTCCGGGTGCTCACGCACTATGCGGCGGCAAATTTCCACCGCCAGTTCAACTTTTTCCGCCGGGGTATCGTATGTAATATCAATAAATTCGTACATCCGGCGTTTTTTGTGGGCGGAAACGTTTTTAATGGTCGCATTCGCCATTACATTGTTCGGGATTATGATTAGTGTGTTGTCAAAAGCCCTGATTCTAGTGGAGCGCAGGGAAATATCCTCGACTATGCCTTCGACGTTGCTTCCGGCAACTGTTCTATCTACTACAATCCAGTCGCCGGGCTTATAGACATGGTCAGCCACCACAAAAATCGAGCCGAATACGTTTTCGATAGAGTCCTTGGCCGCAAAACCGACTGCCAGACCTGTGATACCAAAACCGGCTATGAGCGATGTCACTGAATAGCCCCAGTTTTGTACTACAAGTATTATGGCAACTATTGCTATACTTACTTTTAAAGCTCTTTTTAGCAGCGGGAAAAAATAAAATATCAGCAGTTCACTTCTTTTTTTGTCTTTTTGCCTGCTTAGTTGTTCTTCCAGAAACACATTAAATACATCAACTATACTGAACGCAAGCCAGGTTATGAATATTGCGACAAGTGTTTCTGTTAATGAAGTCGCAAAGGTTTTTGCGGGGATTGTGGTGTCCTGTATCCCTAGGGCCAGAAGGGCAAAATAGATGGTTACGACATAAAACAGCCAGACAATCGGCTTTTCTATGGCGGAGATTATGTTGTCATCAAGGTTTGTTTCGGTTTTTGCGGCGGCGTTTTTCAGGAATTTAATTATAATAAGGCTGAAAAACTTTTCCGCAAAGAGGATAAGGAAAATTATTCCGACGAACATCAGTATTTTTGACACAGGTAGCCCAAAAAAATTGTAATCCAGAATTAATTGAACAGTTTCCATTTATTTATGCCTTTTCTATTTTGTAAATATGGAATTCAGACGGATTTAATACATCAAAATGAAGCGATGAAACGCCCATATCTTTTTGGATGAAGTCCTTTGCATCTTTGTCGTATACAAACTCTGAAACAATGGAATATCCGTATGGGGCAGGAAGGTTTATATCTTTCACCGCCTTGTAGATAACTTCTGTCCATTCTCCGTCAACTTGCAAGGTTTCAACGGGAGGCTTTTCATTTGATACAACAAGGAGTTTTTCCTGTGTACCCTGTTTTTCCACAAGCCAGCTCGCAAAGCCGGTTTTTTTATCTGACCTGTAAAAAGAGGCTTTTCCGCTTCTTAGCAGTTCATTATCCCTTGCAAATCTGTCAATAGCATCGAATTTGGCGAAAAATTCATAATTTTCGCCTCTTTCCATTGATTCTTCCGCACCTATAGCTGCTTCTATACCGGTTTTTGTGAAGGACTCATCGCCGTCTATAAAAAGCACGGGCCTGTTGGCCAGCTCGCCTCCGGGAAGAAATTTGAGTTTGAACCATTTAAACAATGCGCCTTCTTCGCCCAGCTGGCCGGGGTATTGGTTTATTTCTCGGAACTCGCCGTCCTGGTTATTATATGCCTTTAAAATGGACATTTTCCTTGGGATGCCGTTAACTTTATTGTATTCCTCGATTTGTTTGTTATCTTCGATAATTCTTGTTACGTCCTTCTGGTACTGGGAAATTATGTCGTTGCCCCACAGCACATCAAATCCCATGTCCTTGTGGTATTCAACGAACATGTCGTCCCAGAGCATGTATTCGGCGAGTGAGGCAAAATATGGTGTTTGCGCCTTCATTTCCATGTTCAGTCGTGTTAAAACCGTTCTCGGTGCCCTGTAACTTATCGGCACAAAGTCGTTTTCCGACACCCTGTCTGTAATATGGTCGATGTGGTCTACCCTGAACCCGTCAAAATTGTATTCTCTTTGCAGTTTTTTCATAAAATTAATGAAGAATTCTATGACTTTTTCGTTATACTCGCCGTTTTCTAGGTATACGAAGTAATAAGGTGTCTGGCAGTCGAGGTTTGCAAAGTGGGTTACGTCTGTGCCTTCGTAGTCGTAATGGTTAAACACGGGGTGCCCGCCGTCTTCGCTCATTTTGTCAAATACAGGGGTGCCCGCCGAGTTCCATGCGCCGCCCGGGGCTGGCCAGAGGCCTTCCTGAATTAATTTGCCGATTATTTCGCAGTGCTGCTCGTCTGAGATTTCTTCTTCAGATGAAACATTTATAATGTTTTTAACCTTTTGAAGAATTATTTCCTGTTTTTCCTTTCTCATCATTAATTCTGAGGCGGTTTTCTTTTCTTCGTCTGTTTCAAGGTCTTTGAGTTCATTAATATCAAACCACCTTGCCGCATATGGGTTCGAGAGGATAATTTTTGAAAAGCGGCCTGTTTGCGGCAGTATGTCATATATTACCGGGTGCCCGGCAAGCTGGCAAAGAGCTATGAACATACGTACCTGGTCTTTTGCCCTGAGGCTTATTGATTCGTCTTTCAGTCCTTCGCTTACGCCGCTGTGTTTGGGGATGTAGGCGCAACCGAATTCCCGTGGATGGAACGGTATTAAGTATGCCGTGGTCGCTAAAATGCCTTCTTCCGGTTTGCCGGCGGGGAGGGTTACGAGCTGTTTGAGCCAGTCAATAAATTTCCCGGGTTCTTTTGATTCGTTTCCCTTGCCGAGGCCGGCCAGGTTTACGAGTTTTATATTGTGCTGTTCTTTTTGCATCCAGTCCGCGTTTTTAAATCCGGCCCTTTTTACTGCGCTGACATTGTCTTCCTCAAAAGCAAATCCCGCATCGTTGTATGTTTTGTTTAATTTAAGCTTTTCCTGCAGTGCGATTATGGTTTCCGCGGGGGTTAGTTCTTTTAATGCCTTTATATGCGGGTATGGGATGTAGCCGTATTTATTAACAAGTTCTTTTATGTGATTTTTCCTTGTTTCATCAAGGCTATCTGCTTTGTAAATGGATTTTAGCTCATCGAGCAGCGCATTTAAGTTTTCTGAATTTATTTTTGTGTTTGATTCAAGAATTTTCATATAAACCTCTCCTTTTTTATTACAGCAAATTTAATACTTTAATTATAAAACAATAATATTAAGGAGATAATAAGAAAATCTTACGTAAAATTTTTTAAAAATATTCCTTATTAAATTTTTTCGGCTGAG
>CAZLCO010000018.1:17113-41232 GCA_964558005.1 uncultured Gammaproteobacteria bacterium | reverse complement strand
TTTTAAAATTTAATTTTGTTCCTGATAAAATTTTATAGGTAGCAACTTACGTTATTTAAATAAAAACAAAAATAATCCGATAAGTGTTTTATGCGCTTAGTTGTTATCATTATTGCTATAATTTTTTTAGGTGTGTCAAATGTTTCCGCAAAAACCTTGCAGGAAGGTATGGCACTGTATAAACTCGAAAATTATCCCCAGGCGGAAACAATTTTCAGAAAAGTAATATCTCAAAACCCCAATGATTATACAGCTCAGTACATGCTGGCCATTACTCTTGTAAAGATGCAAAGGTACAACGAAGCTGCCGGGTTATACAAAAATGTTATAGCCCGCTCGGGAAACGACAGTCTTGTCAGTCTTTGTCGCTCAGGGCTGGGCAACATCGGGCACTCGTATGCCGGAAGCTATTCCCACACTGCAAAAAAGGCTATATTAAATGTCAATATGGAAGCAGGAGTCATAATTGTAAATGATGTAATCCTTAATAACACTCTTAAAAGAGATTTTTGTCTTGATACAGGGGCTTCTTTTACAATGATTTCAAGAGAAACAGCTAAAAACCTTAATATTTCTACTCAGGGAACTCAGACTATAAAAGTTATGACCGGAAGTGGATATCTGAATGCTCCTTTAGTTACAATCTCAGAAATAGAAGTGAAAGGGATGATTGTAAGAGATGTTAAGGCTATAGTGGCTGACCTTCCAATTCATACATCAGGTGATGCCGGGGATATGGCCGGCCTTTTGGGGCTTAGTTTTCTGGAAAACTTTGTTGTGTCGGTTGACAGGGCTAACAATGTGGTAATCCTTGAGAAAAATTAAGGTTTGAAGGTTTTTAAAAAACACTTTAACAATAATTAACATTTAAAAATTGATACAAATACTTTACTGAGTATTTCGATGTTTGTATACTACACATACTTTGATGTAATAAATAATTTTAATCAGGGATATAAAACGTGGGAAAATGTAAAAGAAGAGTGCTCGCAAGAGCAAAATCAGACATGTTTAATTTACAGCTATCCAGAAAAGAGGCGGTTGAGTCTGTAATGGAAAAAATCAGGAAAAATCCTGCCAGCCGTTCAGCTAAAAAATTAATTTCATTGTTTGGCCTGACAGCAGAGGAATTATCCGAGTCGGGAATGACATATGAAGTGCTGCGTTCCCTGGACGGAATTTTAAATTGAAAGCAATAGTATATAAAGATAAAAACACAGTTAAATTAGAGGAAAACCCAAAGCCTGAGTTAAAACAAAATGGGGCAATAGTTAAAGTCAAGGGCTGTGGGCTGTGCGGGTCTGATATTGTAAAACTAAAGCATGGACTTTTCAAAAAAAATGCGGTGCCGGGACACGAAGTTGTCGGCTATATTGAGAAAATACAGGGCAGTGATAAGTTTAAGCCAGGCGACAGGGTTGTTTTAGGTCATCACGTCCCTTGTTTTAAATGCGTTTATTGCAAAAATGAAAATTACTCGATGTGTCCTGAATTCAAGCAAAGTAACATTATTCCCGGTGGATTTGCTGAATATATCTATGCTTCAGAAGAACATCTAAAAAATACTGTGTTTAAAGTGCCTGACAGCGTGACAGATATAGACGCGTCATTTACCGAGCCGGTTGCCTGCTGCCTCAGAGCAGTAAAAAGAGCAAACATAAAGCCCGGGGACAGGGTGCAGGTAATAGGCCTTGGCTCAATCGGCATTATAATGGGGCAGTTATTAAAACATACAGGCGCAGAAGTGTTCGGGTGCGATCTTTTAAAAGAAAGGAACGAACTGGCAGCTAATGCAGGCATTAAAACTGATCTTATAGAAAATGCGGATAAGGTGTTTTTGACCGCAGGCAGTAATACTACGATAAATACCGCCTTAAAATCAGTCAGGGACGGCGGTGCTGTGCTGGTATTTGCCAGCGTGCCCTCTGAAGAGGCGGGGTTTGCCAACAATGAAATTTATTATCGGGAATTGACTGTACTGGGCAGTTATTCGCCCTCTCCGCAGGACTTAAAAGAGGCATTGGATTTAATTTCTAAAAAGATTATAAATTTTGAGAATTTATATAATGTTTACGATATGATTGATATTGAAAAGGCAATAAATGATACAGTAACTAATAAAATTATCAAGGCATTTATAAAAATAAGTTAGACTAATAACACAATGAAAGCAGTTTTATTTTACAAACCAGGGCATATAAAGTATGAAGATACAAACCTTCCTGAAGTTAAATCCGGTGAGGTTCTTATAAAAATTGAAACAGCGCTGACCTGCGGCACTGATGTAAAGACATACATGCGAGGTCACCCTGTTTTAATCAAGCAAACCCCTTCGGGTTTTGGTCATGAATTTTCAGGCACTGTTTATAAAACAGGCGGTGACGTACAGGGCTTTAAGCCGGGTGATAGAGTTGTCGCTGCAAATTCAGCGCCGTGTATGAGCTGTTATTACTGTCACATCGGTGAATATAACTTTTGCGAAAACCTTGACCTTTTGAACGGGGCTTTTGCAGAATACATAAAAATACCGGAGCAAATCGTAAAGCATAACCTGTTGCATATCCCGGAGCATTTGAGCTTTGAGGAAGCAGCGTTTACAGAGCCTCTGGCAAACGTGGTTTTAGGTATAGAAAAGTCAGAAATCAAACCCGGCCAGACAGTCGGGATAATAGGCCTGGGGCCGATAGGTTTGATGTTTGTGCGGCTGGCAAAACTAAAAGGCGCAAGGGTAATAGCAGCCGGGAGAAATCCGCTTAAACTGCATCTGGCAAAAGAATTCGGCGGGGCAGACGAGGTCATAAACCTCCTTGAAACCAATGATCCTAAGCAGGCTTTTCTTGATTTAACCCCGGAAGGCAAAGGGCTTGACCTGGTAATAGAAGCGGTAGGGCTGCCAGAGTTGTGGGAAAGGGTTATTGACCTTGTAAGAAAGGGCGGCACAGTAAATTTTTTCGGGGGGTGTAAGGCCGGAACAACAGTCACGTTGGACACAAGAAGGATTCACTACGACGGGATAAAAATAATCAGTCCGTTCCACCATACACCAAAGCATTTTCGGGAATCATTGCAGCTAATAAGTGCCGGAATGGCGGATGTAAAAAAACTAATAAGTCATAGAATGCATATATCGCAGATTGATGAGGCAATTCGGCTTCATAATGAGGGTAAGGCCATAAAAATAGCGCTTACGCCGTAATAAATTAAAAGGGGAGGTTAGTTATGACAACAAAGGCAAAAACAGTATTTTTCGATATTAAGGATTATGAGGAACAGTACCTCAATGAAAACAAACCTGAAAACTGTGAATTTATAATGGTTAAAAATACTTTTTCGCAGGGGTTTGACCCAAACTACGAGGCAATTAAGGATGTGGAAATCCTGTCAGTGTTTACCAGCTCAAAAGTCCCGGGCGACCTGCTAAAAAAACTGCCTGATTTAAAGGTGGTTGCAGTCCGCTCAACCGGGTACAACAATGTTGATTTGGAATACTGCAAAATGGCGGGCATAAAAGTGGTCAATGTCCCCAGATACGGCGAAGTCACAGTAGCAGAATTTGCTTTTGCCATGCTTTTGAACGTGGTAAGAAAAGTATCACACGCATACATTGAACTGCAGGAAGGCCGCATAAACCTTCAGGGTTCAATTGGGATGGACCTTTCCGGCAAGACTATCGGCATTATAGGTACAGGGTCTATCGGCTGCTATGTTGCGAAGATAGCTCACGGATTCGATATGAAAATCATTTCTTATGACCCTTTCCCAAAGGAGGAAATAAAGGAAAAATATGGAGTGCAATACTCCGAGCTTGATGAATTGTTAAAAAATTCAGATATTATAAGTCTTCATGCCCCATCAACAAAGGAAAATTTCCATATGATTAATGATGAGGCTTTTCATAAAATGAAAGAAGGTGTAATAATAATCAATACAGCCCGCGGGGAAATTATGGACACCAATGCATTATACCGTGCGCTTAAATCAGGCAAGGTGGCGGGTGCAGGGCTTGATGTGCTGGAATGCGAGGAAATAATTGCGCAGCAGGAGCTTTTTCTTGCCAAAATAGACTGCGTACAAAAAGAATGCCTTGAAAAAACACTGATTAATCACAGGCTGCTTGACATGCCAAATGTTATAATAACCCCGCATATTGCATTTGACACAAAAGAAGCTATAACAAGAATTTTAAATACGACCCTGGAAAACATAGAAGCATATTTAAAAGGAGATATAAATAATAATGTCAACTAAAAGAGTATTTATAAGCGTGTTTAATAAAGTGGGCATAACTGATTTTGCCGAAAAATTACAGAAATGCCACGGATACGAAATAATATCAACAGGCGGAACATATGATAAGCTTAAACAGGCAGGCTTACAGGTAAAAAAAATATCTGAAATCACCGGTTTCAGAGAGCTTATCAACGGCAAGGTAAAATCATTGCATCCCTCAATCCATGCCGGCATACTCGCAAACCGCTCAGCACAGGATGAAGTTGATGAGTTAAAGGCCAATAACATTGATTTTATTGACATGGTGGTAGTTGACCTGTACCCCGAAGAAATAGATATCGGAGGCGTGACCCTTTTGCGAGCCGCATCCAAGAATTATGCTTACGTTACTCCGATTTACTCTTCAAATTTATATGAAAAAGTGCTTGAAGAACTCGATGCCAACAACGGTGAAACAACTTTTGAACTGAGAAAACAGTTTGCGTTGGAAACCTTCCGCTATACAGCAGCCTATGATGCTAATATATCAAGGAGATTATTTGAATCAGACGAGCTGTTGCCCGAGCGGCTGGTAATTGGACTGGAAAAGGAAAAAGTCCTGAGATACGGAGAAAACCCCCATCAAGCCGCTGCTATCTATAAAAACAGTTCTAAAATTGACTATGAAGTCTTGCAGGGCAAGGAATTATCATACAATAACATGGTAGATATAACCAGCGCAGTAAATATAGTGAGTGAATTCACTGATATGCCGGCTGCATGTGTCATAAAGCACAATAACCCCTGCGGGGCGGCTCTGGGTAAAAATATAACAGATGCTTACATGAAAGCTCACGGCTGCGACCCTATTAGCGCATTTGGCGGTATTATAGGTTTAAACCAACCCGTAACGCCTAAAATAGCAAAACATGCCTCCCAGATGTTTCTGGAGGTAATTGTTGCGCCTGATTTTACGCAGGAAGCTCTTGAAATATTGAGCGTTAAAAAGAACCTGCGGTTGGTTAAACTGGTCACAAGCCTGGCTGACCACAGGGCGGCCCAGTCCTACACCATAAAGGACACGCCGTTCGGCGCACTTGTGCAGGCTGTTGACAGGGGCGAGATTTCAAAGGAAAATTTCAACATTGCAACTAAATGCAAACCATCGCAGAAAAGCATAGAAGATATCGTATTTGCCTGGAAAATAGCCAAACACGTAAGCTCAAATGCCATAGTGGTGGCAAAAGGTCTAAAAACCCTTGGTATAGGCATGGGGCAGACCAGCAGGATAGCATCAATGGAAATAGCTTTAAAGCAGGCGTGTGACGAAACAAAAGGTGCGGTAGTGGCGAGTGACGGGTTTTTCCCGGCGGTGGATAATATTCACGCAGCGGCCCAGGCAAGGATTGGGGCGATAGTCCAGCCCGGCGGCAGTATCAAAGATAAAGACGTAATAGCAGAAGCTGAAAAGTACAATATACCGATGGTTTTAACAGGGATAAGACACTTTAAGCACTAGTGGGAAAACAAAATGGTTGAAACAAAAATAAAATCAACAACAGAAAGAATGCCTCCTCAGAATATTGAAGCTGAACAGGCCGTGCTGGGTTCTATTCTTGTTGATTCGGCCTCTATAATGAAGATTTTGGACCTGCTTTCACCGCAAAGTTTCTATAAACCTTCTCATAAATTCATATATGAAACAATGCTGCACCTTGTAAACAATAACGAGCCAATTGACGTTATTACTGTATCAGACCACCTTAAAAGTACTGAAAAGCTTGAAATTATAGGCGGCAGGGCATATATAAATGACCTTGCGTTATCAGTCATAAGTTCTGCAAATATTGAGTATCACGCAAAAATAATCATAGAAAAAGCTTTACTGCGGGAGCTTATTTCGGCCGGGGGAGAGATTGCATCGCTTGCATACGAGGATATAGACCCGGAAAAAGCAGTAGATGCCTCTGAACAGCTCATATTCAATATTTCCCAAAGGAAAAGGCCTGATAACCTCGACCCGGTAGGCAATATAGTCATAGACAGCTATGATATGATTGAACAGCGATATAAAAATCAGGACGAGCTGCTGGGCGTGCCGAGCGGATTTTATGACCTTGATGTTTTAACTTCAGGCTTTCAACGTTCTGACTTGATAATTGTTGCGGCCCGTCCGTCAATGGGGAAAACGGCTTTTTGTCTTAATATAGCGCAGGAAGTAGGTATACGGCATAAAAAACCTGTTGCCATATTCAGCCTTGAAATGTCAAAAGAACAGCTGGTACAGAGGATGCTCTGTTCAGAAGCGGAAATCGATGCACAGAGAGTCCGTTCAGGCAATATGCAGTCTACTGACTGGCCAAAATTGACTAAATCAATGCATGAAATGGGAGATTCTCCTATATACATTGACGACTCCCCAGGCGTGACGGTTATGGATATACGTGCAAAGTGCAGAAGGCTTTGCATGAAAGAAAAAGAGCTTGGGCTGGTTATTATTGACTATTTACAACTTATGGAAGGCTCTGATAAAAGAAGAATGGACAGGGTACAGGAAATTTCCTCCATATCAAGGGGCTTAAAAAACCTCGCCAGAGAGCTGAATGTCCCTATAATAGCCCTGTCACAGTTGTCCAGGGCAGTGGAAGCAAGGCAGAATAAGGTTCCGATGCTCAGTGACCTGAGGGAATCCGGCTCTATCGAGCAGGATGCGGATATTGTAATGTTTATCTACAGAGACGAGTATTATAACCCTGAAAACCCTGAATCAAAAGGCAAAGCCGACATCATTATCGCAAAACAAAGAAACGGCCCGACCGGGAAAGCTGAACTCCTCTTCCAGGGCAATATTACAAGGTTCAGGAATTCAGCACGCAATAAAACTAATTTGTTTTAGTCCTTAAGAAGCACTACAGCCGAGGCGGCAATTGCCATCCCTTCTCCTATAGGCCCGAGGCCCTCCATTGTTGTGGCTTTTACTGATACCTGCTTTAATTCAATGCTAAGAGTTTGCGATATTGCTATCCTCATATCGAGGATATGGCCTGCCAGTTTTGGTTTTTCCGCCATTATAACAGAGTCAATGTTTGCGACAGTATAATTTTTGACGAGGCCATTGACCTGTTTTAAAAGCTTTAAGCTGCTTATATCCTTATATTCAGACTCCCTCGGTGGAAAATGCTGGCCGATATCGCCCAGTGCCGCAGCTCCGAGCATGGCATCCATTATGGCATGCAGCAGCACGTCTGCATCCGAGTGGCCTAACAGGCCCCAATGATATGGTATTTCTACTCCTCCGAGTATTAATTTCCTGCCGGGTTCGAGGCGGTGTATGTCGTATCCGTTGCCGATTCTGTAAGACTCGCTCATTTCAGCGCAAACCTCTCTATCGCCATCGCTGCGCCGTCTTTTTCAACCGTTTCTGTTGTAAAGTCCGCAACCTGCTTTAAATCATCATGCCCATTGCCCATGGCAACACCTATGCCAGCGGCTTCAATCATTCCTTTATCATTGTCCTGGTCGCCTATGGCCATTGTTTCAGACTGTTTTATTCCCCATTTTTCAGCTAGAAAAAGGATTGCATCAGCTTTTGAGCATTTTATGTCCACGAATTCGCAAAAATAATCTGTTGATTTGGTTATATTGAATCGGTCAGAATATTTTTCCATAAATTTTGCTTTTAGTCGGTCAATTTTTTCTATATCCGGGTCCATTGCCATTATTTTAGTTGGAGCAAAATTTTCCACCTCGTCAAAGGATTTTACCTGATAAAATGGAATTTTCCTTCTTGAAACATATTCCTGAAGAATAGGTGAGTCGGTTTGAGTGTATAATTTATCATCAAAATAAACATTGGTCTGGACATTTTCTTTTAAAAGGTCTTTAGTCAGCTCAATTGCCAGCTCTGGAGTTATTTTATAGTGTAATAATTCTTTGTCGGACTTATAAAATTCTTTTACAAGACTGCCCTGATAAACTACCAGCGGTGTTTTTAATCCCAGTTCAATGCCAATAGGCACGGTGGCGCTGTACATCCGGCCGGTAGCCAGCAGGACATATACCCCTTGCTCCACAGCATGATTTATTGCTTTTTTAACCCTGTTTGATATGCGATATGTCCTGTCCATTATGGTGCCGTCCACGTCCAGGGCTATTAGTTTTGGTTTTGATTCTGTCATTTAAATTGAATTCATTAAATTTACCATTTCAATGGCACTTTTGGCGGCATCTGCGCCTTTATTGCCTGATTTTGTGCCTGCTCTTTCTATTGCCTGTTCTATTGTATCGGTTGTTAATACTCCAAAAATTACCGGCACAGAAGTATCCAGACTGACCTGCGCAACTCCCTTTGCTATTTCTGAGGCTACATATTCAAAATGCGGGGTGCTTCCCCTTATTACTGCGCCTAAAGTTATGATGGCAGCATATTTGCCTGATTCCGCCATTTTTTTTGCTACAAGCGGTATTTCAAAAGAACCCGGCACCCAGGCCATTTCTATATCCTCCTCTGATACGCCGTGTCTTTTAAGGGCGTCTATACAGCCGCTTAAAAGTTTTGAGCCGATGAATTCGTTAAAGCGGCCGATAACTAAAGCAAACTTGCCTTTTTGAGCTGTTAAATTGCCTTCATAAACTTTCACCATAATTTTATCTCCGATTTTTTCTATATTTTTAAATTATGATAACGCGAATTATTTAATTGCGAAAGTAGAGGATTGCTGTATAAATTTTTGTTTGGCTTTAAGTTCTTGCTGGCCTTGTTGAAAATATTATTTTTATTCCGGGAAAACGCTACTTCGCCTTCTTTTATGTCAAGTTTTTTAGGAGTTTCTGCCTGTGGCGAATACATTTCTTTAATTTTTCCTGAATTATCGTCACATTTGGTTAAATATTTTGACAGTTTAGGCGCAAAAACTCCGCTCCATATACTAAATGCTGTTGTGCCCGCTGCAATAGGAAGAACACTTTTTTTGAATGGTGATAAATCTTTCACTTTATCTAATTTTTTTGTCAGCGGGAATGCTGATACCGCATACAGACCTACTCCAACAGCATATGAAGTAAAATCTCTTAAAAAAAGTTCATTTCTGTCTTTTTTAGGTTTGTCTACATCCTGTGCAAACCTTAATGATGGTATCATTGCAAGTGGCAATCCCCAGGTAACACCCTGTATTGCAACTTTTTCGTCTGTTTTGAACTTTTTTATTATGTTAGTGCTTATAGTTTTTAGTTTGTTAATCATCTTTCATTCCGATACATTTGTCTATAATACTTTGTCATATCCACTAAAAGCCGGATAAATATAAAGGCCAATAAAAAGGAAAATGGCAACACAGCTATTAAAGTAATGTATTGAAGAATTTCTAGCCCCCCAATAAATAAAAATATGGCTGTTAAAATTGAAAAAGTAACGCCCCAGCTTACCTGCATAAAGAGTGGCGGGGTTTTTATTTCTATATCTTCTTTAGAATTAATTTGTACGGCATTTTTATCAGTATTTGTAAGCGCAGCCAGGGTGTATGTGGCGGAGTCAGCGGAATTTATAAAGAATATCGATACCAGCAAAAGCGCAAGCATATTAAAGATTGGTGATGAAAATAAGGTTTTTATAAGCTGGAATAAAATCGTGTTTGCATTGTCATAATTTACTGCAGCACCCATAAAGGCCGTGTCAGTCTGAAGCATAATGGCCGCTTTTCCGAATACACTAAACCAGACAATGCTGAACAGTGTCGGCGCAAGCAGCATTGAAAATACAAGCTCTCTTACAGTCCTGCCTTTAGAAACAAGAGTGGTAAAAATACCCACAAACGGCGCCCATGCTATCCACCACGTCCAGTACTTTGTTGTCCATTCCTGCAGGAAGTAAGGGTTATTATACTGAAGGTTTCCTGTGCTCATATCCACTATGTTGTATAAATATGACGGTGCAGCTGTAAGTAATACATTTAAATATTCCTGAACGGGGAGAATAAAAATTACGGCTGTTAGCAGGACAAAACACAGTACCATACTTATATTGCTCAGTATTTTTATGCCTTTATTAAGACCCCTGAGGGTAGATATCATATAACATACGGTAACACCTATTATTATAAGGACTTCCAGGCCGATTGATTTTTTCATTCCGAGGAAGGATTCGAGTCCGCCTTCAAACTGCAGTACGCCCATCCCGAAAGAAGCTACGATGCCGAATAAAATCGCCAGGGTTATTATATTATCCACTATTGCTTTTGTTATTTTTCCTGCGATATTGTCACTGTTTAGTTTTTTTGAAATAAATGAACTGAAAAACATTCCCTTTTTTAAATTCATACTGAAAAAGCAAATAGCAAGGGTTGTAAATCCGTATATTGCCCAGGGGTGCAGCCCCCAATGCAGGAAAGAAAGCTTAAAAGCCATAATTTCTTTTTGTGCAGCTGTGGCTGAGCCTTCTATAGGCGGGTCCATAAAGAAAAACAGCGGTTCTGCGCTGCCCCAGAACAAAAGGCCTATGCCCATTCCCGCACAAAAAAGCATTGAAAACCATGAAAAGAAAGAATGCTCTGACTTTGCATGCTTTCCGCCTATTCTTATTTTGCCCAGCGGCGAAAACCCCACAGCGACAAATGCGATGAGGGTTAAAAGTACAAACCAGAGATAAAATTTTCCGAAATTTTCAAAAATAAACATATTAATTGATTTAATAGTATTTAAAAACCCCTGCGGGTCATTAAGCGTAAAAAATAAAAGCATCACTGTAATAATAACCGCAGTGATGTAACTGTTAGGAACTGTTTTTAAATTATTTTTGAATTTTTCTAAAAGAATAGTTCTTTTAATTTCTATTTCTATTTTTTGAGTACCGGTTAAAAGCTCAGACTCTATTTCTTCCGGCATTAATTTATATTCTTCAGTTAATTCTCCTGCAAGCAAAACGATTCTTCCTCTATAAACTCTTATATAATTATCTACCTTTGCTATAGTTGTAATTTTGGCTTTGCGTATAGTATATAGACCAATTAAAAACCAAAATTCTTGTCATTTGGCCTTTTATACTATTTTTAGGGTTAAAAATGAAATTTCAAGGGCATGAACACCTATTTAAGAAGTTGTGTCCTATGTATTGCACACTATTCTTTAGATAGCAGAAATGTAAAGATTATTTTTAGAAATTTAGCACTTAAGTATAAATTTTTTAAGTTATTACTGGACAGTTATTTTAAATACATAAATTATAACTATGCGATATTCCTCATAACAACAGGGAATTCACGGTAAATGTTAAGCAGTTTTCAAGATAAAAATTTCTACTGAATTATGTGGATCACAAAAACTGCTCAATGTGTTATTATTATTTATATTACAAAAAACAAACAAAATCCCTGCTTATGAGTGTAATCCTTTTTTTTAGAGCTATTGTTGTTTGCCTTGCGGTTTTTTTGATGCCCTTGTCTGTAAACGCAGAAGTCCTGCACGAAAAAACGATAAAATGCCTGGGCGAAAAGCCTGCTATTGTTAATATAATAACAATAAAACCAGAGAAAAATGTTGTAATACGGCCTACTTACGGTGATTATTCGCTCAGTGTTGTCAAAACTGTGGAAGATTTTGTTAATGGCGAGAAAGCCCTTGCAGGAGTTAACGCTTCATTTTTTAAGCCGGATATCGGCGCACCTCTGGGTGTTTCAATAATAGATGGTGAGGTTTTGACAGGACCTGTTTATAACCGGGTAGTATTCGGTATCACGAAAAAAAACAAGTTTTTAATGGATAAAGTTGAAATATCCGGAAAAATAAAAATAGGCAAAGATCTTGAATTAGACCTGATTAATTATAACCAGCCTGTGTTTGGCGGGCTTGGTTACACTGTTTTTACTGACCGCTGGGGGCAAAAAACCCCGCCCACAGGCGAGGATTTTTGTCATGTAGTTGTTGTTGATAATCAAATAGAGCTCATAAAGCAGAGCAGCGTGAGTATTCCAAAGGACGGATATGTCCTTGTCGGCCCCAGGTGGCTGATAAAAGGGCGAGTTGATAAAGGCGACAGGGTAAAGTATAAATTTGAACTGCACCCGCTTGGCTGGGATAATGTTAAGTATGCTGTTGGGGGCGGGCCTTACCTTGTTAAAGACGGTGAAGTATTTGTGGACAGGCAAAGATTTACTGATAAATTTCTGTGGAAGAAAGAGCCCCGCACTGCCATAGGGTACAAAAAAGATGGGAGTCTGGTGCTGGTAACTGTTGACGGCAGGAAAAAAGGCATAACAGAGGGCGCAACAATGCCTGAGCTGGCAGGACTGATGAAGGAACTCGGCTGTGATAACGCAATGAACCTGGATGGCGGATCTTCAACGCAAATGGTGTATAATGGTAAGTTGGTAAACCTACCTACTGTAAAAGGCGGCGGCAAGGTAACTAATGCATTGTTGGTTTTTATTGAAGACGAAGATGAATGAAAAATTTAAAATTTATTTAAAATTGCTGGAGGAGTTTAACCGCCATACCAACCTTGTCAGCTCTGCTGATGAGCAGACAGTTATGACGAAGCATTTTGAGGATTCCCTCGCTATAAGCAGGCTGTCAAATATTATAGACTTAAGCTCCCCGTTTAATGTTATTGATATTGGCTGTGGGGGCGGGTTTCCCGGGGTGCCTGTTATTATAGAATATCCTGATTTAAAGTTGTGCGCAGTTGATTCCATTGGGAAAAAGCTGGAATTTATAAAGATTTTAAGTGAAAAGCTTGAAATAATCGACAGAGTTGAAATTATTAACTCAAGGGCAGAGGAACTTGCCAGAAACCCGGGGAAAAGACAAAAGTTTGATATTGCGCTTGCCCGGGCAGTAGCTAAATTAAACATAATAGCTGAATATTGTCTGCCTTTTGTAAAAGTTGGCGGTTATTTTGTGGTATATAAGGCCAAAAATATTGAGCAGGAGGTTGAAGAAGCTCAAAATGCAATTTCCGAGCTGGGCGGAGAAATGATTTCTATAACCCCATATACTCTTTCATCCGGTGAGGAAAGGAATTTAGTGGTTATAAAAAAAGTGAAACCAGTGCCGGTTAAATATCCGAGAAAGCCCGGTATCCCAGCCAAAAGACCTCTTTAGTTAAAACATTACCGCATTTATTATCAGCACAAAAATAACTACATAAACTGCAGTTATGTACTTTGCAAAACCAAGCTGAAATCCGCAACTTGTTGAAGGAAAACTATTTTTTACATTTTGGTTATTCCAGCACTGTAAGTTCAGGTGGAACAGCATATATATTTTAACAATTCCGTTTAATACCTGGTTTACATATAACAACAGGGGGAATGCCCAGTTTACCCTGCGTCCATAATAAAAAAGAATAAGTGATTGCAAATACTTAACTGTTAAAACCCATAATATAATCATATAAGCCAGTTTTAAATTATGGAAAAACATCATTGATATAACAATTGGGCTAATAATGGATGTCCACATGCTTATTCTTTGGTCAAGAAGGATAAACCAGGGAAAATATCCTGTTTTTCCTGCGCCTAGGGCCAGAGCCCTTTCGTTGTTTCTTAGCATATTGCCGTCCCAGCGTTTTAAATCTTCGATGTATTTTTTTAATGGGCGGTTTTTTACTTTTTCAACGCTGTAAATTAAAGCATCTGGTATATATAGCATATTTGCCCCCTGTTTTAAAAGATAAAACCAGGTGCTCTTGTCGTCCCCGCTCAAAAATTTTATTTTACCCCAGAACCAGTCTTCAAAGTGGTCATTTTCTATCCGGGAAATAAACTCCTCGGTTAGTATTTTACCTCTGAAAACCGAGAACCTGCCGGTCAGGCAAAGCACTTTTTTTGAAAGGGCGATTGACTGCATGTGAAAATTTCTCACAGCAAAACGGAGGTTATATATGTAAGACAAAAAGACTGAATTTGTGATAAAAGCTTTTTCATTAGTGGTGACAGCATCCACAGAGGGTTGTGAATGCATTACGGTAAAACATTTTTTCAGGCATCCAGGGTGTATTATAGTGTCACCGTCCATAAAAATAACAGGGTCGTCAGGGTTTATCCCCTGCCTGGACAGGGCACGCAATGCGCTTCCCATCTGCAGGCGTTTGTCAGGGAAATTTTGCCTTACAAATATAACTTTTAGCCTGTTACTATCTGGGATTTGATTTATAGCGTTAATTATAATTTTCTCATCGTGGCTGCTGGCCGTGCCAATACAAAGGACAGCGGGCAGTTTTAGGCTATTTGTTTCATTGACAATGGATTTTATTGAATGATAAAGTATATCTCTGTCTTCTAAAAATGAAGCGATTATAAAATTCAGCCTTGCGGGTTTCCAGTTATCTTCAGCTATGGAGTCCGCTTTTTTCCGTATGTTTGCGTAAAAATATTTTTCATAAATTTGTGCCCTGATTAGATGTACCAGCCACAGTCCGTATCTATAAAGCCCGATAATCCCCACAATGCTGAAAATGTAAGGGTGCTCACTTATATATGAAAGTTTGTTTGGTGTTTCGATTAATAAAACAGCTAAAATAAAACTGTAAAGCAAAAACAGGAATTTATTCATTATTTTCCCGACCCCTGCTTAA
The DNA here is from genome assembly GCA_964558005.1 of uncultured Gammaproteobacteria bacterium. GTDB lineage: Bacteria > Cyanobacteriota > Vampirovibrionia > Gastranaerophilales > UBA9971 > JANQGS01. The sequence continues at coordinate 26,456 of CAZLCO010000018.1, read as the reverse complement.
AAAAGACTTTTTAATAAAGGAAATTTTGGCTGGAGTTTCGAGTTTTATAGTACTTAACAGTTCCTGTCCGGCGTTATTTCAGCTATTATTGTATCCTCTTCTTTCCTCATGCCAGTGAGCCTGCCCTCTAACTTCAGGTCATAAAGCGGCAGTTCTATGTACACACGGGAATTCAATGCCAGCCTGTGCGGCTGTTTATCGTCAAGATAGGCTTCTATGTATTTGTTTTCGGATTTTGGTCTTATCAGCATGATAGGTGTTTTTTCGTCCACATACTTGCCTTCAAAGGCGATTACTTCCTCCAGTATGCCGTCAAACGGCACTTTAACGGTATTGAGCGAATTTATGGATTCTGAATAGGACAGGTCTTTTTGATTAATAGCTATAATTTCTTGCAGCCTCTGTGTTTCTGTTTGCAAAAGTGCCAATTCCTGCTTTGTTTCAATGATTTTACCCTGCAGTTCATCAATTTCAGGTTTTGATACAAGTTTTTTTTCAAAAAGCAGTTTCTTTTTTCTGAGCTCTTCCTCAAGATAATTTAATTTTTCTTTTTGAAAACCGTTTTCAAGTTGAGTTTGTTTTTCTTTTAACAGAGCCCTGTTTTTTAAAAGTTCAATCCGTTTATCTTCAATTTCCCTTTGCTGTTCGGGGTTAATTATACTGAAAAGTTTCTGTCCGACTTTAATTTCTCTTCCTTCTTCTGTATAAATCCCGGAAACAATACCCTGCGCCGGGCTGTTTACTGTTTCCACCACGCTTTTTACAACCGCTGACTCAACCGGCATAAGAAAGCCATTTGAGTAAACAAGGTTCAAAATATAAAAAAGCACTAAAACACCGAGCAATAAATATGAAAGATAAGTTAACCAGAGTTTCGGCGGGGCTGGATTCTCCTCTTCCTGAAATCTTTCACTTATGTATTCATCGCTGACAGGCACATCAACGTGTTTAATTATGTCGTCAAATGCCTGGAACTCCCCGGTAATAAGTCCCCTTGAAAAATATGAGAGTATTTCCCTGTTCCTGGGTGAAGAGTCAACGTATTCCAGCACAAGGTTTCCTGTTTTTGGGTCATAGCGAAGTACTCTGACTTCCTGCGAAAATTTAACAGCAAAACCCTGAAAGTTAATTTCTATATCAGCGGTTGTTTTTTCGTTTTTTTCCAGCAGGCCGGAATAATTGGAAATTTTTACTGCGCTGACTGACCAGTCAAGGGTGGTGTATTCCCGCCCTTCCAGAATTATTTTTACAGGGTTTGTTAACCTGTAGTATTTTCGTTTATTTGTGTAGTCATACGAGATTTCAGACATTGCCGCCCAGTGCCTTATATAAACTTATTGTGTGTATCAGGCATTGTGTCCTGGCTTCACACTCAGCTATCTGCGATTCAATTAATTTTTCCCTTGCTTCAATATACTCAGAATAAGTTATCAAGTCCATATCAAGTTTTTGCTGTTGAATATCTATATATTCCTTATCAAGTCCTGATATTTTTTTTGCGTTGTTAAGGTTTTTTATGCTGCTTTTCAGGTAAAAAAGACTGTTATTAACATCATTTATGGATGAAATAATTGTTTTTTCATAATTCATGAGCATCTGTTTATAAATATTTTTTTTGACCTCAAGTTCTGAGCGGTTATTGCCTTTTTCAAACAGGTTATACAAAAAACCGCCGCCAAATCTGTATGCGGCGTTTTGGCTGGAAAAATAGTCTTTAAACATTTCCGTTATGTAAAAACTTTCCCCGGTGAGCACAAAGCTCGGGAACAATGCTTTCCTTGCTAAATCCGCATCCAGTTTTGCCATTTTTATTTCTTTTTCTACCATTAAAATATCAGGTCTGTAGGCTATTTTGTCTGTAGTTATGTTTATAGTTTCGTCGTAAAAAAGCTCTAAACTGTTTAAATCTTCATAGTTAATGTTATTTTTTTCTTTATCTCCAAAAACCAGTATATCCAGGTGATTTTTTAGCTCTTCATTTAATGCTTTTGTTTTTAGAAGGAATTCCTCGCTTTGTTGCAGTTCTTTTTCGGATTCTATGACAAGGGTTTTGGAGATTAAATCCAGCTCATATTTTTTTTTGTTTATGTTCAGTTTTTCTTTTTTTAAACTATTAAGTTCCTGATACAGGGCTATTAATTCTTTGTTTTTAACGATATTAAAATACAGCGACGCGACCTCGGAAACAGTGGTTAAAGTTATCAGTCTTTTTTCGAATTCAAGAAAATCCTTGTTTTGCAGGAAATATTCTTTTTCTGTTTTGTTTTTTCTCCAGAAATCCAGTTCATAACTTACCTGGAGCGGACCATAAAGAATATTTCTTCTGGCAAAGTCGATAGGGTTAGGCCTTCTCCACCCCAGATCATTTACCCTTGACGGTTTTGCCAGCCTGTAACCTTCTTCCATTTTAATAAGCGGAAAAAAGTTCCGTTTTTGGGATTCAACATAATTTTGCGCTTCCTGCACTTTTATTTCCGCGATTTGCAGGTCAAAACAATTATTAATACTCTGTTTGATTATCGTCTTTAGAGTCGGCGAGTTAAAATTATCCCACCACTGAAGATTTATAAGGTAATTTTCGTCCCTGGTGACCTTACCCGCATATGAGTTTACGTTAATTTGTTTTGAATAAACAGGAGTAATAAATTTAACAAAAATACTCAAAATTGTTATTATTATTAAAGCCTGTTGTTTTATACACCAAAATTTCATAATTATATTGACAAAAAGTCTACCTGATCCAGTACTAGTTATTTTATTTTATATAAAAAACGAAATTTGACTTATAATTATTTATTATGGCTGTCAAAATCAGAAAAATGGATAAAAAAGACATTGATCAGGTTATGGAAATTGAATCCATTGCCTACGGCAAGTTTTTCTGGCCTACCGAAGCTTTTGTGGCAGAGCTTGAAAATGGTCTGGGGTATTATTTTGTCGCAGAAGATGAAAGTAAAAAAATAATAGGATATGCAGGGTTCTGGCTCATATATGATGAGGCCCACATAACCACTATTGCCATTCACCCTGATTTTCGCCGGCAGGGACTGGGGGATAGATTGTTACAAAAAATGATTGAAGCAGGGTACGAAAAAAACGCCAAATGGTTTACACTTGAAGTCAGGGCAAGCAACATTGCCGCACAAAATATGTATTACAAATACAATTTTAAAAATCTTGGGTTACGAAAAAAATATTATCAGGATAATGATGAAGATGCACTGATAATGTGGACGGAGAATATCTGGAACAAAAACTTCAGAGAACATTTTGAGAATGTAAAAAATGACACAAATACAGCAAAGACTGGTTAAAAAAATTAAATATACAAAATTTTCATCACGCTTTCCCGGTTTAAATATCGGTTCGCTGCTGGTTGCAATATTTTGTTCTTTTTTAATAGTTATAGCAACTTTTACGCCTATACCCCTGAGGATAATCACCATACCGGAAGAAGCTTTATTAAACACTATTGAATTTTTCTCAAATTTGACCTCAATAGACCAGGTAACCCGGGTTTTAAGCTATATTCCACAAATCCCGGTAGTAATTATGATAGCTTGTCTGCTTGGCCCAAAAACAGGATTAATACCTGTATTCATTTATGTGGCAACAGGCCTTTCCGGGCTTCCTGTATTTGCGTCAGGCGGAGGAACAGGCTACTTTTTAAAAATAAGTTTTGGATATATTTTAGGCTTTTTTGCCGGGACAGTTACTACAGGAAAGCTTTTATTAACAAAGGACCTGAATAAACTTATCGTGGCAAGGGCAGCTATAGTTGGGGTAATAGCTATTCATATAATCGGGATAATTTACCTGAGTGTACGTTTACTTTTTGAGCAGGAGTCAATTTACGCTATTATAGGCTGGATAATACAGTTGAGCGGCATGCAGATATTATATGATATTATTTTTAGTATTATTGCAGCTTTTTTGGGCAGGTTTTTAAGGCACTTGTTATGGGTGGCTATGGATTAACTTTTTTCAGGTACTCCATTAAATCTTTTATACTCTGGTCATCTTTTGCCTTTTGGTTAATTTTAAAGAGGTTGTCCAATACTTTCTGTGCTTCAGTGTTTTTATTTTGTTGAGTTAAAAAATATGCGTAATTATTTGCAAAACCAATATTATCAGGTTCTATTTCAACAAGTTTCTTAAATAATTTCTCAGCTTCGTCATTCCTGTTTAACCTGGTATAAGTTAAAGCCAGGTTTGCAATTCCATTAGCATAATCAGGGTCTATTTCCATGGCTTTTTCAAGGCTTACGGCTGCTTCCTCGTATTTTTCCTGGTTAAAATAAGCATTTCCCAGGTGTACCCAGCTTAGTACATTGTTGGGATATTTTTCAGTATATTCTTTGGCTTCCTTTAATTTTTTTTCAAGCAGGTCTTCTGTTGAACCCAAAAACTCTTCATTTACTTTGGATTTTTTTACTACTTTTTTTTCGCCTTCAAAATTTGATATATCCGGGTCAAGTGTATAAAGCAGCGCAAGTGTATTTTTATCCCTTCGGGAAAGGCTTTTTGTCTCATTAACAGCAGCATACATTATATCGCCATCATCGCTGCTGTGCCCCCTTATGCCAAGTGCGTGCCCGAATTCATGTAAAGCCGTTGTATAAAGATTTTCATGAGGAATGAGTTTTATCTCATAATAGTAAAGTATATTTTTTCTGATATAAGGAGTTGAAAGGCCTGCTATATAGCCTTTACCGGTTTTTTTGAAAATTTCATCAACAAAATAAACCCTGATATCTCCTTCTTCAGGGGTGTTTACAAGTTCATAGGTCATGAGGTGTTTTCCTGCACCATAAACCCAGGTTTCCATAGCCCTTTTGACTTCAGAATAGTAAGAATCCTTGTATCCTGCAAGGTTAACAGGTCTTTCTATATATAGAGTTATAGGCATTTTGTCTGAGTTCCATCTCGTAACCTGCCCATTTTCCAGTGCGTTCTCAATATAGTTATCGCCTGACTTAAAGTGAACTTTAGCTTCTAAGATTGAATTATCTTTTTTTTCATCAAGTTCAATGCCTTTTTCTTCCAGTATATATTTTTCAATTTCTGCAATACCAACAGCCGCCAGTTTTGCTTCATAGCTCAGAGGTGAAATTTCAATCAATTTTTCATATTGCCTCTGGGCCTCATTAAAATTTTTAGTATGAATTAATGACTGCGCATAGAAATAGCGCGCTTTTAAGTGCCTGGGATGGTTTTTAACCGCATATTTCAGGTATCGGCTTGCCTTCTCATATTGCTTACTTTCAAAGAAGTCCTTGCCTGCTTCGTAATATCCATAAGCCAGGGATGAGCTTACAAATAAAAGGGTTATAGTTATTGATAAAAAAATATTTCTTAAAATCATACTAATATAATCGTCTATATTAGTGGAAACTTTCTATATTCGGTTCAATTCTTTTTTGTACTGGATAGATTTTTCCAATGCGTCAAGAATCTGGGTCGAGTGCTTGCATGAATTGATGAATAATCTTTCTTCCACTTTAAGGTTATTTATAATAACTTCCCTTCCGTTCATGTTTTCTGTTTTGTAATCTTTTGTATAAAGCCATAATTCACCTTGCAGTGAGTATTGCAGTAACATATTGTGCATTATGGCAGTTCTTGCTTTATTTAAGTTATTTTTCAACTCATTAAGTCTATTATAATCAGGTTTAATGCCAGTTTCGTTTTGCATAACAGTAAGCTGTTTCCTGATTTCATCAAGCATAAGGCTTGATTTTTCTTTTATTTCTTTTATTGAAGTCAAATTGGAATAAACTTCTGCTGAAACTTTTTCCATGCACTCTGACCAGGTTTTATCCGTATCTTGAAATATTTCGGACAAGACCTCATCTGAATTGATTTTTTGTTCTTCCAGTTTTTCAAGAAAATCATCAAAGTCAAGGTAGTCCATACCTTTAATATAAGCTCCTTTTAAAGATGTGTTTATGACTGTAGACAAGCTTGTGTCCTCTGCAAGAATATCTTCTAATTGTCTTATAAACAATAGATAGTCGTCTCTCGTCTTAATTTCGTTACCCTCTTTATCCCTGACAGTTTCAATCTTTTTAAAAGATTTTTTTATTCCTTCCATTTGCATACAGCCATCTTCATCCAGTTTAAGGGTTTCTCCCGTAGCATAAATTTTATTATCGGGAAAAGCCAGATCAAGCCCTACAAACACTATTGTGCGGAATCCCATGGCTTTTGCGATGAAATAATTGATTATTGAAATACTACTGGCTGAAGGGAAGCAGCCCGGATCAAGACTGGAATTCTTTGTAAATAGTTTTGTGAAAATATCGGTTTCTGAAAGGTATAAAATTTTATTTTTTGGTTTTAATGTTGCTATTATGCTGTCAGTTTTTGATGTCATTATTACGTTAGTGTTTTCCAGCTGGTTTTCTATTCCTTCTATCTGGAATTTAGTACTTCTGGCATCTGCAAATGTTACAAAATCCGGTATTATATCGTTTACGGCAAGCACTTTAGCGGCTTTACCAACTGCTATTGTTACAAATTTATCTCTGTTTTTTCTGATTTTATCTATATTTTCAGCAAGGCTGGGACCTGCTGCAATAATCAGGGCTGTTTTATCAGCGAAAGCATCCCGGAAAAAACCCAAGGGTCTGAATTCAAAGAAATTAGGCAGGCTTTTTATAAAATTTTCAGTCCAGTAGTGCGCCAGTCTGAATATTGTATTAACGTCAGAAGATTTTTCTTCCATAACATTAACTATTTTTGAGGTCAGGTTTTCAAGACTATTTTGTTCAAGCTGTGCATAAGCCGGAAGGATAAGAAATTCTGCTTTATCTCCTTTTAAGTATTCCTGTTTTAATTTATTTACCAGATCTTCTGTGTTATCTGTAAGGTAAACTCTTGTATCTGCCAGCTCCGTTGAAAGGTCAACGTGTTCGAGTACAAATCTCAAAATTTCGATAATAGGTTCCAGCACCATAATTTTTGAATCTGAATTTATATAGGCCCTTTTAAACAGGTAGCCCAGTCCAAGTCCGAATAATATTTGAATATCATTTTTGTTTAATATTGATTTAACTGATTTATTCCAAATAGCATTAGCTTCTCTTATAGGGTCAAATGTACTGTGGAGTGCGAGTTCTTTATATCCGATAATGAGGTCTTTTGATTCAGCTTCGACTACAATAATGTCAGTTATTGATTCAATATCTATTTTCTCCAGTTTATCTGCGAGGTCTGGATTTATAGGCCTTAGAGCCTCTATATTTTTATGAAACATTAAATTTTTCTCCTTACCAATTTAATTATTATATCAAATTTTATTTTTATATTCTTAAAGTTTTTAGTGTATTTATTCGAAATATATTATAAATGCATATAATGCTGACCTCCTTTTGGCTGGAGAAAATAATGAAGAAGCGCTTTATATATAAAAAAAGACTGGCACAGCAAATAGTAGAGTTTGCGCTGGTTGCACCTATTTTGTTGATATTTATATTTATTGTTGTGGAAATGGGCGCAGCAATAAACGCTCGGGCTACTATTGCTGAGGCTGTCAAAATGAGTCTGGTAGAAGTTAACAAGCTCAATAACCTTGACGGGACAACTGCTGCAAAATTAAATACAGTAGAAGACTTTATACGCATAAAAGTTGTACAGTATCTGATAAACCACAATATACCAAACTCGGACAGCGTTACCGCTAAAGCTGTCTACAGATCAGCTGAAAATACAGCCTTTATTGGAGTTTATTATGAATATGTACCGTACTTTTTAATTGCAGGGCTGGCCGGGGACAGTATATCCACAATTTCTTTCAGCAGTACACAGGTAATAAACCCCAATATTTTCAAGCCAAATGTCTTTCCAGGGGCAGGGCGATCTACCGAAGATCTTTCAGAATATTCTACTGACGCTGGCGGTAATTTTATACCTTCAGGCGCACTTGTTGATACTACCGCCATTAATTATGGCGATGCAACATTTAATATAAGAGAGCATATAGCTTTTCTGATCCGTTTTTATGAAGGTACTGGAACACATCCTATGTTCGAATTCGCTCCTGCGCATGCGAGGCTGGTTGATTGGGAAGGAAATGACCTTCTGCCCCCGAATTTAAGGATAAACCTCCGTACCGCAACTCTTGAAGTAAGGTCGCCATACTATCAGATGGGTATCTGGTTTGATACAAAAATTCCATATATCTGGGTTGCAACAGCTCTTGGATTTACACACATTATTTATGTCAAATATAATTCTTTAGGTATGCTTCTGGCAGATGATGCTGCTTTAATACATAAATTAAGATTTAACTCTCTTGATTTTTTCTATAATAAGGGAATTATGTTCTGTGATACCGGAGGTACAAGCGGTTTTTGCGATAGTGACCAACGTAGCACAGCTACTGTCAATGAAAGGGCTTTAAGGATGAACCCAAGATTAGACCACATTGCCTGGGACGATACATATATTATGGGAACAATGGAACCTATTATGGTAGCCGGTGTCGCTCATGATTTTGAACACGTCAAAGGGTCATACTTTTCTTATACCCCTGATTATGCAAATTGGAGCCATGCAGCGTGGACTACCCAATATTTTATAACAATTTCATGTCCGCATGTTATTGATACAACAATGCCTGATGGTTTATATCACGCAGGTATGGCAAACTCAGCCCAAAATCCTTTTTATCTTCCTTTTAAATTTAGAATGAAACTATATGAACACGATCACGCCAGCGCAGGGGTTTATAACAGTGCAGAGGCAACTCCGGCCGCTGATGACGATGATGAGGATGATGGAGTTGGTGGGGCTGACGGTAATATATATTATCAGGTAGACATAATTGATGTTTATATAGACAGTGACGGTGACGGCATACCGGATGCATGGGACGCTGACCCCGAATATTTTGATGTAAATATTAATGGTATTTTGGATGGGCTAGAAATATCTGATTTCTGGGGACAGACAAGATGCAGAGATGGAGCTGTTCTGCCAGCTAACTGCGCTTTATTTCCGGATGCGGTTCAGGCCGTTCCTGCGGCAGCAGAAGTACTGCCTAATCTTATAGATGATACTAAGTTCGTTGATTATCCACCACCTCCGCCTCCTCCGAGTGTAAGTACTTATCCGCACTGGAGAAGCACTCCTTATGATATAGGCGGCGGACTAGAAGCAAACAGGACTAACACATACCTGCCGGAATTTAAAGCGGCAGACTTCAAAACTTATAATGAGCTTGGCGGAAATAGGGCCCTTTATCATGATATAGATGGTACAAATTTAACGAGAAGGTTCCCCTCATACTATGACATTAGTTTTCCGGCAAATACAGCAGCGGATAGAAGACCGGATAAGG
>CAZLCO010000018.1:0-17103 GCA_964558005.1 uncultured Gammaproteobacteria bacterium | reverse complement strand
ACGCTAATTATGCCGAACCGAACATGACTCTTGCAACTTCTGAAGAGATAACACATATTAATTCAAGTAATATTTTTAGCGTAAATTCTTACGTAACCCGTACCCCGGGCGGATGGTAATTTAAGGAAAAAATAATGATAAAAAGAAAAGGTTCATCTGTAATAATTCTTGTATTTAGCTTATTTGCCCTTATGGGACTGGCTTCATTTGCGCTGGATTTGGGGCTTATACTAAACCAGAGGTATGAACTTCAAAAAGCTGTAGAAACTGCTGCACTTATTGCCGCATCAGAGTATGAACCTTTTGAAAGCGGGGGAAACTTCACAAAGCCAACTGCGGGCCAGATAACAAATTCCACAACAGGAAACGCCGCACTGCATTATCTTGCACTTTTGGATACAAATCAGGTAATACAAGGAATTGGTGTTGCGCCGACAGTAAACCTTAATATTCCGTCAAGGGCGGTCAGGGTTCAGGCTGATGCTACATTAAAAACATATTTCCTTCAGGTACTCGGTGTGAACAGTGTAACTGTTCCGGCAAGAGCCGCTGCTGTTAATCTTCCGGTTTATTTAAGCGGAAAATTTCCTGTGCCGACAGGGAGCATTTTACGAGGTGACAGCACAGGCACAGGCGGGTACCTTGATACCGATATAAGACAACCGCTTGGTTCAACCGGCGGAGGGTTAACAACCACTGTATTTAACCAAAATGCTGATTTTAATGACATATACGGTCCGCCTGACGGAAGGGTTTTATCACTTGGTCCGGGCGGGTATATAACAATAAAACTGCCTGCCACTCTTGTTGATGGCAAGGGATTTGATTTTGCAATTTATGAAAGAGGCCATGCTGAAGGATATTTTGTTTATGCGGGTATAGATGTCGATGATACAGATACAGACGGTGATGCTCCCAACCCTTATATTGACGCTTCAATTCCCGGCGACGGCATTAAGTGGGTAAATATCAGCTGTACCGGCGTACCTCTTTATGTCAACAAAAATGAATTAATCGGCTGTCACCAGACACAGGTTACTATAAACGGAGCTGTTTCCACTGATTTTAAGTTTTATGGAAGCGGTTATTTTGAGTTAGGTTCAAAATGTACAACAAGCGGCGGTACTGATATATACAACGCTACAGCTGTTGGAGCAACACCCAGGCTTGGTAATATAAAATATTTGAAAATAATAGATGATAACAGGGAAGATGGTTTTTTAATCCAACCAACATTTGGAATAGCAACCCCTTCTGCTATCCCAATGCTTATACCCGGTGAGCACTCAACTTTTAGCCCTGGCGCTGACATTGATGCGATTGAAATTTTTCACCATTCAAGGCTTATAAGCCTTGGCGATTATTCTACTGACAGTGATGGTGATGGACTTATTGATATAGTAGAAAATATTTACGGTTTCAATGACGGCAGCGCTGATTCTGACGCTGATGGCGTTAATGATTTAACCGAATTTTGGGGTTATAACCCTTCATCAGGAAATTCACTCCATACTGCTGATACAAATCTTTTGTACAAAGATTATCCGGCCTGGGGAGAAACTCCTCCCGTTTTTGAGGTCGTACCATAATTATAAAATCAATAAGCCAGGCTGTTATTTTCCAGTTTTGCCAGAATCCTGCCGGATAATCCCCTGTCCCCCAGTTTTTGAGCGGCGGCGAGCGATTTTTTATAAATCTTGTCAGCTTTTTCCTGATAGTTATTCCTGCTCATTATATCTGCTGTATTGAGATAATTTATGGAATACCCTTCAAGATTGCCAACTTTCAGATCGCATTGTATAGATTTTTTATAATATTTAAGTGCTTTTTGGTCTTTTCCCACGTCCTTAAATATTCCCGCTATATTACTGAAAAGATAGCCTTTGCCTTCAAAATCCTGGGTTTCCCTTGTAAGGGAAACTCCCACCTGATAGTGTTCCAGAGCTTGTCTGTATTGCTTTACTGCGGAAAAGATATTACCGATATCGTTCAGGGTAGTTGTCTGGCCTTTAAGGTTTTCTTCCTGCCCGTCCGATGATAGCGCTTCATAATAATGCCTTACAGCAGGGTCTATCATGCCGAATTCATCATAGATAGAAGCCATATTATAGTGTGCCAGCGCCCGGGCTTTGTGATTCCCTGTTTCTTTTGAGAGTTTTGCGGCTTCGTTGTAATTTTCCAGGGCTTTCGGGTAATTCCTGTTCATATCATATATAAAGGCTTTATCAAGATATATTTTTGTTTCAAGTCCCTTATCACCAGAGGTTTTAATTTCAGGTAACAGCTTATCATAAGAAGCAGTGGCTTTTCTGAATTTGCCGATATCTGTTAATTTTTCTGCTTCTTTATACTTGCTGATAAGTTCCGGACTTTGCGGCTCTGTGACAACAGGCTGGACAGGGGTTTCTTTAGGGGGTATTTCAGGTATTACCTCCTGAACTGGTTCGGGTTTTTCAGGTATTTTATCTGTCTTATAATCTATCTTTTGTAAAAGGAGGGCGTCTATCCAGTCTGTTACTACTTTTGAAGGTTTATGAAGCGTGTCTGTTATGTACTCATCAAGAATTCCGGCAGCGTTTTTCAGGTTGGACTTAATTATTTTTGGAGAGGGTTTTTCTTTTGCGGACTGGGTGTTGGCGAGCTCAATATATGCCTGCACTTCTTCGTTTATTTCCTTTGGCGCACCAATGGCCGCAAGGGTTTTATGGAAATCTTCAACTATATTCCTTATGTTTATTCTTTTTTGTGATAAATATTCTATTTTATCCTGCTGGCTGGAAGGCTTTCCGTCCTTGAGTTCCCCGTTGTCGGTCGGGGTTTCCTGCGGTCTGGGCTGGTTATCGGGCACAGTTTTTTCAACAGGTTTTTTCACCGACTTTTGCGGGTTATATGGATAGATATTAACAGGATAAATGCTGTTAAAGCTCGTTTTAATCGCCTTCCTTCAAAATTAAGTCTAAATTACTCTTCCCTAATAGAAGTTATCGGACGAAAGTCTGTTTTTCCTTCTACATTAAAGGGAGGATATTTAAAATTTTACTGATGGATTTGGTTTAGTCATTTTGGAAAAGACTTTATTTCCTCAGCTCCTCAATATCCGCAAGAATGCGGTCAATTTTAGTTATAAAAGCCTTCTTCTCCCGCAAAAGCGTTACGCCTAAGTATTTAACAGGCATCAGATTGTTCTGGTAAGATTTTTGCAGGTCAAGAAAGTTATTATAAAGAATTTTATGGATGTAAGACTTGTTTTCCGTAAAAAGTACGCTAATTTTTCCTATATTAACAGAACTCTCAGGAATTTTTGTCTTTATTATATTTTTTTTCAGTTCATAAATCTCTTGTTTTAACCTTGTGTATATCTGGTTAATATTTCTTTTTTTAGCCGGCATCTCATAATCAAGGTATTTTTTAGCGTAACTATAGCCGTCTTTTATCATTTGCTCTTTTTCAGAGTTAGAAATGCCAAAATCAATCACTTTTACCCTGCCGGTATCGATTTTAATTATTTCAAACTGGTCGTTCCTGCCGAATTCCTGCACAAGGGTCTGTGTGGCTATGTTGTAATTTGTGTCAAGTATTGCGCTAAAATAATCAACAAAATTGAATATATCCCTTGGTTTTTCTGAGCTTTCCAGTCTGAATTCAAGTATTTTTGAGTTTGTGTTTTTTATAATCTCGCTTTCCATTAGCCACAAAGGAAAATTATTTATAAAATCCCCGTCAACGAGGCACCTGTCGTTTTCCCATACCGGCTTGAAGAAGCCCGGCAGGCTAATCGAACATCTTACCGCATGGGCAATTTCTACATCAGGCGTTTTAACCCTGTTGAATTCTTTGAATTTTGTGTAAGAAATATCAGTGGCCACAACAACAAGATCGCATCCAATATCTTTAAAAGTTACCGGGGGAAGATTTTTCTCCCGCCCCGAGCCGTAAAATTTCTTTTCAATAATTGCTTTTATCCAGTTATAGACCTCATCCCCTTTAAAAAAGCCAAAATCTCCTTTCATCGGAATATACAAATCCCTAAAGCTCTGGTAATTGACTTTATAAAGGAGTTCCTTAACTTCATCAGGAGTATAGCCAAGAGCGAAGAAAGCTGCAAATATTGCGCCCACAGAAGACCCTGCCAGTCCGGATATATTAATATTCAGCTCTCGCAGGGCTTTCATCACGCCTACATAAGCCGTGCCCCTGACACCGCCGCCAGCTAAAATACAGAAATAGTCCTTTTTCATATATTTTTATAATAATACTTTTTTATTTTTTGGTGAATTAAATTAATTAAACACTCCCGTGTTTTTAAATTATGTTTAATATATAATTACTTTGAGAAAGTAAAGAGAAGAAGACGAAGAAGGAAAAAAAGTAAAATTATGGAAACAATTCAAAAGTACACAATCCAAATTGGAGATCAACAGGTAGAACTTGAAACAGGCAAACTCGCCCGTTCAGCCACAGGCTCAGTAACAGTAAAGTGGGGAGATAATGTATTGCTTGTATCTGCTGTAGGCTCGGAAAAACCACGGCAGGGAATAGATTTTTTCCCGTTGTTAATAGATTATGAAGAAAAATTATCATCAATCGGTAAAATACCGGGAAGTTTTATCAGAAAAGAAGGAAGACCTTCAGACAAAGCAATTTTAACATGCAGGCTCATTGACAGGCCTATAAGACCACTTTTCCCAAAAGGCTACAGGAACGATGTACAAGTAGTCGTTACTACTCTAAGCTCGGACCAGGAACAACAACCTGACACATTCGCAATCCTGGGGGCTTCTATGGCACTCGGATTTGCCGGACTACCATTTGAAGGTCCGATAAGTGCTGTAAGAATATCGGAATTTGACGGCAGATATATTATTAACCCGACATACGAACAGGCTGAACAGAGTGAGCTCGATATAGTAGTCGCAGGGACAGAAGATTCTGTGATTATGGTAGAGGCCGGGTGCTGGTTTGTGCCGGAAGAAAAGATAGTTGACGCTGTTAAAGTCGCAATGGAAGAAATCAAAAAGCATATACATGCTCAAAAAGAATTTGCAGCACAGTGCGGCGTGGAAAAACAGGATTTTGTTGACCCTTATGACACATCTGAAATCAAAAAACTTGTTTCAGAAACCTGTAAAACTAAAGTAAATGATGCATATCATCAGTTTGATCGTGACACAAGAAAAGAATTAATTAATTCAGCAAAAGAAGAATTAAATCAAAAACTTAAGGAACTGCCGGATGACAATTCAATAAAAGTCCTTCTGGAAGAATCAGGCCTTGACTTTGTTGGTGAGGAATTTAAATCACTGGAAAAAGAAATCATGCGCGACATGATTATAAACGAAGGAGTAAGGGCAGACGGTAGAAAATATAATGAAGTCAGGCCAATAACCTGCGAAACCTCCTGCTTGCCAAGAGTACACGGCTCAGCAGTATTCACAAGAGGCAATACCCAGGTATTATCCTGTGCAACTCTGGCAGGTCCTGGAGCGGCGCAGGAATTAGACGGAGTTGACCCGCAGAAAGAAAAGTGGTATATGCACAATTATGCATTCCCCGGGTACTCAGTCGGCGAAGTAAAGCCACAAAGAGGCGCAGGCAGACGTGAAATCGGCCACGGCGCACTTGCAGAACGTGCTATCATACCGGCATTGCCGCTAAAAGACGAGTTCCCTTATGTTATAAGAGTAAATTCAGAAGTGCTCGAATCAAACGGCTCAACCAGCATGGCCAGTACATGCGCCAGTTGTCTTGCACTGATGGATGCGGGTGTTCCTATTAAAACCGTTATAGCCGGTGTTGCAATGGGGCTGGTCAAGGAAGGAGACAAAACTGCTGTTTTGACTGATATTCAGGGGATTGAAGATTTCCTCGGAGATATGGACTTCAAGGTAACCGGAGATGAAAACGGCATTACCGCTTTGCAGATGGATATTAAAATTAAGGGACTTGATGTGAATATCTTGAATCAGGCTATAAGCGAAGCAAAAGAAGGCAGACTGTTTATCCTTAATAAAATGAAGGAAGAATTGTCAGAGCCGAGGCCTGAGCTTAATAAATGGGCACCGAGAATTGAAACATTAAAGATTGACCCTGATGCAATAGGTGCAGTTATCGGCCCTGGCGGCAAGATGATCCGTAGCATCATTGAGCAGACAGGTGCAACCATAGACATAGAAGACGATGGCACTGTAAGGATAGGCACAAATGACGGCGAAATGATGAAAAAGACTATCAAGATAATCAAAAACCTTACACTAAAAATAGAAAAGGGTATGATACTTTGCGGTAAAGTAGTCAGAACGCTTCCAATCGGCGCATTCGTCGAAGTGGCTCCCGGTAAAGATGGGCTTGTGCATATATCCAAGCTTGCTCCAAGAAGGGTAAATACTGTTGATGAAGTGGTTCAGCTCGGCGATGAAGTCGTTGTAAAAGTTCTTGAAATTGACGACAAGGGACGTGTAAATCTTTCTATTAAAGATGTAACCGAAGAAGAGAGAGATGAAGCACTCGCAGCACGAGTATAAAATAAAAGTCTATCCAAACGACACCGATTCATACGGTGTCGTTTGGCATGGAGCCTATCTGAGATGGCTTGAAAAAGGCAGGATTGATGTACTCGAACAAATGGGCATTATGTTCAAAGAACTCGATGAAATGGGCATATTAATGCCGGTTACAGAGATAAACCTGCGCTACAAGCACTTTGCAAGGCCATATGACGAGTTGCTCATAACTTCATCAGTTGAGGAATTCAGCAAAACATATGTTACTTTTTATCAGGAAATTCAAAACGTCGAGACGGGCGGGCTAATAATGTTTGCAAGGGTAAAAGGAGTTACCACTAACCGGGAGGGCAGGCTGTACAGGGTTATTCCTGAATATCTGCGGGAAAGATACAATGAAATTATCCATAATCACAGTATGTAAAAATTCGGAAAAGACAATAGAACGTGCGCTAAAAAGCGTGCAAGTCCAGACATACAAAGATTTTGAACATATTATTGTGGACGGTGCATCAGAAGATTCTACCCTTGAAATAGTAAGAAATTATAATGTTTCAAAAATAATCAGTGAACCGGACTCCGGACTTTATGACGCTATGAACAAAGGCATCAAGGCTTCAGAAGGCGAGTACCTGTTCTTTTTAAACTCTGATGACCGGTTTATAGATGATAATGTACTGGAAAATGTTGCAAAACATACGGGTAAGGAGTTACTGTACGGTGACCAGGCCTTTTTAAACAATGAAACGGGCGAAACATCCATCCGTAAGCATAATAAATTGAATAAGGTCTATCTGATGAAAAACACGCCCTGCCAGCCTGCAACTTTTTACAGGCGGGATGTGTTTGAATACTACGGGAATTTTGACACGGATTTTAAAATAGTGAGTGATCAGGAGTGGTTTTTGCGGGCGTTTTTAATATACGGTATAACAGCGACTTATGTGGGTTTTCCAATAACTGAATTCACAATGGGCGGGATTTCCAGCTCAAATCACAGGGAAGAGCTGCATGCACAGGAACGCGACAAAATGTTCGGCATGTATTTTTCCGATTTTGAGAGGAAAAAGCTTGAGGTTGTGGCTAAATACCTGCGATGTTTTAGCGGATTGTTTCCTGTTTAATTTAACAAAATTTTTTGAAAATTCCCCTAAATCCATATGGAATTGTTAAGGGCCTTTGGCCCTTAACCACCTTAAGGGGGGGTGTGGTGGGGATTTAGGGGAATTTTGTACTATTTTAAATAAATCAAAAATTTATTTTTTCTTTTTTTTCTTATCCTTTTTCTTCTTTTTACAACTGCCGTCACATTTATCTTTCTTGCTCAGCCCGCATGTGCATTTGCCCATAAGTTAAACTATCTCCTGTGTACTAAATCATATAAGGTCGGGAATTTTTTGTTTCCTGACATTATAACAGATTCTATAATGCTCTCATAAAGCGCCCGTGTGCCTCTGAAACCTATGCCTCTGCCGGGTGCGCCCTTTACACGCCGCAGATGTACGCCTGTTTCCACCCTTGCGTCTTCGCCCGGAGCAGGAAAAACATCCTGCGGAAAATACATATACTCACCGGGTTTTAGCCCTAAATCCTCAACTATACTGTTAATGCTCACCGGCTGCTGGTAAGCATAATTCCCGTCCAGTATCAGCGGGTCAAATCCCTGCCCCAGAAAGTATTCCGCATCAAGCTGTTTGGCTTTTAATTCCAGCGGGTGCAGGCCAAATAAACGTACTTCCATGCCAAGTTCCTCAAAAGCTCTTGCCATAGCCATTGGCCGAGCGAATGCGGTCTGAGAATTCCTGCCGCACTCCATAAGTGCAACTTTGCCCTGTACCAGCGACCTTGTCCGTTCAAAAACAGGCATTATTTCCTGTAATTCCCTGTCTATAAATGAATCTGTATTTTTATCGAAAAATGCGGCTAAGTCCATGAGCCAGTTTTTGGTGGGTTCTATGCCGGTTGGTATGGCCTGGTTTATGTATGGAGTGTCAAATTTTTCTTTCATCCTGATTGCCAGCGGCAACCCCCAAGTCGGGCAGCTAATTACGTTCACGGCAGCCTGCGGGGAGGTCTTAACATATTCATACCCACCAGACATAAGCACCCTATGGATTTTCAGCCCTATGCCTTCAATCATACGGCCAAGCTCTGAGCTGTCATCCGGATAGTCCGATTTCTTGCAACGTTTTTGCTCCTTAAATTGCCCCAGAATATTGACGGCATCAGGGATTATTTCTGATGAGCTTTCCATCATGTCAGCGTATTTAACCGTTATTTCCTCAATGGACCTGCCCAGCGGCAGAGAGGTAAAACCAGCTGAGGGGATATAGTCAATTTTAGCATTACAATTCTTTTGAGCGGTTTTTATGGCGGTTTCTATGTCATCGCCGATAAGTGCGGTTGAGCAGGTATCAAAAACACATATATGCTCAGGCCTATAGTCCCGGTCAACTTCTTTCAGCGTTGCAATAAGTTTTTCTGTGCCGCCTGAGATAACGTCATTCTGGTCTATATCTGTCGAAGGGGTGTGTAAAAAAGGGTTGCCATAGTACAGGGAATAATTTGTGAGGCAGAAATTCCTTACCGCCCATGCGCAGTTGGTTGGGCCGTGGATTACCGCAACGGTGTTTTTCATCATGCCGTAGCTGGAAACCGCTTTTATGAGCCGACACCACAGACCCGTATAACCCGGGTACTCATCGTTGCAGTCGACAGCGGGCGTTTTTTCAAGCATTTGGGATACTTTTACCCAGTCGTAACCTTTCAATTAATTCCTCCTTTTTCAGGGGCTCGGGCACAAACACCTCTTTGTTCTCCAGAATTTTTTGCGCTAAATCAAAATACACGTCCGCCTGCTCCGAACCCGGACCGGCTTCTATGACTGTTTTGCCCTGTAATTCAGCTTTTTGTACCTCGTCAGAACGTGGGATAAAACTTACAACAGGGACTTTAAGCCTGTCAGCAAATTCGTTAATGATTTCCTGTTCATCAGGCACATTTCTTAAATTCCCGATAATGCCCGCTAATCGAACACTCAACCCCTGTCCGGCGAACAGTTTTATGCTGGAAGCGATATTATTGGCCGCATAAAGCGCCATATACTCGCCGCTTGTAATTATGTAAACCTCTTCTGCGTAAGAGTGCCTTATGGGTTGGGCAAACCCCCCGCACACAATATCGCCGAGCACGTCATACAATGCGATATCAATATTGTATTTTTCAAAAATATTGTATTTCCTGATTAAGTCCAGCGCCACAAGCACGCCTCTGCCCGCACAACCCTGTCCGGGCACAGGCCCGCCGGATTCCATGCACAGGATATCTTTGTAGCCTTTATAAATAGCTCTGTTAATGGCCTGTTCCGTACTGCCATGCTGTCTTATTATTTCAGAAATCGTGTCAATAAATTCCCCGCACATAAGCGTATTGACCGAGTCTGCCTTAGGGTCGCAACCGATTTGTGCAGGTTTTATGCCCATATTGCTGAGAGCGGCTGTGATATTGGCGGCTGTGGTAGATTTACCTATACCGCCTTTACCGTATATTGCGATTTGCCTTGTTGAATTTTGCATAAAATGAGTTTATACCAACAAATGACAATTCGCAAAGTGTTCTTCGTTAATTTTTGTGCATCCGGGCCACGCTTCCCTGCATATATCCAGAACATAAGGGCAGCGTGTGTGGAACTTGCAGCCCTGCGGCGGATTAACAGGGCTTGGAATATCACCTTTTAAAATAATTTTGTTTGCAGTAGCTGTTCCGGGAATAGAGCTCAACAACGCCTGCGTATAGGGGTGCTTCGGGTTTTCAAAAAGTTCTTTTACCGGTGCGGTCTCTACTATCTCGCCCAGGTACATCACCGCAACCCTGTCGCAGATGTATCTTATTACGCTTAAATCATGCGAAATAAATAAATACGTAAGGTTAAAATCTTTTTTTAACTGCTGCATTAAATTTAATATTTGTGCCTGTATGCTTATATCAAGCGCGCTAACCGGCTCGTCAGCGACAATAAAGTCCGGGTTCAATGCAAGTGCCCGGGCAATACCTATTCTCTGCCGTTGTCCGCCAGAAAACTCGTGCGGATGGCGACCGAGCACCCCTTCATTAAGCCCGACTATTTCAAGAAGGTGCTTTATGCGCTCCTTTTGTTCTTTTTTTGACAGTTTTTCGTGGATTATAAAAGGTTCTTTGAGGATGGTTTCCACGCTCATCCTGGGGTTAAGGCTTGAATAGGGATTCTGGAAAATAATCTGCATTCGTTTTCTCAACGCTCGGAATTTTTTTGGGCTATGATCTGTAATTTCTTCGCCTTCCAGTTCAACTGACCCGCTTGTTGCCGGGATGAGCCCGAGCATGCAACGACCGGCGGTTGATTTGCCGCAGCCCGATTCTCCCACCAGACCAAGAGTTTCGCCTTTTTTGATTTCCAGTGATATGTTGTTCACCGCATGGACTGCGCCCACCTGCTTGTTAAAAAAGCCTTTTTTTATGGGGAATTCTTTTATAAGGTTTTTTACTTTTATGAATGCGGTCATAGTTAAATTATACATTATTCTTTTATAAAAAATGTTCATTTTGCTCTTTGTATCTAAATACAGTTTTTGAATGATGAATTATCCTGTGGTGTCATTAAAATCAATATTAGGGAATTAATCAGGTAATGGTCTAATAGATGAATATGTCATCACATTTAAGTTTTAATCTCTTTGAGGGCAGACAAAAAAAGCTGTCAGATGAGGAAATAAATAAAGTTTGGAAGCAATTTGAAACAGATAAAAAAAACAAACAATTGCGCGACAGACTTATAATTCAGTATATTTACCTGGTAAAATACGTTGCCGGCAGGTTAAGAATAAGCCTACCCGCCACAATTTCAACTGAAGACATATCCAGCTATGGAGTAGAAGGCCTTATAGACGCGGTAGAAAAGTTTAATTTCAGCAGAGGTGTAAGGTTTGAGACATATGCTCTTTTACGGATACGTGGCGCAATTATTGACAGGATAAGAAGCCTGGAGTGGGTGCCCAGAGGAACTCAAAAAAGATATAAACAGATTAAAGCTATCATAAATGATTATCAGAACCGATTAAGCAGGAAACCCACAACGGATGAAATAGCAAAAGAAATGGACCTGCCAAGAGAAAAAGTGGAGACTGCTCTTGTAGATATGGAAAATAATACAATGGTTTCGATATACGAAAAAAAAGATTCCTCAATGGAAGGGATTGAGCTGATAGATACAATTCAGGATAAAAAAATAGACGACCCATTGGAACAGTTGGAAAACCGGGACGTTAAAAATGAATTATCAAGGGCGCTTTCTAATTTGCCGGAACGGGAAAGAATGATACTCGCTTTGTATTACCACGAAAATATGACGCTAAAGGAAATCGGCGCTACTTTGAGTATTTCAGAATCAAGAGTGTGCCAGCTGCATGCGCAGGCTATTATGAAGCTGAGAAAACTTTTAAATTCCAAAGACCCGAAAGCAAATATCGGATTTAAAAAATGAGCGAAGATGCAAGATTAGCATACGGGATAACATATTCATCAGCCTCAAAAGGTTATCTGGGGGCAATTTTAATAACTGATTACAAGGGGTTTCCGCTGGAGTTTCGCTATACTGATCCGATCGTGCCTACTAAAATCCAACAGGTGCTATATGGGGAGGGGCTTGAAAAGTATTTAAAAATAGATATAATCACTGATAGCCTCGTTAAGGCTTTATCAGGGGATATTTCCGTATTGTTTGTGCAGGACGAGGATTTATTGGAATACAAGGGCAAGGAAGTGCCGATTGTGCGACTTTCTGCCACAAAAACAACACCGCTGTCAGCATCCGGCGACCATCAGAAATTAAAGGACAATGAAGTCCTGCTACAAACATCGCATGCGCAGAATCCGGTAAGGCTTTTGTTTCGAAAGGATTTCAAGTGTGAGGGGTCGGAGTTTGATGTTATTGTTGATAAACTTGTAAAAGCGGGTGACTTTATGGATGTGGATGAGCCTTTAGCGCGAGTTCAAAAAACTCTGGAATTAGTTTGCGAACAGAAGTTATAATTTATTGTTATGGAACTATGGTATAAAGACGCAATAATATACGAGCTTCATGTACGGGCCTTCTATGACCGCAACAAAGATGGCGTAGGGGACTTTAGGGGTTTGATTGAAAAACTTGACTACCTCCAGGATTTGGGCATAAATACGATATGGCTTTTGCCTTTTTATATTTCGCCTTTAAAAGATGATGGGTATGATATTGCGGATTATTTTAATATAAACCCGGATTACGGTACGCTAAGAGATTTTAAAGCTTTTACAAGGGAATGTAAAAAACGCAATATCCGTGTAATGACCGAGCTGGTCGTAAATCATGTTTCTGACGAGCATCAATGGTTTCAGGACGCAATCAAAAAAGGGGGGAAAAGCAGGTACTGGAATTATTTTGTGTGGAGTGATGACCAGGAAAAATTCAAGGATACAAGAATAATTTTCCAGGATACCGAAAAATCAAACTGGGCCTGGCAGCAGGACGTTAAAAAATATTACTGGCACAGGTTTTTTTCAGCACAGCCGGACTTAAATTATAATAACCCGCAGGTTGTAAGGCGGATTAACAAAATAATAAGGCACTGGGCTGAAATGGGCGTTGACGGCTTTAGGCTGGACGCTATACCTTATCTTTGCGTAAAAGAAGGCACAAACAACGAAAACCTGCCTGAAACGCATGAAGTCATTAGGAACTGGAGAAGGTATCTGGATAATCATTTTGAAAATAAGGTATTTCTCGCAGAAGCTAACCAGTGGCCTGATGATGTGGTCGAGTATTTTGGTGATGGCGACGAGTGCCATATGGCCTATAATTTCCCCTTGATGCCCAGAATATATATTGCATTGAGAAGGGAATCAAGAACCCCGATAGTTGAAATAATGGAAGGACTGCCGGATATACCTGAAACTTGTCAGTGGGCATTGTTTCTAAGAAACCATGACGAGCTGACTTTGGAAATGGTGACAGACGAAGAGCGAGATTATATGTACAGCCAATACGCTAAAAGCCCGAAAATGAAACTTAACTTAGGGATAAGGAGAAGGCTGGCACCGCTAGTTGATAACAATAGGAGAATTATTGAAGTCCTTAACTCTATACTGTTTTCATTTCCGGGAACTCCAATTATATACTATGGGGATGAACTCGGGATGGGTGATAATGTTTATTTGGGGGATAGAAACGGGGTAAGAACACCCATGCAGTGGTCGCCTGACAGGAATGCTGGTTTTTCTCAGGGCTCGCCGCATCAGCTTTATTTACCGCCTATTATGGATTCGGTTTACGGTTATCAGGCGATAAATGTTGAAAGTCAGCTTGAGCAGCCTTCTTCTCTTTTGAACTTTATGCGGAAGATGATAGAGGTAAGGAAAAAATATAAGGCTTTTGGGCGGGGGACTATTGAATTTTTAAAGCCTAAAAATCATAAAATACTTGCTTATATCAGGAGTTATGAGTACGAAAAAATACTTTGCCTTGTCAATCTTTCTAAAAAAGCTGAGTTTGTTGAGCTTGACCTTGCTGATTATGACGGAAGTGTATTAATAGAGATTTTTGATGAAAGTATTTTCCCTAAAATAGCTGGTAGTAAGTACGTATTTACTATGCAGCCTCATTCTTTTTTCTGGTTTGAAATGATAGGCGATTATAGCAGTGAAGAAGATTAGGGATAACCTGAAAAATATTTTATTAAGGTTTCAGGGATTGAAACCGAAGATAAACATTCTTAAGTTTACTGATTTTGAGGTGAATTACAATGAAGGGATGCTGGAGTTTCCTGAACCTGCATTTAACAGCCTGAGCCAGACATACGTTTTAATAAGGGATTTGTTGTTTAACCCGGAAGTTAAAATAAATGTAATGCAGAGTTTCAAATCATTGCTGAAATGGAAGGATTTAAACCTATACTGTTCTACTGTAATAAGGGATTATCCGTTGGGGTTTGAGGTATCTACAGTTGAAATTAATTATCCGGAAATTCATATGGATACTAAAGTGAAAATATATGAGGAAATTGTGCAAATTCTTCCTTATGTTAGAAAAGTCCGTCATAAAGATCTTTTCAGTATACCAATCATTAAAAGGCCGGTGTATAAGTCTTATTTTACAAGAGAACAAATGAAACTTATAAGGGAAAAAACTGCCGAACAGAATAAAACCGGCTGGGCAAATATAGAAGTTTTTGAAATATATGATAAGTTTCATTATAATTTTTTCCTGAGTATAAAGCAGGTGCCCGGCAGCAAAGAACTTGAATGCAAAGCGAATAGGGCTTTATTGGACAGGGCTCCGGAGAAAAGCTATTATTTGATTATCGGCAGGAAAAGAGACAGCTTGGAACCTGTCAGGGCAATTGTCAATCCGGCGGATATAAAGCAGGACAATTAGCGGTAAAATTAAATATTATGAAATTTAATATACTAATAGTTTGTTTTTTATTACTTTGCTCTCTTTGTGTTAAAGCTGAGGATATAAGCATTGATATAGGCTACCCGGCTGTGGATGAAATGGAGGCAAGGGTATTCGGATCGGTTTATTCACAGGAAAATATTTATAAAAGGCTTGACCGGTTGGAGATGAAGGTCTTTGGAAGGGTCACAAAAGCTACTCTCAGTGACAGAGTAGATGTGTTGAGAAATGCAGTGAACCCAAATCCTATTGAAAATAGGGGAGGGTATATTACGGACTTTCCTCCTGAGGAAATTTATCCTGCTGCGCAGGTGCCTAAAACGAAAGAAGAACAATCAATTATACTTTATGATCTTGAAAATGAACTGCTGGGGACTGTTTATATAACAGAACCTGTTGAAACAAGAATAGCAAGACTGGAGAAAAAAGTTTTTAACCAGTCATCTGAAAACTATCCGGCACAGGAGAGGTTGCAGCGTCTTTGCGCTTATGTTGACGCGAAAAGTTCTGACCAGTATTATGACGACCAATCCAAATTAAGAAAATATGCCAACTATGCCAACGGGGCAAAGGCGATTTCAATTCTTTTTATGATTCTTCAGATGTTTTTATAATCAACAAAAAATTGCCCCAATCGGGGCAATTTTTTTATTTTTTTCTGGTTTTTATACTTCTTCTTGTTTGCCTGTTCCGGTTAAGAGAAGTTTCATCATTTCTATTTCTTTTCCGTCTTTTTCATCGATATGAGCTTTTGCGCCTTTAATATCTTCAACGGTTAATTCGGAACCTCTTTCATTTAACCATGCGGCTACTGTATTGTAGTCTTCTTCAGTCCAGCCTTTTTCTTCTCTTTCTTTTAGCCAGTTGTAAGAGGAAGCTACATCTTCTTCAGTATAATTTGCGCCGTTTCTGTTCAGGAAGTCAGTAGCTGTTTTTAGTTTTTCGCTTGAAGGGTTTTCATCTGCTTCTTTGAGGAAATTGTCTATATTAGCCATTTCTTCTGCGGTTACATTTCCACCCCTGGCGTTTATCCATTCTGCTTCTGCTTCTGTTTCTTCAACGGCTGGTTCTTCATTTCCGTAGTTATATAGACCTATGTCGTCTGTTTTGAAGTTTAATCCCGCTGAATCTAACTCTGAGTCAACCAGTTTGCGGTCGTTGTTTGTATTAATATCATCAACTTTTGCATCTTTTTCCAATATTAATCCGAGTACACCGCCGAGATCCTTGTCAACTACTTCGCCATCTTCATTTTTTACTGCTCCGTTGTTGAGGTCTCCTTTGACTTCAATATCATAATGATTATTATTTCTGTTATCTATTTTAATTGTGCTGTCTTCTTCTTTTGAGTGGATCATAACATCGCCACCATTAAGGACTTCTATTTTTGTTCCATCGTCAAGGAGGTGCTCTCCTTTTTCAAGAACTTCATCACCCAATTTTGTGACGCCTTTATCACATATAAGGGTTTGGCTGCCGGCCTGAACTCTAACTGCACCTATAACCTGAGGAGCGTTAGGGTTGTTAGCTATTTTGTATTCACCGTCTATTTTAAGTCCTTCTGCTTCAAGGATGGTATATGTTAGGCCGTCTGTACCTTTGTGGTCGATTGTTTTATCTTTGCCTTCGCTGTTTTTGATTGTAAAGTGCGGGTCGCCCCATACTCTGGCATCTGCGGTAGTTTCTTCTTTAGCTTCAGGAGGTGGCTCCGGTGTCGGTTCCGGGGTTGGTTCCGGGGTTGGTTCATTAATTTCCACCCTTCCAATTAGTGCTTCTATCAATTGTAATATTTGCTGGTAAATATCCATGCCCTGTATAGGTGCCGGCTGAGGCTGAGGCGTCGTCATTGGTGGGAACATGCCGCCTATTGGTGGCTGAGGTTGAGGCATTGGCATCGGCATCGGCATTGGTGGGAACATGCCGCCTATTGGTGGTTGTGGCTGAGGCATTGGCATTGGCTGCTGTTGTTGGGGCTGCATTCCGAACATTGCGCCCATAGTTTGCATAAACATTTGGGACATCATGTTCATCGGGTTGTTGCTGAACTGATTGTCTGTTGCAAATGGATTATAGCCCATTTGTAACTGTTGTGACATCGGCATTCCCCATGTGGGTGACATGTACTTTGATGTAAGCTGA
>CAZLCO010000017.1:13425-43318 GCA_964558005.1 uncultured Gammaproteobacteria bacterium | reverse complement strand
TATGAAAAAATATACTAATCAAGATATTTTTAGCTTAGTTGCGTAAGTCCTGTTAATAATTGTTTAATAACTTTGCCATCTAGTAATGAAGAAGATTTTAACATTACTAATTACCTTACTTGTTACATCATATTCTATATATATAAAATATATACTCTGTAAATAATTGCTAAAATTTCAACAAAGTTCTTTTTAATGTTTACATTTCTTAAAAATACATATACACTCAAAATATGAATTTCTATGAGTATTTGTCGGAATATATAGACTATCTCTGCCTGGAACGTGGTCTGTCGTACAATACTGAGCAGGCATACAGGCGTGATATTATAGCTTTTATTGAATTTTTGGAAAAAAATTCTATAAATAATTATGAAAAAATCACCAGGTTTATAATTAACTCCTACATTCGAGAAATGCGAAACGCTGGATACGTGCCGACAACCATTAAAAGAAAAATTTCTTCCCTGCGGGGCTGGTTCAACTGGATGGTGGCTAACGAGCTGATAGACCACGACCCAACCCTTAGTATAGAAAGTCCCAAGCTCGATAAAAGACTGCCTAAAGTTCTTTCTGTTTCCGAGATGAACAGTATTTTTACTTATAATCACACATTCATTGACAAGGCCGTAATAGAACTTTTGTATTGCGCAGGTTTGCGGGTGTCTGAGCTGGTTAACCTTGATGTAAATAACATAAATCTTGATAACGGTTTTCTCCGGTGTTTTGGCAAGGGCTCAAAAGAAAGGATAGTGCCGATTGGCAAAGAAGCAGTAAAAAACATACAAAAATACCTGAAAGAAAGGGAATTAATTCTTAAAAAAAACAGGCAGGCTGACAATGCTTTGTTTTTATCACCAAAAGCGCAAAGAATTACTCGTCAGCATGTTTACAAAACTATTTCCAACCTTGGTAAAATATTGAATAAGCACATTACCCCGCACACCATGCGCCACAGCTTCGCTACACATATGCTGGAAAACGGGGCTGACCTGCGGGTTGTGCAGGAGCTACTGGGGCACAGCGATGTTTCGACCACCCAGCTATATACGCACCTCAGCAAGAAGCGGCTTAAGGACATATATTTCAGTATAAATAATGAGTAAACTTCACAAAGCAAAGTATATTTTTAAAGACGGGCAAATATTAGAAAACAGCGGCCTGTTTATTAAAGATGGAAAAATTGTTGACGGTTTAAGCGAATATGAAATAGTCGACTACGGTAATGCCTTTATTTGCCCGGGGTTTGTCAACTTTCACACGCATTTGCAGTATACAGATTTGATAAAAAGCAATATAAGCGTTTTTTCCGACTGGATAATAGCGCTTATCAGCCAGTATTTTTCATGGAATATAGATAAAAAAATAAAATCACTGCAAAACGGGCTGAATGAAACCGTTAAATCAGGCGTGACCTGTATTGTTAACCTCGGCATAGAAGAAGAATTCATAGAAGTGCTCAAAGATTCAGGGATTAAAAGTTATACATTTCTTGAAACTTTTTCTGATTCAGAAGAACGCACTGACAGGGAGTTTAGGCAGTTAATGCAGTCACTGGAAAAATATAATACCTGTAATGTCGGCATATCCCCGCATTCCCCGTATAATACACACCCATCCATGTGGGAAAAACTTGCACAGACCGAAGTTTTAACCCACACACACCTGTTTGAGTCAGCTGACGAGATGGCCTGGCTAAAGGGCCTACCTTCAGGCATAGAAAAAATGCATGAATTTGTCTGGTTCGAAACTATAAAGCCATATAACGTTATGAATTATCTTGAACCGTTCGGGGAGAGGCTAATAGCCGCACACCTGTGCCAGAAGGATTTTGAAGAAGTGAAAGATTTAAACATAGCTCACTGCCCCCGCAGTAATATGGTTTTGCACAGCAAAACCCTGGATGTTACTCAGGACACAGGGAAAATAGGCATCGGCACAGACAGCAAATACAGCAATAAAGATTTAAACATACTGCATGAGGCAAAATTCCTGAAAGACAGAGGTAATTTGAAATTTATCGAAATTTTAAATTGTCTTACAAATAATCCCCACAAAATGCTCAATATGCCGCTGGATGAAGCGGATTTTCTGGTGTTTAAGCTTGGTGAAAACGAAAATTATGAGGCAGTCCTTGACAGGGACGGGCCAGATGAGATTTATATTAAAGGCCAAAAGTACCCTCGATAATCTCTTTCCTGATTTTTTTCATCAATTCTACAAGAAAATGAATATTATGTATTGTCAGCAATATAGCCGCAGTGCCCTCCTGCATGCGGAAAAGATGACGGATGTATGCTTTTGTGTGATTCCGGCAGGCATAACACTGACACCCCTCCTCAAGCGGCGAGAAATCCCGTTCAAATTCCTTGTTTTTTATATTGCCCCTGCCTCTGGAGGTAAAAAACGACCCGTGACGAGCTATGCGTGTGGGCATGACGCAGTCGAACATATCCACCCCACGCTTTACCCCTTCGATTAAGTCCTCGGGTGTCCCAACTCCCATCAGGTATTTTGGCTTTTCTTCGGGCAATAAGGGTACTGTAATGTCGACTATATGGTTTTTCAGCTCGGTCGGCTCGCCAACACTGACCCCGCCTATGGCGTAGCCGTATGCATCAAATGATGATATTACCCGTGCGCTTTCTTCCCGCAGGTCATCATAGACCGACCCCTGCACTATAGGGAACAAAGCCTGGTCCTGTCGGCTATGCGCCTTAAAACATCTTTCCAGCCAGCGATGCGTGCGTTCCATAGCCACTTTTGCGGGTTCATATTCGCATGGATACGGTGCGCACTCGTCAAATGCCATTATAATATCTGCGCCGAGGGCGTTCTGGATTTCCATTGATATTTCCGGGTTGATAAAGTGGCTCGAGCCGTTTTTAGGGTCTTTAAAATTCACTCCCTCATCTGTTATTTTACGCAGGTCAGCCAAACTAAACACCTGGAACCCGCCGGAATCCGTCAAAATTGGTCTGTGCCAGTTCATCCAGCCATGCAGGCCGCCCGCTTCCTCTACCAGTTTATGACCGGGCCGCAGGAATAAATGATACGAATTAGCCAGGATTATCTGTGCGCCTGTTTCTTCGAGGTGGTGACCGGTCATCATTTTTACGGCAGAGTTAGTGCCCACAGGCATGAACACAGGCGTTTCAATGTCCCCGTGAGGGGTGGATAATACGCCCGTACG
The DNA here is from genome assembly GCA_964558005.1 of uncultured Gammaproteobacteria bacterium. Taxonomy (GTDB): domain Bacteria; phylum Cyanobacteriota; class Vampirovibrionia; order Gastranaerophilales; family UBA9971; genus JANQGS01. The sequence continues at coordinate 40,125 of CAZLCO010000017.1, read as the reverse complement.
TGCGCGGGTGTTAGGGCAGGTTTTATGTATTTTGTAGTTGAAATTATCTGGCAATTGTTCGACCCTTATGTAAATTTTTATATCAAATTAATAATAATACGAAATATGGTTTTTTAATTTATTTTTATATATATAGTATATATTTTATGCGATAAAGGTAAGATTATGGTAAGTAGTGTAACGACAGGTTCTATTTTAGGTTTTGTCCCTAAAAATATGCTGAACCCTTTTGCAGAGTCAGAAAATTCTGCTGTGTGTACATTTGAGGATATATTTAAAGAAGTTTTGAAAAGTGGCGGAGATTTCGCATTTACAATGACCCAGCTTTTGATGGCGGATAAAGACCATAATAGAGAATTAAATAAAAAGGAATACGAGAAGTTTTATAATAATTGCAGTTATTATGCTTAATTTCTGATAATCAAGTATTACAGGTTATATTTAAAGTGCAACAAATCGCCCTTCCATGTCACGCTTCCAGCCAGGGATCAATTCTGATTCGTTGAAGAATATGGCGATTTCCCGCTCGGCGCTTGCCGGAGAATCCGAACCATGTACTATGTTGCGCTGCATTGTATGGGCATAATCAGCCCTTATAGTTCCGGGGTCTGCGTTGGCCGGGTTAGTCGCGCCCATTAGTTTTCTTGCTGCGACAATAGCGTCAACGCCTTCTAATACCATAGCTACAACAGGCCCGCTCGTGATGAAGCTTACAAGCCCTTCAAAAAAAGGTTTGCCTACATGCTCGGCGTAATGTTTTTCAGCGGTTTGCCTGTCGAGTTGTAGTATTTTCAGCCCGATTATTTTAAACCCTTTTTTTTCAAATTTACGTATAATTTCCCCGACCAGTCCTCGCTGCACACCGTCAGGTTTTATAGCTATAAATGTTCTTTCCATAAACACCTCCATATATTCAATTGCTTTTTATTATACTGTGAAATAGTGTATATTTTTATTACAGTAGAAATTTTATTACAGAAAGATATTATGCGTAAAATTACAGTATTATTAACTTTTTTAGTGGTTTTTAGCTTTGGAATTATCTGCAAGGCTGAGAATACGGATAACCAGATAAGCGTATTCAATATCAACAACGGCCATAAAGTCATCATCAAGGAGGTACACGCCAATCCCATAGTCACAATAGACACCTGGGTCAAAACGGGTTCAGCCAATGAAACAGAGAAAAACAATGGTGTATCGCATTTTCTTGAGCATTTAATGTTCAAAGGCACTCATAAATATCCGGGCGGCGAGATGGAGCGAACCCTCGAATCAAAGGGCGCCAGGTGTAACGCAGCAACCAGCAAGGATTTTACGCATTATTACGTTACGGTTGCGAGCGATTATGTTGAGACAGCAATTAAATTGCATGCTGACATGATGCAAAATCCGGCTATTCCCAAAGAAGAAATGGACAAAGAAAGAAAAGTAGTGCAGGAAGAAATCAGAAGGGCGAATGATGACCCTAAAAGATTACTGATTATGGATATGTTCAGCCTGATGTTCCCGGAACACCCATACAGGCTTGATACACTTGGCCCGCATGAGGTTATTGAAAACATATCAAGAAAAGAAGTACTTGATTATTACAATAAAAATTACATTCCTTCCAAAATGGCCACGGTAATAGTGGGAGATGTGGATACAAAAGAAGTGCTTTCACTTATGAAGGAAAGCTTTAATAAAAAATATGATTCAATTACAAGAAATATTGAATCTAATCCAATTAAAAGAGAATCTATACCTGAAAAATCATCAGAAAAAATAACCCGGGGACAGTACAAATCAGGTTATGCGTTCTGGAGTTTTCGGGGAGTGCCGATTGATTCGATAAAAGAGAGTTATGCGCTTGATTTGGCTTCTTCTATTCTTGGAGAAGGCCGTACATCAAGGCTTTACCAGTCAATAAAAGAAGAAAAAGACCTTGTTTCTTCAATCGGAACAAGCCACTACTCGCTCAAATATGACAGTGTATTTATTGTTTCAGCGGATTTCAGTCCGGAAAAATTTGAACAGCTTAAAGATGCTGTCTTACAGGAAATAGATATAATAAAAGAATCCGGTGTAACCGAAGAAGAGCTGGAACGAGCTAAAACACAGGCTATAAGAGGATTTATTTACAGTAATGAATCAGTGGAAAATATAGCCAATGCGCTTGGATACACAGAAACACTGTATGGAAGTATAGAGCCTTACAACAACCATATTGAAAACATTAAAAACATAACAGCAAAAGATATTAAAAAAGCTGTAAAAAAATATCTTAACCCGGACAAATTTGTACTTACGGCGATATTGCCCGAGGAAACACCCGTTAACGTTGTGTCTTCAGTTGATGAAATAATAGAAAACACTATAAAGTCCAGTTTGAGTAATGGTACCACGCTAATTACCAATAAAAACCTGTCAAATGTCATTATTTCAATGAGTGTGTTTTTCAAGGGAGGGGTTTATCTTGAGCCCGTACCGGGGACAGCTAATATCCTTGCTGAAACCTTGCTGTATGGAACAAAAGGACGTTCATATCTTGATTTGTTAAAAGAAATCGAGAATTCCGGTGTATCAATTTCGCCTGAAGCAGGTAACGATTATTTTGAAATAAAGGTAAAGACCACCAAAGGAGAATTTAATAAAGCGTTTGACCTTCTTGTAGATATAATAAGTAACTCGGTATTTGAAGAAAAATATATTGAAAAGAATAAACAGGACCTGCTCGTTAATATTAAAAAGAGCAGGGACTATCCTGTGAATATCGCTTCTGAGAATTATATCGAAACTCTTTATAATGGCCACCCATACGGTAACACAGGAGAGGTGCTTGAAGAGAATGTGCCGTTAATAAACAGGGAAACAGTAGTTAAGTACTGGAGAGAGATATTTATACCTGAAAACATGATAGTGTCTGTTTCCGGCGATATCGGGCATAAAGAGATGACTTACAGGGTTCTTGAGAACTTCCCCGCATCCGGCAGAAAACCGCCGGAAATAGCATATAAATATGAATATTCACCGCTTAAAGAGAAAAAAGAAGTATTCGAAAATAAAAAAGCTGAAGCCGCCTGGATATTTTTAGGCTGGCCAGTGGGCAATATTATTGATAATAAAGAGTTTGCCACGTTTAAGCTTATACAGTCATACCTTGCAAATGGTTTAAGTTCAAGGCTGCACATATTATTCAGGGAAGAAAAAGGGCTCGCATACAGGGTAGGCAGTTCTTATTCCCCCAAGATGGACAGGGGACACTTTGTGTTTTATATTGGTACAGCCCCAGATAATATTGAGCTGGTAAAATCGAGGTTTTTAAAGGAAGTGGAGAGGCTAAAAACAACCCCGCTTTCAAAAGAAGAACTTGAAAATACTAAATCAAAGCTTATAGGCAACTATGCGCTTTCGCAGGAAACAAATCAGAGTAAAGCCCACCTGCTCGGCGTTTTTGAATTGTTTGACAAAGATTTCGGGTTTATTTATGATTTTCCTGAACTGGTTAAAGAAGTGACGCCTGAGGATATTATAGAAATAACCAATAAATATTTTAACAGTCCTTACGTTATTTCAATAACAGCACCTCAGGATATGGAATAAAATAATTGTGAAAGTTACTGTAAAAGTACCCGCGACAACGGCTAATATGGGACCGGGATTTGACTGTTTCGGCATAGCCCTTTCTATGTATAACAAAGTAACCATTGAGGAACTTATATACCCTGATACTGGATTGGAAATTAACATGCTGGCGGGGGAAAACGAAAAAATTTCTTCTATAGATACTATACCGACCGATACTAATAATATTGTTTATAAAGCTATAGAGCTACTTTATAATTACGTAGGCCAGACACCGCCCGGATTAAAAATTAATATTGAAACAAATATCCCTATCGCTAAAGGACTGGGCAGCAGTGCTTCAGTTATAGTAGGCGGAGTGTTGGCGGCAAATAAATTATTGGGGGATCCGGCAGACGAGGCCGCTATACTTTCTATAGCAAACGAAATAGAAGGCCACCCGGATAATATTACACCTGCCATGCTTGGCGGGTTCCTTTTTTCCTCTGCTGAAGAAGACGGCAGTATACTTTACCGAAAAATAGAGTGGCCGAAAGAATGGAAATTTGTACTGTGCATTCCTGACTATGAGCTTGCGACATCTATATCCCGTTCGGTACTGCCTGAACAGGTAAATATGTCAGATGCTGTGTTTAACCTTAAGAGAAGTGCCATGTTCGTTGAAGCTCTTCATGAAAAAGATGCGGATTTAATGAAATATGCTTTGGATGACAGACTTCATCAAATTTACAGGTCCAGATTAATTTCAGGTTTTACTCAGATGAAAGATGAGCTTAAAAATATTCCCAGTGTGCTAGGTACTGTAATAAGCGGCGCTGGTCCAAGTGTCCTGGTAATTAATGAACATGATAATAATTTTGAAGAAATAAAAGGTGTTTTAAACAATATCTGGCAGGAAATAGGTGTTAAAACCCTCATTAAAATTGTTAATATTGATACACAGGGTGCTGTAGTAATATAAAAAAAGCCGGCTTTTATAAGCCGGCTTTTTAAGTATGCTTTATTAATATTGTTAGCTGACTTCAGCTTCCTTAGCAGCCTTGCTTTCTTCAATAACTTTTTGTGCCATATGTGCAGGGACTTCTTCGTATCGTACGAATTCCATTGAGAATACGCCGGCGCCGCCTGTCATTGAATCTAAATCCGGCGCATATCTGAGCATTTCTGCCATAGGGATTTCAGCCTTAACTGTCTGTGTTGATCCTTCAGCTTCAATGCCGAGCATCCTTCCGCGTCTTCCGTTAAGGTCGCCCATAATATCACCGACATTTTCTTCAGGCACAGTTATTTCTACGTGCATAATAGGCTCAAGAAGAACAGGATTTGCTTCCATAACTCCTTTTTTAAACGCCATTGAACCCGCTACTTTAAACGCCATTTCTGAAGAGTCAACAGGGTGGAAACTGCCGTCAAAGAGCACGATTTGTACATCGACAACAGGATATCCGGCCACAACGCCTTCTTCCATAGCGCCTTTTATTCCGTTTTCAACAGCAGGTATGTATTGTCTCGGGATTGATCCGCCGACGATTTTATCAACGAATTCAAAGCCCTTGCCTCTTTCGAGCGGGTGGATTTCTATCCAGCAATCACCGAACTGGCCTTTACCGCCTGATTGTTTCTTATATTTACCTTGGACGCTGGTATCGCCGGTTATTGTTTCTTTATAAGGAATTTTTGGTGTATCAAGAAGTACTTCAACACCAAATTTTCTTTTTAGTTTTTCAATAGCAACATCAAGGTGTACCTGACCCATGCCTGATAAAATCATTTCCTTTGTCTGTATATTTCTGGTTGATTCCAGTGTTGGGTCTTCTTCCATTAACCTTTTTAGGCCTGACTGGATTTTTTCTTCGTCCCCCTTGCTTTTTGGTTTAATAGCAAATGAAATTACCGGGGAGGGCTGTTTTACAGGTTCAATTTTTGTAGGCGATTTTTCATCGCATAGTGTATCGCCTGTATGGGTATCCTTTAATTTTGCTACGGCTACGATATCTCCGGTCACAGCTTTATCTGTCGGCTCATGTTTTTTACCGACAAGGTGGAGTATCTGACCGATTCTTTCCTTGCTTTCATTTGTTGCATTTAGTACTGATGAGTCAGATGATATTGAGCCTGAGAATACCCTCATAATGGTTAATTGACCTGCGTAAGGGTCTGCAATAGTTTTGAATACCAGCGCTGAAAGAGGTTCGCTGGACTTGTCAGCAGGAGCGGGCATGTTTTCTGCCATGAAATCCATTAATTGGGTTACGCCAATGTTTTTAGTTGCAGCCCCGAATAAAATCGGTATGATTTGTTTATTCGCAATACCTGCTTTTAACGCCTTGTTTATATCGTCTGTTGAAAGCTCCTGGCCTTCAAGATATTTTTCGAGTATTTCATCATCGCATTCAACTATTGATTCTATTGATTCTTCTCTCACTGAGCTGACTTCATCCTGCATTTCTGCCGGGATATCGCCTTCGCTAAATTTTCCGCTTTCATCGGCTGCATATGTATATGCTTTCTGGCTTAAAAGATCAACTACGCCTTTGAATGAGGCTTCCTGGCCTATTGGTAATTGTATTGGCACTGGCTTTGCTTCAAATGAATCTGCCAGTTTTTCAAGTACAGCCTTATAGTTTGAATTTTCTCTTTCAACCTTGTTCATGAATATGCAGATTGAAAGACCCATTTGTTGTGCCTGTTTAATGAATTTTGAAGATTGTATTTTGATACCGTCAATCGCATCTATAACAACAACAATGGAATCAGCGCCCTGCATGCAGCTTCTTGCGTCTGCGGCAAAGTTTGCTGAGCCTGGAGTGTCAATGATATTAAGACGTTTGTTTTGCCAGTCAAAACATGCAACTGTTGCGCTTATAGTAGTTCTTCTTTTTAATTCTTCCGGTTCATAATCAAGCAATGATGTTTCCTGGTCGACTTTTCCAAGTCGGGTATTCTGTCCTGCATTGAAAAGCATTGCATCAGCAAGAGATGTTTTCCCTGTGCCTACGTGTGAGATTAAAGCGATGTTTCTAATATCGGATGTGTTAAAAGTTGCCATATATTTCCCCCATTCTATTACTACCAAGTTATAACATTATAAATAAAACTGTAATATTTTCAAACTATAAAATTACATTTTTAAAATCCAAATAGTTGTAAAATATAACTTATTATTTTATATATTCGGCATAGCCGGGCATATAAAATTTGAGCGGGGTTTCGCCCGCTCAAATATCAAAACTCTGTGTAAAAAATAATTAACTTTCAGATTCTGCCATCCTTCGGGCTTCTTCTGAAATTTCCACTTTATAATCTTCGCTGTCAAATCCTGTTTGGTCCTCATATGAGGATGACCCACCGTCATAATTCACCGGGACATAATCTTCTATATAGTAATTATCTATTATATTGTAGTATCCAAATAGTTCAATCATGTTTAAAATCCATATAATATAAGTCTATATATACTATAAAACAAAATATATCAGATTCATGCTTTTTTAATGATTAATTAACGTAATATTAAATTTAATATTACGTTAATTATCGAAATAATTTATTGCAAATTATCAGGTTATCAGGATAAAAATTAATTAACTTTCACTGTTTTTATTGTCGTCACTTTTATTGAAAGTCCTTTTATTACCGAAATTTCTCCCGGTATTCCTTTTCCTGTATTTATTAGCGTATAGTTTATTTCTTTCAGCCTTTTCTTTTTTTTGGTTATTTTTTGCCAAAATTATACCTTTGCCTAACCGTTTCTATAGCAATCAGAACAATACACAGGTCTGTCGCCTTTAGGTTCAAAAGGAACGGTTGTTTCGCAACCGCATGCGCTGCAAACTACATTATATCTGGGTTTATTATTATAACCACCGCCACCGCCTCTTTGTCCGCCTCTTCCTCCGCTGGCAGCTTTTCTGTTAGCCCTGCAAGTAGAACAGCGTTTTGGGTCTGAATAGCCTTTTTGTGAATAAAATTCCTGGTCGTCAGCGCTGAAATCGAAATCGCATCCGCATTCAGCACATTGTAATTGTTTGTTTTCGTAGTTTTGATAAGTCATTTAGATAGTCTCTTTCTATAATAATATTTCTGAACTATAAAATTATCGACCAAAAAAAAAATAAAGTAAATAAAAAAATAAAAGGGGTTATCTTTAGATAATCCCTTTTATTAATGTCTTTCTTTTTTTATTAAAGAAGTGATTCCAGTATAGCTGCGTTTTTGTTTGCTGCAGCTGTTGAGCGAATGTGTCTTCTGTTCACATAAACTCTAAGCGCTTCTCTAATAAGTTCGCTTCTTGAGCGCTGCTCTTTGCCAGCAACTTCATCAATCTCATTAAGAAATCCATCAGGCATTGAAATTAATACTCTAGCCATAAAATACTCCTCCCAAAAATTTTTCTTCTGCTACGTATGTCTTATCTTTGTACCTCATTGTTATCTTTTTTTTAGTACCTCCATATATATAAACAACTACTAATCAATCAAATTTCATTGCAGTGTGTTTTTTGTTACAAATTTTAATATATTAGTTATATACTCGCTCGTAACAGTATTATATGTTTTTTGACACACTACTGATTTTCTTTTATGTATATATAAAAAATATATAATTAAAAAAATTGACTTTTTTTAGTTATATTTATGGAAATATTTACATTACTATACAATTTTATCCTGTTTTATATTATTAATATTGCCCTTTGCTATTTAAAAATTCGGTTTATTTAGATATAATTAAAAATTAAATGGAAAAATCAGGTGAGAAAATGACTAAAATAAAAACAGAAATCAAAACACTTACAGGTGCGCAAATATTTGTAGAATGCCTTAAAGCAGAAGGAGTCAAGGATATATTCGGGTACCCGGGAGGAGTAATCCTCCATATTTACGACGAACTTTATAATTGTGAAGATATTAACCATTACCTCGTAAGACATGAGCAGGGCGCTGTGCATGCAGCTGAGGGGTATGCAAGAGTAACGGGAAAACCCGGTGTTGCGCTGGTAACATCCGGTCCCGGAGCTTGTAATACTATAACAGGTTTGGCCAATGCTTATTATGACGGCTATCCTATAGTAGTTTTTACAGGCCAGGTAGCTTCCAGTCTTATAGGTAATGATGCTTTTCAGGAAGCGGATATTGTCGGTATAACAATGCCCTGTTGTAAACATAACTATCTTGTTAAGGACACGAAAGACCTGCCAAGAATAATAAAAGAAGCATTCCATATAGCAACAACCGGAAAACCGGGACCTGTTGTAATAGACATGCCGAAAGATATCCTTACCGGTAAAGCCGAATTTATTTATCCGGAAAAAGTTAGTTTGCCCGGATATAGTCCAAATTATAACGGTCACCCGTTACAGATAGCAAAAGCGTTGAACCTTTTGTATAAAGCAGACAAACCATTAATTCTTTGCGGTGGTGGAGTAATAGCAGCTGATGCTACTGAAGAGCTGAAAAAACTTGTAAAAGCTCTTAACATACCGGTTGCCAACACCCTTATGGGGACAGGCGGCTATCCGGGTACCGATGACCTTTCATTAGGGCTTGTGGGGATGCATGGAAACTATTGGGCGAATATGGCTACTTCGAATTGCGATGTATTGTTTACTGTTGGAGCAAGGTTCAGTGACAGAGTAACAGGCAAGCTGGCAAAATTCTGTTCTGATGCCAAGGTCATACATATAGATATTGACCCGTGTTCAATCAGTAAAAACGTACCGGTTGATGTACCGATAGTTGGTGATGCAAAGCGTGTGCTCGGCGATATGCTGAATATAATTAATTTTGATGAAATCCAGAAAAAAGCTGATAAGAAGAAAGAATGGATTGAGCAAATAAATGTCTGGAAGCAAAGAAAGACAAAACCGCTTCCTCCAACTGAAAAAATGGCTCCACAAACAGTCATACAGAGAATATACGAATTAACAAAAGATAAAGACCCGGTTATATGTACAGAAGTCGGCCAGCATCAGATGTGGACTGGACTTATGTATAAATTTGACCAGCCTAGAAGATTTGTTACTTCAGGCGGGTTGGGCACAATGGGCTTTGGTTTCCCTGCTGCAGTAGGCGCAAAGGTAGCATGTCCTGACAGGCCAGTTATAAATATTGCGGGCGATGGCAGTATTCAGATGAATATTCAGGAATTGGGCACCTGTATGCAAAACAATATAGGTGTAAAAGTGTTTATTATAAATAATGAATACCTTGGCATGGTGCGACAGTGGCAGGAAAGACTGTTTAACAAGCAATATTCGCATACACACATTGCCAGCCCTGATTATGTAAAACTTGCTGAAGCATATGGAGCTACAGGCATAAGAGTAACCAGGGAAGAAGAAATCGAGTCTGCCGTCAACAAGGCACTGGAAACAGACGGGCCGGTGATTGTGGAATTTATCGTTGATTCAATGGAAGCCGTGTTCCCATGGGTCCTTGCGGGTGAGCCTATCTGTAACGTGCTTATGGGCAAGGAAGGATGCGAAGAAATACAGGGAGAATATTCATAATGAAACATACATTATCAGTTTTAGTACAGAATGAAGCAGGTGTATTGAGCCGGATAGCCGGACTTTTCAGCGGCAGGGGCTACAACATAGAAAGTCTTACCGTTGCGCCGACCCAGGATCAGGCATTTTCAAGGGTTACAATAGTCACAGCTGGCGATGACAGGGTTATTGAGCAGATTTGCAAACAGCTTAACAGGCTGGTCAATACCCTGAAAGTAATGGATATAACAGGCGAAAACAGTATTGAGCGTGAAATTATCTTCGTAAAAGTTAACGCAAAAGACGAAGCACGTTCAGAAATTTTGCGTATAGCTGAAATATTTGATGCAAAGATAGTCGATGTTACTGCAAAGACATATACAATAGAAGCTATGGGCGATGATACACAGATAAGGTCGCTAATCGAGCTATTGAGGCCGCTTGGTATACGTGAACTGGTCCGCTCGGGCAAGGTAGCTATTTCAAGAGAAATGCAGTTCAACGTTAATAACTACAGCCGGATGAGTGCGGCAGGGTAAGGATTATCAAAATGATTAAAAAAATAGAAATATACGATACAATTTTACGAGATGGAGCACAGGCCGAGGGTATAAATTTTTCCGCCAACGACAAACTTAAAATAATCAAACTGCTTGATGAAATTGGCGTTGATTATATAGAAGCGGGCTGGCCGGGCGCGAATCCCAAGGATATTGAAGTTTTTGACCAGGTAAGGACAATCAACCTTAATCATTCAAAAATTGCGGCATTTGGCTGCACAAGAAAAGCCAACGTTAAAGCGGAAGAAGATAAAGTATTGAGCCAGTTGCTGATGGCTGGTACAGAAATAATTACAATATTCGGCAAGACATGGGACTTCCACGTAGAGCATGCTCTTTGCACTACTCTGGAAGAAAACCTGAATATGATAGCCGACAGCATAATATACCTTAAAAACTGCGGCAAAAGAGTGTTTTTCGACGCGGAACACTTTTATGACGGATATAAAAAGAATTCTGAATATGCACTGAAAGCTGTTGAAACAGCACATAACGCAGGCGCTGAAAGAATAATTCTTTGCGATACAAATGGAGGGTGCCTGACCTCAGAAATTCAGGACATAACAGAAACTGTAGCAAAGCATTTACCTGATGCTGTACTTGGTATCCATGCCCATAACGACGGAGATATGGCTGTGGCAAATTCAATCATGGCTATACAGGCCGGGGCTGTGCAGGTACAGGGCACTTTTAATGGTTATGGAGAAAGGTGCGGAAACGCTAATTTGTGCTCAATCATTCCAGCGCTTCAGTTGAAAATGGACATTGATGTTTTAGGCGAAAATCTTAAAAAACTGGTTTCTGTTTCAAGACAAATAAGTGAAATAGCAAACAAGAAATCCAGTACATTTGCTCCCTATGTGGGTTTAAGCGCTTTTACCCACAAAGCGGGGGTACATGCTAGCGGAGTTATGAAACAGTCCAGTACTTATGAACATATAAACCCTGAATTAGTAGGCAATACAAGAAAAATTCTCATAAGCGACCAGTCAGGACTTGCTTCTATTAAAGAAAAAATCTCCAGAATGGATTTAGGCATTGATTTAACAAATGATGACATAAGAAAAATACTTGAGAAAATTAAAAATCTTGAGTGGCAGGGATTCACGTTTGAAGATGCGGATGCTTCATTTGAGCTTATGCTTAAGGATGTATTGAATATTAAACCTGACTATTTTGAGTTAAAGGGGTTTACTGTTTTGACAGACACCAGGGGTATGGGCCATCTTAACACCGAAGCATCTGTCAAAATAAAAGTCGGAAATGAAATACTGCATACAGTATCAGAAGGAGAAGGGCCGGGTCATGCGCTTGATAGAGCTTTGAGGTTAGCACTTAAGCCTTTTTATCCATCGATAGATAAGTTTAAGCTATCTGATTTTAAAGTGAGGATATTGGACAGTACAGATGGCACCAGCGCTAAAACCAGGGTGCACGTTGAAACTTCTAACGGGTTTGAAAAATGGGATACAGTAGGAGTTAGCAGAAATATTATTGAAGCAACTTATTTTGCCATTGTTGACAGCCTTGAGTATGGATTGATTTTACATAAGGAGACACCGCAAAACAAGTATATATTAAATTGATATAGATAAAAATTGCAAAAATCTTTTCTAAATATTATTATTGTATGTATTGATAGTTGAATTTATTAAAAAAGGTAATTAATTATGCGTCGAGTTATAGCACTTGAGTTAGTAGGATTGAAAAAATTAGATTGTGATCTTTATGATGAAAAAGGTAATGTGGTTTACGAAAAAGGAACCGATTTTACAGCGGAAAATTTGATGATGCTTTCGCATTCGGTGATATTTAAACGTGATGAAGAGCATATTGTTGATCCAAATAAAAAAAAGAGTGCAAATTTTTTATTAGATGATGAAGAAGAAAGAAATAAGAAAAAACTTGGTAAAAATTTTATATTACCTGAGCCTGAGCCAAAAGTTAAAGAATTTCAAACAATAATTGATCAGGCAAAACAGGATAAGCTGATTGGTGGAGTAAAGGAATTATTAGGCGGTGTTTTAGATAAGAGTCCTGTAAAGATACAGACATGTATAGACACAACAGAATCTATTCTTGAAGAAGTAGAGAGTAAATTTAGTAAAGTTAATAATCTTGGCGAAATGAGGATTCAGGATTATTATACTTTTTCTCACAGTATAAATGTTGCTATACTAAGCGCAATTATTGGAATGGACCTTGGGTATAGCGAAAGCAAGCTCAAAGACCTTACATTTTCTGCTCTTTTGCACGATGTGGGAAAAATGCAGTTGCCAAAGGATATTTTGTATAAGCCGGGCAGTCTTACCAAACAGGAAATGCAGCTTGTAAAAAAACACGTTGATTATGGTTACGAATATATTACGCAGGATTTGGATCTTCCTGAAACTGTTGGTCAGGCAGCTCTTTATCACCATGAAAGGTGGGAAGGCCATGGGTATCCGCATGGCCTTAAAGGTCCAGAGATACCTGAGTTCGCCCAGATTGTAGCAATAGCAGATGTTTTTGATGCTTTAATATCAGAAAAAATATACAGAGGCCCGGTGCAGGCTATAGATGCTATGAGGATTTTACTCACAGAAGAAAATAAATCCTTTAATCCAAAGATACTGAATAAATTTATTTACATGGCTGTGATAAAATCAGATAATGGGTCTGGTATATTTGCGTGATGTAAAATTTAATGCTTAAAAAAGGTAGTGTTATAGAAATCGAAATCCAAAAACTTGTCTACGGAGGAGAAGGTATAGGCAGGTTTGAGGATTTAACGATTTTTGTTCCTGATACTGCAGTTGGAGATAAAGTAAAAGTTGAAATAGTAACCTTGAAAAAAGGGTATGCAAAAGCATTGCTCAAAGAAGTTATAACTCCATCTGCTGTCCGTATTAAGCCCTTTTGTCCTTATGCAAATGTTTGCGGTGGTTGCCAATGGCAGCATATAGAGTATGAGGACCAGCTTAAAGCAAAGAAATTAATAGTTGAAGAATGTTTTAAAAAGATTGCAGGGGCTGATGTGCCTGTAAAAGAAGTAATAAAAAGCCCGGAAATAAAAAATTATCGCTGCAAAGTCCAGCTGCCGGTACAACAGACAAAAAATTCAAAAAGATTCCTTGCAGGATATTACAAAAAACGCACTCACGAAATAGTAAACATTAAATACTGTCCTGTTCAGCCTGAAGTACTGGATAAGATAACTGAATACTTAAGGCAAAAGTCATCGGAACTGGAACTAACTGCCTACAACGAAAAGTATAAAAACGGACTTATCCGACATTTTATTTTCAGATACAGCAAGACAAACAATAATATTGTTTTAACAATAGTTATTAATTCTGATAAAGTGCCTGAAAACCTTGCAAATCTTTGTTCGGCAGTGAAAAACGATTTTACGGAAATATCAGGCGTTGTAGTTAATTTCAACACAAGTAATACGAACTTGATAATGGGGGTAAAGTCCGAGCTTATAGAAGGAAAGGGTTACATTGAAGAAACTCTGGACAGTAAGATTTTTAGAATTTCTCATGATACATTTTTCCAGATTAATCCACTTACCGCTTCTCAAATATTTTCAGAAGTAAGAGAAGTAATTAAAGCAAGGACAGAATCACCTGATGTGTTGGATATATATGCAGGTTCGGGCAGTTTTTCAATTTATTTAAGTGATGCTGCAAAATCAATAACAGCCCTGGAAGAAAGTTCTGTTTCGGTAAATGATGGAAAAGACAATATTTTAAGGAATAAAATAAACAATATTTCATATATCAAAGGAGATGCTGATATTATTACTCCGAAACTGGCAGCGGAAGGCCGGAAATTTGATGTGATAGTGCTTGACCCGCCAAGAAAAGGGTGTTCTAAGGAAGTGTTAGAGGCGGTAAAGCAGCTTGCAGGGAAATTAGTAGTTTATATAAGTTGTAATCCGTCTACGCTTGCCAGGGATTATAAAATATTAAGCGATAAATTTCGGGCAGAATATGTGCAGCCGTTTGATATGTTTTGTCATACATATCATGTAGAGTCAGTGCTTGTGATGACTACTTGCTGATAACTATAGAACCCACAATATTGCTTACCGGTATATAACCCAGTATCTTGTCCTTATCCAGATCGTAAATAGCTACTTCGTATGCGTCAAAATCTGTAATAAGAGCCCGGCCTTTTCCCCCAAGGTTTTGTACTATTTCAATTTTGCCGGGGAATCCATTGTTTTCAAGCGCTATAGATTTAATTACCTCTAATTTATCCATATCAATTATGTTAACAGTAGCTGGTTCTGCACAAACTATCAGTATTTTGCGCATATTCTCAATTATTTTTATGTCTGTGGGTTTTTCACCGGTTTCTATTTTTTTTATTATTTTTTCTTTTTTTGTGTCAAATACTGTTACAGTATTTTCGCTCCTGCTTAAACTAAAAACAAATTCGTTAGCCTGTGCAAGCTTTATAATATTTTTATCATGGAATAAATCAGTTACTATTGTGGAGTTGATATTTAATTTATGAATATTTCCGGTTCTGTAGTCACTGTATAATATTTCTCCTTTATCTTCCGATAGATACAGGTTATCCGGGGAACCTTTTACTGGTATGCTATTTGTGACCTGCATATTTCTAAGGTCTATTATGGTAATATTTTCAGAAAATTTGTTTGCTACATATGCTTTTTGTTCTCTTTCGTCAGATACTATAGAAGAGGGGAAGTGTCTTACGTCTATACTTTTTACAAATTCATCATCCGTGGTGTCAATAACAAATATTTTATTAATAGGAGCACATACAAGTAAAATATATCTTTCGTCCGGTGTTAAATGCATATCGCTCGGCACAGACGGCAGGCTTATAATTTTGTTTATTCGGCCGGTACCGGAATTTAAGACATAAACTTTATTGTCTTTATGATTTATTGTATATAATTTTTTTCCGCTTAAAAACTCCAGCTCTGGCAAATTAAATGCGTTTTCAGTAGTTTTACCGATTAGGTTTACTTCTTTTTCAGGTGAACTCTTTTTCTCTTCTGTTCTGTTATAAAAAGCTATTTCTCCTTCTTTGTCAGTTTTTTCCTTCAGGGGTATTTTTAAGTCGCCTAAAATAACTTTCAATTCTTGTGGAAGGATTAAACCTTTTGGAACAACCAGGTCCTGCGGAAGAATTCCCAGTTTTACCTTTAGGGGCATTTGATTACTGCTTATAACAGTAGGCGGTTCGCCTTCTTTTTTTATGATTTTCAACAGGGCTAAATTATTATTAAAAAGTATCATATCCGGCTTTTCAGAAAAGTCTGTATTGGCCGGTATTGTCTGAACTATTTCAAGACATTTTTCTGACTCTATATTAATAACAGGCAAAATAGGCAAATATTCAGTCTCGTCAGGAAGTTCTATCAGCCCGTCAAATCTAATATTGGTCTCAGGGAATTTTTCCAGAACAAATCTGACCACTTTTACTGGCAGCTGTGTACAAAGCCCGACGCTCGAAAGGGCAAAACTAAGGAAAAACGTCAGTATAAGTTTAAACAGGTTAGTTTTCAAAATTATACGCCCACAGGTTTTGTTTCTGTCCTTTTGCCTATACAAATATAATCAAATCCCCGCTCTTTCATCCTTTTCGGTTCGTACTGGTTTCTTCCGTCAAAAATTACAGGGTTTTTAAGTGAATTTTTTATTCTTTCAAAATCAGGTCTTCTGAACTCATTCCATTCAGTGGCAAGGATTAGGGCATCAGCACCGTCTGCGGCATCGTAGCTGCTTGTGGCGTATGTTATTTTATCGCCGAAAATTCTGTGGCCTTCATCCATTGCTTTCGGGTCATAAGCTTTGATTCTGGCTCCGTTCGCAAGCAATGACTCAATAATGGAAATGGCCGGGGCTTCTCTCATATCGTTTGTTTTGGGTTTGAAAGCAAGTCCCCACAGCGCAAATGTTTTGTCTTTAACATCATTATTAAAATAATTGAAAATCTTTTCTATAAATATTTTTCGCTGCATGTAGTTGGTTTCGTCAGCTGATTTGAGAATTCCGCAAGGTATTGAGTTGTCCTCTGCTATACGGATAAGTGCTTTAACATCTTTTGGGAAGCAAGAGCCCCCATATCCAAGTCCAGGGAAAAGAAACTGGCTGCCGATTCTTTTGTCGGTGCTCATTCCTATTCTTACGTGTTCTATGTCAGCGCCTACTTTTTCGCAGATGTTGGCGAGTTCGTTAATAAATGATATTTTTGTTGCGAGGAATGAATTGGCTGCGTATTTGGCCATTTCAGCTGATTTAACGTCTGTTATTATAATCGGATTTCCTGTCCTCAGGAATGGGCTGTAAACTTCCTGCATAATTTCAGTAGCTCTCTGGGATTCAGATCCAATAATTACCCTGTCAGGCTTGAGGAAATCGTCAACAGCTGCTCCCTGCTTAAGGAATTCAGGGTTTGAAACTACGTCAAATTCACAGTTGGTAAATGATTTAATGTATTCTTTTACTTTTTCGCCCGTTCCTACAGGGACTGTGCTTTTGTTTACAATGACTTTATATTCTTCCATTGCCTTTGCTATTTCTTCTGCAACCTTAAATACGAATTTTAAATCGCAAGAGCCGTCGTCGCCCTGCGGTGTGCCTACAGCTATAAAACAGATAAGCGAATTTTTGACAGCCTGTTCAAGGTTTGTAGAAAAAATAAGTCTTCCTTCTCTTGTATTTGAAATTATAAGGTCATCAAGACCAGGTTCGTAAATAGGGATTTTCCCCTGAGCGAGTTCTTTTATTTTACTTTCGTTATTATCCACACAAATAACGTCATTTCCCATCTCAGCAAGGCAGGTACCTGCAACGAGTCCTACATATCCTGTCCCGATAACACAAATTTTCATTTTACCTCTCCGTGTTGCTAATACTAAATTGTATCTATTATACTTAAAAAATTACATATTAGCACCATCGCCGTCCTGGATATTTTTAAACTTCTGTTTACTACCATCAAATTCCTGTCCTAATTCTTTTACAAATTTTAGGGCTTCCAGCTCTCTGGCAATAATATCTTTTAAGCAAAATATTTCATCTACTGTAAGGAGCGATATATCTTTTGAGTCAGGACCGGCTTTCCAGTAGTGTTTAAAGTTTTTCATTGTTTCTTCCTCAAATCCGGGAAGGTTTTTTGTGTAAGAAAGCCATAAATGAAATTGGTGCGCAAGGCTATAAATGTTTACAGGCTTGTTATTCAATGCGAACATCGCCGGGGTTCTAAACCCTACTCTTAATTTAATCGGGGAAAATATATTAATAAAAAATGTAAATAATAAAGCTTTTAGTCCCTTCATTGGCGTAATAAAACCTTCTTCTTCATTAAAAAAGAAAAGAATTTGTTTCATAAACCGTGATTTAACTATGACCGTGCCGTGGGCTTTAATATAATCCAGCAATATTTCAGGCCTTTTTATCGCATCTTTTATTATCGAATGTGCAATTTCGTTAATTTCCTGCTTGATAAACTTTTGTTTTCCCTCAAAAGACAGGGAATCATTACCTGTGAGGATATCTTTCGCTCCTTTTCGTACACTTTTTTTAACAATACTTTCGATTTTTTCCGAAGATGATTGCTTTTTTCTGAAAAATCTTCTCAGCATAAAAATTATTAACCTTTCAATACCATTTTACAGGCTGTTATAGAAATTTGTCAGCTCATCTCCATCAAGAAGTCCATTATCATTATCGTCAAATGATAATACTGCATCCATCCATTCAAAAACATCTATAGCGCCGTCACCGTTGCGGTCAAAGTTTGCTACAGCATTCGCTGCCATAGTAGCAGCATCAGCGAAGCCTGCCCTGAGTAAGACCTGTTCGTATTCACTCGCCTGAAGTTTTTGATCGTAGCTGGTATCATTTGACCTTACAAGGTTTAGCTGGTTTGCATAGGCGTTATTGAGCTGGTATGAAGTGGTTACATCAGGGTTAAAGCTGAAAGTATATCCGCCCGGTGCTGCCGCAGCAAGTGCTTTATAGTATGACATAAGTTCATAGAATTCTAGACTGCCTGTATTGTTTGAGTCAATGTTAGCAGTTAATTGTGTGTATTCCATCGCATCAATTAAGTTATCACCGTTCAGGTCAAAACCTGCTATAATTCCGTCTGCGAGATATTCAGGAAGCCCCTGGCCTTTTAAATATACCTTGTATTCATCAGCACTAAACATATTATCTTTATCAATATCATACAGGTTCACTGTATTCATTGCGGTACCAAACAGGCTCCAATACTTGCTGACATTGGCCTCGGTCACACCGCCGAGGTTTACTGCGGGCATAGCTGCATCAATAAAGTTTAGCTGTTCTTCTTT
This sequence comes from uncultured Gammaproteobacteria bacterium, assembly GCA_964558005.1. Lineage (GTDB taxonomy): Bacteria > Cyanobacteriota > Vampirovibrionia > Gastranaerophilales > UBA9971 > JANQGS01. Next base: position 21,182 of record CAZLCO010000017.1, on the reverse strand, counting down.
GTCCCACTTGCCGTTAGCATTTACATCCAGGTTTATTAGTGCATCAGCGAATTCAATGGCGTCCATTCCATCAGCGCCGCCGTAATGGCTGACTATCTGGCTGGCCATATCATCAGTTAATTTATATACATTTTTAAGCCAATTTTTTAGTTCAACATCGGAAAATTTCTTGTCACTTCCGGCAAATGCATTTGTATTTTGTATTGCGTAGCTGTATAAATTCCAGTATTGAGTTACATTATCTTCATCAACAGGCCCTAAAGCATCACTAAATCCGTCATCTATAAAGTTAATCTGCTCGGCTGTGTCCCATTTTCCGTTGGAGTTTATATCCAGATTTATCAGTGCATTAGCGAATTCAAGCGCATCCATTCCATCAGCGCCGCCATAAGTATTTATTATCTGGTTTGCCATATCATCGGTTAATGCATAATTATTTTTTAACCAATTTTTGAATTCAGCAGGTGATAGTTTTTTATCACTGCCGCCAAGTGAATTTATTGTTTGTATTGCGTAACTGTATAAATTCCAGTACTGTTGTACATTTAGATCATCAACATTTGCTAAGAGATTTGTTGAGCCGTCATCGAGGAAGTTTATTTGTTCAGCGGTGTCCCACTTGCCGTTGGCGTTTGTGTCAAGATTTAATAATGCCTGGGTTAATTCCATAGCGTCAAGCTGTCCGTTTGCATTTAAATCATAGCTGTTTACTATTTGAGCAGCCATATCGTCAGTCATTGCGTAGGTATCTTTGAGCCAATACCTGAACTCAGAAGAAGTAAATTCTTTGTCCGTTCCTGCAAAAGCATTAGTGTTCTGGATGGCGTAGCTGTATAATCCCCAGTATTGGCTGGAATTGTCATCATCAACTACTCCTAAATTTACCGCAGGTAAAGCATCATCGAAGAAATTAATCTGTTCAGAAATATCCCATCCTCTGCTGCCGTTTGCGTCAAGGTTAATAAGCGCACTGGCTAATTCCAGCGCATCTATTCCGTCAGCTCCGCCGTAATGGCTTAATATCTGGTTAACCATATCATCAGTTAATGCATAAGCATTTTTTAACCATGTTTTGAATTCATCAGAGTTGAACTTTTTATCAGTTCCGGCAAACCTGTTAACTGTTTGTATTGAATATGTGTATAAACTCCAGTACTGGGCAACATTATCTGCATCGACCGGACCGAGGATGTTTGATGATCCGTCATCTATAAAATTCATTTGTTCTTCGGTATCCCACCTGCCGTTAGCATTTGTGTCAAGGCCGGCCAGCGCCTGGGTGAACTCCATTGTATCCATTTGGCCATCGCTGTCCAAATCATAGCTGTTTATTATCTGGTTGGCCATATCATCAGTAAGGGCATAATTATTCTTAATCCAGTTACTTAATTCAGCAGATGTTAATTTTTTGTCATCACCACCAAAAGAATTGACTGTATTAATGGCATAACCATACAGACTCCAGTATTGATTCACGTTATTAGAGTCAATGCCACCTAAATTTACTGCTGGTAGTGCATTATCAAAGAAGTTCATCTGTTCGGCATAGTCCCATTTGCCGTTGGCATTTGCATCAAGGTCTATTAGTGCATCAGCGAATTCTATAGCATCCATTCCATCAGCGCCGCCGTATTGGCTTATGACCTGATTAGCCATTTCATCACTTAAAGCATAAGTCTTTTTAACCCATGTTTTGAATTCATCAGCGTCAAATTTTTTGTCGCTTCCGGCAAAAGCATTTGTATTCTGGATTGCATAGCTGTATAATCCCCAGTATTGTTGGACATTGTTGGTGTCGACCGGCGGTAGGGCGTCTGTAAATCCATCGTCAAGGAAGTTTATTTGTTCTTCGACATCCCATCCCCCGCTACCGTTTGCGTCGAGGTTTACCAGAGCCCTTGTTAATTCCAGTGCATTTATTCCATCAGCTCCGCCGTAATGGTTTATTATCTGGTTTGTCATATCATCTGTTAACGCATAAGCATTTCCTAACCATGTTTTTAGCTCTGCGCTGGAGAGTAATTTATCGTTGCCGGCAAACTGGTTAAGTGTTCTAATAGCATAATTGTATAAATTCCAGTATTGTGTTGAGTTATCAGCGTCAACATTGGCCAGGATATCACCGGATGCATTGTCAAAGAAGTTTATTTGCTCGGCATAGTCCCATTTACCGTTTGTGTTAGCGTCCAGGTTTATTAATGCCTGCGCAAATTCCAGCGCATCCATTCCGTCAGCTCCGCCATATGTGTTTATTACCTGGTCAGCCATATCGTCTGTAATAGCATAATTATTTTTTATCCAGTTTTTTAACTCATCGGGAGTAAATATTTTATCTCCGCCGCCAAATGCGTTTATATTCTGAATTGCGTAGCTGTATAAATTCCAGTACTGGTTAAAATTATCTTCGTCTACTCCGCCTAAATCCACAGCAGGTAAGGCATTATCAAAGTAATTCATCATTTCCAGAGTTTCCCAGCCGCCGTTGCCGTTGACATCGACATCTATCAGAGATTTGGTGAATTCCAGCTGGTCAATTAAGCCGTCTCCATCTCCTATGGTTGAATCATAATGGCTTATTATCTGGTTAGCCATATCATCAGTTATTCCATAAGAATTGGTAAGCCATGTTTTAAACTCGGAAGCGGATAATTTTTTATCGTCGTCTGCGTCAATTGTGTTTATAGTTCTGCTTGCATAGTTATATAAGCTCTGGTGTTGTTTGATGTTTGTATCAGTAGTATTCAGTGCTACTCCTGTAGCATCCTGGTACAAATTCATCAATTCGTTGAATTCCAGAACGCCTGTACTGTTAACATCATATAGCAGGCTGGTATTTAGCCATTCCATCATGTCTAAATAACCGTCAGCGTTGGTGTCCTGAGAAGCGATAACAGCGCTAGCTATATTGTCGGAAAGGCCTATAGTTTTATAGTATTTTATTAATTCATTTTCTGAAATTTTACTATCGTTGAATTCTGTATCAAGATTTGCAATAAAGTTCTTTGAGTAGTTATAAAGGTTGGTGACTTGTACTTCATTCATAGTATTAGGATCAATAGGAAGGTCAGGGTCTGCTAATATTGCGTTAAGTCCCATTAGTTCATTAAAATCAAGCTTTCCGTTTTTGTTTATATCAAATAACAGGTGAGGCTCCATCCATTCGTAAATATCGACTCCGCCGTCACCGTTTACGTCGTACATGTTAATAACTTCGGTTGCCATATAAGCAGGCAGTTCAAGGTCAGTAAAGTATGATTCCAGCTCATCAGGTGTTAAAATCCTGTCTGTAGTATTGTCATTCTGGGCAAAGAAGGTTTTAAGGCTGTTATAAAGAGAAGAATACTGATTAATATCATCCTCGGTCAGAGGAATGAGAGTTGCGCCTGAAAGAGTGCTGTAGAGTTCAATCTCTTCGTTGAACTCAAGAGTGCCGTTTTCGTTATGGTCAACTGTGGTATAAGCGCTCATCCACTCCATTTTATCAATGCCGCCGTCGCCGTTAAGATCATAAGCAGTGATGGCTTCATCTGCAATGTAGTCAGGCAGCCCAAGGTTTTTCATTAATGAATAAAGTTCAATATTGTTTAATTTTTTATCGTTATCGCTTAAATCATAATTTTGTATTAAAGAAGTTATAGTGTTTTGAAGAGTATTGTACCTGGCTGAATCTGTTATGTTAGGCAGGGCTGTTCCGGCAATAGAATCAAACATCATAAGCTCTTCATGCTGTCCGAGTATTCCATTTCCGTCTGTATCAAAGTCAGCATATGCTTTCATCCATTCAAGTATGTCCAGTCCTCCGTCAGCATTAACGTCAAATGCGGCCAGCGCAAGATTAGCATAATCATCAGGCAGTCCTTTACCCCTGAAGAATTTTTCCATCTCATCTATTTGCAGGGCTCCGTCCTGATTGAGAGCATTATTTAGGTTAACATCGTATTGGTTGATAAAATTCTTGGCATTATCATATATGTTTTTATATTGCAGTTTGTTTAGTTCGCTTATATTTAACCCTATGCCGGTTATATCATCATAAAGCTTAAATTCTTCCTCAAAATCGAGAATTCCATTCTGGTTAATATCGTAATCCAGATTCATTTGTATGTTTTCCAGTAGGTCGTAACTGCTGTCACCGCTCAGGTCATAAGCTGCAATAACCGCATCTGCCAGATATTCAGGCAGGCCTTTATCCTTAAAATATTTCTTATAGTCAGCGGATGTTAAAACACCGTCTTTATAAGAATCATACCCATCAATAATTTCTTTTGAAGCGGCATATATTTTTTCATACTGGGCAGCAAGCGCCGGGTTAGGAGTATAACTTAACCCTGCGGCATCAGCAGCAGCAAGATCTTCATACATCTGGAACCTTTCGTGTGCGTCCAGTGTCTGGTTTGCATTGCCTGTGTAGAGAATATAAGGAGTTCCGGTTACACTTTCAATATAAGCATAGTTAACAGCGCTTCCGTCGTATCTTGAATATGCTTCCATTAGTTCAAGATGGCTTAATAGGCCGTTTGCATTAAGGTCAAACATTGTAAATGCATCGTCGGCTATATACTGAGGCAGCCCTTTTTGTATAAGCACATTCTGGAATTCAGTAAGGGAAAGTTCCCTGTCATAGTCGGTGTCGCCTACTTTAATGTAGTCTTCGTTGACGTTTTCCCACAGTCTGGAATCTTCCATCCTTAACTGCAGGTCTATATTTTCCCCGCCGGATATTTTGCCGTCTTTGTTTATATCAATGAGAGAGTACTGGTTTATAATTTCTATGACGCTTACTGTGCCGTTTTTATCCATATCGAACAGTCTTACAAAGTTTTCTGCAAGGTATTGTCCGATATTGTCGGGAACTTCCATATCCTGCGATTTATATGAATCTTCAACCTGCTTGATAGCGGCCCTGTATTCCTTAACGCTTATTTCGCCGTCACCGTCGCCGTCATAAGATTTTATATACTGTGCCCCCATTTGATAAAGTCCGCCATATTGGGTTTCGGTAACCTGTGATGTGTCTATATCAATGTCCAGTATTGTATTCTGGAAGTTCATGAGTTCTTCATATGTAAGCTCATCATCAGAGTCAGCATCAAAGCTTGAATACATTGCTGCCAGTTCATCAAACGTAAATGAATTATCTCCGCCGCTGTATAGAGCAGCCATCTCATCAACCATAGTAACAGGGAACGCTGCAATGTTAACAAGATAATTTTTTAACTCGTCATATCCCAGTTCTTTATTCTGGTCAGCGTCATTATATAGTATTAACGAAGCAGCTATCTGCTCTATTTTTGTCATGGTATCTGAAGGCTTTAAATACCAGGGGATTAAATCTATTAAGTCGCTTGCTTCTCCCTCGCTATAATCAATTATACCGTTCTGGTTTGTATCCCAGTCTATATTTTGTACAAGCATTTCTTCAAAACTAACTGAACCATCACCATTGGTATCGTAGAGGTTTATCATATTGGCTGCTGTAGCCCCGCCATCATCTATCCCCATTTCCTGAAGTAAGGTATCGTATTCGGTCAGGTCAAGGTTAAAATCTCCATCTGTATCATAAACATTGTAGGTGGATTGGGAAGTAGCAAGGAAACGAGAGTATTGGGTAAATGTAGTGCTTGATGGTATATTTATGCTGGAAAAAGCATTATAAAAATCCTGCCCTTCTGACCAGTCCAGAGAATTATTACCGTCTGCGTCAAATGAGCTGAATAAGTTGGTTAGTTCTGTAGTTGAAAGAAAACCGTCGCTATCTGTATCAGAAGCGGTAAACATGTTTTCGATCATATATTCCGGGAATTTTGTAAGGTTTGAAAAATTCTTCAATTCATCAAGAGATATCAGTCCGTCGCCGTAATATCCTTCGACTGCATCTGTGAATATACTTACATTCTGATCGATAGTGTATGTACTTGTAAAATACTCACTATAATCAATGATATTGAATAAGTTTAATATATTTCTGAAATTTAGAGGTAGACCCATTTTATTCCCCTGATTCTGACGATACTTCTATATTCTTTATCGACATTTCAGGAAATAACTACAGGATTTCTTTACAAAAATTTATATTTCTATTTAATATTTTCTTTTAGCTGCTTTTTTATGCGCAGTCCATTCAAAGCAGTCATTTATTTCTTCAATTTCAACATTTCCATAATTTCTTTTTAAAGACAGTTTTATTAAATAATCCGTAAAGTGCGGGTTTTTGGGCAGAAGTGAACCATGCAGGTATGTGCCGAAAACATTGTTTTTATATGCCCCTTCTGTTTTATCGCTGCCGTTGTTCCCGTTGCCTACGATTACCCTGCCCAGTGGACAGGTATCATCTTCAAGATAAGTCAGGCCGCTGTGGTTCTCAAACCCGGTAAGAGTTTTGGCTGTGTTTAATTTTAAATCTGTTTCTACTGTTACATTGCCTATGTAGCGGGTGTTTCCCGCTATAGTATATGCGTCCAGAATATTTATTCCTTTTAATTTCTCTCCTTCATGCGGTTTGTAATAATGCCCGAACAGCTGGTATCCACCGCAAATAGCAAGGAATACAGCCTGGTTTTCAACGGCTCTGTGAATATTATTTTTTTGTTTTTGTAAAAGTTCTGAAACTTCAATCTGCTGTTGGTCTTGCCCGCCGCCTATAAAATAAAAGTCGTATAAATCAGGGTTGATGTTGTCTTTTGGGGTTATTTCGTGAATTTTTACTGTTATATTTCTCCATAGGCACCTTTTGCTGAATGCGATAACATTTCCTTTATCGCCATAAATATTTAGTAAATCAGGGTACAAATGGGCTATGTTTATTATCATTAATTTTCCAAAATATTCTACTTAAAGATATTTTATCAGTAAATATTGTGATGAATAATATTAATATTTAAACTTTAAAAAAGGAGGGGAAATGAAGAAAATATTTATTGTTCTTCTTATTTCAGCAGCTGTTTTATTTGGGTATTCTATTAAGGCAGAGGCTGTAATGACTCAAAACAGTAACATGAACATCGCTGACACACTTTATTATTCAGGCCAGTTTTGTACTTTTTCCGACCTGCTGGAACGGGCAAATATGAACAAGGTATTAAAGGGAAAAGGCCCATATACAGTGTTTGCTCCGTCTGACATTGCCCTGGCCAGTTTGCCGCCTAATGTAATACAAGAGCTCGCCAGCGTGGAAAACAAATGCCAGCTAAACAGGACAATGCGCTATCATATTGTTGACAGTCGTGTTTCAGGTGATCAGCTTGCATCGGCAGGTGCTGTCAAAACCAAAGAGGGCAGGTGTCTTACTGTTTGTCCGGGATGTAATACCGTAAGGCTCGATAATGTTAACGTTGTGCAGACAATTTATACAAAAAATGGCATTATACACGTTGTTGATAATTTATTAATGCCGAGTCAGCAGTTAACCTTAAGATAAAATATAAGAATTAAAAAACCGGGTGAAAATTCACCCGGTTTTTTAGATTTATAAATAAATTTATTTTACTCAACTTTTGCTGTTTCTTCTTTTTCAGCAGGCTCTTCTTCAGCTTTGGGCTCTTCAGCAAGTGCTTCCTCTGCCTTTGGTTCTTCTGCTTTTGGTTCTTCAGTTTTAGGTTCTTCCTCTGCTTTTGGTTCTTCAGCTTTTGGTTCTTCAGCTTTAGGTTCTTCTGCTTTAGGTTCTTCAGCTTTTGGTTCCTCTGCTTTTGGTTCTTCTGCTTTAGGTTCTTCTGCTTTAGGTTCTTCTGCTTTAGGTTCTTCTGCTTTAGGTTCTTCTG
>CAZLCO010000017.1:0-13325 GCA_964558005.1 uncultured Gammaproteobacteria bacterium | reverse complement strand
CTTTAGGTTCTTCAGTTTTAGGTTCTTCTGCTTTTTGGGCTTCTTCCTCTGCTTTTGCCTTAGCTTCTTCTTTTGCTTTAGCTTCAACTTCGGCTTTAGCTTTAGCTTTTTTGGAGATTTTTTGAGTTTCTGTTTCTTTCTTTATAAGACTTCCGGCCTCATCGCAGTTATTAATTAAATATTGTGCTGTTTCTGTTGGTTGAGCACCTTTTTTAACCCATTCAAGAGCTTTTGCCTTGTCAAATTTTAATTCCTTCCTTTTGGGATTGTAAAACCCTAGTTCTTCGAGTGCACGTCCTTCTCTTTTTTCGCGACTGTCAATTACGATAATTCTATATATAGGATTTCTTTTTGCTCCTATTCTTTTTAAACGCAGTTTTAACATATAAATATTTTCTCCTTATATGAGTGTATTGTTCATATAGTTAACACAATCAACATTTATAAGCAAGTAGTTTAGAAACATAAAACCCTGCAAAAACCAGAAAAATACCGGCTATATTGCTTATTGAAATGTTGAGGGCAAGCATAGTCAAATCGCCATTTCTCAAAAGATAGAAATTTTCTATCGCAAAAGTTGAAAACGTGGTGAATGCGCCTAATAAACCGGTGAAAACAAATAACTTGATATTGTTTTCAACTTCGAGATTTTCCATAGCTCCCCATATTAGTCCTATTAAAAAGCATCCAATTAGGTTTACGGCTATAGTGCCCCAAGGATACATAATGCCTGTAAGTTTTACTGTAATGCTGGACACTAAAAACCTTAAAACAGCGCCTATTGCACCACCTAATGCTATTAATAAATAACTTTGCATTTTTAAATAGTACAAAAAAAAGAAAAGTTTTTAAATAACAGTCTAGTTGTTTTTTGATTTATTTTGATTATTATTAAGCCAAATAAAACCAATAACTTTTTTATCCAGAGGTGTTTCCACTACAGGCGCACACTTGTTATTTAAATATTTCATAACAGAAAATGCCTGTTCTGCCTTAGTTTCAGGATAAAAAACCAGGGGCATTGTGTTTTTCTGTATTATATCTTTAACTTTTATATTTTTTAAGAAATGAATAATATTTCCAAATACAAAAAAGTTGGTTTTTATATAGTCTTTAATAGTTTGCTTTTTTAACTGGCAAATAAGGGAATAATTTTCATTGACTACAGAAATGTTGTCAATATTGAATTTTTTCATAGATTCAATAACTTTTAACAAGTCATCATTTTCATAAACGTATAATGAAGATTTTTCAACAAAATCCGCAACCATGACCTTATTCATACTTTACCGCTTTCTCCTTCTATAATCTCTTCTTTATATTAATAGTCTGCTTAAATAATAATAAATATAAAATTTTATTTTTATAAAATATTCTCATGATTAGGTAAGTATAATATAAATAAATTAGTTTAATGTCACTTACCCGGTTTACTAATATTGTATTTGTTGATTACACTTTAGAGTAGCTATTCAGTTCTTTTATAAATTCCTCTATATCGCAGTGTATGATAGAAGAATTGTCATCTTTTTTAAGGTAAATATTTTTTATGCCTGCCTGGATAATAAACCGTTTGCACATTATACACACCTGGTTATGTCCATATACATAAATAGAGCCGTCTCTGCATAGTCCTTCGCCTGCCTGTATTATGGCGTTCATTTCAGCATGGATAGACCGGCAGGTCTCGTACATAGTGCCTGATGGAATATTATTATCCTGTCTGTAGCAGGTGCCTCTTTCCATGCAGGATTCAACGCCGCATGGCGTGCCGTTATAGCCTGTTGATTTTATTTTGTTGTTGGAATCAACCACAACTGCTCCAACCTGTGCACGTATGCAGTTAGACCTTATTGCGGCCTGTCTGGCAAGTCCCATGAAATATTCCTCAAAGCTTGGACGCATTTTTCCCATCCCTTCTGATAGCCTGTTGTATGTAAAAGATTATATCATTCATATAATAAAATACATTTATGAGTTTAAAAATAAAAATCTTTGTAATCATTACTTTTATAATTATTGCCGCTATATATGTATGGTATTTTTTTTGCGGGACTGAAACAGTTGGGCTTGAAGTCGAGCGAAAAGATGCGGTAAAAGCGGTTACAGTAACCGGAACTGTTGTATCTTCAGAAGATATTGATGTAACAACAGAAATAACAGGGATTATTGAAAAGCTCTATGTCGGTACAAATGATTTCGTCGAAAAAGGGCAAATTTTGGCAACACTTGATAATGACGAAGCTGTTAGTGATGTAAAAGCGGCTATGGCGAGATTAAGCCAGATGAAATTCCAGCTTAGAAAGACCAAACTTGAATACGAAGATGCTAACCTTGATGAAGAAAGATATGAAGAATTATTTGGAGTAGGCGCAGTAAGCAAGAGAGAGGTAGAAGAAAGACAGCTCAGGACTAAAAGGCTCGCAGAACAAATACAGGAAAATATACGACAGATAGAAGCCTCACAGGCCGAGCTTTCAGCAGCAAAATCAAGGCTGGAAGACCATATTATAAGGGCACCGGTTTCAGGATATATTACGGATAAATTTGTTAGCACAGGCTCGGTTGTTTCCCCGCAGCAGCCGGCCTATAGACTGGTGGCGCCGGAAGACATCTATCTCAGAGCAGAAGTAGAGGAAAATGAAATTGATTTAGTCAGGACAGGGCAGACAGCTCTTGTTATTTTTGATGCATATCCAGAAAAAGTATTCAATCAGGAGGTTTATCTTGTTACAAGGGAAGTGAATCCACTCACCGGAACGTTTGAAGCAAGAATAACAAAGCCAGAAGAAGAAAATGTGCAGGTGCTCGTGGGCATGACTTTTGACTCAAATATAATCCTTAATAAGGTTGATGATGTAATCATAATCCCGGCGGACTTTATCAGGGAAGAAAATAACAGGATGTTCGTATTCAAGCTGAAAGGGTCTTTTGCTGAAAAAGTAGAAATCGAAGCTGTCAGTTTTGATAACAATAGAATACTCGTAGAAGAGGGGTTAAAGGAAGGTGATGTTATAATCAAACGCACTGATACCGGCAGGTTAAAACATGGCATGAAGATAAAGTTCAAAGGGTTCATTGAAAAATGAAATTCTACGAACTGTTTATGGCGTTCCGCTATATAACCTCGAACCTGCGGCAGTCGATTATTATTGCCACTGCCATGAGCATCGGGGTTGCGCTTATTGTGTGGATTCCGTCTATTAACCTGTCATTTTTTCAAGACTTAATTGATAAGTCAGTAAAAAGTGCCCCCAATATTACAATTACAAAAGAACTCGACAAATTTGAGCGTAATGTGCCGACATTTGAACAATTTTTCCCGGACAGGGAACTCCTGCTTGAAGACCAGGTACTCACCAGAAAAAGAGATATAAAAACCTACAAGGAGATAATGAAAAAAATCGAAAATGTTGAGCAAATTGAATCTATGGCACCGTATGTGGAACAGCAGGGATTTGTGATCAGGGGCGCAGAGGAAAGAGGTGCGCAAATCAGGGGGATTATCCCGGAGCAGGAAATCAAGGTTGTCAATATTGAAGAAGATATAATAAAAGGGCAAATAAGAAATCTCGGTATAAATGACATAGTGCTCGGGGTAACGCTGGCGGAAAAACTGAACGCCGGTCTGGGGGACAGGGTTACAATTACCGGGCCAAGGGGAACATCTAAAAACCTTAAAGTAACAGGCATTTTCTCAACAGGCTTGCGGGCAAATGACGAGTTTAAGGTTTATGTGAGTTTAAAGTCAGCCCAACAGGTATTTGAGCTGGGCAACGACGTAAATGGTATAGGTATTAAAGTTAAGGATATCTATGAAGCTGAAAATATAGCACGGGAGCTGAGAGCAAAAACCGGACTTGATGTGGAAAGCTGGATGACTGAGAACAAGCAGATACTCGACCAGATAAGCAGGTTCCGGCTGATTATCCTGTTTATTAACTTCCTCATAATTTTTTCAGCTGCATCAAGCATCACCAGCGTTTTTATAATGCTCATAGCTTCCAAATCAAAAGAAATTGGGATTTTAAAATCAATGGGCGCAAAGAACGCCTCTGTAATGTCGCTATTCGTTATACAAGCGGTTGTTCTTAGCTTAATAGCTTATGTTGTCGGGATAATAATATCAAAGTTGCTGCTGATATGGTATGCGGGCATCATTGAATCGGCGGGGCAAACATTTTTAAGCACGGAAGTCCCGGAGTTCAAAATCAGCAAGCAGTATGCGGCGCTGGCGTTCTTTTATTCGCTTTTCACAAGCATACTCGCAAGCGTTATCCCCTCCTACCAGGCCGCAAAACTCAACCCTGTGGAGGCGATAAATGCCTAGTATTTCTGAAAGAACACTCCTCAAACTCGAGAACATAGACAAAACATACACTGGTGCGCAGCCTGTGCGTGCTCTGATAGACATTAATCTCACCATATGCAGGGGGGAATTTCTTGCCATAGTCGGGCCAAGCGGCTCCGGCAAAAGTACCATGATGAACGTGCTGGGCCTTCTTGATACGCCGACTTCCGGGAATCTTTATTACTTAGGTCAGGAAACTTCAAAGTGGACTGAAAAGAATAAGGCAGAATTCAGAAACCGGGAAATTGGCTTTATATTCCAGGCACATCTGCTGCTGCCGGAATTCACCGCAGTGGAGAACGTATTAATGCCTTCCTATATCTCAAGGAAGAAAGACAGGAGCAGGGAACAAAGGGCTAAAGACCTGCTTGTTACAATGGGGCTGGGCGATAAGTTCAGGAGCCGCCCCAAAGAGCTATCCGGCGGGCAAAATCAGCGGGTAGCTATTGCCCGTGCGCTGATGAATCAGCCGTCTGTGGTTTTTGCGGACGAGCCAACAGGCGCACTCGATCAGAAGACCAGCATGGAAATATACAACCTATTCCGTAAAATCAACCGGGAAGAGGGAATGACGTTCATTATCGTAACGCATGAGCGGGATTTGGCGCAGAGTGCTGACAGGACTATCGAGATAGTTGACGGGCGGATAGTCCGGGATGAGAGGCGGTAGGGTCACCGTCGTAATTTCTGATTATCCGAAAAATTATTAAGAAATGAGACAAAATGAGACAAAATGAAACAGATTTTTAAAAAATCTGTATTTTTTTATTTTTTTATTTCTGATTTTCAAAACTTTTCAGCCCCAAGATATGTAAGTTTAAAAGAGAATTTTTATATTTATTACTAATTCAATTATACCATATGTTCGGGGGGTTTGCAATGTTCTATTGTTGCATGGGTGTGGGATTTTGTACGCCCCGTCACCCTGAAGTGCTAACGCACATCTTTATATTTCAGGGTCTATCCGATTTGGGTTTAATGCATTTAAGCGATAGTTGGAAAGATGCTGAAACAAGTTCAGCATGACGTTTTTTGCTATTTTATTTTATAAATTGCAATTTGGTATAAGTATAAAACCTGTTCCAGCTATACTCTTCCGCTGTTTTGCGGGCGTTAGCAGTTAAATCCGGTTTTACGTCAAGGAAATAAGCTAATTTTTTAAATAATTGATTGATGTTACCATTAAACACAAAACCGTTTTCGCCTTCTTTAATTATTTCGCATGCCCCGGCGTGGTTGCTGATTATCACAGGGCGGCAGTGCGCCATGGCTTCCAGCGCCGCCAGGTTAAATGTGTCTTCCAGCGACGGTACAACAAGGCAGTCGATTGATCTGTAAAAACTTGCTATGTCCTTTTGGTAATCAAGAAACTCGACATTGTGTTTTATGTTGTACAGCCTGACAAGCAGGTTTACCCAGAGGTTTTTCCTGTGTTTGGGGTAAACAATCTTTGCTTTAAAATCATAGCCTTTCTTCTTTAGTATTGACAGCGCTTTCAGGAATACAAAACCGCCCTTTATTTTAAAACCCGGGGCAAGCAGGCCAAAAGTTATTTCGTTATTCTGAGGGGAGGGCGGAGGGTTTTCCGGTAGGTCCACGCCCGGATAAATAACAGAAATTTTATCAGGCGATACGGTGAAGTTCTCTACTATATCCTGTTTTAGTAATTCTGATACTGCAAAAATCCTTGTGTATCCCTGTTTAATCCATTTTTCCTGATACTTAATACGCTGTTTTTTGATTTTTCTGAAATTATAAAAAAACGCTTCAAGCGGGTTCTTGTTTTTTTTCAGGCGATTAATCAAAGAGTGTCCCTGTAAAAATGTCATGCCTATTGGGGGAGTTATGTTTTCTGAAATAACAAGGTCATATCCTTTATTTTTAATAATTTCACTGGCTTTGTCGTAAAATTTTTCCATTGAAACAGGGTCATTGTGGTCATAGTTTTCATTTATTATTCTTACATTATCTTTTTCAGTGTGATTTTCGCTGCAATAAATATGTACTTCATGCCCATCGTTTTCGAGCCGCTTTATGAGGTTGTAAAAAAGTTTTTCTCCGCCGCCATGGAAATTTTTTTCCTGGTACATCCTTATAACAAAGGCTATTTTCATTACAATGACAGCCTCGTATAGCTTGGGGCCTTGCTTTTTAGGTAGTCCTCGCAGTATTTTATCGGGTAAATCATTCTGTCCCAGCGGGATGCGGGGAATGCTACCGGCTTGGTTTCTAAAAGTATCCAGCTGCTAATCAGGTCGGCCTTATCAATAAACTCCTGTTCGGCAGGGACTTCCACTCTTATTAGTCCAAAGTCGTTTGTGCCGTATCTGTTGTCGTAGTGAAGGCGCAGGTACCAGCTAAAAACGTTCTCTTTGTTGCCTCTGCCGTCTTCTGGCCGGAATAAGCTTGAGCGTTCGCCTTTCTTCATTGAGTAAATCTGATACTGATAATCATAGTCAAAGTAGCAGGCCTGATGCGATTTGATTATGCCGACCATGTTGGCGTTTGAAGATATTTCCTTGCTCAGTTTTTCCAGCCTGCCGTCAACGAAAAGCCAGCCGTCATCATGTTTTTGCTTAATCCATTCCCGTGCGAGGCCTCTTTCTATTTCGCCACGGACTTTCTGGATTTCCTTGTGCGCTTCGTAAATATACTGGTCCGGAAGCATTGGTTCTTCTTTGTCGATATCTTTTGTTTCTATTCCAACGTCTTCCGGGAAATATTTTTCCGGCAGGTATAATTTTTCCCTTGATTTTTCCAGCCCGACAGAATGCATTTTCCTGTCTGTCCTGCCCATTATGGCTGCGGCTACATAACCGTATATGCAGGGGATTGAGCGATAATAAAACAGTATTTTCTTTCTCTCTATGCCGTCCAGAAAATATGAAAACCCTGATTTGTCAGTGTTGATTTCGACCTGTTTGGTGTTTAAAATGCCTTTGTGCTCAAGGATTTCAGCGTTGAATTTTTCGGTTATATCCCTTACATTGCTAAAGTCTTCGTTTTCACGGGTTATACGTGGAATTTTTATATCCTCGCCGCTTTGTCTTTTTTTTCTTACAAATTCCCTGATTTTATTCATACATATAACTCTTTGCTAATTCACTGAACTTATCCCTATCAATACCCGGCACGGTTTCAAACTCTTTTAACTCCTCTTCCAGCTGCTCAAAAAGACTTTTTTGTTCTTTATTAATATTATCATCAGTATTTTTAGAGCCTGAATAGTCCTTTTTTATAATGTTAAGCCTGAAATGCAGCGCTCTTTTCCGATAAGAGCCGATTTTTCTGTAATCAAGATTCCTCATAGTCAAAGAATCAATATCCTCAAGCGTTAACCTGACAATCGTTTCTTCTAGATCGGGTATTTTAGACATTTCAGCATCGATTAATGCGTTAATCTCTTCCGCTGTAAGGTTATTAGCGTTTATTCTTTTTAGATCAACAACTTTTCGGAGTGATTCGAGCGGATGGAACCTGTGCTGGCCTGTTTCCAGATTGTATTCGATAAAACCTTTGGGGTCGTTGGCTTCCTGCCATATGTTTGAGCTTGTGCGCTCGATTGCGCCGGAATAGTATGTGTTTTCAGCAAGTTTTGTGTATTTATGATAGTGCCCGAGCGCAACATAATTCCATTTTGCCTGATTTATGTTTTCCGCGCTGATAAGACAGGACTGTCCGTGCGTGTCGAGTTCCGGACATTTTATGCTTTGATAAGATCCGTGAATCGCAAGAATATTATATTTGTAATTGCTGTCAGGTGTAATATTGGTCTTTTCAAAGTCGCTCAGGGCATTGTACGGTATTCCGAGTATGTTTATACCGAGGTCTTCTATAGTGAACTGCTCGATTTGCCGGTCAATAACTTTAACGCCCGGTACGGTAGCTTCTATGACTTTTAAAATGCTTTCATTTTCGAGGGATTTAGAGGCTTCGTGGTTGCCGGAAACCATTATTATAGGAGAAGAACAGGTTTTCCGGAACTCGTGCAGCAGTTTTATTGTAAGGTAAATGCTGGTGTTTCCGGGGCGCGGCCTGTGGAAAATATCACCGGCCATTATAACCAGCTCGGGGTTAATGGCGGCAGTCCTGTCCAGGGTTTCTTTAAAAGCCCTTATGAGGTCTCTTTCACGGACATTAAGTCCTTTGGGCGTGACTTTATTATATGAGCGATAGCCAATATGTAAATCTGCGATGTGAATTAATTTCATGAAAAGAATTTTATCACAGATTGATGATAGATGAACGCATCTTTTCAACAGGTGCATCTTTGCCTGTCCATAGATTAAATGATCTTGCTCCTTGTTGCACAAGCATCTCAAGGCCTTCAAGTGTTTCTAGTCCTTTTTTATCAGCCAATTTTAATAATTCTGTGCCTCTTGGCCTGTAAATTAAGTCGTAAACAAGGGTATCATCATTTAAAGAATCTATAGAAAATTCGCTTAAAGGAGAAATACCTTCCAATAAACCTTTCATTCCTTCCATACCAACCGGGGTTGCATTGACTACAAGGGAAATACCTGATAGGTCAGTATTTTCTTTAAGGATGGAACAGTGTGTTTTGACTAGCGGATAATTTTTACAAAGTGATTGTCCAATTTCAAAAGCTGTATTAACATCAAATTCTGCTACAATAAAATGTATTTCACTTATCCCCATTTCTGCCATGCCGACTGTTACTGCTTTTGTTGCATCGCCTGCACCGATTACTGCGGCTTTTTTGCCTTTAAAGTGCATTATGGCACCGGGAGGAATGGCCTTCATAAAACCGTATACATCAGTATTATGGCCTGCCCATCTGCCGTTATTTTCTATTACTACTGTGTTTACAGTGCCTACCTTAACAGCCAGTTTGTCAATTTCGTCAAGGTAGTTTAATATTGATACTTTGTGGGGAGTAGTTACATTAAACCCTCTGAAACCGCTCTTTTTAATAAAATTAAGCATTGTATCAAGCTTTTCAGGCTTAGTTCCGAGCATTGCATAATCACCTTCAATGCCTGATTCTTTTATTGCAATTTTATGAATTACTGATAAAAGAGAATTAGTAAGAGGGTATCCTATTAATCCCAGTTTAAGCATTTATTTCCTCTGTGATTGGTTTATTAGTCATAGTTATGTAACCAATATATAGATTTATTACATTAATTAATTTCATAAAAAAATTTTATCATAAATTGTAAATAGATGAGTGCATGACTTCTATAGGGGGTTCAAGTAAAGTCCACAATTGGAAAGCTCTTGCTCCCTGTAGTACAAGCATATCCAACCCCCCCATTGTTTTCAGCCCTTTAGCCTGTGACATTGTCATTAGTTTTGTGTTTTTGGGTTTATAAACAAGGTCATAAATAAAGGCATGTTTGTCTAAGGAGTCGATAGAATAAAGGCTGAGAGGGGATCGCCCTTCCAGTTTGCCTTGCATTCCTACGGGGGTGGCATTCACGATTATGGACGCATCAGACAGGTCAATATTATCTTTTAGGGCAGAACATTTTGTACTTATTTTGGAATAATTCTGATTTAAATTTTGTTCTATTTCGTAGGCGTTTTCGATTTCTCTTTCTAAAGTAAGTATTTCAATTTCATTAATTTTTAATTCGGCCAGACCAATGACAACGGCTCTTGCTGCGCCGCCGGAACCAAGAATTACAGCTTTTTTATTTTTAAGTTTAAGCCTTAATGTATCTGGCAAGGCGGCCATAAAGCCATATACATCAGTATTATGGCCTATCCATCTGCCGTTATCTTCAATAACTACAGTGTTTACAGCTCCTACCTTAACAGCCAGCTTGTCAACTTCGTCAAGGTATTTGATTATCGAAACTTTATGGGGAATAGTTACATTAAACCCCTTGAAACCGCTTTTTTTGATGAAATTAATCATTGTATCAAGCTTTTCAGGGGGTGTTCCAAGAAGCACATAATCACCTTCAATACCTAATTCTTTCATAGCTGCCTTTTGCATTGTCGGTGACAATGAATGCCCTAGTGGATATCCGATTAATCCCAGTTTAAGCATTTGAATCCTCTTCCATTGGCTTTTCAAACGTACATTCCTTTTTGGAACAAGCTACTTTATTCCCTTTTTTCAGGTATTTGTTGACCAGCAGAGAGCCGCATTCCGGGCATTTGCCCCCGTTTGGTTCATTCCAGACTGCAAAATTACAGTCCGGATATTTGCTGCAACCATAAAAGAATTTGCCGTAGCGGGATTTTCTTTGTATGAGTTCTCCGTCACACCCTTTTTGTGGACATTTTATGCCGGTTTTCTTTATGAATTTCTTTCTGTGCTTGCAGTCTTCATTTGTGCAGGCGATGTATTCGCCGTATGGGCCGTGTTTTATAACCATGTCAGAGCCGCATTTTTCGCATTTTTCATCTGCGGGCCTGTCTTCTTCGACCGGTTTCATATCTTTTGAAAGTGGCCGTGAGGTCTTGCATTCCGGGTATCCTGAACATCCGAGAAACTGGCTGCCCCATCGGCTTGTCTTGAGCGCCATTGGTTTACCGCATTCCGGGCATTCATGTTCGGTTAATATCTGGACTTTTTCCATTTCATTTTGCGCTTTTTCCAGCACAGTGATAAATGGGCCGTAAAACTCACCCAGTACGGAACGCCAGTCTGTTTTATCGGATTCCACGTTGTCGAGGTTTTCTTCCATTGTGGCGGTAAACGCTGAATCAACTATATCCGGGAAATGCTTTATGAGCAGACCGTTTACAGTCCGGCCCAGGGCAGTGGGTACAAGTGATTTTTCTTCTTTAATCACATATCCCCTGTCCTGAATAGTGCTTATTGTCGGGGCATAGGTGCTTGGTCTGCCTACGCCGAGTTCTTCAAGGGCTTTTACCAGGGTTGCTTCCGAGTATCTTGGCGGCGGCTGTGTAAAGTGCTGCGAAGAATTGACCTTGATTAATTTTAAGACATCATCTTTTTTAAGTTCAGGTATAACATTGTTTTTGACTTCTTCTTCCCGGTCATCATAAACAATTAAAAAGCCGTCAAACGTGACCTTGCTGCTGCTTGAACGGAGAGTGTACTTGTCAGCTTCAATCTCAACCGAAACAGTCTGTACATCGGCGCTTTGCATCTGGCTGGCAATGAACCTTGACCATATAAGTTTATAAAGCTTGAACTGTTCAGGCGAAAGATACTGCCTGATTGACTCCGGTGTTTTGTCTATATAAGTGGGACGGATAGCTTCGTGGGCGTCCTGTACATTTTTCTTTTTTTTTGCGTACACACGAGGTTCTTCAGGGTAATATTTTTCTCCAAAATGTTTTGTTATGTATTCTTTGGCCGCATCCTTTGCTTCATCTGAAATACGTGTGCTGTCAGTCCTCATATATGTAATAAGTCCGACGTGGCCGTCTGTGCCTAGTTCCAGGCCTTCATAAAGGTTCTGGGCGAGCTGCATTGTTCTTTTTACGGAGTAACCCAGTTTGTTGCTCGATTCTCTTTGGAGTGTACTGGTGATAAACGGTGGTTGCGGTTTTCTCTGTGAGCTTCTTGTAGTT
Organism: uncultured Gammaproteobacteria bacterium; assembly: GCA_964558005.1. Classification (GTDB taxonomy): domain Bacteria; phylum Cyanobacteriota; class Vampirovibrionia; order Gastranaerophilales; family UBA9971; genus JANQGS01. The sequence continues at coordinate 1,456 of CAZLCO010000017.1, read as the reverse complement.
ACTTTTGCGACTTTGAAATCGGATTTATTCAGAGTATCTACAATTTCTGTTGCATCTTTTTCATTATTAACTTCCGCTTTTTGGCCGTCTATTTTAGATAGTTCCGCATTAAAAGATGCTGATGACTTTGCTTTTGATAAATCAGTATTGATTTTCCAGTATTCCTGCGGTACGAATGCTTCGATTTCATCTTCCCTGTCGCAGATAATACGCACGGCAACGCTTTGTACTCGTCCGGCGGAAAGGCCTTTGCCTACTTTTTTCCAGAGCAGCGGGCTTAATTTGTATCCGACGAGCCTGTCGAGAATCCTTCTTGCCTGCTGGGCGTTTACGCGGTTCATGTCAATCGGGCGGGGGTTTTTAACAGCTTCCTGTATGGCTGTTTTTGTAATTTCGTTGAATTCTATCCTGTAAATTTTTTTCTTTGATTTGCCTAAAATATGAGAAATATGCCAGGCTATTGCCTCTCCTTCCCGGTCAGGGTCAGGTGCGAGGAAAATTTCGTCGCTGTTTCTCGCTGCCTGATTAAGCTCATCAACTACTTTTTGCTTTTTTTCAAGTATTTCATACTGGGGTTCAAAGTTATTATCAACATCAACCCCGAAGGATTTTTGCGGCAAATCCCTTATATGGCCGACAGAGGCTTTTATTGTATATGAGTTGCCAAGTATTTTGTTTATTGTCTTGGCCTTAGCCGGCGACTCGACTATAACAAGTGATTTTTTTTGTGTTGTTTTTTCTGCTTTTTTTACTGTTTTTGCCATTAATTTATGTTCTTTATAAATTTCTGTCCGGGCAGTTGTGTAATAAGCCCGCTTAACTCCATAGTTGTAAGGGTTGTCATTAATTCATCAGTTCCGATTTTGGATTCTTCGACCAGTTCATCAAATGTTGCAAACTCGCCACCCCTCAAATTTAAAATTTCGTATATTTTTTGTTCCTTGTCAAGTAATTTAAGTTCAACTTTATTTTCATCTTTTAATTTTATGTTTTGTTTTGTACTTTCCCAGCTTAATGCTTCTAATATATCCCCGGCTTTTGTAATTACCGATGCTCCCTCTTTTATTAACTTACATATTCCCTCTGAATTAGGATTTGTAACATTTCCGGGAATACAAAGCAGTTCGCGGTTTTGTTCGAGGCATAAATTAGCGGTAATTAATGCCCCACTTTTTAGACCAGCTTCTGCCACTAATGTTCCCTGTGAAAGTCCGCTGATTATCCGGTTTCTTCTCGGGAATCTCATAGGCAGCGGTGAGGTGTCAGGGAAGTATTCCGTAATCACAGCGCCGTTGCCTGAGGTAATTTTTTCAAATAATTTTTTGTTAGTTGCCGGGTATATATGGTCAAACCCGGATGCTATGACCGCTATAGTTTGCAGCTTTGCGTTGAGAGCGGCGTTATGCGCACAGGAATCCACGCCCAGTGCCATGCCACTTATAATTGTTATGTCTGT
>CAZLCO010000016.1:0-44063 GCA_964558005.1 uncultured Gammaproteobacteria bacterium | reverse complement strand
TGGCGGGTCATAGATTTGTTTTAAGTAGTAGGGATAGTTCTCGTCATCCAGAGTCAGGACTTTTATGTCTTTTTTTATTATTTCTTCCTCGAGTTTATCGAGGCTTTGAATAGATTTTTTTTCTTCAATAAATTTTTTTATGGTGGATGAGCGGAATCCCTCTATTTCCAGCAGATCACCGGCTGTGGCATGCCAACATTCTTCTATGCTGTTAAAATGTGCCAGCATTTTTTTCAGTTGGATAGTGCCGATAGAGTATAGCTTTGAGAAGCCGAGCCAGTATTTTAAGTCATTATTCATTCAATGATTTTATAACAAAAAAACAGGGCGGTTATATACCGTCCTGTTTTTAATATTAAATATCAAACTATTATGCTTGTATGATTGGTGGTTGAGGTTTTGTTTCTGCGGTTGCTGGTACGGCTGATGCCACCCAGTCTTTAAATGCGTCACCTGTATAATCTGATACCCTGCTGCCCGGTGTTTTTGTCCACTCTTTAAACGCATCACTTGTGTAATCTGATGCCCTGCTGCCCGGTATTGGTTCTGGAGTTGATTCCGTTAAAGTAGGGCTCCATTGTGCCATTAAATCTTTATTCCATTTTAACGTTGTATCAAGTTCAGGAGCTTTAAACTTTTTAAATGGATTTGTTTGTTTTGGGTCAGCCTTTTCTTTTGCTGCTGACGCTGTTTCTTTTTGTTTTTTGAAATGGTGACCCTGATTGGGTTTTAATGTTTCTTTTGAATCGAACACATTTGCGCCCGGAAGCATTAATTTTTGTCCTGCTTTTATCTGGTCGACATTGTGACCGGTCTCCTGCGAATATTTATCCAGCAGCTCTCGAGTACTTAAACCCTTGCCGTAATGGTCTTCAAAACGGCCTCTGATTTTTTCTTTTTGTAATAGTTTGGATAGTGTATCGCCCTTTTTTATATTTATAAATTCCATTCCTTCGTTATTAGATATTATATCTTTTGAAAGTGTACCGGACGGCCTGTCTGTTGGTTTGCTTGGCGGTGCTGATCTACTCGGCGGTGTTTCCGGACATTTTGTACTTGTTGGTTGCCCTGTGTATTTATCGCCATTTCTCATATTACCTGGTTCCCAAGTACTCCATTGCCAGGTTGTAACTGGAGTCTTGCCATCGGAATATGTAGCGGGTTTATGTAAGCCAGCACGCTTCCAACCTTTGGAAGCATAGCTTTGTCCTTCTTTAAAAGGAACACCTTCGTTCCGAAAAAATGGACTCATCAATGAATCGCTCATAACTCTTTCCCCTTTCTCTCTAAATACCTTATCTAAAAAAATATAAATATATACCTTTACCTCTGTATTTTTATAAAAACAATTTAATTATAAAAATTGCTAGTTAGCTTCAAAAATTTTTTTGTAATACATAACTACCCGTTTGTGGACTTCTTTTTAAGTAAAAAAAGATTTTAATGAAGTAATGCAGTAATATTTATATATGTATTAATGAAAAGTTTGTTAGCGCCAGGAATAGCTTTAGTAAATTTGCTTAAATACCCACAAAAGTTCGGGGTAATCGGGTTTTTTATTTTTATAGTTATTCTGATTTTTATATTTTCTAATATAAGTCGGATAAATCAGGAGATAAATTCTGTCCGGACAGAACGAGTCGGGCTTTTGTTTATAGAAGAATACAGTAAACTTTTGAACGAATTAGAGCAAAACAGGGGGGTTGCCAGAGGGTATTTATTAGGGGATGTCAGTTTAAAAAAAAGAATAGTTCAAAGAAGCAACGAAATTTCTTATGAAATTTCCGGGATAGAAAGGCTAAACATAAGATATAATAATATTTTTGATATTGATGGGCCTTTGCGGGAAATAAAACGTGAATGGAATGCACTATCCTCACAAATGTTTGATTTAAGCCCGGAGGAAAATTTTAATGCCCATGTGCGGTTGGTTCAATATATCCTCGCATTAATAAATCAAATTGGCGATAATTCAAACATTATGTACTCTAATGGTATAGATAAATATTATCTGTCCAGATTAATTGTGAAGGATATCCCAATATTTACAAATGAAATATGCATAATAGGCGGCCTCGGGTCGGGCGTTGCAGCAAAAAAGAAATTAAGTCCCGATGAAAAAAAAAGGATTAATGTCCAGATAGGCATTGTTGAAAAGGGACTCAAAAGAATAAATACAAATACTTTAAGGGTAATTAAAAATAAAAAAATATTACGAGAACCAATAAATGGTTTTCTTCTGGTACTTAATAACGCAACGAAAGAATTTATAGATATTACACGGAACAGAATAATCGATGCTGAACAACTTAAATTAGACCCTGAAGAATTTTTGGGGCTCTCTGCAGGTGTTTTAAGGTCAGCTTTTAATTTTCTTGAATTAAATATTATTATTATGGACGATTTGTTAATTGAAAGAATTGATGACCTGGAAAAGAAAAGACTGTTAGTAATACTAATACCGCTGGCTATACTTTTGGCTTTGTTATATGTATTTTCCTGTCTTGCATATTCTGTTATTGATTCAGTAAAGCACCTTCAGCAAAAAGCAAATGAAATATCAGAAGGGAATTTAAATGTAAAAACAGAGATTAAAACAAATGATGAATTAAAAGACCTTTCCGACTCGATGAATGAAATGGTTTTTAGTTTAAATTCTTTGATAAACAGGGACAAAAAATTAAGGGATATTATAATCAGCGTTATAGAGTCGAAAACCGCGGAAGAAACAATAAACAAAATTGTAATTAATACAGGAAAGATATTCGATGTTGAGCGGTGTGTGATTGTTGAATATGATGCAGATAAAAACAGGTTTTTACCAATAAAAGAATCAGCCGTCTATATATCTTCTCTGGAAGTAATTAACCCGGCGGGAATGCAGGTTAAGCAGGAAGAAACAGATGTTTTTACCAATATAGTTTTTAAAGAAAACAGAGTCCTTGTAGTAAATGACTCCAGCATTCTGGAGTTGCCGGAAACCGCAGCAAATTTGATTGAGAAAGTCCAGTCTAAATCTTTTATGATAGCCCCTTTAATTTACGCGGGGAAACCTCTGGGATTGATATCAGTAGCGATGACAAGTGGGCAGAGAGATTTTACTAAAGAAGAAGCTAAACTTTTAGAATCAATTGCTAATCAGTGCGCAATATTATTAAACCAGTCTAAATTAGTTGAAAAAATTATTTACCTGAATAGGGAACTTGAGTCATCTCTTATTATGGAAAAGACCGTCAGGAAAATAACATCTGAAGCAACTGCAGTTGCTTCTCACGAAGAAATTGATAAATATCTGATTAACCAGTTAATAAGCATTTTAGATATAGACAAAGTTTTGCATTTTCATGTTTCGGGCACTTCTCTAAACTGGTATATAAGAGAAACAAAAGGTGAACTCCCTGAAAGTATTACCGGGAAGAGTTTTGTTTCTTTAGAGCCGGCCAGGGAAATAATACCCGGAAACGATGAAATTATAGCAATAAATAATATTGAAACTGACGTGGGGAATAAGCAGTTAAAGGATATTTTAATGGGTGAAGAAATATATTCATTAATGTCCTATCCTACTTCAAAAAAATTGGAGGACCATACGAAAGAAGAGGTTATTGAGTTAACTGTTATTGCAAGGAAGGAACCAAAAGAGTGGACAGATGAAGAAAAAAATCTTTTTAAAATTATTATGGATACAATATCGATTGTTACGCTTGCTTCGTTAGAGAAGTTAGAGCTGGAAAGAACAAGGAAGACTTTTATAGCCACACTGGCCCACGATTTAAAAAGTCCTATATTGTCAGAGCAAAAAGCATTAGAGTATTTGCTTACTCCTGGTGTTGAAATTGAAGAAGAGCAGTTCAGGCAATGCCTGGATGATATATATGTTACGAACAGAAATCTTTTGAACCTTATTGATAACCTTATGGCTGTTTATCACTATGAGTCAGGAAAAACAGAACTAAATAAAACAGCTGAAAAAATGTCGGAGATAATTGAAGAGTCGTCGCAGTCAGTAAAATATCTTGCTGATGAACGCAAATGTAATGTTTTATTTAATATACAGGAAAATTTGCCGTCCATAAATGTTGACAGGATTGAAATCAGAAGGGTACTGGTTAATTTAATAGCAAATGCTATAAAGCATAACCCTGAAGGTACATCGGTAATTATCTGCGCACATGGGATTAATGGAAATATACAGGTATCAGTCCAGGATAACGGCACAGGGCTTTCGGAAGAACTTATTCCGGAAGTTTTCCAGCGTTATCCGTTGAAAAAACGCAAAATAGGTACAGGACTTGGTTTATACATAGCAAAACAGATTATTGAAGCGCACGGCGGGGAAATATGGTTTAAGACGGCTAAAGGAGAGGGCACGACTTTTTATTTTACCCTGCCATTGTAAATTTTTATTGCTAAAGTGTTAATTTTCCCTTAATACCTGGTTATATATGATAATAAAGCTTATAATCAAAATAAGGAAGGTCATAGGTTTAAGTTAAAGGGGAATTTAATGGTTATAGATGGCAGATTAAATTATCCGCATATAAATTATAATTCTGGAGAACAGCTTAAAAAACCAAACGAAGCACAGATTGCTTTTGCTGCTAAGGTAAAAGCAAAAAGTGACGCAAGGACCGCTGATGTGGAAAGCCATGAAGCGGCTCATGCAGCTGCGGCAGGGTCTTACGGCGGTGGGATAAATATTACTTTTGGCAGTGACCAGCTGGGAAACCGGGTCGCTCTGGGAGGGCACGTTCCGATACAAATGCCGCCGAAAGTAAGTTTTAAAAACCTTTTATCAGATATTGACAAGGCTGAAAAACATGCGGAAATAGTAGCATTTGCCGCGGTTGCCCCCGCCGGACTGGGGGGCAATGCGGGGAAGTTATCCGCCGCGGATATTGCGGTACATAGTGCGGCTCTTAAAGCAAGGGCACTGGCTGGCAGCGCAAGGTCAGAAAGGTTGTCTTTTGAATCTCAGCTAGAGCAAAAAGGGCAAAAACCAAATAGAAGTGAGCCATTGAATGAGGGATTGCTGGCGCAGGCTGATAATAAAAAGGAAAGCCAAAGAAAGCCGTTAAATTTATTTGCATAACTGCCATATAAAGGGTATTTTTAAAAACTCGATTTAAATTTTTTAAAAATCTTTTCCCACCCTCCACCCTTTATTTTTTCTTGGCTTCGCTCGCTATGCTCGCTCAGCCGAAAAAATTTAATAAGGAATATTTTTAAAAAATTTTAGATATGCTATTTTTTCTCCTGTTTGACATTGGGATTATATTGTAGTTTACTATATTTTGTTATTGAGAAAAATTCTCATTAATTTTAGTTTAAAAACAGTTGAGGAGAAATTTTGAAACCTGTAAAAAAAATGATTTTAACTAATATTGTCTTGTTTCTTTTAATGAGTAGCCAGTCAGATGCTCAGGAAAATATATTAAACGATAACTATAACGCTGCGCCAATATACCTTACACTTGAGGAGCCGGGGTTTAAAGCAAAAGTTGAAGAAAAAGAAAAGAAACAAAACATTTTTAAAAGCGGTATTGAATTTTTTGAAAAAACAAGGCAATTCCAGACAGGGCTTTCGGAAAGAGGATTCAGCGTTGAATTTGCCAATACAAACGATACTCTGATGAATTTCGGGGGGCTTCTAAATTCAAGGACTGCGGTCAAGTCAATGAGCCTTCTTGATATGTCGTTAACTCTTGATACAGAAAAGTTAGGGCTATGGAAAGGCGGTACTGCTTTCATCCTTGGGCAGACAATATACGGCAAAGGGCTGACTGAACAACGGCTTGGCGATATCCAGACAATCAGCAGTATAGAAGCCGGTGAGAGGACACAGTTAGGCGAGTTCTGGTATGAGCAAAAGTTATTTGGCGAAAAATTAAGACTGGCTGGTGGTAAACACGATGCCAACGGCGAATTTGCCATACTCGAGATGGCGGAAGACTATCTTGGTTCTTCATTTACCCTTATGCCAAATATCCCGATGCCGTCCTATCCTGACCAGTCAATGGGCACCTGGGGGGAAATAACACCAGCAGACTGGCTTGGCTTTAAAGCGGGGTTGTATGACGGAGGAGGCAGGGGAGATGACCTCGGCTTCAGGACAGCATTTGAAGGCAGGAGCGGATACATAACGCTCTTACAAACTGAGCTAAAACCTGAAATAAAAGGACACGGCGGAAATTATATTTTCGGATACTGGTCGCATTCCGGCGATGTCGATACTGTTAACGCTAATACCACAGAAATAATGAACAGCAATTACGGTTTCTATACTGAATTCCAGCAGATGATATACAGGGAAAACAATACTGATGAGCAGGGTTTGTCTTTGTTGGGGCAGTTTAGCTTGGCACCGTCGGACAGGAACGAAATCGCAAGGTATTATGGTGCGGGATGTGCATATAAAGGATTATTCCCCGGAAGGGATGAAGATGTATTCGGGTTAGGACTGGCGTTAGCTGATTTAAGCCCGGGGTATAAGTCTTTGAATACCCTTCAAAATGAAGCAGCCATAGAGGTTTTTTATAAATTTGTGTTGAATGAACTTCTCACATTACAGCCTGATTTCCAGATAATAATCAACAACGGGGGCAGCAGGGAAACATCATTCGCCCTGGGGTTGAGGTCAATAATCAGCTTTGCGCCAAGAAGTCCTGAAAGTTTATAACATAAATTTGCTTGATATAAAATATCATTATGCTGCAATTTAATGATGAAATTAATATAAATTTGCTAAGTATATGTCCGCCTGACGCAGAACTTTATCTCGTAGGGGGCTATATAAGGGATATTTTGTTGCAAAGGGAGTGCTTCGACAGGGATTATGCGGTAAAAGGCTTTTCGGCTATAGAATTTGCAAAAAAAGCAGCGGAACTGCTCGGCGGGACATTTGTGCTGCTCGATGAAATTCATGATATTGCCCGTGTGGTTTTGCCCGATAAAATAAATACCCTTGATTTTGCCGGGTGTGTTGGGAAGGACATTTATTCAGACCTTTTAAACAGAGATTATACAATTAATGCGATAGCATGCGAATTAAAACCGGAAGGGGACGAAATTATAGACCCGCTCAATGGCAGTGAGGATATTAAAAACGGACTCATTAAGGCTATTGCGGAAAAAAACTTTGTTGATGACCCTTTAAGGCTGCTAAGGGCGTTTAGGTTTGCGGCACAGTTTGGATTTATTATAGAAGAACGGACATTGGAATTAATTAATACTCACTGTAAATTGATAAACAATGTTTCAGCGGAAAGAATAAATGTTGAGTTAATGAAGCTTTTGGCCTCGGAAAATGCGGCGAAAAATCTTGTTTTAATGAAAAATACAGGCATTTTATTTGAAATCTTCCCTGAGCTTATCCCACAGAAAAATGTGCCGCCTAACCTACACCACCACCTCTGGTTAATAGACCATTCCATTGAAACAATAAGGCAGGTTGAAAATCACATAAATGATTTTCCTGTCCCGACGGAGAAAATAGCGATTTTAAAGCTGTCGGCTCTTCTTCATGATATAGGTAAGCCATCAACGTGGTCAATAGACGAAAATGGCAGGCACAGGTTTATAAAGCACGAAGATGTTGGCTCCGAGATGGTTGTGGATGTATTAAAGAGGTTAAAATATAGCAAGAAAGACATCAAGCATGTTAGCCTGCTGGTAAAGAACCACTTATATCCGTCACAATTAATAAGAGAAGGGATAGAAAACCTTTCAGAAAAATCCATAATGCGGTTTTTCAGGAAAATAAACGATGATGTGCCGGAACTGCTTGTACTAGCTTTGTCTGACAGAAAAAGCGCGCTTGGACCCGAAATAACCCGGGACATTGTAGAAAGAAACACTAACGGAATATATAAACTTTTGGAAAAATATAAAGATGCGCAGGAAGAAGTAAAAACACTGCCCAAGCTGGCCAGCGGCGAGGACGTTATAAGGATTTTAGGTATAGCAAAAGGTCCTCAGATAGGCAGGGTACTAAAAGCATTAAAAGAAGCACAGATTTCAGGTGATATTAGCACTCAAGGAGAGGCCCTAGAATTCATAAAATCTTTGAATTATAAGGATATGGATTTTTAAATTTTTATTATTAATATTATTAAAAAATAGTAAAAAAAGGGATTCTGCAAAAAATAATATGTTATTATAAAAGTCCGGGGGTAAACGTTATGTATAGTAATGCGAAAAATTATAAATATATTTATAAATCTTGTAATTTAAATAATAAATCCGAGGCAGCTTTGTATGAACTAGCTCTGAGAAGAGGTCAAACAAGGGGCTGGTATCCCGAAGACTGGACAATAAATGACTATAAGGATTATTTGTTTGGCAATAATTCTATAAAAAATCAAAGTTAAATTAAGATTTGTAACATAAATAAGAAAAGTTATTTACACCTGGTGTATTTATAGTATAATTAAAAACTATCTTATTTGTTACGGGGAGTCGGTTTAGTGCGTTATTTTAAAGACTATTACAAATTTTATTATAGGAACAATAGGGATAAATCGGATTCCTTTATTTATGAACTTGCCCTTAAAAGGGGTAAGGACAGGGGATGGTATCCTAAAAAATGGACAGTACAAGATTATGAACAGTATTTGTTCGGTAAATATCCGGTTACAGAAGAGTCATAAAGAATTTTCTGAACTTCTTTTATATTTATAGTTAAAATATTCCCGGTTTTGCTTGCGGCTAAAGCAGCAGCAACCCCGGCAGCCTGTCCGGTGGCCATACAGCAGGGGATTTCCCGGAACATATCCAGCAGTTCATGCTCTATGGATATGCACCTTCCCGCAAAAATTGCGTTTTGGCATTCTTTTGTAACAAGACAACCATATGGTACCTGCACAGCCCCACTGCCTGAGCCGGTGTAGTCGGGCGCTATGGCAATCGAGTCTTCAAATTCCCTGTTTACATCATCCCGGGTGAATCTGTGAACGCCTTTTATCCTTCTTGAGTCACGCACGCCTATTTGTGGTGCGGTATCTATTAAATAACTTTCCTCAAATCCTGGGATTTTATCTTTCAGCTTTTTAATTATATGGTGTATCTGCCTGCGGCCAATTATTTCAGCTTTTGTTAACTCGTCAGCGCTGGTTATATCAATATTTTCTATATTGGAAACATTAAACCATGCCTCGTTATTGTGAGTTGTTCGCAGCCATCCCCCTATTTTTGTTGAAATACCGAGATTTTTTAGTTCTTGTTTTATTTCTTCCCTGTGCTGGTTTGCTTTTTCAAAATCTATGCCGCCAACCCTGCACCCGAGCGTTACAGGCATTGCTTTTTCTTTTGTTTCCATATCAAAAGGAATATCGGCAAATTTGGCCAGGTCAGAATCCCCGGTAGCGTCAATAAACACTTTTGCTTTAAACTCACGGGTACCTGATTTGCTTTCAGTTATTACACGTGTAATTTTCCCCTGTTCTTTTAATACTCCTGTTACAAGCGTATGATAAAAGGGGATAACTTTGTTTTCCTCAATCATGCAGTCAAAAATATATTTTAGTTCCTCGGGGTCAACCATTACGTACTTCCCGACAGGTCGTGAGGCCTTAAGCTCATCAAGCCTGTTTAAGGTTTCTTCGCATATTCCACAGGTTATCCTGTTTTTTCCATCAGTAAGACCAACTATAAGTATTACCAGCCCGCCTGTAGCCTGTCCTCCGAGGTATCCGTAACGTTCGATGATGGCGGTTTTTGCGCCGGTTCTGGCCGCGGACACTGCTGCGCTCACGCCTGCGGGGCCGCCGCCCAGAACAACAACATCATAAGGGTATTGCATAAAGAGAACTCTTTTGTAATAAATGGACAATAATATGAACACTATTATAATAAAATTATGAAAAATCTTGCAAATAACGCAAAATTTTATTTTATTGCCATAGGCGGAATCGGTATGAGCGGCCTGGCTAAAATACTTCTGGAAAAAGGATACAGCGTTTCAGGCTCAGACCTGAACTCCAACAACCTCACCGAATACCTCCAAAGCAAAGGCGCTGAGATATTTAAAGGGCACAGCAGTGAAAATATACAGGACCAAACCGCAGTCATTAAAAGCACTGCAATAAGGGACACAAACCCGGAACTGCAAAAGGCAGTAAGTGAAAATATCCCGGTAATGCACAGGGCAGGATTGTTAAACGAAATAATGTCCGGGTATAAAACTTCTGTCGGTATAACCGGTATGCACGGCAAGACCACCACAACAGGCATGATTACCACTATATTTCATGAACTTGGCCTGGACCCGGGATTTGCAGCGGGCGGGGAAATTCCACAGCTAAAAACAAATGCGGCTGCGGGAAGTGAGGATTATTTCATAGCCGAACTTGACGAAAGCGACAGGACAGTTGAGCTTTACACTCCTGATATCAGCGTTATTACAAACCTTGAATATGAACATGCTGAACATTATCCCGGAGGATTTAAGCAGGTAATCGAGGTTTTTGAGAGATTTATTAACAGATTAAACCCGGAATCCAAAGTTATAATCAATATTGATGATGAAGGGAACAGGCAGTTAATCCAAAAAATAGGCATTGAGCGGTTTATAACATACAGCACTCAGGCCAGAGAAGCTGATTATTATCTGAAAGACAGGATTAAAATCAATGTGCCCGGCGAACATAATATTTCCAATGCCACAGCCGCAATTGCCGCGGCAATGGAGGCCGGTATTGGTTTTGAAGAGGCAGCATCCGCTATTTTAAAGTATTGCGGGATGAAAAAGCGTTTCCAGACCCTGGGGTGCTTTAATAACGTTCAAATTGTTGATGATTATGCCCACCATCCGACTGAAATAAAAGCAACACTCAAAACAGCAAAAAGCCTAAATAAAAAGCGGGTTATTGGAGTGTTCCAGCCGCACAGATATACTCGCCTGTCGAGTTTATGGGGTGATTTCCTTAAATGTTTTGATGATGCGGATATCCTGTATATTTGCGATGTGTTTTCCGCAGAAGAAGTCCCTATTGAAAATATTAACTCGGAAATGTTCCATAAAAACTTGCAACATCCGTCCGCTTATTATATAAAAGGAGAACTGGACAGCGTTGCTGATGCCGTTATAAAAGAAATGAGACCGGAAGATATAGTAATAACAATGGGGGCAGGTACAATAACAAAACTTGGAACTATTATACTTGCTAAAACAAAGGGGAAAAGCCTGAAATGTCTATAGATACAATAACAAGACTAGAAAATTATCCTTTAAAGGACCACTCAACCCTAAAAATCGGCGGGTGTGCCGACGAGGTTTATATTCCTGCGAAACTGGAAGATATATATGAAATTAAAAATTCGGTTATTAACGAGCAGATTACCGTAATAGGCAGAGGATCAAATCTTCTTGTGTCATCGCAGGGTGTAAGGGACAAGGTGATATTTACAGAAAACCTTAAGAACTATGAGTTCCTTGATGAAACAACCATAAAAGTTGAATGCGGACTGATGTCAGCCTGTGTGGCGAAAATCCTTCTTGATAAAAACCTTTCCGGGCTGGAGTTTCTTATTGGCATTCCGGGCTCTATTGGCGGGGCAATTACCATGAACTCCTCAGCGCACGGGCAGGCAGTCGAACACGTTATTGAATCTGCCGAAGTTATTGACCTTCACACAAACGAAATACAGACAATGACAAAGGAGGAGTTGAAATTAAGCTACAGGCATTCTTTTGTTGAAAAAAACCGTCATTTTATACTCAGTGCTGTTTTTAACCTTGAAAAAGCAGAGCATAATACTATAGCTGAAAAAATGGACTTTCATGTTGATTACCGGAAAAAATGCCACCCGCCATACAGTGAACCCACCGCAGGCAGTACATTCAGAAATCCTGCAAAAGGTGTGTATATAGGCCAGCTGCTTGAAAAATTGGGAGCAAAGAGCTGGCGCGAAGGCGGGGCAAAAGTTTCTAATATGCATTGTAATTTTATTGTAAACACAGGCGATGCCACGTCGCTTGACGTGGCACGGCTCATGCACAGGATGCATTCAACTGTAAAGCATGAGTTCGGGTATGATCTCATTGCTGAAATACGCTACGTGGGCGAGCCAACCCAGGAAGAAGAGGAAATATGGTCGCAGTTCACCGTGCATTAAAAATAGGCGTGCTATGCGGGGGGATGTCCAGCGAGCGGGAAGTTTCCCTGCGCTCTGGTAAAAACTGTTTTGAGGCTTTGAAAAGGCTCGGGTATGAAAATGCCTGTATGATTGATGTTGATAAAAATATTGCAGCAGTGTTGAAAGAAAAGGAAATAGAGCTTGCTTTTATAGCCCTGCATGGCAAATATGGCGAAGATGGCTGTGTCCAGGGCCTGCTTGAAATAATGGGTATTCCCTATACAGGCTGCGGGGTCAAGGCCAGCGCTGTTTGTATGGACAAGGAATTTACAAAAATTATTGTTGCTAAAAGCGGGGTTCCGGTAATCCCATCTTTAAAGGATGTGACAGAATACCCGGTAATGGTAAAACCGGTTTGCGAAGGCTCAAGCATCGGTATGTCTAAGGTTAACAATGAAGCTGAACTTGAAGCAGCTATCAAAGTAGCAGAAAAATATGGGACTGGCGTGATAATAGAAAAATTCCTTGAAGGGAAATCTATTACTGTCGGGGTGCTGGATATTGAAGGTAAAACTATTGCCACGCCAATACTCGAACTGCGCTCAAAGACAGGCTGGTATGATTATGAAGCAAAATATACAAAAGGTTTAACAGAATTTATCCTGCCGGCAGAAATAAACAAGGAATTAACAAGGGAAATACAGGAATATGCAATAAAAGCCCATAAAGCCGTAGAAGCCCGTGGCATAAGCAGGGTGGACTTTATCGTGAGCGAAGATAAACCCTATATGTTGGAAATAAATACGATTCCCGGGATGACTGACCTGAGCGACCTCCCCGCACAGGCAAAGGCTATGGGTATTGAGTACAACGAGCTTGTAGAGATTATTTTAAAGGCTGTTTAAAAGTTAAAAAAGTTAACATTTAAACCTCAAAAAGGCAATTTGGGGGAGATTTTTGTTTTTTATTATTTAGTGGAAAGTTTGGAAGCTAAGTAAGTATGAGCGAGATATTAAATACATTAGGACAAGTCCGTAAAAACTGGGGCAATTACGAAACCTGGGAAAAAGAGCAGGAAATTCTTGAAAAAAAGAAAAAAGAATATAGAAAACATAATCCGGTTTCGGCAGCAGAAAGGGCAGAAGCTGAAAAGTATGGCAGGACTATTATTAATGCGATAAATGTTATGGATGAATACTCTGAAGATAAGGCGGAGGATATGGAGCAGGCTGTGCAGACGGCTTCTATTATTCCTGTTGAAGCAGGATTACTGGGAGGATCAGCAGCAGGTGGTATTCTCGGATTTAAAATTGCTAAAGGCAAATACCTTATGCCGATTTTAATAGCTGGACAGCTTACAGGAATGATGGCCGCATTTATTCCTACAACAATTTTGGGGACAAAGTTGCAAATTTGGGCATCAAAAGTTGCAAGGTTTCAGGCTAGAGAAGAAGAACTTAAAGACCCCAAAAACTTTGTTATTTATACGGATCAACAAATGCAAAAAGCTGAAGAAATCGCAAAAACAATGCCTGATGAAAAAGAAGACAATTCTTTAATGAAGAAAATACCGTTCAGAGAAGCTATAGGAAATATTAAGTCTGTATTCAGGGACAGGAAAAAGCATGAAGAATGGTATAAAAAATACAAACAGGAAGATGAAAAAATAAAAGCTTCCTATCCAAACGGATTACCAGATAGTAAAGCTATAGATGCAAAAAAAGATCAACAGATAATAACTAATACAATTAAGAAAATAAATCTTAATGCAGAAGAGTATTCTGAAAATGTGGAAACTCTGGCGGGGACAGTAGGTGTGCCTGCTAGTATGGCGACAAGCGGATTAGGTCTTTTGGCTACTAATTTTATACTTAAACAGCTGGAAAAAGCAAAAGCCATAAAACCTGATGGATTTTTAGCAAAAAACAAAGCTTATATGGCTATAGTTGGCGGTATGCTGGCTATGACTCCTGTGATTGCCTGGTTTACAAAAATGCAGAAGGATTCGGCTAGAATAGGAAGATATATGGCAAAACAGGAATTGCTTTCAGATCCGAATAATTTTGTTTATACGGACAAGGAAAAAGTTAGAGAACTTGAAGTAAATACACCTGAAAAACATAAAAATATATTTACTAATTTTATTGATAATTTAAAGTTCTTTCCGAAACTTCTAAAGGAAAGTAAAGATTATTCAAATTATAAGAAAACAGAGACGAAAGAGGAAGCTAAATTAAGAAAAGCTTTGGAAAAAGTTGAAGTAAGTGAGGCTCAAATGGAAAGAGCTAAAAATCTTCAAGAAAAAGTGTTTAATTCTTTTGAAAAAATAGATGAAATGTCTCAAAAATATTCCGAAAGCGCGGAAATATTAACAGATACAGTAGGACAACCGATAGCCGCTTTTTATCCTTATGCAACGTTGGGAGCTATGGCTGGGCTTGGTTATCTCGCCAGGGGTAAGATAGGCAAGGCACTTACAATAGAGAATATTAATAAATTCGGTAGTTCAATAGGTAATGGATACAAAAAAATTAAAGACAGCTTTATTGGCTTTATGTTCAAAAATAAGCACGTTAATAATTTTACTTCAAAACTGTCCAATGAATTTAAAGATGGGGTGGACTTCCTTGAGGCCAAGATTTCATTTAAAAAGACTGTAGAAAATGTATCTGAATATAAATTAAGATTACCAGATATATTTAAGGCTGTTTTTGGGCTTCCAGGCAATCACAGGCTAAAGACGGTTGCAGGTATTGCATTAAGTCCGCTCGCAGTTATAACATTAGCCCCAATGTTTATGATACAGTCATTCTTTACGGGCATAAATAAAAAGGCGGGCAAAATCGGTGTTATGAAAGCAATGGAAGAGCTGGAGGATCCAAGATATTTTGTCGATACTCATTCTACAGGCAATACAAATAACCAGCCACAAAAACCTCAAAATGAAAAATTAAGTCAAAAACTGCAAAGATTAATGAAAATAAGAAACATGGCTGCCTAGGATTTGTGATAGAATAGTTGAAAATTGTTTGTAAAGATAATAGAGGGATAAAATATGAGAATTAATATTGGTGAAGTCGTTACCGCAATGGTAACACCTTTTAATGATAATCTTGAAGTCGATTATGCAGCAGCGGAAAAATTGGCCAATCATCTAGTGGAAAACGGCACAGACGCTATTCTTATCGCCGGCACCACAGGCGAATCGCCAACCCTGACACATCAGGAGGAAATTGAACTGTTAAAGGCGGTAAAATCGGCTGTCGGCAACAGGGCGAAAATGATGATGGGCGCAGGTTCAAACAGCACTCAAACAGCTGTGGAGGCAACAAGGCAGGCAGATAACGCAGGCGCTGATGCTATTTTGTCAGTTGTGCCATATTATAACAAGCCGTCACAGGAAGGTTTAATAGAACATTTTTCTCAGGTGGCAAGGGTAACTGACCTCCCGGTAATACTCTACAACATCCCGGGCAGGACTGGAATCAACATGCTTCCTGATACCATAGCCCAACTTGCTGAGGAACATAAAAATATTGCCGCTGTGAAACAAAGCAACCCTGATTTAGACTTAGTAACTGAGATAGCCATTAAAACGCCTGAAGATTTTCTAATTTACAGCGGGGACGATAGCCTGACACTTCCAATGCTTGCTCTGGGCGGTTATGGAGTGGTTAGCGTTTCATCTCATATAGTCGGCAAGCAGATTAAGCAGATGATAATGGAATTTAAGCAAGGAAATGTTAAGGATGCAGCAAGTATGCAGCATAAGCTTTACCCGATGTTTAAGGCTCTGTTTATGGCACCGAACCCAACGCCGCTAAAGGCTGCTCTTAAAGAGTTAAACATTATCGAAGAATACGTAAGGCCTCCATTAGTAACTATATCAGACGAGCAAAAAAATAAACTTAAAGGAGTGCTTAACTTAAACTATGCTTAAGGACAAAAAACTAGGTTTTATAGGCGCAGGCACTATGGCAAAAGCCATAATTAAAGGCCTGGAATCTACTGGAGTAGAAATACTTGCGTCTGATGTTATTCCACACCCGGGTGTGATGAATGACAACAGGGAACTTGCCCGCAAGTCAGACGTTATAATCCTTTGCGTAAAACCTTTTGCCATAGAAAGCGTTTTAGAGGAAATAAAAGATGATTTAAGAGAAAACCATATTATTGTTTCAATAGCGGCAGGTGTAAGTACTCAAAAGATTGAACAGGCTATTGGAAAAAATATACCTGTCATAAGAGTAATGCCCAACACTCCCGCGCTCATAGGTGAAGGGATGTCAGTTGTGTGCCGGGGCAGATACGCAATAGAACAACAGTCTTCTTTGATCGTTGAGCTGTTTAAATCTGTGGGCAGGTGTATTGAAGTAAAGGAAGATTTAATCAATGCGGTCACCGGCATAAGCGGCAGCGGCCCGGCGTTTATATATTTAATTATTGAAGCGCTGGCTGATGGCGGGGTTAATCTTGGCCTTAAAAAGGAACAGGCTGTCGAGCTTGCGGCACAGACAACACTTGGGGCAGCTAAAATGGTTCTTGAAACCGGCAAGCACCCGGCTTTGCTTAAAGATGAGGTGACAACCCCGGGCGGTTGCACAATAGCCGGACTGTCCGTCATGGAAAGCGAAAAGGTGCGCTCGGCTCTTATTAAAACGGTTATGGAAACCGCAAAAAAAGCATCAGGACTAGGAGGAAATTAATGTTATTCTTTTTTCAAATTATTCAGATATTATCAGGACTTTTTTTAATACTTTTTATACTTATGCATTCGCCTAAAGGCGATGGTATGGCAGCAATCGGAGGGGCTTCGCAGCTATTTTCAAGCCAGCGGGGCGCAGAAGCTACTTTAAACAAAATAACTTCTGTCTGCGCAGGGGTTTTTATTGTTGTATCAATGCTTCTGGGTTTTGGCATAATAAGTTAATATATTATTAATGTCAGAATTTATATCAAACAAAACAATTGAAAGACTTAAGCATGACCTCGTCAGGAGCGGCATGCTTACTCTTGAAGATTTGAGCAGGGCAGAAGTTATATGTGAAAATAACAGACAAAACCTTGCACAGGTATTGATAGACGAGGAATTTATCAATGAAGATATTCTATTGAAGTTTATTCAGGATAACCTGCATATACCGTATGTTAACCTTGATGACTACTCAATTGATAGAAACTGCCTTGATTTTATTTCAGCAGATAACGCTCTTAAATATAATGTTATACCGCTTTTCAGGATTGAAAACGTTTTGACAATAGCAATGTCTGACCCTTTGGATCTTTTTGCTATAAATAATATTGTAAAATGTCTTAAGTGTCAGGTGGAGCCAGTAATTTGCTCTGAAAGACTTATTGAGTTGGCTATTGAGAAATATTATTTTGAAAATAAAAATGAAAAACAGGAAACAATACTTGAATGGACAGAACAAACAGGTGAGGAAAATATAGTAAAATCAATTATTTCACAGGGGATTTCGCAGGGAATTTTTGAGGTAATAATTGAGGATATTAATGTAAAATACAGAGAAAATAACAGTATAAAAGAAATAGGCGTTATCCCCAGGCTGCTAGCGCCGCTGGTTGTATCTTATTTAAAAAACATGTCAGGTCTTGATGCCAGTGTTTTTGATATACCACAGTTAGGAAAATTCAAATATGAAGATGTAACGGCAGTAGTTTCAACATTTCCGTGTCTTAAAGGTGAGCGTATAACAATAAAATTTTACAGGTCCCCGAAAACCTTGAAGGATTTAAAAATTGATATTAATCTTGAAGAGCCTGGTCTTATACTTGTATGCGGTCAGGAAGGCTGCGGAAAAAGTTTTGTGGCGTATTCAATTTTAAATTCCATAGATAGCGGTGTTAAAAGTATAATGACGATTGAATCGATTGCAAAGTATGAAATAGAAGGTGTAATCCAATGTGAATTTAATGAAAAAGTTGGGTTTAACATTGAAAAAGCACTGAAGTTCATTGATTTTCAGTCTCCAGATGTTATCTATATCGAAGATTTGCCTTCAGGTGAACTGTTAAAATTTATTAAGAATGGAAAGTTAATAATAACTGAAATAAATGAGGAAAATATCACTAATGAGCTTATGGGGATTGCAAAATATATAGTTTATGTGAAAAATCCAGAGGATATAACTGTAAAAGATTTGCTAAAAGGCTAAATTATCTGTAAAGTATAAATAATTGGAGTTATTGGGGAAAAAATAATGAGCAACGCAACAGATCAAAAAGTAAAAGGTATAATAAATCAGGTTATCGGGCCGGTAGTGGATGTGGAGTTCCCGGCAGGACAGTTGCCGGAGATCTATGATGCTCTGGTAATTAAAGATGCTTTTGAGGACAAGGATAATCCTGACCTTGTATTAGAGGTGCAGCAGCTGTTAGGCGATAACCGTGTAAGGTCTGTTGCGATGTCGAGGACAGATGGCTTAAAACGTGGCATGGAGGTAACAAATACAGGCGAACCAATTAAAACGCCTGTGGGCGAAGCAACACTCGGCAGGATACTTAATGTTCTTGGCAATCCTGTAGATGAAGGGCCTCCGCTGGAAACAGACGAAAGATATCCGATACACAGACCAGCCCCTACATTAAAAGACCAGAATACAGATATTGAAATATTTGAAACAGGTATTAAAGTTATTGACCTGCTTGAACCATATCCCAAAGGAGGTAAAGTAGGGCTGTTTGGCGGTGCGGGCGTTGGCAAGACAGTTGTTATTATGGAACTTATCCACAATATTGCTCAGGAACACGGCGGTGTATCAGTATTTGGCGGCGTTGGGGAAAGGACAAGAGAAGGAAATGACCTCTGGCGCGAAATGAAAGAATCAGGCGTTATTGATAAAGTAGCACTTGTTTACGGACAGATGAACGAGCCGCCCGGAGCAAGAATGAGAGTAGGACTTACCGCGCTTACTGTTTCCGAATATTTCAGGGATGTAGCAAAACAGGACGTTCTGTTGTTTATTGATAATATATTCAGGTTTACGCAGGCAGGATCTGAAGTATCGGCGCTCCTTGGACGTATGCCAAGCGCTGTAGGTTACCAGCCTACTCTCGCAACAGAAATGGGTGAACTGCAGGAAAGAATCACCAGTACGAAAGAAGGTTCAATTACTTCAGTACAGGCAATTTACGTGCCGGCAGACGATTTAACTGACCCGGCTCCTGCTACAACGTTCTCATTCCTTGATGCGTCAACCGTTCTTTCAAGGCAAATTGCTGAGCTGGGGATATATCCGGCAGTTGACCCGCTTTCCAGTACAAGCCGTGTGCTTGATCCGAGAGTAATTGGTGATGAACATTATAACACCGCACGTGGGGTACAGCAGGTACTGCAAAGATATAAAGATTTGCAGGATATTATTGCTATTCTAGGTATGGATGAACTGTCAGAAGAGGATAAAGTTACGGTTTCACGAGCAAGAAAAATTCAGAGATTCTTAAGTCAACCATTCTTTGTGGCAGAACAGTTTACAGGAACACCGGGCAAGTATGTGAAACTCGAAGATACAATAAAAGGGTTTAAGGAAATACTTGAAGGAAAATATGATGATATTCCGGAACAGGCTTTTTATATGGTAGGTACAATTGAAGAAGTTTTAGAAAAAGCAGGAAACCTGGCAAATGTCTAAAAAGCTGAATTTAAAAATAATAACTCCGCAAAAAGTGCTTATTGAAGATGAAGCAGAAGCAGTTTATTCAAAAAGTATAACAGGAGAGTTCGGAATTTTACCAGACCACATTCCGTATATGACAGACCTTGATATCGGGGTTACTGAATATATTAAGGATAACAAAAAGGAGTTTGTTACAACTATTGGCGGGGTTATTCAAGTTAAGGGAAATACAGTAACTATTCTTTCTGATACAGCCGAGTTGGGTGAACAAATTGATGTTGCCAGGGCAAAATCCGCAAAAGAGAGAGCTGAGGCAAGGTTAAAAGCGGGCACTTCCGACATTGATGTAGACAGGGCACAAATGGCTCTTGCAAGAGCTATGGTCCGTATCCAGGCTGCCAGTCGAAAAAAATAAAATTCTTGTTCAGTTTATTGGATATTTAAGATACAATGTTCATACAATGTAAGAGTCGTTTGTGTATATAAAATACTTTGGATTTATTATGAAAAAAATTTTTATTATAGAAGACGAGCCGGATTTGCTGGAGCTTTTAGGTATTATATTTGAAAGGGAAGGTTTTGAGATAAAAAAATTTACTTCAGGGGTAAATGCTTTACAGGAATTGCAAAAAAATAAGCCTGATATAATTTTAATGGACCTTATGCTGCCTGATTTAAGCGGTTTTCAGCTGTGTAAGAAAATAAGGGATGAGAAAAATAATGATGATATCCCTATAGTCGTGCTTACCTCCAGAACCGACGAGTATGATATATTGAATGCTTTTGAATTTGGTTGTTCAGATTATGTAACAAAGCCTTTTAACGAAAAAATACTTCTGGCAAGAGTTAATGCATGTTTAAAATTCAAATCTGGCAGCCATAAGGATGAAAAAATTATACTGAATGACCTTGAGATAAACCCGGATGAATATAAAGTTTATTTGTATAATGAATTTATAGATTTAACTCCGCTTGAATTCAAGCTTTTATATTTTCTGGCAAAAAATCAGAGCAAAGTGTTTAAAAGAGATCAAATTTTTTATTATATCTATGAAAACGACACTTTTCGGAGTGATAGGTCAATAGATATTCTTATTAATAGGATAAGGAAAAAGTTAGGCGATTATGGCGATTATATCGAAACCGTTTATGGTGTGGGATACAGGTTTAAAAGTCTGGAAGCAAAGTGAATTGCGTTAAGCATTCCATGCCTTCCGATCGCCATTGTGGCAACAGGCACGCCTTTTGGCATTTGAGCTATAGATAAAAGAGCATCGATGCCATTCAGCGGTCCGGTATCGCGTGGTACACCTATAACAGGTAATTTTACCTTTGCCGCAACAACTCCAGGCAGTGCAGCTGCCAGGCCTGCTACCGCTATGATAACCTTTGTTTTGCCAGTTTTTTCAAGTTCTGTTAAAAATTCGATTAATTCTTCAAGGTTTCTGTGTGCAGAATAAACCTTAAATTCGGTTTCTATTTTTAATTCCTCTGCAAGCTTTAAAGCCGGTTCTACAAAATCACGGTCGTTTTCAGAACCCGCAATTATCACAACATCCTTCATTTCTTTCACATACCTCCTTATATAAACTCACCTCACCAATATCTTTCCTGTAGATTTTATGATTAAAATCAAGTTCATTAATAGCGTCGTAAATATATTTCTGCGCACAGGGGCCAGACTGGCAAACAGACAGGACACGGCCGCCATTTCCTATAAGAGTTTCGTTTTTGCGTTTTACCCCGGCAAAAAATATAGTCACTCTGTGATTTTGTATGATCTGTTCAATGTTTTTAATTTCCCCGCCTTTTTTGGGGTTTTCCGGGTAGCCATCTGCCGCTACAACAACACAAAAAGTCTGTGCCTGTTTCCATTTCAGTTCAACTTTATCGAGTTCCTGCTTTACCGCCATATTGAAAATTTCCAGCAAATCGCTTTCCATATGCATCAATAAAGGTTGGGTTTCAGGATCGCCAAAACGCATATTGTACTCAAGTATTTTTATTCCGTCTTTGGTCATAATAAGCCCTGAATAGACTATGCCCACAAAGTCTGCGCCTTCATTTTTAAGGGCCTGCTCAAGTTTTTTTGTATAATTTTCAAGTTCCTTATATTCATCAGCAGTAAGAGAAACCGGGCAGTATGCGCCCATTCCGCCGGTGTTCGGTCCTTTATTGTTTTCCAACAGTTTTTTATAATCTCTCGCCGGGATAAACGGCAGTAGTGTTTTTCCGTCCCATATTGATATCAGGGAAATTTCCGGCCCTTCCAGAAATTCTTCCACTACTACTCTGTCCGATGCTTTGCCGAATTTGCCTTCAAGAAATTCTTTAAGTGTCATTTCAGCATCAATTCTTGTATTTGCTATGTATACACCTTTGCCGGCAGCCAGCCCATCTGCTTTTAGCACTACAGGGACTGTAAATTTATCAAGCACATCATAAATATCATCAATGCTGGTTATAAGTTCATGTTTTGCGGTGGAAAGTCCGTTTCTTTCCATAAATTCCTTTGCGAAGGCTTTTGAACCTTCGAGCATTGCCCAGTTTTTACATGCTCCTATTGACGGGATACCGGCTTTTTTAAATTCATCGACAATTCCATTAGTTAGCGGGTCTTCAGGCCCTACAACAAGCAGGTTTATACCTTTTTCAATAGAAATTTGCGCAAGCTGTGCAAAGTCTTCAGCTTCTAGGCGTTCTCCCAGTTCAGCAAATCCATCATTTGGTTTGCTCAGGTATAATTTTTCCAGTAAAGGTGATTGCTTTATTTTCCAGGCCAGGGCGTGTTCTCTTGCGCCACCGCCATATATTAATACTTTCATTTTTTCCTCCGGGATATTTATTATTCCTCTGGTTTGAAAATTTGACCGGGTTGTTCAAGTTTTTCTTTTACATTGTCCGGTATCGTGTTAGGAAGTTTATCCAGGTCATATAGTTTTTTGTAAAAGAATAATCGTCTTCTTCTTAAAAACCTTATTTTATCAAGTTCTTCCTGTTCCTTTTGTTTTATGAGAAGTTCTTCATCAACAGGTTTTTCCGGTTCTTTAACATTAAAACTGAAAACATACTCTTTAGCAATACCTGCCTCAGGTCTTATGATTTCTGTTTTAGCGGTATAAGAGCCTGTTTGCCATTCATTTTTTTCTTTTGCTTTTACCACGCTGAAGTAGTTTTCTTCATAATCTTTATCAGCTCTTCTAAAAGAGGTTAAAATTTTATCGCCCTGCGGATTGTAAAGAGAAAATTTAATCAGGTCGTCTTTTTTGAATTTCATTCCGTATATCCATAGGTGGACTTTTTCAACATCATTGAGGATTTGAGTTGAATCATACTCACCTTTTTTGATTTTTTCCAGCTCGGGTATTTCTGTGCTTATTCCCTTATTAAGAATTACTATTTCTTTTGTGCTGATTTTTTCTTTATATTTGGGTTTCCACAGCGGTTTGTGGAATTCACCGTCTTTAAATACAGCAAAATGAAGTTTAGGGTAATCAGTATTACCGGACATCCCGATTTCAGCTATTTTGCTATTTTTTCTTGCGAATTTGCCGGGTTTTACTTCTATACTGTCCGGCTTTAAGTTTCCGTATAAGGTTTTCCAGCCGCCATTGTGTTCTATAATTATCATATTTCCGTATGTGGTTTTATTTTCATCATCTTTTTGCACAAAGACGACTCGCCCGTGCTCAGCACAGAGAACATCAACACCTTCTTCCATGTCTGCTTCTGATTTAAGAGTTATGTCAGTACCTTCTAAATCGGATTTTGTTATCCAGCAGTTTTCATTGATATTACATGAAGCTGGAAACTCCCATTGCAGCGGCGGGCGTATTATTATATAGTCTTCTTCTGCATTAGCGGGGATTAAACCTGCAAAATGTATAAGAATGGCTAAAACACACAGTATATAAAAATTTTTCATGCTTTTATAATAAATCATTTGCCTTGTAATTACTAGATTTTGGGGATTTTATTTAATTTAATTTAAAAAAAATTTAAAATTACTAGCAATTTTTTTTAAGTGCTTGTTTTTATATAGATAAGAAAGGTAGAGAGAGGTTAATAAAGGTAATTATTAAGAGGTTTCTCAGTTATTTTATTTTAAAACAAGTTTAATTTTATTGAGGTAATAGATAGAGGTAAAAGAGAAAAGGTACGGAGGAATAGAAATGGTAAGTGTTGTAGCGTATGGCGGCTGGGGGGCCGTTAGAGGACCAGGATTTGGCGCAAATATACCCCCGGGAAGAAAAATTACCTATAAGCAGAATATTGGTAATTATTCAAGAAGTGTTTCATTTGATCATCAGGGTATTGCAGGGGCATCAGAAAGCTGGAAACATGGTGATAGAACAGTTACACGCAGCTGGAACAGAGACGAGGATCGCAGAGCATCAGGACACAGCAAGCAAGGCTATCATAAGCCACCATGGGCCCGCAGAAGAGATAAAGGATTTATGTCAGGTTTTATGGCAGGACTTCACCATAATAAGATGAAAGGTTATGAAAGAGATTTAGGTTTTGGTCCAACACCAATGGATCGTTATGGTGACCCTGATGGATATATAGGGTATGGAGCCTACTACCCGGGCGGATCAGTAGGACATGGCCGTATTGGCGACAGAGACGGATATCTGGGTTATGGGGCATACTACCCGGGCGGCGGTCACGGCTATGATAATCCATATGGAGCTGACTGGGCAGGTTCAATACCATATTCAAGAATTCTTGGCGACCCTTATACGAATTACGGACATCCTGGGTACGGCTATAGAGGTGCCTACCCCGGAGGCGGGTATCCAAATCCATACGTGGATTATAACAAAAAAGTAGGTGTTAATATTAACAGGCCAGGATATAATTACAATTATAATGAATCGATAGGTCGCAGAGGCGGTTTTGTCGGCGGAGTAATGGACGCTGCAGTAGTTGCAAGTGCAATACCGACTATAGCTAATGGAGTAAGAGATCTCAGCGAAACACTAGGTTTTAACAGGCCGATGGCAATGGGGCCATATAGATACTATTAAGAATTAAAAAAAATTAACAAGTAATCTCAATCTCAAAATTTCTATTCCAAGGAAAGGTTAGGCTTATTTGGCTCGGGTTTAAATTAAACCTCCGGGCCATTTTTCTTGCTGTTGATAAAAACTCTTCTTCCCTGTTATCTTTGTGTCTTGCCACTGTCTGGTACGCCCAGTCATCAGCAAACCTAACAAACATGAGCTTTTTAAAGTTTTCCTCACAAAAAAATTTTTCTTTTTCTGCTATGTATCGCATAACTCCCATAGACAAAGCAGTGCCTATGGTATTGGAAGCGGTGTTCCAACCGGCATAGCCGTAAAGGTCAAAATCTAATTCAAATAATTTTTTTATTAATAAATCATCTGCGCCGTTTGCGTTTTTGACATCAGCAAGAATTACCGGTTTATCAGAGTTTTTAATATAATCTATGCAAAAATCAACGCTTTTGTGGTTTTCCGGTTCAACAAATTCTTTCATAGCTAAATCATTCTGTTCTTTTTCAGGCGTGTGCACAAGCAGGATAATATCAGCATTTTTCTCTGAGTCTGCATGTTCTGCTCCGCACAGGTCTATATGACTTTCAATGTTTTTATACAGCAGTTTATCTTCGTATCCGGGTATAATATTTTTACCCTCAGGAGTTGAATACACAGGATGAATTTTTATCTTTCCTGAATGGTTTTCAGCAACGGCTCTTGCTAAAAGCACTGTAATGACTTCATCATAGCCTGTGTGTACAGCAGCCATTTGTGAAAGATATTCAGCCTCCTGTACATTTAACCCAAATGGTGCTGTGTCGTCTTTTGTGAATAGTAAAAAGTCAAAAATTCTTTCTTTTTGCCAATCAAGGTAAAATTTATTTACTGAAAAATTTTTCTCTCTTGTTTTAAGGTAATCGTTCAATATTTCAGGCGGTATTTTCGCTTCTGCAATGCTGTAGTTTTCTTCTTTATGCAGTTTATATGAGTATTCAAATATCAGTTTTCCATATTTGTCCCAGTATTCTTTCTCTTCTTCGTTAATATTGTTATTTGAAATCCGCATTATGCTGCTGAATGCAAACAATTTTGCGTTTGATGTTTTAACGATATTTTTAAAGTTATTTAACCTTGAAAATATATTATTTTCATTATCAGGGCACCTTCTTGAAGGGATTAAACCGCCGTATGCAATGATATCCAGAGCACATATAATATAATCAATATTATTCTCTGCTGTGGTATTTTCCAGCCAATTAATTAGTTTATTAATGTCAGCTGAGGTTTTTAAGTTCCCAAGGAATTTTTTTGGAGGTATCAGAATATTAATATTCTCATTAATCGCCGCTGTAATAACAGGCAGCTGGTAACTTACAGGCCTGTCATCCGCTGGTATAAGCACTATATTAATTTTAGTCTTCATCTTTTTCCAGAGAATCAGGGGTTCTCAGGTTTCTCAGGATAAGCGGTTTATTATAATAGTATGCGTCCGGAGCGATATCCTGTTCACTATGTATAGCATCCATTGTCCTGGATACATTGCCAACTCCCGGCAAATTTGTTCCAAACCCGGGTAATTTTTTGGACTCTGGCTTTGCTGCTATTATAAGTACGTTTGTACCTGTTTTTTTGCCGTCAATATCTACTACTCTTGCCCTTTTTATATCGCTCATATCTTCATTTTTCCAGACAGCTACCGCAAAATACATAATACTGTTTATCAGTTCCTCGTCATCAGGTAATTCTACAAGGATTTCGGTTACGCCTTTTTCGCCAATTATGCCGTCTATTCTTGCTATTAATTCTTCTCCGCTTTCTTCAGCGGCAAGTGATAAAGCTACGAAGCTGTTTGGTTCACCTTTTATAATAAAGCCGGTTTTTTGTCCAATTATGAGTTTTGAAGGTCTGTATACTTCTGCCGGGTTCAATATCGGCGGTGTTTCTTCCATTGAGCTCAGTTCTAATACCCTTGCTGTGGAAGGAACGGCAAAGATAGTTAAAAATAAAAACATAAAAATGAAAATTTTTAAATTGATTAACATAATATAAAACCTTCTTTATTTAAGAATATTATAATAAAATTCTTTTATGCAGAAGACAATCTTTAAAAATTTTCTTCACGGATTAATCATATATATTAAAAATTTTTTACCGCTTTCCAGAGCAATGCTTTTTCCTGTCTTAGGGCAAATAGTCGGTATCGCATTGATAATGGTGCCGGTTTACTTTTACACGCAGGTATTTCTAGGCGGTATACCTGCTGAATCACTGCAAAAAAACCTTATTTTTATATTTATAGGGCTTATTTTAATAATAATACCCGGTTTTATTATCTTTATAAAAGCGTTCTGGGATTATATGGTGGTAATGGTTTCCTTAAATACAATGGTATCAGACATAATTGAGGAAAAACCGCCTGTGAAGTTCAAAATCCATAGCGGTGCCGTAAAGTTAAGGACAAAAGATTATCTTTTATTGCTTTTTATCCTGATGGGTATATGGTTTGTTATGTTAGCAGTTCCTTTTGTGCTGCTTATTTTAAGTGCAATGGTTTTAAACAAAATTTTTTCAACCATTATCTTTTTCCTGTCAATGATAGGATGTCTTGGTATTCTGGCAGTAATCTCTGTGTATTTATGCCTGAGTTTTCAGGTGTTTGCTTTTGAAGCGCTTTCTCCAAAAGACGTAATTATGAAAAGTTATGAAATGATAGAAAATAATTTTTTGCGCACAGTTGCGCTCGGTGTGATTCTTTTTATAATTACCGGTGCTGTTGTGCCTGTTATTTTTCAGGAACTAATTAAAAATTCTCCGCTAATTGGTTATATTGTAGTTCCCTTTCAGGCATACATAGGGGTTATATTATCCAGCACTAATATTTTAGTTGAGTTAGCTAAACTTAATATATCTTTATACGATATATCCAGGGAAACAGCGCTTATGTGCATAGGTACAGTAATAACAATGTTTATACTTCCGCTGGGCAGCGCATGTTTTACTCTTTTATATTTTGATATTAAGGAAAGAAAAGCATTAAATTAATAAATTTAATTAAGCCAAAACTTTTTCTTTTGTTTCAACTGAAATATATGGCTTTGTTTCCAGTTTTCTGCTGAGCCTTGACAGGCTAAAACAAATCACAAAATATATAAATGCAATAAATGTAAGTACCTCAAACTCATGATAAGTCCGCTCATAAATTATTTCTCCTGAGCGGGTCAACTCAATGAGCCCGATAATTGAAGCAAGTGAGGTGTCTTTTATCAGGGCAATAAACTGGCTTACCAGTGCCGGCATCATCCTCGCAAAAGCAAGCGGCAGGATTACATAAGCAAGCCGCTGATAGCCATTTAAACCGAGGCTTACCGCCGCGTCAATATGGCCCTTTTCTATGGAATTAAGTCCGCCCCTCACTATTTCCGCTACATAGGCAGAGGTGAATATAATCAAAGCTATGCAAGATGATATGAAGAAGTTCGATGGGAAGTCCAGTACATATGGGAGAAAGCCAAAGTGAATAAATACAATAAATAAAATCAGGGGTATGCTCCTTACTGATTCTATGTAAATGGCGGCTAAAATGCTAAACGGGAATATTTTCAGGTGCCTTACTACTCCAAATACTGTTCCGATTACCAGACTTCCTGCTATAGACAGAATAGCTAGCTGAAAAGTAACAACCAGTCCTCTCATTAAGAATCCGAAATTATTAAATATATCTTCCCAGTGCATTATATTCTCGCCTCTCTTCCCGGTATCTTTGTCATTTTTTCTATTATATTAGATGCTGTGGCGATAAATCCTGTTATAACCATATAAATAAGCGCACCTGTTATGAAAAATTCAAAGAACCTGAAATCGTCAACTGCACCTTTATAGATAACGTAAAATACGTCTGTAACAGCAATAAAACTTACAAGTGACGAGTTTTTTATAAGGTTAATAAACTGGCTGCCTAATGGTGGAATTATTACCCTTATTGCCTGTGGGAAAATAATAAGTCTGAACGCCTGAAGTTTATTAAGCCCAAGCCCGATGGCCGCCTGATATTGTTCTTTTGTTATGGAATTAATGCCTGACCTTAAGACTTCTGATATATAGGCTCCAGTATAGACGCTTAAAGCTATTATGCCGCAGGCTATAGGCGGAAAATGTATGCCTACTTCAGGCAGGGCTTTGTAAACAAAATACAGCTGGATAAGAAGGGGGGTATTTCTTATAACTTCAACGTAAGCAGTAGCCAAATTGCTAAAAAAGCCGTTTGCCATTGTCCTTGCGTAAACTACAATAAGCCCGATTAAAAATGCCGCAATTGAGCTTATTAAAGAAATAAAAATAGTTGTTTTTATTCCTTTTTCCAGTTGCGGGAGGGCATCTATAATGACATTCAGGTCTATGTTATACATTATTTTTCAGTTCATTTTTATTATTTTGTTCCGGGGGTAATTCAGGGGTTGTTTTAAGGGGGTTTTTGTTTAAAGATTGCGGGTTTTCCAGCTCACTCATCCATTTTTCTTCAAGTTTATTTATTGTCCCGTCCTGAGCAATTTCTTTTAATATCATATTAATTGTTTCTCTGAGTGTAAATGTTTCCCGGCCTTTATTAAAGCCAAGTCCATAAGGTTCTCTTGTTAACCTGTCTTTAAGCATTTTAAAATTATTTTTTTCTGATAAAAATCCATAAATTATAGTGTCATCCGTAGTTAATGCATCGCCTCTTCCAGTTCGAAGTGCGGAAAAGGCATCGGTGTATGTCCTGAACCCTAAAATTTCGGCAGAGGGAAACATTCTTCTTATGTTCATTTCACTTGTTGAGCCCAGGCTGACTATAATTTTTTTCCCTGAGAGGTCGCTTAATGTTTTAATATTACTGTCTTTTGGCACCATAATAGCCTGACCAGCTATGTAATAAGGGTTACTGAAGTCTATTATTTGTTTTCTTTTAGGTGTAATAGACATAGTAGCGGCGACAAAATCCACAGAGCCCGATGTTATCGAAAAAATTCTGTTTGAAGATGTTACCTGCTTAAACTCTATTGCATTTTTGTTTCCAAATAGCCTGTAAGCTATTTCCCTGCATAGGTCTATATCAAAACCTTTAACCTGTTCATCTTCGTCAATGAAACCAAATGGTTTTGCGTCATATCTGACTCCGACGATTAGCTTGCCCCGTTCTTTAATGGTTTTAAAAAGTTCCTTTTCTTCCTGATTTTTTGCACAGCCTGTTAGGCCTATAGCGAACAGTATTCCGATGAATAAAATTAAAAATTTTCTTGGAAAGTGCAAGATTTTTTCCTCTCTATTTTTTATTGTGCAGTCAGCTTTTGTTGTTTCAGGATACTTTTTATAAATTCTTTAGTGGCATTATTTTCAGGATTATCGAAAACTTTAGACGGAGTGCCGTCCTCTATTATTTTGTTATTGGCAAGAAAAATTATTCTATCGGCAATTTCTCTGGCAAATGACATTTCATGGGTTACAACAACCATAGTCATTCCTTCTTTAGCCAGGTCTTTTATTGTATCCAGCACATCGAGTGTCATTTGCGGGTCAAGTGCGCTGGTTGGTTCGTCAAAGAGCATGACCTTTGGCTGCATTGCAAGGCTTCTTGCTATTGCAACCCTCTGCGCCTGTCCCCCGGAGAGTTCTTCAGGGTATTTGTCTATTTTGTGCAGTAGGCCAACTTTTTCCAGTAGTGTCATAGCCAGGATTTCCGCTTCATTGGAAGATAAGTTTTTAACCTTTATGGGGGCAAGAGTTATGTTTTGTTTTACGGTAAGGTGAGGAAAAAGGTTGAACTGCTGGAATACAATGCCGACTTCCGAGCGGATAATATTCAGGTCTGTTTCTTTAGATGTTATTTCTACCTCATCAATGAATATTTTTCCGCTTGTTACGGGAATAAGCCCGTTAATACATTTTATAAAAGTGCTTTTACCGCACCCTGATGGGCCTATTAAGGCTATAATATTGCCCTTTTTTATTTCAGCGTTAATATTTTTAAGGACACAAAGGTTTTTGTAGTATTTACTTACGTTTTCCAGCTTTATCATTTTTATTCCAGCCAATCAAGTACGCTTATATTTTATAGTTATAAGGGATTTTCGTAAATAACCCCTTTGAAGTAATTATATATTTACAAATAAAAGTTCTAATCATTTTTTAACTGTTCCTGCACGCTTTTAAAGAATAGTTTTTTTCTAACTTTATCATCATGATCTTTTTCATATTGTTCAAGGTGTTTTTGTATATCTTTTTCTTCTTTTGATAGAGTATCATCTCGAAGGATTAACTGTTTTGATTCATCTTTGTCATCAAGTAATTTCTGGGCGGCATCGCTTAAATTGCTTTCTTTTTTCCTTTTCTTTTCCATTAGTTCTTTTATTTTTTCAAGTCTTTTTTTGCGTTCTTCCTGGAATATATGTGTTTGAAGTTCTGCTTTCATTAGTTTGCTTCTTAAAACAACAATTTCCACGCGTCTATTGACTTTTCTGCCGGCTTCCGTAGAGTTTGTGGCA
Organism: uncultured Gammaproteobacteria bacterium; assembly: GCA_964558005.1. GTDB lineage: Bacteria > Cyanobacteriota > Vampirovibrionia > Gastranaerophilales > UBA9971 > JANQGS01. The sequence goes on along the minus strand of CAZLCO010000016.1, from coordinate 12,830 downwards.
ACGGGCCTTGTGTCTCCGTATCCGACAACAACAAATCTGTCTTTATCAAAGTTGGCGATTTTGATAATATATCTTGCGATGCTGGCTGCCCGTGATGCGGATAGCTCCCAGTTTGACGGGTATATTGATGAATTTATTGGGAGACTGTCTGTATGCCCTTCTACCCTGATTATGTTATAAGGGAATTTTTGTTTTAAAATTTGCGCTATTCGCTGGATTGTTATTTTTGATTTTTCATTTATTTCGGGAGAAGACGATTCAAAAATAACGCCGCCTATGAGGGTTATAATAAGGCCTCTTTCAGTTACTCTTGTTTTTACTCCTTTTAATTCATCAATTTTTTCCAGATTCATCGCATCCTTTACAAGCCCGTAACTTGTATCTTCTTCTTTGGCGGCAATGGCATCCAGTATAGCGGGTACAAGGTTTTGTTCTTCTACATATCCGCCTGATTCAAATACATTGTTCCCTTTTTTGTTAAGCACACCGGCGTCACCTTCTAAAATAGTAGGTGAATAGGAAAAAGCTTTTCTAAGAGATATTTTTAAGTCTTTAAATTTTGCCAGGTCAATTTGTGAAAGAGCATAAAGTACTACAAAAACAGCAAAAAGGAGTGTAATAAAGTCAGCATATGAAACCAGCCACCTTTCAAGATTTTCGTGTTCTTCTGCGTGTTTTTTCCTTTTACCCAATTAAGCTGTTGCCTCCTTTGAAGCCCCGGCCGCCCCTTCAGGTTTTTTATCCAGGATGAATGCCTGAAGTTTTCTTTCAATCAATGCTGGGCTTTCGCCTGCCTGTATTGCCAGAATACCCTCAACCATTATTTCCTTGGAAACAAATGCCTGCTGGTCTTTAAATTTTATTTTTGAGCCCAGCGGAATACAAAATAAATTTGCCAGCCCCACTCCATACACAGTAGCAACGAATGCGACTGCGATACCGGCGCCGAGTGTTGAAGGATCAGCAAGGTTTTCCATAACGTGGATAAGACCAAGTACCGCTCCGATAATACCGATAGTTGGCGCAAGACCGCCGGCTGATTCCCATACTTTCGCCGCGCCTTTGGATTTTTCTTCCATTTGTGATATCTGGGTTTCCATCAAGTCCCTTACAAGTTTCGGGTCGGCCCCGTCGCTTACGGCTTCCAGCCCCAGCGTAATGAGAGGGTCGCTTGCGTTTTTGGCTTCTTTTTCCAACGCAATAACACCTTCTTTTCTTGCTTTTGTGGCATATTTTACAAGCTCTGCTATAAGCTCTTTAGGGTCAATGGTTTCATTAAAGTAAACTCTTTTTAGGGCAACAATAGCATCGATGAGCTGTTCCTGGGGGAAAGCCAGTACTATTGCGCCAAGTGTCCCGCCAAATACTATAAACGCGGCGGTTACCTGCACAAGCGACATGGGGCTTCCGCCTTCCATTACCTGCCCTGTAAGAATTGCAGCTACGCCAAGAATAGAACCTATAATTGATGTAATATCCATATTTTTCCCAATCTAAAAAGTTATATTTTCCTTTAATTATTTAAGGATATTTTGAACAACTCGTAATCATACAGTTACAGTATCTATGGTTTGTAACAGCTTAAATAACCATTACAGGTAAGGCTCTAAATAAAAAGAATTAATATTTCTTAATAAATAGATAATTTTTTTAAAGTTTAAAAAAAAATAACCGAAATTAAATAATGTAAGGCCATTTTAAGACCATACCAAAACCTCCTCCCCGAGTCTAGTTGCCGCTCCGAAAGCGGCTTTTTTTTATGGAAAATATATACATTTGAATTTATTAAGTACTTACAATTTATTAGTGTTTTATGTCAGAATATTAATACTATGATTGAAATGTTTATAATGGGAATAGCTATAGATACCAGAACAGGTTCTCCTATTATCTTTTTAAATGACGAGGAGAATAGAAAAGCTTTGCCGATTTGGATAGGTCAGGCTGAAGCAAGCGCCATGATAAGGGTTCTTGAGAATATCGAAACACCAAGACCAATGACGCATGACCTTTTATGCAATATAATCGAAAATCTGGGGAGTTCTATTAAGAAAATAGAAATAAATGATTTGAATGAAAATACTTATTATGCATCATTGGTTTTGCAGGATAAAAAGGGGACTGAATACCAGATAGACTCAAGACCTTCTGACGCTATAATTTTGGCAATGAAAAGCAAGGCAAAGATATTTGTAACCCCGAACGTTATAATGGAAGGGACTGTTTCAACTGATATTGAGAGAGAAGAAAAAGAGTCAGAAGAATTTAAAAGTTTTCTAAGGGATATTAAGCCCTCTGATTTTAAAAAGTTTGTAAGTGACGATGTGAATATTGAATCTGATGAGCCCGGGAACGAAGGCAGGGATAATTAAGCTATTTGTTTCTTGAAAAAACTTCCACGTCTATGTCCTGGGTTATAATAGACCCAAAGCTCGCTGCGCTGGCAATCATGGCGGCATTGTCAGTGCAGTACCTGAATGCCGGGGCATGAATTATATAATCGTTTTCCTGCTGCGCAAAAAACTTTTTCCTTATTTCGGAATTAGCTGCAACTCCCCCTGCGAGAGCTATTTTTTTTATGTTCTTTTTATTTGCGGCTTTGAGGGTTTTATTGATTAAGGTTTCGCTTACTATTTCCTGAAAACTTGCGGCTATGTCTTCTTTAGGGAGGTTATCTTCCGTGTAGGTCTTACATGTCCGCATGACAGCCGTTTTAAGTCCGCTAAAGCTAAAATCAAAATGCGCAACGTTTGCTTCCGGGAATTTAAATTTTTCCCTGTCGCCCTGCTGTGCAATCTTATCAAGGTATGGTCCACCAGGATACGGTAATCCCAATAGCCTTGCTACTTTGTCATAAGCCTCACCAACTGCATCGTCAAGTGTTTCGCCAAGGATTTCCTGGTGGTTGTATGATTCAACGTGGATTAACTGGGTATGCCCACCGCTGACGAGCAGGCAAATAAAAGGCGGTTCAAAATCGCTTTCGAGGTAATTTGCGCAGACGTGTGCATTAAGGTGATTTACGCCAATAAAAGGTTTTTCATACACAAGGCTGAGGGCTTTTGCGGCATTTAAGCCGACAAGCAGCGCACCTACGAGGCCGGGGCCAACAGTGCCGGCAAAAGCGGTTACATCTTTTTTGAAATCTATTCCTGCCTGCTCCCTTGCTTCTTCTATAACCACATTGATTGATTCAAGGTGTTTCCTTGCCGCTATTTCAGGGATAACTCCGCCATATTCCCTGTGAGTTTCAATTTGTGATGCAACAACGTTAGAAAGAACTTCCCTGCCGTTTAATACTACTGCGGCTGCGGTTTCATCACAGCTGGTTTCTGTTGCGAATATAATATTGTCTTTCATTATTTTTAGTGTCTTGTAGAATTTTTACTTTATTATTGGTTTTATTTACAGTATTTTATAACAGAATTTTCTTTTTGATATAATATTATGGAATAAATTATGAGAGGCCTTTATTTATGATAAATTCAGTTGTGATAATAGGAAGAACAGGGCAAGACCCGGAAATGAAATATTTTGAATCAGGTAAGGTAAAAACAACTTTTTCTGTTGCAGTAAACAGATGGACAAAAGGTGCAGAACAGACTGACTGGTTCAGAGTGGAACTCTGGGACAAAAGTGCTGAAATAGCAGGTGAATATCTGAAAAAAGGAAGACTTGTGGCCGTAGAGGGTAGGCTTGACTTGAATAAATGGACTGATGCCAGTGGGGAAAACAGGGAAATGTTCATTATTAAAGGTACAGATATCAGGCTTCTTGGTAGTAAAAATGAACAGCCTGTTGCTTAATTATCTTGGAGTAGCTGGATTTGACTTTAAAAAGTAATGTTATAGGAATAATTGCCGACGATTTGACCGGGGCAAATGATACGTCATTGCAATTCCATTTAAAAGGGTGCAATACACAGATATTATTGGATTATTCAATATCCCCGCTCGGCAAGGCAAATACCCAGGCCTGGGCGGTTAGTACAGAGACCCGCAAAAAAAGCCCTGAAGAAAGTATAGAGATAGTTAAAAAAGCTACAAATTTCCTTATTGAGGAGCTTAATGTTGAATATATTTATAAAAAAATTGATTCTACACTGAGAGGAAATTTAGCGGCAGAATCACTTGCTGTGCTGGAAGTAATGGAAGCGGATGCGATTGTTATGGCGCCTGCGTTCCCGGCAGAAGGCAGGACTACGGTTGGCGGTTATCATCTTTTAAAAGGCATGCCGCTCGAAAGGACAGAAGTGGCGAGAGACCCTGTTGCACCAGTTTATCAGTCACATATTCCGACTTTATTACAGCAGCAGGTTGATGACCCTGAAATTGTTGCACATATTCCTTTAATAACAGTAATGAAAGGTGCCGGCCCTATATTAATTGAGATTCAGAAACTGGTTAAGGAAAACAAAAAGTTAATTGTAATAGATGCAGTCACAACAACAGATATGGAGCAGATTGCACTTGCTACAGAAAAGTGTAATTATAAATTACTTCCTTGCGGCTCAGCCGGGCTGGCTCAGGTTTTAACCAGCAGGTGGTTGCCTGATACAAAATATCAGCACATTTCAAAGGTCATACCTAATTTGCCAGTATTAATAATTTCCGGAAGTAAGACACCATTATCAAAAACCCAGATTAAAAAATTGGGCGAATATGATGAATTTGATTCCTATACAATTGAACTGACTTATGAACAAATTATTAATACACCCGAGGATGGGATTATCGAGCGGATAAAAGAGCACCTTGACACAGAAAGAGTTGTTGCGGTACATTTCCCTGAAATCTCTGATACAGAAGAACAGCCTGATAAAATTGCTGAAAGTTTGATGGATTATCTTGAGGCATTATGCAGAAAAATTGTTAAAAAAGAAGATTTAATATTTGTGACGATTGGCGGGGAAACTTCATATCGGTGCTGCAGCGCTATCGGAAGCACGCACCTGCAGCTTATAGATGAAGTAGAACCGACTATACCTGTCTGTCTGGATCATGAGGCACAGTGGATAGTCACAAAATCAGGAAATTTCGGCACGCCGAATACGCTTGTTAATATAGTAAAATATTTCAGGCAGCATCAGGAAAAACAATAAATAGTATAAATAAACAATGACAGATAACAAAAAAATACTTGTAACACTTGGGGATTTAGGAGGAATTGGGCCGGAAATAGTCATAAAAGCCCTTAACAGTTTTAACCCCGGGAATATATTAATCGTAGGCAATGGCGAGGCTTTTTATAAAACAGCGTACGAACTTGACCTGCGTGTGCCGGCTAATGTCGAAATACTGGATATTCCGTTTGATTTTTCAAAATTTAAATTCGGCGAGCCGACACAGGAAAGCGGCAGGCATTCCATGCAGGCGCTTATAAAATGTTGTGAATTGGTTAAGGAAGATGCCGTCAGGGCAATAGTTACAGCGCCCATATCAAAAAAAGCAATAAACATGTCAGGATATCATTTTTCCGGTCAGACAGAGGTTTTAAGGAAATACCTTAAAGGAAACAAAATAAAAAGGGTTTTATCAAGTTTAAAGAATCCAATTAAATTAAATGAACCGGAAATGCTATTTGTAGCAAAAGATTTGAGGGTAATGCTGATAACAAGGCATTTAAAAATTGGGGATGTACCGGCCAGTTTAAAAACAGAGAGGATTTTATCTTCAATAATTGCTTTAAATAATACTCTGGAAAAAGATTTTAACATTTCCAAGCCAAGAATCGCTTTATGTGCCCTTAATCCGCATGCCGGCGAGGACGGGATTTTGGGGATGGAAGAAGAATATTTTCTTTCCCCTGCTATTAAACAACTAAAGGAAAAGTATTCTGTCGAAGTAGACGGGCCATTTCCGGCAGATACTTTATGGGCAAAGGCCGCACAAGTTTTTCTTAATCATGAAAAACTGCCTTATGATGCTTATGTTGCCTGTTACCATGACCAGGGGCTTATACCTGTGAAAATGCTGGCCATGCATGAAGCTGTAAACATGACTATAAACCTGCCTGTAGTGAGGACATCTCCATCTCATGGCACTGCGTATGATATTGCCGGAAAGAATATAGCGAACTACAAAAGTATGGTTGAATCTGTAAAGTTTGCGGATAATATAAGCGCAGTTAAGGTTTGTTAAAACTTTTATATTTCATTTTTTTATAATAAAATTGTACAAATAAGAAGTATAATCGGGGAAAAAGTATGTCAAAAACAGTTTTAAAAGAAACAAAGTCTTATAAATTATCTGAAATCAATCACATTATTGGCGGGATACTTAATTCTAAAGGAGAAGATGTATTAATAACAAAAATAGGCCCGCCGGCAATCGCTGATGAAAATACGCTTGCGCTGGCTACATCAGAAGAAGAAATAGCCAGAATTCCTGAATCAAAAGCTAAAGCGGCTGTAGTACCTCTGGGCGTACAGTTTGATAATGTGGCCACACTCGAGGTCGAAAGGCCAAGGCTGGCAATGATGAAGTTGATTCACCTGTTCTATATTCCGGTAGACGCTCAGCCGGGGGTTCATCCAACAGCTGTCATAGGCCCTGATGTCCAATTAGGCGAAAATGTTTCAATCGGCGCAAATGTTTTTGTGGGCAGGGGTAGCGTAATAGGTAACAATACAAAAATCCTTCCAAATACATACATTGGCAAATTCGTTGAAATAGGCACAAACTGCCTGTTCCACCCCGGAGTAAATATAGGGGACTTTGCGCAAATAGGAAATAATGTTGTAATAAACCACGGGGCAAGCATTGCAGCGGATGGGTTTAGCTTCGTTACAGAAAATAAAGGCACAATCGAAGCAGCAAAAGAGCATGGCAAGGTTGAAGGCGATTTTACCGAGCAAAAGATTTATAAAATTCCTTCTCTGGGTTCTGTCACAATATGCGATGATGTTGAAATTGGAGCAAATGCCTGTATTGACAGCGGAACTGTCGAAAATACCATCATTGGCCGCGGCACAAAAATAGATGACCTGGTTATGATAGGACATAACTGCAAAATAGGAGAAAATTGTCTTATTGTTTCGCAGGTGGGGATTTCAGGAAGTGTAAGAATTGGCGACAGGGTGGTTCTTGCCGGGCAGTCAGGAGTGGCTGACCATGTAAATATAGGGGCTGACTCGATAGTTATGGCAAAAGCCGGAGTTAGCAAAAGTTTCCCTGAAAGAAGTATAATAATAGGTCAGCCTGCTGTACAGAGAAAGGAATTCATCAAACAGCTGAAAGCTCTAAAAGATGCAGGAAAGCTTTCTGAAGAAATTAAAAATCTTAAAAAAGAAATGGAAGAGCTTAAAAAATGCAAACAATAACAAAGGAAGCAACTATTTACGGCAAAGGTCTCATGAGCGGTGTTGATTGCACTGTAAGACTTTTCCCTTCCGAAGATAGAGGGATAAAGTTTTATGTGCCACAAGGGAAATCACCGATTTATGCGCAAACAGAAAACGTTATTTCTACTGATAACTGTGTTGTGTTGGGGAATGAAGATGGTTCAAAGGTTGTTTTGGTTGAACATTTTCTTGCAGCCTGTGCATTTGCCGGAATAGACAGTCTTGATGTATGTCTTGGTTCTCATGAATTGCCCATACTGAACGGCAGCGCGTTAGAATGGCATAAGGCTTTTTCTAAAAACGAAGATGCTAAACAAATTTGTTTTGAAAAGTCTTTAAATATCAACGATATAGCACTTTTGCCTGCTGATGAATTAAAAATCACGTATTGTATAAATTTTGACCATCCTGAGTTGAAGAATAGCTGGTACTCATATGATTTAAGTCAGGATAAAACTCAAATATTAGAAGCAAGGACTTTCGGCTATCTTAAAGACCTTGAAAAATTCCAGCAGGCGGGTATGGCGCTGGGCGTTACGCAGGAAAATACCATCGGGCTTACAGATAACGGCTATACTACAGAATTAAGGTCTGAGTTTGAGCCGATAAAGCATAAGATACTTGATTTAATAGGGGATTTGTATTTAACTGGGCTTAATCCGCTAGGGTTTAAGGCACATATTATTGCCATAAACGCCGGGCATAGGTCGCATATAGAATTTGCCAGTGTTATAAGTAAGGAGATACAACAATGACAAAAACCGCAACACAACCTTTACAAATGGATATTATGCAGATAATGGACCTTATTCCACACAGGTATCCGTTTTTATTAGTTGATAGAATTACTGAATGCGTACCGGGTCAGTACGTTAAAGGTTATAAAAATATTACTATGAATGAAGCGGTGTTTCAGGGGCATTTCCCGGGGAATCCGATATTCCCAGGCGTGCTTATGGTGGAAGCGTTAGCGCAAATCAGCGCTGGTATGGTAATGACAATGCCGCAATACAAAGGCAAGTTGGCATTGTTTGCGGGTATTGACGGCGTAAGGTTTAAAAGAATCGTAAGACCCGGCGATAAACTGGATTTCCATTGCGAAATTATTAAACTAAAAGGGCCAATCATTAAATCAAAATGTACAGCAAAAGTTGATGGTGAACTGGCGGTCGAAGCCGAATTAATGTGCGCTATCCAATAATCCATTGTCACTCTGAACTTGATTCAGGGTCTCATGTAGCCTGGAATGATTATAGAAATAATTCTAAACTTGATTTAGAATCTCCTGATATCACAGTTTAATTCTAAAAGTACAAAAAAAGACCTTAAATAAATATGAAAAATAAAGAATATTATGTATACATAATTATAAATAAAATAAATACCACTTTTTATATTGGCATAAAAGGAGACTTAATAAAAAGGATATGGGAACATAAAAATAAAAAGAAAGAAGGTTTTACAAGTAAATATAATATATATAAACTTGTTTATTTTGAATCATGTAGTAATCCTAATGACGCAATAGCAAGAGAAAAGCAATTGAAAAACTGGAAAAGACAATGGAAAGTAGACTTGATAAAAAAAAGTAATCCAAGCTTTAATGATTTAAGTGCCGAATGGTATGAGATTCCGGGTCAAGCCCGGAATGACACACAATTAAATAGAGGATAATCTATGCTAAAACAATCAATTCATGAGACAGTAAAAATACACCCTAACGCAGTTATCGGGCCTGAAGTAATAATTGGCCCGAATTGCGAAATATTTCCGCATACATATCTTGAACATTGCGAAATAGGCGAGGGATGTGTGGTTTCTCCCGGCGCTGTAATAGGTACACCTCCGCAGGATATTTCTTATAAAGGTGAGCCTACGAAAGTAGTAATCGGCAATAATTGTAAAATAAGAGAAAACGTAACCATAAACAGGGCAGCCAATAAAGATGGTTTAGTAACGGAAATCGGCAATGACTGTTTTATAATGACAGGAGCTCATATTGCCCATAACTGCAAAATTGGAAATAACGTAATAATAGCGAATAATGCTCTGATAGCAGGCCATATTATTATTGAGGATTATGTGTTTATAGGTGGAGCGGTAGTTATGCACCAGTTTGTGCGTGTAGGGGAAATGGCTATTGTTGGCGGTTTCACCGGTACAAGGCAGGATCTTCCGCCATACTCAAAAATAGACGGCAGGCCGGGGCGTGTCGTGGGCCTTAACACAGTTGGCCTAAAAAGAAGAGGGTTATCTCTTGAAGAGAGAACCCAGTTAAAAAAAGCCTTTAATTTATTGTGGTTTTCTGAGTTAAATACTCAGCAGGCTGTGGGAAGGATAAAACAAGAAATTCCTTCTAACAGATATATAGATCATCTGATTGAATTTATGACTACAAGTAAAAGAGGCGTTACTAAGTTATCAGGTAAGGGCGAAGACGAATAATTTATCCGTACATCAGTCCTATCATAGTACCGTTTGTGCGGTTGTCTCTGGTGTGTGAAAAATCAATTTTATTTAATATAGCCTGACCTTCTGCGTTAGCAGGCAGAATGTCTGTTTCGCCTGCTTTGGCTCCTACAACACCACCTATGATAGCTCCTACTATTGCCGCTGGTATTGATAAAATACCGTGTCCAGCTATAAGTCCGGCTACGAATCCGGTTGCGGCTCCAGCTATAGCTCCGCCGGTATTGCCTATACTTGAATATTCTTTGGTGATGAAGTCGTCTAATCTTTCACCATGCAGTTTTTCAAAGGCCATTGATGTGTTAGTAATGAATCTGGCATATTGACCTTCACCCATTTGTCTTCTTGAATCAATGAGTATTTTTCTTATGCCCGCTTCATCTTTGCCTATGCCATGTCCTGCCTGTTTCAACAGCAGGGCGGCAAGATGAGAGTTCTGTGACTTGATTGCCACATCTGTAAGGGTATCAATTACTTCAGTGCTTCTCGCATCATTGTTAAAATATGATGTCATACCCCTGCTTTCTTTTATTAACAGGCCCGGGTCTTTTAAGTTTTCAAAATCAATCGGCCCGTTAGGATTTTTTAGTCCTCCGTATTTTGCGCTATGGGCAAGATAAAGTGCAACAGCTTTACTTTGTCCGTTAATGTTATCATTAAGAGCTGTTCTGAATGTTTTGGCGACATTATTCGGTGCCCATGGCAGTCTTTTTCCTGTTATTGGCATTCTCCATTTTTCTAGGCGATCAGCAAGGTATTCAAGGCTTTTAGCATTGTCTTGTGTTATTGAGCTTGTTTCATACATGTTGTAATTGGCTACAGCGCCTGAAGCGATATCATCCCATCCGCGTCTTGTAAAATCAACGGGGAAAATATTGAAATAAGGGTCAACTTCAGCCATTGCTCCATAAAATCTGTCTGTATCAGGCATTGTTATTCCAGGTTCAAACCCTAATGCTTCGAATCCAACCATTCCAAACTTTCCTTCCCAATTTGTTAAACCACTATAATTTACTTACTAACTTCCTTCCAATAATATAAAAACTTTTTAATTTTAAAAATTGCCTTTTCGCAACATTTTGTTACATAAATTGAAACAAAACTATCATCAATGTAAAATTACTCTATGCCATTTAACTTTATACATACCGAAATTCCTGATATTATTATAGTTGAGCCTAAAGTTTTTAAAGATGACAGGGGATATTTTCTCGAATCATACAAAATGTCAGATTTTAAAAAAAATGGGATAGATGTGAATTTTCTTCAGGATAATCATTCAAAATCCAGCATAGGAGTTTTAAGAGGTCTTCATTTTCAAAAAGCTCCAATGTGGCAGGCAAAGTTAGTCCGCTGCATACAGGGCAGGATATTTGATGTGGCTGTGGACATCCGGCCCAAGTCCCCGACTTTTAAAAAATGGACAGGAGTTGAACTATCGGAAGAGAATAAAAAAATGCTCTTTATTCCGGAAGGTTTTGCGCATGGTTTTGTTGTTCTTTCTGATGAAGCTGAAGTACTGTATAAAACCTCAAATGAATATTCACCGGAGCACGATGCGGGCATAAGGTGGGATGATCCGGAAATAGGTATTGATTGGGTTATAAAAAATCCGCTGGTGTCGGAAAAGGATGCGAAGTTACCGTTTTTAAAGGATATATTATGAAATTATTAGTAACAGGCGGGGCTGGTTTTATAGGAAGCTGTTTTATCAGGCATATTTTAAACAAATATCCTGATTATAAAATCATAAACCTCGATAAGCTGGGGTATGCGGGAAACCTTGATAACTTAAGAGATATTGAGAAAAATCCTAATTATAAATTCGTCAAAGGCGATATATGCGATAAGGAACTCGTTGCACAGTTAATGGGACAGGTTGACTGCTGCCTGAATTTTGCGGCAGAAACACATGTTGATCGCAGTATAACAGGGCCGGAAATTTTTATTATTTCCAATGTGCTTGGTACACAGAATCTTTTGAGCTGGGCAAAGGAGTTTAAAATTAAACGCTATGTCCAGATTTCCACTGATGAAGTTTATGGAACATTGGGGATGACAGGATATTTTACTGAAACCACACCTCTTGCGCCAAATAGCCCTTATTCTGCAAGCAAGGCATCCGCTGATATGCTGGTAAGAGCTTATTATGAAACTTATAAGTTTCCTGCGTTAATTACACGCTGTTCCAATAATTATGGGCCATATCAGTATCCTGAAAAATTGATACCTCTATTTATAAAAAATGCTATGAATAATAAGACTGTGCCGGTATATGGTGACGGGTTGAACGTGCGGGACTGGCTGTATGTTTATGACCATTGCGGTGCAATAGATGCTGTGCTGCATAAAGGCAAAGAAGGTGAAGTATATAATATAGGCGGGAATAACGAAAAAACAAACCTTGAAATAACTGATATAATATTAAAAACGCTTGATAAGCCTGAATCTTTGATAAAATTTGTTGAGGACAGGTTGGGGCACGACAGGCGATATGCGATTGACAGCACAAAAATTCAAAAAGAATTGGGCTGGGAGCCGCAAATGCAGTTTGAAGAGGGCATCAGGACAACAATTGACTGGTATATTAATAATCAGGACTGGGTAGAGAATATTGAAAAAGGTAATTATAACAGGATCTAACGGTATGCTCGGGCAGGACTTGTCCGTATTGCTTACTGAAAATGGTTTTAAAGTAATTGAAACCGATATTCATAATATGGATATTACTAAAATAAATGATGTAAAAAGTTTTATTGAAAGAGAGAAACCTGATTATATAGTGCATACTGCCGCTTATACCGATGTTGACGGCGCTGAAAGTAACAGGGAAGCAGCATTTTTAATAAATGAAAAGGGTACGGAAAACATAGCGAAAATGGGTATTCCGACTCTTTATATAAGTACGGATTATGTGTTTGACGGCACAAAAAACACACCTTATAAGCCTGATGATAAAACCAATCCAATGAGTGTTTATGGAGAGTCAAAGCTGGCGGGTGAAAATGCCCTGAAAAGG
>CAZLCO010000015.1:0-46334 GCA_964558005.1 uncultured Gammaproteobacteria bacterium | reverse complement strand
ATATCGCCTCAAATCAACTGAAATTGGCTTTCTGATTTTTACCGGACACTAATGTTTCCTGATCAAAGTTTGTTATTATTCTGGTTATCGAATCAGCAATGAAGCTATCTTTAACTGATTCCATGTGCCCCACAAGGTGAGCACGCTGCTTGATTAAATAATCAAGATGTCTAGAAAGACTTCTGAGCTTTTTGAGGGTTGCAGGAGTCTTTTTTGATGCTTTAGGCCTCTTTTCATAACAGTATTTAGCCAGTAATATTGCATCTACCTTGTCTGTTTTGGTTCTAATGTTATCTGAAATAGCAAAAGATTTTGACTGGCGGGGATTAATAACTGAAACGATTGTATTATCTTGATCAGACAGATATTCAAAAATTCCTTCGCTGTAAATTCCGGTGGATTCGATAACATAATGAACTTTGTTTAATGAATTTGACTTAAGCAAACCTTCTACAATTTTATTTATTGTATCGAATCCGTTAAAATCATTGGAAACAACTCTATGTTTAATAATTTTTTGTCCATCTGCTGTAAAAGCAACATCAAGCTTAGTTTTTGAAACATCAATTCCTGCATACAATAAATTTTCTCTCATAAAAATCCTTTCAACTCTTTAATAAATATTGATATTTGTACCGTCTAAATATTCAAACAAACTTTCATCTTGTAAATACAAGCTTTTAGCCTAAGATTCCAGTTCAAAGTAAAGCTTGATAGACGGGGGCAGATCTCAGACTCAGTTTCTAAAACTTGAAAAAACTACTGCCTTATTCCGTCCAATATCAAACTTAATAATATATTTGAATAAATTTAAAACCAATGCCTTTAACATACAAGAAAAAAATATAAAAATGCAGAATTGTAAATTGACACCCGAAACGAGAAAAATTATCACGAGGTCTGATAAAAAACCATAAAAATCCAGAATAATTATCAAACTCCCAGCAAATTAGTCGGAAAAATAATCAGTTTAAGTTTTATGTCTGTATATGAAGTAATGATAAGGTATTATCAGACTGCAAGATAATTTTACAAGTGAGCCAGGGGGGCGAGCTAAATGAAAAACTTGAATGTGTCTGTATGTAAAAGAAGCAACCGAAAAGACTTCACTTTTAAAACAGCAGAGGTAAGATGACATTAAGTAAAAAATAAAAATATAAGGAGGCACTGCTTAAAACACAAATTAATATTTTAGCTTAAAAATTATAAAATCTAATTATGGCTCTATAGTTGGGTTTACAGAACAAGTAACCACCCGCCTCCACCAAACACCTCTTGATAGGAGAGGGAACATGTATAGTCCATGAAAAACCAGTTTATGTATATTTTTCATTTGATAATAATAAAACCAGCCGCTCAGGGAAATAACACATTAAAAAAATAATTGGTGTAAAAACCATGAAGAAATAACCTGATAATTTTGTAACAATGCCGCTGATTTCATTCCCTTCCTCGTAATGGTTGATTATTCTCGGTATTCCGGCAAGTGTGATTATGGCAAATAGGGGGAACAAAATTGAAAAAGTCACGCCATAGCCAACTCCTATATAACCATTAAACTCAGAGCCTCTAAAATATTGGATAACAAATTTGTTGCTTTGCGTAATTATCCACATCCCAAGGCTCGAAAAAGCTATAGGAATACCATATTTGTAAAAATTTACAAGAGAATTTGTGTTAATTTTATTAATACTTGAAAATAAAAATATTTTGCAAAAAACTATCATTATAATATCTATCAGTGTGATTGAGACGAGCATTCCCCAGAGAATGCCGGTTGATTTGAAATCCAAATATTTTATAAACAAAATGGCAAAACCGATGGTAGAAAGCTGGTTAAGAATAGACAGGACAGTATAAACAACCGGTTTTATCTGAGCCCTTAAAATCTGAAACATAAGTGCCCTGAAAGCAATAGGAATAATTAAAATAAGGACTAAGATCAGATTTTCTTCAGGGATTTTAAAATGAAATTTTATGTAATTAAAAAGGAAAAAAGTTGTAGCATACATCAGGAACAAATTTGCTATTAATAAAAATAAAATTGAGTTAAAAAATTCTTTAACATTGGCATTTTTAAGGTGTTCCTTTAAAAACCTTAATGCCGATAATCCTACCCAGTCGCTAAAAATAATCGCAATAAGACTTAAAAGTCCGATTGAGATATTGTAAAGCCCGTATTGTTCAGGCAAAAGTAATTTTGTATAAATTGGCACGATTGCAAGGTTCATCAGCATACCAACGATTTTTGAAGGAGTATATTTAAGGATATCCTTATTAATTTCAGATAATTTTTTTTTCATTAACTACAGGGATTTTATTATTTTATCAGTGATATCCTGCCCGCCCATTAAAACGCTTCTTTTATCGAAAACTAACTCATAATTTTCATTTTTTGCAATTTTATTTATTGCTTTTGTAATATCTGCATCTATAACAGCAAGTTTTTTCTTATATTCTTCATCAATATTCTGCTTTTTATCCTGTAATTCTTTATTATATTTATCTTCAAGCTGTTTTTGTTTTTGTTGATCTTTTTCTGCTGCGATTTCTTTCCTTGCGTTTTCGACAAATTTTTGCAGTTCATTTAATTTTGTTTTTTGATTTTCTTTTAAAACATTAACTTTATCATAATTTTGAACTACTTTTTGGACATCTACTATAGCTATTTTTAGGCTATTATCCACATTGGAAAAAGCAAGACCATTTAATGAAGTTAAAAATAAAACTATTAAAAGTAGTTTTGTAAGAATTCCAAAGCTAATTTTCATTTTTGTTTTTTCCTTTCTTATTACCATTTATAAGGAAAGTCTAAGTCGATAAATTTTAGCTGTCAATTTTGTATTATAAATATTATCGTTAAATCGTTTACATCTATTTAGATTAAAGTATTTTAAAATTTTTTTATTATATTATATTTTTATGTTTAATTTTATATTCAATAATAATATTAGGCTTTTATCGTATATTATATTATTCATTTTTTTTTCGGGTTTTTACCTTCCCGCATATTCTGTTGCGTTGCCTGACAACCTTAATCCGGGCAGCATACAGCAGCACGAAATAAATACGTTTGAACAAAGAGAGAAAGAAAAAAATTTACTGGAAGAAAAAAAAGAAATTCCTGCTGAAATTGATATTGAAGACCTTAAACGCAAACAGAAAAATAATTCTGACGAATCTGAAAAACCGACTGTTTTAATTAATTCAATAAATCATAATCGCTCTTACATACTTTCTGATGAAGAATTAAAAAATATAAAAACTAAATATATTAATAAAAATATTAGTATCGACGACATAAACAAAATGCTCGTTGAAATAAATGAACTATATACCGAAAAAAATTACATAACAGCAAAAGCTATCCTACCCGCCCAAAAAATTACAGGCGGGGTTTTAAATATAGAACTTCTTGAAGGCAGGGTAGGTGAAATCCATATTATTGATAATAAACATACAAGAAAATCATATATAATAAACAAATTTTCACAAAAACCGGGTGAAGTTTTTGATATAAAACAGCTGGAAAAAGATATAATTAAATTCAATAATAACAATGATGTTAAGCTTAAAGGCAAACTTACAGCCGGGGAAGAATATTCTAAAACAGACATATATTTAAAAGCTTTTGAACAAAACCCTTATCACATTATTCCTACTTTTGATAATACCGGAAGGAAATCCATAGGAGAACTAAAAGGCGGGGTAATGCTAGCCCATGATAGCCTGCTGGGATACAGGGACAGGTTAGTGCTGGGTACCAGCCTCGCAAGGGGGACAACAGCCGCTTACGCCAATTATGGATATCCTATAGGAAACAAAGGCACAAGAATAAACGGATTATTTTCCTATAATCATATAAAAATTGTTGAAGGGACTTTTGAGCCCCTAAGAGTAACCGGTAATTCCTTTATTTACGGTGTTAATTTATCGCACCCTTTTATATCAAACAGAAAATTAAAATTGTACGGTAATATTGGCTTTAATTTTAAGGAATCAACAACATACTTTGATAAATTCAGAACCTTTGATACGCCGGTAAGAACTTTTGATGTAGGGTTCAATGCCGAAATAAATGATAAATACGGGGTCTGGCACTCGGGACATAATTTTGTAAACGGTTTGGATATGCTTGGAGGGAAAAGGCCTTTCTTTAAATATGAAGGAAGTGTTTACAGGGTACAAAGATTACCTATGGGTATGATAGGGCTATTCAGGGCAAGTACACTGTTATCACCAAACAATGACCTCGCCTCTATTGAACAATTCCAGCTTGGCGGGTTTTCCAGCATAAGAGGATTCTCAGAAGGTCTGCTTATTGGAAATAACGGATATTTTACAAGTATGGAAATAATCATACCTATACCCTTTCTGCCGGAAGAGTTCTGCAATATTCCCCTAAAAAAAATGATAAAGGCGCAGGTATTTGCAGGCCATGGCGGGGCTTTTCCATACAGGGGAGGCAGTTCATCTGTGACTCAATACGATATCCTTACCAGCGTTGGTATGGGATTAAGAATCGATTTTAATAATTATATAAGCGGTGTGTTAAGCTGGGGATTTGGAATAGGAAGGCGTGAAACTGACCAGCCTACCCCGAGGTTTCATTTTAGCCTACAGGCTAACCCTTTACAATTCTTAGAAAAAGAAAAATTATAGTTAATTTTATTGCTTTACAGGTTTTATAACTAAACCCTTAAAAACAGGAAATGAGTAAATGGCAGGAAAACTAAAAAGAAAAATTGAAAGAAAAAAACATAAGATAAATTTAGATAAAAAAACCTTTGCAAAAAGGTTAATTTCATCATCATTACTCATTGCATATACAACATTTATAATTAGTCCTGCTGCTATAGCTCAACAAATTGTACCCGACGGCCGTACAAATACCACGCTTGATATAAACGGAAAGGTTACAAATGTAAATACTGGTAGAGTCCACGGCGTAAATGCATTTAACTCATTCAGCAAATTTGATGTTTATCAGGGGAATACAGTAAACCTGATGCTGCCGAACAGCGCCGCTAACCTGATTAACCTCATAAACGGAAATACAAGTCATATTGACGGTATATTAAACTCAATTAAAAACGGGCAGATAGGCGGTAATGTATACTTGCTTAATCCGCAGGGAGTAATTTTTGGAAAAAGCAGTTCTGTTAATGTAGGATCACTAAACGTATTTACTCCTACCCAGCAGCAAATGGACCGTTATATGGATATGACCGGAAATATTAACCATACTGAAGTTGGTAATCTTTTAAACGGAGAAGTTGCATTAACTGATACAGGTTTAATAACAGCTGATGGGCAAATCAATGTACAAAAAAATATTACTCTGGCTGCCGGAAACTTAAATATAAGCGGAGATATTTTATCAGGAGCAGTTTTTGAGCATAATAAAGTTGATTTTAGTGATGTGGTAAATACTAACGGCTACAATGCGGCTGCTATGGATATGGTTGTCCAGAACGGCGAATTTATCATAAAAGCTGTAAATAATATTGAAATATCCGGCAAACTGGTTAATGACGGTGCTGATAAACTTAACGGCGGGGATATTGATATAATTGCCGGCAATAATATAAACGTAATTGAAAATGCGATTATTTCGGCAAAAGGCCGGGGTGAAAATTCGAACGGAGGCGAAGTTTATTTATGGGCGGATAACATTGCAACTTTTAATAATAATGCACTTATTGACACAAGAGGAGGTAATATTTCCGGTAATGGCGGAGATATAGAATTCAGCGCAATAAAGGTTGTAAATATCCACGGCGGTAAGTTTGATGCTTCAGCAATTAACGGTGAAGCTGGAAATGTTTTAATCGATCCTGATGAACTCAATATTAACAGTAATTTTTATTCGCTAGGAAATAATATAACTTATGAAGCTGATGAAAGAATCAATGTTTCTGACGGCGTAACGATTTCAACCGTAAATACTCCAAAAACTTTTGCCGGCGATTTGACTATGGAATCCCGCAAAATTTATATAGGAGATGACGTTACTTTAGATACTTATGCTGAAAATTCTCTATCAAACTCAGGAGATATTACTCTAACAGTATATGCTGACAGGAATTCGCCTGTGTATGCTGACATTGAGTCAAAAATTGATATTGGCGAAAATGTTGTTCTTAAAGGGAATAATATTACTCTAGAGTCAACTGCAGACAGTACGCATTATTTTGACGAAGACACTTCAGAATTTATAGATACACCTCTTGATTATCTGGATAATTTTTCTCTCTTTGCCGGATATGCAGAAGTTAAAGCTGATTCTAAAATTGATATAGGAAATAACGCAATAATAACCAGCGTAAATGATTTTACAGCAAACGCAATAACAAGGGCTGAGGCAGATATTTCAGTCGCAACCACCGGCGCAGGTGTTTCAATAGCAAAAGTGGATTCTGACGCAAATATTATACTGGGCGATAATGTTGAAATAAATTCGGGAAATAATATTGAAATAAGCGCGTATAACGATTCAGACCTTAATTCTACTGTAATGGCATATTATTTTGGAGAAGGGTCAGGCATAGCTACTAATATAACTTTTGCTTATGGACAAGTATACGCTGATTCCAAAGTTGATATTTCAAGCAGTTCAAGCTTGTCAGCAGGTTCAAATATAAACATAAGAGCTGAAACCGAAAAAAATATAAAAGTTTCAGCTTCAAGCAATTCTTACGAAGACGGAAATGCAGGAATAGCGGTTGCAGTGTCCAGGTCAGAAGTCAACAATACCGTTGATGCCGGCGGCACAATGGAAGCCGAGAATATTGAAATAACCTCTAATGTGCTCGTGATTGAGAAATATCCCGATTATACTGATAATGATAATCCTGACAATAACTTTGAGGCAGGCAACTCCGTACTGGCTTCAACTGATGTAGGAAGCGGGATTGGCGGAAAAATTCTGGTTCCTCTTGCTAAAAACTCAGGATTGAAAAATAAAATGTCCAGCTGGTTTAGCAATCTTAATCAGTCATTGACAAAAGCCAAAGCTGGCGGGACTAAACTTGCACTTGCAGGCGGTGTTGCATACGGAGAACATACAAATAATTCTACAGTTAATATAAAGAAAAATTCAACCCTTAAAGCTATAGATACAGCAAGCGATTCAGGCAATATAATACTTGATTCTTTAATCAAGAAAATGGTAGAAGTCTCCGCCAAGAGTTTTGTTAACCCTCAGGATAATATCAAAAAAGAAAATGCGGTTTCTGTGGCAGTTGCGGTTTCAGAATTTAATAATAACTCTGAAACAAAAGTAGGTAATGGCTCAACCTTAGATGCTTCCCAAGATATTGAAGTAAAATCAACTGTTAAAATGCCTTATCATATTACCTGGCACGAAATTCACGGTATAAGCGATATTACTGAAAAATTAAATGGTGATTTAGGCATACAAAATGGTATGTTCACAACCTGGGCAAGGTCAACTGTAGGCACGAGCGATGGGGCAGGCAGCGCAGGAAACGGAATAGGAATAGGCGGTTCAGTTAATATTGCCGATTTTAACTCTACAAGTAAAGCGATTATAGGCAATAATGTAGAGATAAACCAGAATATCGCAACTGAAGTCCAAAAAGTAATTGTCCAGGCTCTAAGCGATACCCAGACAGTTAACTTTTCAGGAATAGTAGGGCTTACCTTCTTTGGAGCAAAAGCAGGTTCAGGCGGTGTAGGCGGTTCTTATATTGATATCGGTTATGACAATGACGTGCAGGCAATCATAAACTCCGGTTCTGTTATTGATTCCAATTATTTGCAGGTAGATGCTGATTCAACAGTAAACAATCTGTCAATAGCAACTTCTTCCTCAAAAGCAGGTAAATTTGCATTTTCAGGCAGTTTTGCGTTTATGGACATAGACAACACAACATTAGCCCATATTGACAGCGGTTCAACAATTAATATTGGCAGTATTGGTGCTTTTTCTGATGATGACGACATAGAAAACGGTCTTGAAGTAACTGCGACCGATAATTCAAAAACGATGAACGTAACAGGCGGAGTTACAAAAGCAGAAAACGTCGGAATCGGTGTTTCTCTTACTGTTTCAGAAATAAACAGGGATACGCAGGCAGTAGTCGGCAAAAATATTGAAGATGAAATAACTAAAACCAATCTTAATTTAACAACAAACTCGGATATCCTTGTACAGGCAGAAAATACCGGTTTAATAAGTACATGGGGATTAGCAGGCGCAATAGCAACAAACGAACCCGGCGGCCAGGGGGCTCAGGATGCATCCAGCAAAGGCGGAGAATCCGGTTCTGGACAGTTTGGGCTCGCTGTTTCAGGTGATGTCGGTATATCAACATTAGACGAAACAATAAAAGCTTATATTAATAATACAACCCTTGATACTCAGTCTCATGATATAGATATAACAGCCACATCAGACAACAATATTGAGGCTTTTTCGGGCGCTGCATCATTATCCGTCTCCCAGGGAAAAGGGGAATCCGTCGGTATAGCTGGTTCATACAGCGGAAACGAAATCAACTCAGATGTTGAAGCATTTATTCTGGACTCTGATATTAATAACTCGACCTCGGGCGGGGATATAACACTTATTTCTGATTATACCGGTAGTATATGGGGTATTTCAGCGGGAGCATCAGGTTCACTGGCAATGACAGGAATTGCGGTAGCTGGTTCTGTGGCTATAAACGACCTTGATATAGATAATTCAGCCTATATAAAAGACAGCACAATAACCGATATTAATGATATTTCCCTTACTGCCACAAACGATGCTGATATTGAGGCATACGGCGGTGTTCTTGCGGCAGGCTTTACAGCAGGGGTAGGCGCAGCGCTTGCTTTAAATGATATAGGCGAAATCGACGATAAAAACAATAATTTAGCCTATATTGAGAGCGCAACAATAGACAATACAGGCGATATTACACTAACATCTACTTCCGATAATAAAATTGAAACTCTTTCAGGGTCTATCGGAATAGGAAAAACTGCTGGCATAGCGGCAAGCGTTTCTTTAAACGAAATTAATAATAATACATCAGCTTATGTAAAAGATTCTGATTTAATTTCAAGCGGAAGTTTAACTCTTAGTGCATCAGATACATCTAGCATAGAGGCGTTAATTGCATCTGCGGCTATTTCAGGAGCAGTTGCGGCGGGGGTTTCAGTTGTTACAAACGATATAAATAACGCTGTAAAAGCCTATATTGATTCTTCAAAGATTGAAACAATTGATGAAATAAGTCTATCATCCTTATCTGATAACATAATAAAAGTTCTATCACTGGCGTTCAGCGCATCAGGAAAATTAAGCCTTTCCGGTTCCAATGCTTCTAACGAAATTTATAACGAAACAAAATCTTATATAAAAGATTCTAATGGTTTAAATAAAATCAAATCCAATTCAGACGATATTACCCTGCATACTGAAGATACTTCTGAAATAAAATCAATAGCAGGTATGGCAGCTATTTCCGGGACTGTCGGGGCAGGAGAATCCTATGCTGATAATACGATTTCAAATGAAACCTATTCATATGTTGAAAATTCTTCACTGGAAGCAGGCAACCAGATAAAATTATCCAGTCTTGAAAATGAGTTGATAGAGTCAATATCTGCGGCAGGAGCAGGCGGAGGAACAGGTAGTGCGGCGGCTTCAGTTTCCGCAAACGATATTGACAATAAAGTGAAAGCCTATATTCTTAACTCAACAGCAGTATCCAATGGACTTCTGGATTTATCTGCAACTAATTACAGCACCATAAAATCAATAAACACAACTCTTTCAGGTGGGGGATACGCTGGTATTGGAGGAGGAAGAGTTGATAACGATATTCAAAATGATATTTTAGCATTTATAAAAGGCTCTACAGTTGATTCAGGAAGCATAAAAATAGCATCAAAAGCTGACAGCACAATAAAAACAGCGGCAATAGGCGTGGCCGGAAGTGGCGGAGCAGCAGCCTCAGGCTCAGAAGCTGAAAATCTTATTAGAAATGATATTAAAGCTTATATTGAAAATTGCAGTGATGTTGACTCCAGCGGGGATATAACCATATCAGCAGAAGATACTTCCAGTATTAGTGCTATTGCGGGAAATGCGGCATTCGGTGGCGTTGGAATAGGTATTTCTATAGCTGATAACGATATTCAAAACGATATAGAAGCCTATATTTTAAATTCTACTGTTGATGCAGACGGAAAAATTGATATGGATGCAAAATCAACCCAGGAAATTGAAGTCTGGGCAGTGGCAGGGGCGGCTTCAACCGGTTTTTCAGGCGCGGCATCGACTTCTGATATTGATATAGAAAATAACGTAAAAGCTTATGTGGACGATTCAGATATAAAAGGCAATGACGGAATTTACATTAATTCATTGAACACAACAGAAAATATTGATGCCAAAACAGGCGGAGTAGGAGTTTCTCTTTCAGCGGCTTTTGGCGGGGCAAAATCCACTATCGATATAAACAATTCTACACTGGCCTATATTGAAGATTCAACAGCTGATGCTTGCGCCAACAAAAATATAGAAATAATATCAGAATCCGTAGAAAGTACAGACAACAAAGTCTTAGCGGGTGCGGCAAGTCTATATGCATCGGCTCAGGCTTCTTATTCTGAAACAAACTCACGTACATCCACAAAAGCATATTTAGGGAATAACGTAACTGTTAACGAAGCTAATGATATTGTTATCAAGGCAGACAGAGATGTTGATTTGTATTCAGAAGCCCTGGGCGGGGCAGCCGGCGCAGTTGCGGTTGGCGGTTCTATCGCAAGGACTAATATTATGGGCGCAACAAATGCTTATGTCGGCTATAGCACAACTGTTGGGCAATCAGGTTCAAAAGCAGGAAGCATAGATATTGACGCAAATTCGAAAACCATAGGTGAATCAAAAACCAGAGCTGGCGCAGCAGGGATTGCATCAGGGAACGGCTCAGATGCACGGACAAACATAGAAACTGGTATTAACGCATATATAAACAATAATGCAACGATTTATCTTACAGATGATATTAATATTGATGTCATAACCCAGGTAAAATCAATTGCTAATGCTTTGGGCGGAGCTTTTGGCGGGGTAGCTGTGGGTGTTTCTATCGCTCAGGCAAAAGCCACTCCGACAATAGCAACTTACATTGGGGAAAATGCCTATATAGAAGCTGATGATATAATCCTTGCGGTTAATCATAATGACGGTATAACCGATATGGCAAAAGCTACCGCTAAAAGTACAGCAGGAGCTTTAATAGGAGGAACAGGGTCAACCACCCTTGCTGATGTTAACTCAACAATAGATGCATATATTGATGAAAATGCACAAATATACGCCTCAGGCGATCTATCATTAGGTATAAATTCATATATTGACGCTAAATCAGACGCAACAGGCCGTGCATACGGCGCAATAGCCGGCGGTTATACAGAAGCAAAATCCGATATAACTGAAAATAACAATGTTTTTATAGCAAATAACACATCCTCAGGCAAAAGCATAAACGCTGATAACATAAAAATGACCTTAAAAGCTAATAAAAAAGCAGATACAAGCGCAGACGCAGGCAGCGGAGGACTTGCCTCCGGCATTGGTTCGCTTTCAGAACTTGATGTCACAGCTAACAATAAAATTTATACAGGAAACAGCTCATCTTCATCTCAAAACAATATAAACACCGATGGCGACTTTATTATGGATGCTGATTCAACGCTTAGTTATAGATCAACCAATGACAACAGCTCTACAGGTGTTATTGCAGTAGGGGTGCCTAAGATTAACAACGATATCAACCTCAATACAGAACTGAATATAGGCAATTACAACAACGTAACTACAGGCGGGGATTTAACACTTGACGGTTATAATAAAATCTCTGATTTTGGCTCAGGTTATATACTGGAAGGTGGTGCATCAGGACTTGCCGGAGTTGGATCAGGCGACTCAAGGACTAATGCTGACTCAACAGTAAAAGCTAAAATAGGCAATAATGCAGTGCTTGATATTGGTGATGACTTGAATATGCTTTTGACTGCAGATTCTGATATTTCAGAAAGCGGCAAACTGGTAGCTAAAGGCGGAATTCCTGTAGCAGACCTTGATTTAAGGATAGATATTGATAATGATTTAACTGCGACATTTGGCTCTAATTCAACCATAGATACATATAATAATATTAATACATACCTGAAATCCAGAGCTCTGGCGGAAGCCTATGTTCTTTCCGAGTGTAAAGGTCTTGCGCCGGTAGCTGACGGATATGCAAAAGCAGATGTTTACAGCAGGAATTTAATTGATATACAGAATAATGCCACTATACGGCCAAATAAAGATGCTTATTTTGTAATAGGCAGAGATATAAGAGGGGGTAGTGCTTATCACAAAGCAAAAGCAACTGCAAAAGGTGATTCAGCAGGGTTATTATGGAATTTTGGCAGCGTAGGAGCTAATGCTAATATTAATATTGATAACGATATTAACATAGCTTCCGCCTCAAACCTCACAGCCGGCGAGGATGTTAACCTCATCTCAAATTCCGGCTCAACATACGCAGATGGTTACAGTCGCTCAAAATCTAAATTTTATCTCCTTTTCGGTATCCCTATTACCCGTTATAAGCACGGGGGGAGCGATTCAATCAGCACAAGCAATAACGTAAAAGTTAACGGCTATGTGCAGAGCGGATTGTATAACAACAGAAAACTTACAATAGCTCTGGATGGAACGGTTACGGAAGAAGGCGTTTATCTGGATGGTGAAGAAGAATACGAATATAACCGTACAGCATCACTTCAGGAGGAAATTGATGTTATAACAGATGACATAGCTGAACTTAATGCAGATTTAACTGATGCAAAAGCAGACCAAAGTGCTGCACAGGATGTATTAGACTCTAAAGAAAGCGAAAAACAGACGCTGGAAACAGAAAAAACCAATAAAATTGAGATAAAAGATGATAAAACCGTCACAAAAAATAATAAAATAGATTTAAAAAATGATAAGATGGCAACAAAATCTACCAAAGAGACAGAACAAAATAATCTTGACAAGGATGACGAGAATTATCAGAATGACTACGACGCCCTTCAGGCAGAAATAGACCAGCTTGATACAGAGATAACAACACTGGATGCAGAAATAGCATCCCTTAACGGTGAGATCACAACATTAGACGGAGAGATAACAGAAATTGATGCTGATATCATTACCAAAAACAATGAAATAGATGAAGCACAGACAGATTTAGATAATAAAACAGAAACAGTTAACAATATAGAAACAGATATAGACAGCAAAGAAACATCTGAATCAGACCTTCAGGCTCTATTAGATGATACTGACGAAACAAATACCATTACCGCACTAAAGGTCAAACCCACTACAATTGACTCTGGTTATGTAAAAATCGAAGGCAATTTAAGCGGGAACGGTACCATAAAAGCTCCGGGCAATGATTTTTCGATTGAAGTCACTAACAGGACAGCTAAAAATATGGTGTTTGATGTACTGAAAATTAATCAAAACGCAAACGGCGACATCCGCCTTAATGGAAGTAAACTCACAAATAATTATGGCGGAATAACCATTGACCCGGGCAAAAACGAGGGTAAAATTATTTACATCAACAACGCTTTTGACCCGGATGACCCTTCCATACTGCTTGAGCAGGCAGACAGCTCAGATTTATTGTTCTCAAAAGACATAGAAAACCTGGGCGGTGACTTTATCGTTAAAAACATGAGCGGTAGTGTATTTACCCAGGGCTTAATCAACGCTAAAAACGTATTTATTTATGTACCAAAAGGCGATTATGTACATGAATTTACCAAAGGCCGCTATCTTACAGGAGGAGTTGGTAGTGAACCGTCAATCCTTTACGCAGGCGAAAATATCATAATTTCAGCTCAGAAAATTGATTTAAACGGTACGGTACAGAGTGGTACAGATTACAGATCAGTAATTATAAATGACTTTAACCCCGATACAGACCTCACATACAACGACGTAACAGAAAAAACAGAACTTATACCGGTTACAACCGACGGAGATAATCAGGACATCAACGGTATAAAAGCTGTATGGGATCCAGACACTCAAAAAATTAAACTCTATAGAGCAGATATACGTGGGGGAAATGTTTTACTCCAGGGCGAAATTTTAAGCTCCGGCAACGGGAAACTGCGTGTTGTTTCCGGATATGGAGAAATAGAAATAACAAACAATACAGACTACGACATTGAAATTAACCAGCTAAACACTAACCAGGAAGTTAACGGCAAGGTTAAAATTAACAACTTCAAGGTTAGTGATGCAGATGCTAACAAGATTGTGAACAAAGAAATAACCTTTAGCGACTATATGGAGAGTAAAAACCTTGATGAGAATGAAATCTCCATTTCAAGGGATGATAACAGGGTTATACAAGTTAAGGACTACGACGGCAATAATATTACCTCACCGAATGTAAATATTGTTGACTCAAATAATGCTGTTTATACCCCTAACAGCGATGCTGGCTACAAAAAGAACGTGAGCGGCACAAACTGGAAAAGAGTTTATGTGGCTCGTTCCTGGTGGACAGAGTTCTGGCATGGCAAAAAATACGTCTGGGTACCGGTAAATTACACAAAAACTGTCACGGTTGCAGCAAAACAGCCTATTGGAATAGAGTTTTTAGGAAAAGATCAGGGTAAAATTACTATTAACAACAACGGGGTATCTGATATTTACCTAAAAGAAAACGTCATGAACAATTCCGGGGATGTAATAATTTCTAATGCCAATGGCAGTATTTATAATATGGGAAGTTCCACAATCCAGTCGAAAAACATTAATCTGGCTGCGAAAAACAACATTGGCAGTGCCGATAAGGCAATATTAACAGACTTGAGAGACGGGCATTTAACAGCACTTTCTTCAAATGCTGGGCTTGTAAATATTGAGGAAACAGTTGGCCAGATGCTGGTAGATAAAGCAATGACAACGGGCGACTTAATACTTACAGCCGACGGGGCAATAAGAGCCACATCCTATGCAGCTCCGCTTATAAAAGGGCATGATGTTTCGTTGACTTCATATAATGACAGTGTTGGGACATATTCGCAGGATATGTTGGTTTCAACAACCGGCGAGCTAAGCGTGGAGGCCCAAAAAGATATTTATATAACGGAAGCCGGCGATATAAAGGCACATCATATCAAAGCAGAAGACGGAGATGTTAAATTAACGACTACTTCGCTTGAAAGAGCCTCTTCAAGAGATGCGGGGCTGGCGAATATTTCAGCCAATAACGTTACAATAAATGTGGATAATAATGTCGGTAATATGTTATCGGATGATAATGCCGTATTTATTGATGCTACAGGCAACTTAAATGTGCAGGCAGGCAGTGATATTCACCTGAACACCCTGAGCGATATAAATATAAATAAAGTTTATTCTGATACAGGCGACGTAAAACTTATATCAGCAGGCAACATTAACGCTAATAACCTGCTGGTGAGTTTTGATGACCCTGAAGTAAATATAGCTAATATCAGGGCAAACAATCTTGATATTATCTCAACAGAAGGCGGAATAAGTAATGTTAACTTGGATTTAAGCGGGATAATCAACGCACAGGCAAAACAGGGAATAATTTTAAGCAACACGAATCACGTTATCCCTGACGCTGCAAAAAATGATATTAACCTTGCGCGTACTTATGTTGATGATTTAAGAATAGGTACAATATACTCTGAATCTGGCGATGTTGTGATTACTTCCGAACGAGAGATACTTGATGCTAAAGCGGACGAGAGTTTAAACATAAATGGTGTAAACGTTACTTTAACTTCAAACCTCGGAAATCTTGGTACAATCGTTGATGATTTAAATATTAAATCATCAGGAGTATTAACCGCTTCAGCCTATGAGAAAATTTATATTACTTCACCTGATAGCTTGAACTTATTAACACTGGAATCATCCGCAAAAAATAATGAAACACCAAAAATGCTTGAAACCGTTGTTCTGAATACAACAAACAATATTACAGATAAAAGCGAATATGAAGATTACAATATTGAATCAAAAAACATAGTGTTAAATGCCCTGCAAATAGGCTCTGAAGAAAATTATCTGGATGTTAATTCTGATACAGTTAATGCAACTGCTCCTTCAGGCATTTATATAAGTGAAACAGATGACGATTTGAATATTACAGCAAATTCAACCGCTGGCAATATTATGACAAATGCAGATGATGGAAAAATCATTGCATCAGTTGCCGCAGGAGGATTTTTAAGGGCTTCAGCTGATGATGATATTAATATTACAGAGACCTCTGGAGATATGAGCGTTGATACTATTGAATCAGATAACGGTGATGTAACCCTGACCGCATCAGCAGGCTCTATAACGGACTATAATGCCACTGAGAATAATATAAAAGCATCAGGCGACTTGAATCTTAATGCCATCAACGGAAATATTGATACAGATATAAATGTTGAGGGGGTTGTAACTTCCTCTTCAAACGAGAACACAGACATCGAAGCGGTTTCCGGCGATATAAATGTTAAAAATATAGCTTCAGTACTGGGAGATGTTGATTTAAAGGCTGATGGGTCTATACTTGACGCTAATTCCCTTAATACAACTACAGTAGCAGGTAAAGATCTAACCCTGACAGCAGTAAATGGCTCAATAGGCGCTTTAGCTAAATATTTAAGGACTTTATCGACCAATAAAATAAATTTATCTGCAAATACCGGCATTTATGTAACAGAAACAGCAGGAGATCTGGTTTCCGACACTATTATTTCTAATAATGGCTCAATAGGGCTTTCTACTGATAACGGTAACATTATTATTAACTATATAAGTACGCCGGAGCTTATAGAGATAATAGCAAACGGCGATTTGATTGATATTGAAACTATTGACCCGAAAGAAATTATTTTATATACAAGCAACGAAGGCGGTACAATAGATGTAAATAAAGCATTTGTGTCAGATGATGTAAAGTTAAAGGGAGATAACATAATCGGAAACTTTACTGATACAAGTATTAAAGACCCACTCGCCTTCTCTATTACTGGCAACGACGGTAATACTGCCAATAGTGTAATACTTAACGTAGCTGCCGGTAATTTTGGAATAAACAAATTTACTGCAAATACAGCAAATATTATCTCCGGTACTAATGTTCTTAATTGGAACCAGGTTAAAATCGGCAGTGAACTAAATTTAAAAACCCCGGGCAGAACAATTTTACTTAAAAATGTCAAGGGTTTTCTTGATCAGTCAAAAGATGTTCAGTTATATGAAACAGGATGGTTTAACCTTATTTCGACCGCTAAAGACTTAAAGACAAACGCTTTTGTTATTAACGCAGGTGCCAATCAATTTGTTAATTCTGATATCGTAATGGTTTCTGATACATTACTAAAGGAAAATGGAGACAATATTTTTAAAACACATAAAAATATAGATGAAGCTCTTAATCCTGCTGATATGCGTGATCAAATATTAAACAAACGTAATTCTATAAGATACAACATAAATATGAATGGAAGCGTTAATATAGCTGAAACTGAAGGGATTAAAATAAAAGTACTGGATATTTCATCTGGCGGTGCAGGTATATTAATAGACAAAGATGTACCGTTAGGAGAGGAAATAGTCTTAAAAATAACTTTTAATGGACTTGAAGTTGACGCAAAAACAAAAGTTGTAAGAAAACAGTTTGATGAAAGAACTGGTAGTTATAAGCTTGGGCTTGAATTTATTGATATTCCGCCTGAAATAGCAGCAAAAATCCCTTATGTTTGCATGACGCAAGAGTCTTTATAGAATTGTTCAGCACCCCGCCGACATTTTTTCAAAATTAAAGCCCCGCATCCTTGTGGATCGGGACTTTAGAATGGAGGTGAGGAGACTCGAACTCCTGACTTCCTGCGTGCAAGGCAAGCACTCTACCAACTGAGTTACACCCCCATAATGGGTAATACTTTACAGTATTTATTATTATAACTGAAAAGTTATATTTTGAAAATGGGCCATCCTGGACTTGAACCAGGGACCTCACGCTTATCAGGCGTGCGCTCTAACCACCTGAGCTAATAGCCCCCACTCATAACTCTTTTAATGAGTTATCTAGTATAATATTTTTATCATGGAAACATATTACTGACAAGTTATGTATAATATTCCTATGCTGTCGAAATTAAGAAAATTTATGCAAAATGAAGACGTGTCTGTTTTTATGCTAAATACAACAGACGATTACCTCAACGAATACGTCTCTCTGGAAAAAAATTCAATTTACCTGACTACAGGATTTTCAGGCTCTACGGGTGAAGCACTTGTGACAAAGGATAAGTTCATTCTTTTTGTTGACGGACGTTATCATCTACAGGCGGAAACCGAAATAGACCCGGCAGTTGTTACCCTGGTAAAAGTAGGTTTGGATTCATCCCCAACAAAAAAAATGTATGAACAGCTGGCTTTAATAACTAAACCCGGCGAAAAAATCGGTATTATTTCCACTAAAACTAGCTGCTCCGAGTTTAAAGAGATACAAAAAATTCTCGAACAACCTGATAAAATTATTGCGGAATTTGAGTTCGATCCAATTCAACAGGAAAATAAAACAGAAGACCTCATCCCGCTCACAAAAGTGCCTGATTATATTTCAGGTATGCCAGAAATTGAAAAACTTGCACTGCTAAATAAATATATAAAAAATAACAATATAGACTTCCTTTTAATAACAAAACCTGAAGAAATCGCTTACATCTCTAACAAAAGAAGCAAAGAAATACCTTTTAGCTCTACTTTTAAGGCCAGAGCAGCAGTTTATAATAATAAACTTAACGTATTCAGAAAGGAAAGTGAATTTGACATTTTTATAGCCACATTAAAACCAAAAAATGTATATTTTACCCCGGTCAGCACACCTCTTTCGCTATATCGCAAAATTGAAAAAATAACTGACAAACTAGTAGAAATAAATCAAAGCTATATTTCAGAGTTAAAATCCGTTAAAACAACAGCTGAAATTAATTATATGCGCGAATGTTACTTAAAGACCGACATTGTAATGAACAGAGCAATATGCTGGCTTAATCAGAATCTTGAAAACGACGTTAATGTAACCGAAAAAGACCTCAATGAAAAAGTTAAAACCCTTTTTGTCGAAGAAGGCGCCTCTGGTCTTAGTTTTGAAGCTATTACCGCCAGCGGGGCAAATACTGCAATAATTCACTATACACATCCCAACCCGGAAAAATTCATTAATAAAGGCGATTTGGTACTTATAGACTGCGGAGCTTATTTTGACTACGGTTACGCTACTGACCAGACAAGGACCTTTCTGGCAGGCGGCAGCTCTGCACAGGCCGATTATACGCATAAACAAATATATACCACCGTGCTAAAAGCATTTCTAAATGGTTTGTATATGGATATAGATATCAATACATCCGGATTTGATATTGATAAAAAAGTCAGGGAAGTAATTGAAGCAAATAAAATTGAAGGATTTAGTTTCTCTCACGCCACAGGACACGGTATCGGTATCCCTGTGCATGAATCTCCACCCAGAATTGGCCCTTCAGAAATATCAAAAGAACCATTAAAACCTGGCATGTGCTTTACCATCGAGCCGGGACTATACTGTGACGGCAAAGGGGGAGTAAGATTGGAAAATACTGTTACTCTGGCGGAAGAGAATGGTAAAAGAAAAATTAAAACAATAACCAGAGCAGGGTTTGATGATAATTTAATAGATTACAATATGATGACTGACGAGGAAATTAATTGGCTAAATCATTACAACAGGCAAAAGATAGGATAGTTATGCAGCCAATAACAAGTATCCAGAACCCTATAGTAAAACTAGCCGCTTCCCTACACCAAAAAAAATACAGGGACGAGAGCGGACTATTTTTGATTGAAGGGGAAAAAGGGGTTACAGAAGCCCAAAAACACGGGCTGGAGATAGTTCATTTATTCACACTTGAAAACTCATCAGAACAAATTCTTAAAAAAATTTCAACAACTGACACCCCTCCGAATATAGTTGCAGTAGCAAAACAGTTTACTTATAGGCTGGAAGACCTGTTCATAGTTAAAAATCCTTTAATAATAGCGCTGGAAAATATAAAAGACCCCGGCAACCTTGGTACAATAATACGGACAGCCGTAGCCGCCGGCGTATCCGGCATAATATTAACGGGAGAAACAGCGGACATATTTAACCCGAAAGTCGTCCGCTCTACAGCAGGCAACCTGTGGAAACTGCCAATTATTAAAATAGAAGAAAATTCAAAATTAAAAGAAATTATAAACAACCAAAACTCCTGCCAGATAGCTGGCACGAGTTCATACTTATCAGGCAAAAACTATTATGAAGCGGATTTAACTCCAGCAACCGTAATTATATTTGGCTCAGAAGCAGAAGGCATGACTGAAGAAATCGCAAGACAAACTGATTTTTTAGTAAAAATACCAATCAATAAAAACGTTGAATCTTTAAATTTAGGGGTTTCAGTCGGGGTAATTTTGTTTGAGGCTGTAAGACAAAGAGGCCTTTAACCCCGTTCGTTCTTCCCGATTGAATAAACTTTATCAAGCCATTGTTTTCTTTTTTCTTCACTGACATCAGCCACCATTCCGAAACATGTCCGCTTGATGGGGTGGAAACCGCAAAATCCCAACGTACCTTTGCTAATTGTTTTCCAGAAAGAATCACCGTAAAATAACGCCGCATACCAGCATGGCGCTCCCTGCGTGTAAATGACCCTTGCAGACCTGCCGGCTAACAGCTTATCCCACCTGCCCGGTCCAGTAAACCTGAAACCATACCCCGGCAATAATACCCTGTCAAAAAATCCTTTTAATAAAGCTGGTGAATTTATCCACCACACAGGTGTAACTATAACCAAATGCTCACACCATTTGATAAGCTCCTGCTGTTTGACCAGGTCCGGTTCAAGCTCCTGCGGCTGTGAATAACCTTTATGAAGTATTGGGTCAAAATTTAGATCATATAAATTTACAAGCTCTGTTTCATGCCCCCCGGCTTTTGCACCCTCTGAATATTGAACGGCAAGTTCATTACAAAAACTTGTGTCATTTGGGTTAGCGTTTAATACTAAAATTTTCATTAATTTCTTCCTTTTTAATGTATATGTCTATAAAATTATAACCAAGAAGTGTTTTAATTAATCTATTTCTTAATAAAATAGCAATTTTTTCAAGTATATTGTTTTTATATACTTAAGAGGATAGATAAAATGATAAAAAATTTAATTGAGCTGATAGGTAATGTACTAGAATTTATATATGATTTCCTTTTTGATTGGGAAGATGATCCATTTGAAGAACAGGAATTTATCGAAAATGAAAAATTAAAACATTCAATGGTAAAAGCTGAAAACAGAAGCTTTGAAGAAATCCGTAGCGAATTTGAACTAATTGAAGATACTTTTGGTGAAGATGCGGCTGATTATATATTTAGTTTAAGAAAAGAAGTGGATTTCCTTGTTAAGAAACACAACCTCGTCAAAGAAAACACTATCAGGGTAGTTATACCACCCGAAAAACTTATCCCCGGAAATCTTAACCCTTATATTTTTGAAGAAACAATTGAAGGAATTTATTCACAATATAATAAAGACGTAATTTTAAAGCCTGGTAAAATAAGCGTAATAGCTACAGGAACAGGCCAAATAGTCGCTAATTTAGAAATAATAAGCTATACAGTAAGTGAACAGCTTTTAAACGCAGTATAAACTTCTTGAAACATATATACTATCTATATATGCAGGAAATGTAATGTAAAAAAATATAACATTTATTCAGAATTTTGAATATTTTTCTGAAAAAGTTTTTTATATAAACAAGAGGAGAAAGAGATTTTATCGAGGAGGAAACGATGGCTGTAGCAATGTCTGTCGGACATGCACAATCAATTAGAAATTTGTCAAATTCAGAAATGAAATCATATATGATTTCTAACCAGTTACTTAGTCTGACTTCAAAAGTGCAGTCAGGTGAACTCTCACTTGAACAGGCGCATAATATAGAAACAGGCCTTATGCAGCAGAAAGTTTTCAATGATTTCTTGTATGAAGCCTCGAAATATATTGAAGAAGAACGCAAGAATAAGAAAAAAGAATCAATACAACGCAATTTTGGTTTTACGTTGTAATTATAAAAGATCCCTTAACAACACACCTTACCTTACCTTATCATCCTAAAAACAGAGTTTAAAGGAGATGCGACAGCCCAAAAAGCTGCCCTTTTTTTATAAATTAACACGAATAGCCAGTTAATTGTAAACTTTTTATAATAAATAAATATTTTATATATACAAAATAGCAATTTAAAATATATCTTGGTTTTTATATATATATACAGAGAAATTTGGAGATTTATATGTTAGCATTAACAGTTGGACATGCAGGTATAGCCAAAAACCTATCAAATCTGGCTCTACCACTTACTCAAATTCCAATGGATATACTTGGTCTTACTTCAAAAGTTGAATCTGGTGAGATGTCTTTATTCGAGGCACATCAAAAAGAAAACGATCTCATTCAGCAGAAACATGATGCTGAAATGACAGAGGAAATTTTAAAAATTCTTTATGAAGAGAATAAGAAAAAGAAAAAAGCGGCTATCCAGCGGAACTTTGGTTCTACGTTAGGCTAAATTAAATAAAAAAAAGAGGACTTTTAAGTCCCCTATTATAATACACTAAGGCAGTCGGAGTGCAGTTAGTCTAAATCATTATTGATTAATTCCAGCATTTCATCTATTGACTTGTTTTTTGTCCTTGCTTCCCTTACATAATAGTCATAAACTCTGTCAAGGTATCTTTGACTTTGCCTTAAAGGCTCAAAAGTGTTTTTTAACAATCTGGAATTGAAAAAATTCATATTTTTCTCCTTATAAAAGCATAAGAACTTACACTAAGTATATAATTATAATAATTATTCTTGTGTTTTTAGCTTTAAAATCCCACTATTATTTTCGCCTCCTCCAAAGGCGTTTTTAAATTTTGAAAATAAAATTTTAAATACAGAGATGATTTAAATGTAAAACAAGGATTTTATTATATGTTTTTTTGTTAAATTTGTAAATAAATTTGACTATATAATTTACAATTTTTTACTTTTTTTCACTTACTTTAATTAACCAGTGAATTGCCAGAGCGGGTGACAATACACCAAAAAACAGAAATAGCTTTAAAAATCCCAAAAGAGTAAAAGCTAAATTAAAATAATACTGTGGTTCAACGTTATAAAGCTTCATGCTCATCTCAGCAGAAAAGTCTTTCATAAAAATATACAGTATAACGCTTAATAAAAACAGTCCAAAACCTACTATAAACCATTTGAACAAAAAATCCCTGATTAAAACCAGATTTTCACTCATAATTATTCTCCTTCCATTCTTATATTGTCTATTAACCTCACCCCGTCTACTTTTGCCGCAATCGCGATAAATTTTTCGCATCCCAGTTCCGCTTCCTCAAAATATTCAAGTTCAATATCCGGGTGCAAAAGTCCTATATTGCGGGCTTTTAGTGTTTTATACAGGGTCAATGCCTTTTCCCTTGATTGGGGGCTCAAATACCTGTTTCTTGAACTGCACGCTAATCCGTCAGCATCCCTGATTATGGGACAGCTAACAATTTTTATGCTCAGGTTTAAATCCTGAACCATTTTGTTAATTATTGCAAGCTGCTGGGCGTCTTTTTCCCCGAAATATGCCCTGTCGGGTACGGTTATATTAAAAAGCTTTAAAACAATTGTCGCAACACCGTTAAAATGCCCGGCTCTGGACTTTCCGCACAGCCTGTCCTGATAATATTCAGGCGGTACAACAATTGTATTGTACTTTCCGGGGTAAATTTCTTTTTCTGTTGGCTCAAAAATAAAATCCACGCCGATCTTTTCGCATATTTCGCAGTCATGTTCGAGCTGTCTGGGATACCTGTTATAATCCTCATTCGGGCCAAACTGTATGGGGTTTACAAATATACTCACTACAACGACATCGCACTCCTGCCGCGCTCTTTCAATAAGGCTCTCGTGACCGATATGCAAAGCCCCCATCGTCGGCACAATGCCAATTGTTTTACCTGATTGCTTCAAGTTCATTAAGGCACTTTGAATTTCAGGTATTGTTTTAAAAACTCTCATCTTTACCGGGGAATTGTTCATTAATCACGTCATTTTTATAGTTATTAACCGCATCTTTTATTATCGAATAAACGTCAGCATATTTTCTGGCGAATTTAGGTGTAAAGTCAGGGTACTTTCCTATAATATCGTCTGAAACCAGTATCTGGCCGTCGCAGTGCACTCCGGCTCCGATACCTATAGTAGGGACATTAACAGCTTCTTTAATTGTTTTTGCCGCCTGCTCAGGCACCATTTCCAGCACAATAGCGAACACGCCCGCCTGCTCAAGCTCTTTTGCCTGTTGTTTTATGAGTTCAGTTGCTTCATCAGTTTTGCCCTGAACATTATACCCGCCTATGGTGTATAAGAACTGCGGCGTAAAGCCTAAATGGCCAAGAACCGGTATCCCGCATTCTATTAACCTTTTCACAACATTTATAATATGCCCGTTGCAGCCTTCCACTTTTACGGCCTGAGCGCCCGCTTCCTTGAAGAACCTGCCTGCATTGACAAGTGCGTCCTTAATATCTGCCTGATAGCTCATAAAAGGCATATCAGCCACAATTAAAGAAGTTTTTGCTCCCCTTGACACTATTTTTGTGTGATATAACATTTCTTCTACTGTGACAGGGAGTGTGTCCTTTTGCCCTTGCGCCACCATTGCGAGGGAATCGCCGACCAGTATTATGTCTATTCCCGTTTCATCAATAGCTTTTGCGGTTGCATAGTCATACGCTGTGAGCGCTGTTATTTTTGCGCCTTCTGCCTTGCGTTTTTTTATAGTATTTATGGTTATTTTTTTCATTAAACTATAAGGTTCTTTTCAATTGATTCCACTTTTTCGCTCAGCTCATCAATTTTATCGCCTTTTCTGATTTTGCCGTTACCTTTATACCACTCGAATATAATCCTTGCAATTCTTTCCGGGCTATGTCGTACAAGGCCTTCGCTGTTTTCTTCTATCAGCCTTCTGGTAAGTATTTTCAAACCCATTTTCTTTAATTTTTCAGAGTCAAGTATAACCGGATAAGAATCTGCTGCTTTATACTTCATTGCAAGGTTTTTAGGCAGGCTATCATTCACAAGTATAGTATCAAGTAAATTATCGTGATTTGAATGGTCAAATATAGCTTTTACGTGTTCAGACGCGGAATAATCATCTGTTTCGCCAGGCTGCGTCATTATATTACATATATAAATCTTTTTGGCTTCTGATTTAGAGATAGCTTCTGTTATCTCGTTTATTAGAAGATTAGGTATAACGCTTGTATAAAGACTTCCCGGCCCCATAATTATTATATCCGCTTCGTTAATAGCCTCTACCGCTTCATTCAGAGGTGTAAGTTTTTCAGGAGTGGCTTTTAACCTTACTATTTTACCGCCTGCTTCAGGAATATTGGATTCCCCATAAATAACCCTGCCGTCCTCAAGTTCAGCAATCAGTTTCATATCATCCAGAGTTGCCGGCAGCACCCTGCCCCTTATTGAAAGTACTTTTGATGATTCCTTGACTGCTGAGACCATATCGCCGGTAATAGCACACATTGCGCTCAGGAATAAATTCCCGAAACTGTGACCTTCAAGGCCGTTACCGTTTTTAAACCTGTACTGGAAAAGCTTTGTAACAAGGTCTTCTTCGTTAGCTAGTCCCGCAATACAGTTCCTGATATCACCGGGCGGTAATATACCCATCTCTTGCCTTAGCCTGCCTGAGCTGCCGCCGTCATCGCCGACTGTTACTATAGCTGTAACATTACCGGTAATATGTTTTAATCCCTTTAATATTGTTGAAAGACCTGTTCCGCCGCCAATTGCGACAATTTTCGGCCCTTTATTAAGCACTTTTTTTACATATAAATGTTCAAGCAGCCTTGCATCAGGTTTAATTGCGTTTACAACTGACCTGTTAACCCTTCTCCATGCGATAAAATATAATGAAATTCCAATACCCAGCATTATCGGCCCTGTAATCATAGACGGAACGAATTCTGCCAGTTTTCTGACCATAGCGAGTATTTGCGCAAGCGGGTGCAGGTTAAGGAATGTTGCCCCGCCGAAAATTATAAAAAATGTCCCTATGAACATAAGGAACACCCATCTTTTTATCTCAAGTCCAGGCAATAGCCAGGTCAAAAACATTGGTTGGTCTTTTTTTCGTGTATTAAGCAATTTTTATAGGCCTCGTGTGCTTATATCCTGAATTATCTAATATCCAAACCATTTAGTCATCAATGTTAAGTTAAAAAGTTACATAATTATACAGTTAGTACAGTCAGGTTAGCATATCCGGAAACAAAAAACACCGGCCAGATAATATATGTTTTATTATACTGACCGGCTATCTTTATATGGAAAGGAGAGATTAGTTAGTCGTTGGTATCTGGAGCCCCCTTGCCCTGTGTATTGCTAGCTACTGCAAGTCCGCCTGTTTCATCACCGGCGAGTTCTCTGGCTGTATCTACAAGTTTTTGAAATTGATCTGGGGCTCCTTCTTGTAATTTTTTAAATACAGCCATATTGCTATCATCTTTGTTTATTGGTACTTCAGGCGGGTCTATAGCTGTTGATGCTTCAGTTCCTGTTGCTACAGCGCCAGCCCCAAGTGCTGTATCTAAACCCTTACCGTTTAATAATGCTTTCCCGATATCAATAACAGCTTTTGGAGCCTGTTTTAAATTTGCAACTAAAGCTTTAAAGTGATTTAAATTTTCCGCATCAGGAATAATATCTTTGTTTGCTTTCGCTACTGCTTTTGCTGGCACTACAGCCAATGCGCCATATACTGACCCCTGACCTAAAGTATAAAAACTGTTTTCTTTTTGGGTTGCATTATCGGCTTTTACAAAATTATATGCACCTTTAGCTACGTTATAACCGGCTATACCTACTGTGCCGGCTAATGACAATATCCCTATTCTTGGATAATCCTTAACTACTTTCTTAAGTACAAATCCGCCGGCTACCGCAGCTCCCATAATTGCCGGATGATTAATCATTTCTCTAATTGGAGAAGTAAAACCCTGCCAATATTGATGTCCTGCCTTTTTCCAATTAATCCCATTAAAATGGTTAGCGACTTTTTTGAATACTCCAGGCTCTTCCGCCTGCTCCACCACCTCGGCCTCAACAGGCTTTGCTGGTTTTTCGGCTTCTTCCGCTTCATCAGCCTTTGCGCTGACCTCAACGCTGTCCTTTGGCTCTTTTATTTCTTCAGAAGCAAACGCCAATTTTGATATGTTATTTTGATTTGCTTTGACAAGTGGCTGGCAGTTTAATTGAGATATCATTACCATGTCTCTTCTTCCCCTTTTACAATTGTTCAATTGAATAAAATCCCCTGAAAGAAGAAGTTGACATTATAAATTTTATAAATTTACAAAACTTTACGTTTACTTGACGGCGTAACTACTCAGGACTTCCCACTGTTGTCATTCTGAGGAGTACAAAACATAGAGCCAGTTAGAAATGCAGATATTTTTTAATTTTTGTCCGACGTGAGAATCTATCTGAATGGAACGAAGTTCCATAGTTTATATTCCACTCTGGAAAGATTGCCACGTCGTCGCTTCGCTCCTCCTCGCATAAATGACAGCAGGGTGCTGAGTAGTTACTTGACGGCCGTGCTATCCATACATGACCTGCACATCATCAATTTTAGCAGTTTGTTTTGCCTGCCATAGGTCATATTGGGCCTGCATCCCTACCCATAAGTCAGGAGTAGTATTAAATGCCCGTGCTAACCTTAGTGCCATCACAGGGCTAATGCCTGAGCGTTCATTTATTATTGCAGATAAAGTTTTTCTGGTTACTCCAAGTTTTAATGCTGCTTCTGTAATACTTAAACCTAGTGGTTCAAGGTATTCTTCTTTTAAAATTTTACCCGGATGACAGGGATTGTATATTTCCATTTTTTAAGCTCCTTTTAATTATAATCTTGATAATCAAGAATGTAAGCGTTTCCGTTTTCAAACCTGAATGTAATTCTCCAGTTGTTTTTTACAGTTACAGACCATAAATTTTTCATGTTCCCTTTTAGGGAGAGTAGTCTGTAATTTGGAGCGTTCATGTCTTTAATTTCTTTTGCATTATTCAGTTGAGTAAGAATTTTATTGATTTTGTCGGCGTGTTCGGGAATTATTCCTTTTACACTACCGGTTAAATAAAATTTTTCCAAACCTTTATGCTTGAAACTTTCAATCATATATTTACTATGACATATAACTGGACAGGTTACAATAATTCTTTCACATAATTCGGCACAGCAAACACCGCCCTGTGAATATCCCGGTTATAATATTTTGTGGATTTTTCCAGCTCAACAGCAAATTCTTCATTCACAAGCTCGGGCTTAACTTCTTTCGAGCAGAATGTCCAGCTCCAGTATGCTCCCGGATATGTCGGCACAGGCGCAAAATAAGGCACAACAACAGGGAATACTTTATTTAAAAGCTGGTTAATTAATTTAAAATCCTTCTGGCAAGCAAGCGGCGACTCTGTTTGCGGTACTACTATCCCGCCATCTTTTAATGCGCTTTTTACGTTATTGTAAAAATCTTCTGTAAACAATCCTACCCCAGGCCCCAACGGGTCTGTTGAGTCTATTAAAATAACATCAAACCTGTTCTTTTGCCCCTGTATATACTTTACCGCATCTTCTATGTGTATTTGCACTCTCGGGTCATCCAACCCGCAAGCTATAGATGGCAAATATTCTCTGCTTACATCAATAACCTTTTTATCGATTTCGCACAGCACGACTTCTTTTACCGATTGATACCTTAAAACTTCCCTTACTGTACCGCCGTCCCCGCCGCCGATTACTAAAACGCTCTGAGGGTTATGGTGAGAGAGCATCGGTATATGGGTTATCATCTCGTGATAGAAAAACTCGTCTTTTTCCGAAGTCATTACCAGTCCATCCAGCAATAACATTCTTCCAAATGCTTCTGTATTAATCAGGTCAATTTTTTGAAACTCAGACTCGCCGTTGTATAAAACATCTTTAACTTTAAGAGTTATTCCGACTTTATTTTCATGCTTTTCTGTATACCATATGTCAGTTGCCAACAGTAATAACCCTTTCTAGTCAATGTGTGTTTTTATCTGGAACGGTGAAACCAGAACCTCTTCGTTTTTATGGTCTAGTATTCCTCGTTTTAGTTCTGTATAAATACCCTTGCCCGAGTTTAATTTTCCTTTTAAATAATCATAAGCAATCACAGGGTCACAACTCTCGCCGCAGGTAAATAAATCCACCGCCGCATAACCGAACTCCGGCCATGTATGTATTGCAAGATGAGATTCAGAAATTATTACTACTCCACTAACCCCATAAGGGTTGAACATGTGAAACTTTTTCTCTATAACTGTTGCTCCGCACTCTTCCGCTGCTTCATTCATATACTTTTCTATAAGTTCTACGTTATTTAGTACGTTAGAATCACAGTTATAAAACTCCGCCAGTATGTGGCGTCCGAGATTTGTTATGTAAAGTTGTTTTTTTTGTTCTGGATTAGCATATGTGTTCAATTCTTCTTCTCTTTCTGCTACAACATAAACCTACTACACTCATTGATTTTCTAGATTAAAAAATTAACATATAATTTTTTGTAAATCAAGAAAATTGTAAAGTATTTTTTATGAATTTTTTATCAAGATATCTTTTACACTGCCTGAGCCTGTCATAGCCGAGCATTATGCCGAGAATAAAATCTTCCGCCGGGGTTAATTCGTTCAGGTATATTTTTTTGAACGATTTAATTACTTCTATACATTCCCTATCGCCAAAATAAACGTTAATTTTGTCATCTCCAATTTCATGTATAAGGTAAGCCACATCTTCTTTATTTAAGCGGTCTTCGACCCTTTGCCTGTTTTTTGCTTTTAAGGTACACAGGCTAAGGTTTCTTAAGCCTTTCTGGTATTCATATAAATTATGATGGAATACATCCATAACCTCTTCCTCACTATCTGCCTAATAATATTTTAACATTTCTATTAATAAGCAACAAAAAACCTCCCGCCTGCTTTCAAGCCTGCCGGAGGTTTTTTAAATTTTAGTATTTAGTGCATTTATAATGTTTGTCCTATTACAGCTTTTATTTTTGCATTTACTTCATCTGTTGGTTTACCCGCAGCCATAAGTCTTGTTTTTTCTACCTGTAATTCTACCAATGAGCCTCTTTTTTCAGAACCATTTAATAGCTGGCCTAATGCTCCAGCATTTTTTGCAGCCTCTTTAATACCATTATTAATCTCTCTTTCGTTCATTTCTAAATTAGATGCGCATTGTTCTCTTAATATTTGGCTAATAACACCATTTCCTGGATGTCCAGCTGCACATGTTGCGTCAAATTGTCCCATAAAATTCCTCCTTTACCTAAATAACTCTACTTTACCTTTACCTGATTATTATGTTTGTTATATGTTTATAAAAACAAAATTTAGTTATAGATTGCTAGATATTTAATCATTACTTTTTATATCGTCACGTAATCTCGACCGCCCACCAACTCTTTAGCAGAATAAAACAGTCTTAAAGTAAACCTGGCATACCATACCCCCTTGAAAGAGTTTTTAAAATATGGTATAATTCAATTAACAATAATTATAAATATACTCTTTTAAACTTGTAGATTTTGGGGCTAAAAAGTTTTGAAAATCCAAAATAAAAATATAAAAAAATACAGAATTTTTAAAAATCTGTATCATTTTGTCTCATTTTGTCTCATTCATTTCGTAAAATCAGAAATTAACTTTCAAAGGAGGATATTGCTATGTCATACAATAATTTAGTTAAATACCAGAAACAAAACGCTTTCATTGAAGCCCTGACCTTAATGGGCAGCATTGAATGGGCCTGCAAAAAGGTAGATATTTCAAGATCCACATATTATAGATG
This sequence comes from uncultured Gammaproteobacteria bacterium, assembly GCA_964558005.1. Classification (GTDB taxonomy): domain Bacteria; phylum Cyanobacteriota; class Vampirovibrionia; order Gastranaerophilales; family UBA9971; genus JANQGS01. The sequence goes on along the minus strand of CAZLCO010000015.1, from coordinate 15,244 downwards.
GCTGAAAGACGAGGAATTTCAGGAAAAAGTAGCAGGCATAAAGCATTTATTCAACGAGCAGTCAGTTGATAATATGGTAAAAATTTTGAGTTACACACTGGGCGGTTTAGAAAGCCTCGTACGCAGCGATGATGAAGCAATCAGACTGAAATCATGCCTGGGAGTTGTTAAAAACATCAATAATGTCATGGGGACAGCAAAAGCCAGAGATATGTTAGACGGCTGGATTGATGCATATGTCGAAGACAAATTTGATAAGGAAGAAATCGAACGCAACCGGCATATGCCAAAACAACTTAATTTTTTACCGGAATCGCCTGTTTATTATTACGACGATGAAGGCAACCTACGCGCCCAGCCACAAAGAATCTAACCTTTAAATCTATTGAGCGGCAGGGGGCTCTAACCACTCTATCATTCTTACAGAATTTGGCTGGCCAAGTACACCCTTGATATTAACCGCAAAATCTTTGTCCTCCGGATGCTCCGGCTCAAGTAAAGCAGGTATCCTGTCACGGTTTGCATATTGTCCTGTTATCTGCGCCTGTTTGGCAAATTCGTTCAATAATGCTCCCCATTCGCCGCCTATCTGCTTGGAAAGCTTTTGTACAGAAAGGTCTTTAATAAACCCGAGCTGGCTCACTACCTTGCCGGACAGCTTGTTTAACACGGTCAATTCCGCATAATTGTCACGCATCCTGATAGTACCGTTAATAAACGAGCTCATGCGCTGTCCCTGCATTTTGATTTCCTGTACATCCAGCATGCCCCTGTTAACGAGTATTTGGCCTGTCATTGTCTCGAACTGGTTTGTGTTCAGGGATTCCATATTCCCGACCCTTACAGATTTTAGAAGATATGCAAGGTCGCCGAGTTTCCCGAGGTGGCCGTCGTTAATTGTAAAATCAACTTTGCCTATGGCGTTTTGCGTCATTGCTTCAGGTGTCTGGCCTATGGTAGATAGCTTTATAGTACCTTTCATTCCTCCGAACACTTCGTTTGGCATATTAGCCAGCTCTGTGGCAAGTGCGTTGATTTCTACGCCGTCTGCCGCCATATCAATTCCCAGTTTTGTTGTCACAAGGTTCATATCAGCGGCGCCCGTTGCGGTCCCGCCTGCTGTAAATGTCCTGAAATCTCTGACAAATAAGGTGTTTTTATGTTTGTTATTAGGGTTTAAAGCAAAGTTAAATGATGTATTGGCGTTTTTAAGATTGCTCACTAGGAGTTCTTTTGCTGTAAAAGCCCCTTTGTTTATTATAAGAGGGATATCAGGCTGCTGGTTCGATGCTTTGACGTTAGCTGGTGAATTATTGCCTGTATTATTATTTTTTGCGGCTTGAGGCTTTGCGGCAGGTTTCTGTGCAACCTTTGCCTGCTGTTCCATTGCTACGGCCAGCTTATCAAGGTTTATAAAATCAGACTCCACATTTATTGAATTAACAACATAAGGCGGGGTCAGCTTGTTCTTTATATCAGCCGCCAGCTTGATTTTTGAGTCAACTATATTCAATACGCCCGTATTTATTAATATAACTTCGTTTTTCAAGTTAACCGCAATGTCATTTGTCTTGAAATTCAGGGAAGGTATATCGAGATTAGTCAGCTTGATTGAGCCGAGTGCTTTTGGTGCGTCGACCTTGCCTGCGACAAGAAGGTCACCGCTTAACTCTGCAAGTCCTTTTGGCTCTGGTATATTAACGCTTAGGCCGGAAATGTTAACTTTTAGGTTTTGCAAATCTGTACCGTTCACAATGCTTCCATTTACTGATACTAAATGTTTTTGGCCTGAATAAAGACCTGTTCTGGCAATATTTAAGGTGGTTGCATCGCCGTTAGCGTTAATTACAAGATTATTACTACCTTTTAAATATTCAATGTTAGTGAGCGGTGTGCTGGCTGTTACATTCCAGTTATTAGCGTCACCTTTAAATTCCCCTGATATGTCCAGCGGAATGTCCCCCGCCTGTGACCTTAAGTTGCTGAAGCGCACCACGCCTTTTTCGTCTATATTTACATCCCCGCCACGTACCACAATCGGCATCGCGGATGGTTCATGGTAAGCTGAAACGCTTTTTATTTTTGCTTTAATTACAGGTGCTATAGGTTTGTCGAGCTGTCCTTTTATGAATACATCCGCTCCAATATCACCGTTCAGATAAGATATTTCCTTGAGCTGCGGCTTTAAATCGGCAAACATACTACTGTTATTGAGTATGTCATATACTGTTTTTAAATTTATAACAGGCAGGCCTATCTTAATGTCAGAATACAGGTTTGAATTTACATAACCCGTAACATCAAAGCCTATATCCCCTATGCTGCCTGATGTCTGCTCAAATATAACCTTGTCCTTATTGAAATTCAATGTGGCGGAAAGGTTCTGGAGCGGCTTTGAAACCGGCTTATACGCCAGAGTAGTGTCCATAACCTTTAAGAAACCGCTGTAGTTGTCTTTTTTAAGGTTAAAATCAGCTTTTACGTTCCCGGCAAGGTTAACGTCATTTAATACACTAACATCCGCATTAGCCGCATCCGCAAGCGAGTATGCGAATTTTTTAACATCTTTCAGGTCTATGTCAGTGGACTTTACATTTATGTCAAAGTCCTGATCAGCAAGGTTTTTAATATCACCTGCAACCATAAAATAGGCATCCGGTGTAATATACAGCGTTGAGTCCAGTTTTATTTTCTTGCCTTTAAACTCAAAATCCCCTTTACTCTCAGGCAATTTCTGCCCGTCAACGTTTATTGATAACCTATCAAAACTTAATATACCGTCGATTTCAGGGAGTATTTTCCCGGTTTTTAATTTTAAATCAGCGATTATGTCTATAGTCGGGTCGTACTCCAACAACTTTTCTATAGGGTCAATATTACTTATTGTTCCGTTATTGTTTACCTGTTTTGCTGCTGTTGTTTTATGTAAATCACCGCCTGTTTTATCCTGAGGCTTTTGATTCTTTTCTTCAGGTTTTACCAGAGGCAATTCTGTGGCTAGTTTCAAATCAAAATTAATATTAGGGTTGTTATCTACTAGCAATTGACCGTTTGTAACCAGTTTTACATACTTATCCGGTTTAAACTTAGGCACTTCAAGCAAGTCGCCTTTAAGAACAAATTGCCTGGGTTTTGCCCCCATCTGGTCTGTCAGGTTTACTATATAATTACTTACATACAGCTTCATGCCGCTGAATACCGGCTCGAACTCAGGAGGGTTTTGTGTTGCCGGCTTTCCTGCGTCCGGTGTTTCTGTCGGCGCAGTTTTCGCTTGTGAAACCGGTTGAGCCTGTGCTTCTATCTTTTCAGCAACCTGCTCTATATCATATTTACCATTTTTTAGCCTGGTAAGAAATACTTCAGGTTTTTCCACCCTGACTTCCTCGAGTTCAATTTTTTTGAATAACAACGCCGGTAATAGCACTCTGACGCTGGCTTTGTCAATATTTAAATATTTGTCTACTTTAACGTTTTCAGCGGTTAGTTTTACGCTGAAATCATAGTATGTGCTGAGTTTTAGTTTGCCCGGGTCAACATCAAGCCCTGTTGCTTCTTTTGCGGCTTTCTGTATTTCCGGCTTAAATGCGTTCAAATCAATAAAATTAGGTATAATAAACAGGTAAGTACCGTATAGTAATGCTATCAGACCTATTATAACGCCCAATACAATTTTTGATTTATTATTCATGGTTTTCCCCAAGTCCTCTAATTAACTATAGTCTCAATTTATTTAAATTTAGTCAAAATCTTCCCGCCTCTCCCACCCTTATGGTGGTTAAAGGGCTTCGCCCTTTAACAATTCAGTATAGATTTTGAATAAATTATTTTAGTAATTTATATTCAGTATTTTATCACTAAAATATTTGCTTTAAATTACCACGCTGTCATCACTTGTAGCAAGGAGTTTCAACAGGTCAAACGTTGAGGCAATGCCTATGAGCTTGTTGTATTCAGTCACCAGTACCCTGTGGATTTTCTTTTCGTACATAAGTAATGCCATTTTAGCGACAGTATCTTCAGGCCCAACCATATAAAGATCATTCGTCATAATTGAAGATACAGGCTGGTCATAGAACTTTGAATCCATAATTAAATCCAACTCAAAATTTTTTTTATAAGGCATAGTATAAAACGTGTGCCCGCTTTCTTTTTCCAGAATATCAGTCATGCTTAGCACGCCTACCAGCTCCTCCTCCTGATTTATGACCGGCACGCCGGATATATTGTTTTTAGAAAATATTTTTATTGCATCCCTTATAGAAGTATTTTCCTGAATTGTAATTAGCTCTGTATTCATAATATCTTTCACATAAAACTGCATACTCACACTCCTGTTGTTCTGATATACAATATAAGTAATATCAGACACCCGGGGTTAAAACATTAGACACCATGGCAATACTTACTAAAAATTTCTTTGGACAGGACACAATTGAAGTTGCCAAAAAACTTCTTGGCTGTATGATATTCAGGAAAATTAACAATAACGTCCTGAGCGGGATTATTGTCGAAACCGAAGCTTATACTGCTGATGACCCGGCGTGCCATGCTTTTAACGGTTATACAAAACGCTCAGCTACACTATTTAAACAGCCGGGTATTGCCTATGTTTATCTGATTTACGGAATGTATCATTGCCTTAACTTTGTAACGGAAAAAGAAGGTACAGCCGGAGCAGTCCTTATACGGGCACTGGAACCCGACCCGCCTTTAGCCTGCACAAATGGCCCGGGCAAATTATGTCGTGAAATGTTTATAGATAAAACACTGAATGAATTTGATATAACAACAGACAAAAACGCTCTATGGGTTGAAGAAGGTTTACCCTTACAGGATAAAAATATAGTTACGACTACAAGAATAGGTATCAAAAAAGCTGTTGATTATCCCTGGAGGTTTTATATTAAGGATAATGAATTTGTTTCAAAGCGTTAAGCTAAATAATATTAATTTCAAGCAAAATCATCAGATTTAAATTATAATGATTAAAATTTTATGGGGAATATGTGATAAGGGAGGAATAATGGTAAACAATATAAGCTTTGGGTTAAATCCGCACAAAACAATTAATATAGTTGCTGATACAGGATAACAGCTACCTCTTCTGGTAACAACAGGAAGGCAAAAAATCGTAGCTTCTAAAGGAGTTAGAGGAAGAAAACATTTAAACAAAGAATTAGCCAGAGAGCCCGTAGGTAGAAAACTCAAAATTTCAGACACAGACGGTAATGATGTAATGTCTGTGACCACTCGTCATGACGGTAGGATTAGCGCAGTAAGTATGATGAAAGAAGACAGAAATGGTATACATCCGGCCGCTGAGGCATTAACTGCCAAAGTAAAAGGGTTTGGCGCAAAAGTTTTAAATGCTATTACCGGCGGTGATTCCATAGCTAATCCTGTAGAACGTAAATTTCTTGATATTACAGTTTAAACCCTAATCCTCGTCAAGTAGCATACCGGTAATTCTTGATTTTTCTATGGAATTAGCCAGTAATCCGTCCAGTTTCTTAATATCCTCAATGAACGGCTTATAATCCGTAGAATTTGTTTCAATAATTATATTCAGTATTTCCTCGCCGACTTCTTCTCTGTAAATCCAGCCTGCGTTAATGATTTGCTGTGGAGTATTAGGACATACCTTTTGTTCTCCTTCTATTTTGGAAGAAGGGATTAAAATTCCGTATTTTAGTTTTTCCATTGAGCAAATACTTATGTTTAAGTCATTTTCATTAAACAAGGCCTGCTCATTATAAATATTGTTTATTTCCCGGTTAATCCTTGCTACCAGTTCCTCAAATTCTTCTCCTAACTCTTCCAGCCCTACTTTAAATCCAAGTGTTGTGTGCAGTTCGTCAGACAACTCAGATAATGCCAGGAACCATTTGTGGGTTTTGCCTGCTTTTTTATCAAGATTCATTTTTACAAGCTCGTTATACAGCAGTTCTTCTCTTATAGCCAGTGTAGGCCAGAACCTTATCCTTGTTTCCGCGATACTCCTGAACACTCCCATTTCAGCGAACAAATAATAATATGCGGGGCCAAGCAGCTTAAGCGAGAACAAATCAGACATCAGAGAAAATGTAAGCTTTTCCGCAATTCTCCTTGTTTCTTCCGGAATTTCATCTTTGCAGCCTATTAGTTCTTCAAAATTTTTCTTTGTGTTTGCGCGCAAGGCCTCAACGTTTGAAAAGGCATTTTTAACCAGAATAGGCCAGTATAAAGGGTTAGTACTCTGAAGTATAGGCATATATAAAGCAACCGGGCGTTTTTCCAGATCTGAAACAAAAGGCAGGTTAGAAGTATATTTATGCGTGTTCCTTGTTAAAAAGTCCTGTGTTAGCATTACTATCCTTGAGTCGAACTCCTTAAAAGTTGCCTTTGTTTTAAGTATTTCTGAAAGGTAAATATAGGTTTCTGAAGCAATAACGTTTGCCGGCAAATGCGCCAGCAATGAATGCCTTTCAAGAAATTTAGCCATACAGCTTTTGTAGATACCGAGGGCTTTTTCTATATCATTTTTACTTTCAATCGCAAAACATAGGTCTTTTTTGATTTCCTGCAGGTTATTCTTGCATTCATTAATAAAAGTAATATTTGCCGGGTCATTAATAGCCAGCTTTTTTTCATAAACAATATCAAGCCTTGCCAGCTTCTCTATAAGTATTCCAAATATTTTTTTTAACGCGATATCTCTCAATACTTGACCTCCATGTTTTCGATTTCTTTTTGCCACTCCTGTCTGCTTATTCTGCATGCATGGCTCCAAAATTTTTCTATAGCATAGTATGTTCTTTCTTCATGGTGCATAATATGGACTATTATGTCGCCATAATCAAGGAGATACCATCTGTTTTTTAAGTCAGCCTCTTCTTTTTGAGGTAACCTGTCATTGTTGTTTTTTAAATTTTCCCTAATATAGCCGGAAAGAGTCCTTGCATGAGTGCCGGAATTTGCGCTGCATATAACAAAGTAGTCTGCTATCACCGAAATATTACTGATATTCAATATTTCTATATCGCCTGCCTGCTTGTTGTGTAACAACCCGGCTATTAAACAGGCATATTGTCTGCTGTCGAGTTCACGCAAATCACTCCTCCTGTTTTTTAACTATTTTTGACCATGAATCGCGCAATGTCACAATCCTGTTAAATACCAGCTTGCCATCCTGGTAAAAAACAGGGTCAAGATAAAAGTACCCCAGCCTTTCAAATTGAAATCTGCTGCCTGAGCGGGATTTAATCACACTTGGTTCTACATAACAGTTGGATAATATTTGCAGCGAATCTTCGTTAAAATCGGTTTCAAGATTTTCAAGAGCTTCTTTATTCAGCATCCTGTCATACAACCTTATTTCGATATTTCCGGCATGTTTAGCCGATACCCAGTGTATCGTCCCTTTTATTTTTTTGCCTGATGTATCCTGCCCGCTTTTTGTCTGCGGGTCATAAGTGCATCTTAACTCTATTATTTCACCCTTTTCATCTTTAATAACTTTTTCACATTTAATAATATATGCATGCCTTAACCGCACTTCCCCTCCGGGTTTTAACCTGAAAAACTTACTGGGAGCATCTTCCATAAAATCGTCTTTTTCAATATAAATTTCCCTTGAGAAAGGCACTTCCCTTGAACCTGTCAGCGGCACATCATGCGGATAATATGAGGCATCCAGCATTTCGGTCTTGTTCTCAGGATAATTTTCTATAACAACCTTTAATGGACGAAGTACACACAGCACTCTGGGGACTTTGGTGTTCAAATCATCACGAATATAGTGTTCCAGCTGTGCATAATCTACAACACTGTTCGCTTTTGCTATGCCTACGCTTTCACTGAAATTCTTAATAGCCTCCGGAGTAACCCCTCTACGCCTTAATCCTGATATAGTCGGCATTCTCGGGTCATCCCATCCGGTTACGTATTTTTTCTCTACGAGTTCGAGCAGAATACGCTTACTCATTACTGTATAGTTCAAATTCAGCCGAGCGAATTCATACTGGTGAGGGCGTGGTTTTTCCACCTCGCACTCTTCAAGCACCCAGTCATATAGTTCACGGTTATTTTCAAATTCCAGCGTGCAAATAGAATGCGTTATGCGCTCCATGGAATCGGACAAACAGTGCGTAAAGTCATACATAGGATAAATACACCACTTATTGCCCTGTCTGTAGTGTTCTGTATGGCGTATCCTGTATATAATCGGGTCACGCATCTTCATATTCGGGTTTGCAAGGTCAATTTTAGCCCTTAAAACATGTTCACCGTCTTTGAATTCTCCCGCCCGCATCCGACTGAACAGGTCAAGGTTTTCTTTAATCGTACGTTCACGGTAAGGGCTTGGTTTGCCGGGCTGTTTTACTGTACCTCTGTATTCCTTTATTTCTTCATCACTAAGGCTGCAAACATAAGCCTTACCTTTTTTAATCAGGAATACCGCATATTCATAAAGTTTCTCAAAATAATCGGAAGCAAAAAATAAATTATCCCCCCAATCATGCCCTAGCCACTTTACGTCTTTTTTAATTGACTCAACATACTCGTAGTTTTCTTTCGTGGGGTCAGAGTCATCCATACGCAAATGACATGCCCCGCCTGGATAATCACGGGCAATGCCAAAATTTATGAACGTAGACTTTGCATGTCCAATATGAAGGTAGCCATTTGGCTCGGGTGGGAATCTGGTAACAACCCGACCATCATAAGCACCTTCAGCCAGATGCTGGTCTATAATTTGTCTTAAAAAATCCTTACTTGTCATATTCTATTATAATTTAACATTATACTGATATTTCGGGCAATATTTTCTTATAAATAATCCATCGGCAGTAGCTTCATGTAACTTAAATATAAATATTCCTTCTGCGCCTTACTGCCTGATAATATATATCTTCATACTTTTTAGCCGCATCCTCCCATGTGAAACGCTTATTCATAGCGTTCTGCATAAGGTTATACATTGCCTTTTTGTTATGGTAATAAGTATAAGTCGCCCAGCCTACCGTATTAAATAAAGAATCAGCGGTCAAATCATAGAATTTGAATCCGGTCCCCTCAAAAGTTTGTTCATTAAAATTTTCAACCGTATCATTAAGCCCGCCTGTAGCCCTTACGATTGGCAATGTGCCGTAACGCAGGCTGTACATCTGGTTGAGTCCGCATGGCTCAAACCTTGACGGCATGAGGAAAAAATCAGAACCCGCTTCGATTTTATGTGCCAGTTCGTTATTGTAGCCAATATAGACCCCTACTTTATCCGGAGCAATCCCCGGAGCTCCACCAAAATAGAAATGCGACCAAACTTCGCCCGTACCTAGCAAAATGAACTGAGCATCCAGCCCAATTAATTTATACAGTGCTTCTGCCAGTACATCTACGCCCTTTTGCCTTACCAGTCTGGTTACAATACCAAATACCGGCACATCATCTTTTACAGGTAAACCAAAAGCTTTTTGTAAATCTCGCTTGCATTCTATCTTGCCGGATAAGTCCTGCGCCGAGTAATTTTTGGCTATAAATTTGTCTGTTTCCGGGTTCCATTCGCTGTAGTCGCAGCCGTTAAGTATACCGTAAAGGTCGCCCGCTCTTTCCCTTGCGACACCGTCCAGCCCCCAGCCATGCTCAGCTCCCTGAATTTCCCTTGCATAACCGTCGCTTACTGTTGTTAAAAGATTTGAATGAAGCATACCGCCTTTTAGCAGGTTGACCTGGTCGTTGTATTCCAGCTCAAGAAAGTTGTAATGCTTCCAGCCTATACCTAATACATCCATCAGTCCTTCATAGAAACTGCCCTGGTGCTGCATATTATGTAATGTAAGAACACTGGCTGCATTGCCCAGCGGGTCATATCTGTATGTAGTATTGAGGAACACAGGTACAGCTGCGGTTTGCCAGTCATTTGCGTTAACAACATCCGGATAAAAGTCCAGTTTTTTACACAATTGCAGGCTTGCTCTCGAGAGGAAAACAAACCTGTTATCATTGTCCATAAAGCCCTGTCCGCTGTCATCGTTATAAATATTTGCCCGACCGTAGTAGTGTTCGTGCTCAAGAAAATATATGGGCACGTCGCTGTCTGGCAGCTTGCCTTCATAAACCCCGCACCACATTTCGCCTATTACACCCATCGGTACACCTAACGCCCCGGGTATAAGTTTTAGTCCGTATTTTTCCTTATTAACGCTGTAATATCTCGGCATCACAACTCTAACATCGTGACCGAGTTCTTTTAGTTCTTTCGGCAAGGCTCCCACCACATCGGCGAGTCCGCCTGTTTTTGCGAATGGTACGACTTCAGAAGCGCATATTAATATTTTTAATTTTGGACGCATATTATGTCTTTCTTAATAATCTGCCAACTAATTTTATCACTATTATAAGGTGTTTAATTTGATTGTTAACTTTTGTTAAATTATCAAATTTAAATTGTCAACTTTTTTTTTGAGAACACTTAAAGAGAATGAAACACTAAATATTAATTTAGTTCATTTAAATAAGGAGAATAAGATGACAGACCGAGTACAAATGATTTTCGTGAAACCGGAATTCACAGGAATGGAACAAGCTCAAAAGAAAGACAAAGCAAGAAACCGTAACATGACAGCGTTGAGCCTCGCAGGGGTAGGCGCAGGTACAGCTTTAGCTTCAACTAAAAAGGCTCAAAGTTTAGGCATACAGGCTATTTTTAAAACCGGTGAAATGATAGGACATGCACAGAATGTAGGTAATAAATTAATATCTAAAACACCAAAAAAATTAAACGCAGTTATAGGAAAGGCTGCGGATTCTGCGGCTGGTCTTGCAATAAAATCCAAGGCCGCAATTGTTAATAAAGCGCAACAAATTAACAAAGCAGTTCCTGGTCCTGTAAAAATTGCCGCTGCTGTAGCTACAGGCCTATTAGCTCTCGCACACGCTAAAGATTCCGGTGAAATCGAATCAAGGTACGAAGGCTACAAAGGTGCAAATGACGGTGCTAATAATATGATTAACGGTATGCAGGAAATGTTCAAAAACATCCAGGAAAAAGCACAGGACGCTCTGGGTATCGAAGATAAAAAAGAACAAAAACAATGTATGTGCGGCCAAACACCATGTGCCTGCTAATAATAAAAATTACACACAACAGGGAAGATAGAGCAATAAGAGGATAGCTGCGATGCAGCTAGGTAATTAACTAGCAGGGTAAAACCTGCTTTTTCTTTTTTTAAAATTCAGCTTAATGGTAAAGTAAACCGCACTTCAAAACCGTCACCGGCTTTTAACTCAATTTCGCCGCCCATCGCTTTTATAAGCCCCTTTACAATAAATAGCCCAAGACCTGTGCCCCTCGTTGTTCTGGTTAAATCGTCCTCTATCCTTGTAAACTTTTCAAAAAGGGTGTCTAATTTTTCCTCAGATATAGGTTCTGATTCATTTTTTATTGATATAAGAGCCATATTAGAGTTCTCCTGCTCAACTGATATGTTAATGGTTGAATCTTCCAGCGAATACTTTATCGCATTGTCCAGCAGGTTTATTACTACCTGCGTAAGCCTGTCCGGATCAGCGTAAACAGCCGGGAAATCATCTTCAATATTCAGTTCTATTTTTCTGGTCTGTTTATGCTGGACTGATAAAATGCAGTCTTCCATTATGTCTTTCAAACTGGTTTCTTCTGGGAATACCCTCAACAGGGCAGACTCGATTTCCGGGACTACCAGCAAATCATCGACCAGTCTGCTGAAACGCTCAGCCTGCTGTTTGATTACCTTTAATGATTTTTTCCTTGTTACTTCATCAATATTGATATCATTTCTTAATAACCTTGAAGTGTAGCCTTTAATACTGGTCAAAGGTGTCCTGAACTCATGGCTTATTGTGTCTATAAGATTTGACTTTAATTTATCCAGTTTTGACAGCTCAGAGTTGGCTTTTTGAAGCTCGTTGTAGCTTTCATCAATCTTTTGGGCCATTATGTTAAATTTTTCAATTAAATAAGCAAATTCATATGGAGTAAAAAAATCTTTAATTAGCCTTGCTTTTCGCCTGTAGTTACCGGCGGCTATTGCAGAAACCGCTTTAAACAGTTGTTTAAAGTTCGCATTTAGTGAATATGTATACAATAAACCGAGTATAATAATTGCAGCTGCCGCAACAACAATAGCATTTATGATTTTAAACCGTGCGTCAATTATGCCGTAGTTAATGAGTTCTTTTGGCGTAGCAATAATTATTGTCCAGTCAGGTTCGCTTATTTTCAGGTAAACATTTGGCATATTCTTAATGCTGCCGAATATCATAGGTTCTTCTATGTTATAATACTCTGGAAAATCTTTAACCAATGAATTAAAAAGCTTTTTATCTCCATTATATGAAATAATAATTTCATTATTAGAATCCAGAATGTATACTTGCCTTTTATCATTAATTAGGTACTTAAAAAGTTCTTCTTTCAAGCTTTTTATTTCAATCTGTTTCTTTAAAAATTTGTCTGTACTGGACTTAACATACATTAGTATAGTGTTATCATCAGGTTTAGGGAAAATAGCCACATCTGATTTTGTAAAATATTTATCTATATTGGCTTTATTGATATTTTGATCTTCATCAATCAACTTTAGTGTACTCATAGAGCCTGTTGCATCAGATATTTCATTTAAAAATGTATTAACCCTTTGTTCATTTTTAATATATTCAATACTCTTTGCAATGAACAGCAATGCCAGTTTCTTTTCGTGAATGGTTTTTTTGAGCCTCTGGTACACACTGTCAGAAGTTATTATGGCTGAATACTGTAGCTCTTTCCTTACTGCATGCTGGTTTACGTTTGTGACTATGAGAGTTGAGATAAACAAAGGCAGTAATACAGCTACAAAGAAAACAATCAGTAATTGTTGGTATATTTTAAGTCTACGTATTTTGATTCTCATAATGATTAAATTTTAACATAGCCAAATATTTATTATAGTGTATAATACTGTCTTAATGGGATATTCGTACATTTTACGAGTGGAATAAGTGGAGATTGGTATTAATGAGCACAAATAATAAAAAATTACTTAGCTGGATAGAGGAAATCGAACAACTTTGTAAGCCTGATAACGTGTATTGGTGCGACGGTACAAAAGAAGAATATGACCGACTTACACAGGAGATGGTGGAAAAAGGCGCATGCGTAAAACTTAATGAACAAAAACGCCCAAACTGTTTTGCTTTTAACTCTGATCCTTCTGATGTTGCAAGAGTAGAAAGTCGCACTTATATCGCTTCCAGGAAGAAGGAAGATGCTGGCCCGACTAATAATTGGATCGATCCTGATCAACTTAAGCAAAAAATGTTGAAACTTTACGACGGCTGCATGAAAGGCCGTACTATGTACGTTATACCATTTTCAATGGGGCCAATAGGATCACCAATTGCTAAAATAGGTATTGAAATCACAGATTCACCCTATGTTGTAGTGAATATGCATATTATGACACGTGTAGGCACAAAAGTACTGGAGGCGCTCGGAGATAACGGGGAATATATTCCTTGCCTGCACTCGGTGGGGGCACCGCTTGAACCCGAACAAAAAGACGTTCCCTGGCCATGTGCACCTATTGAAGAAAAATATATCGCGCATTTCCCGGAAGAAAACCTGATATGGTCTTATGGTTCAGGATATGGTGGAAATGCCCTACTCGGAAAAAAATGCCTTGCCCTGCGTATAGCATCAAATATGGCCCGCAACGAAGGCTGGCTTGCAGAACATATGCTTATCCTTCGATTAACAAGTCCGGAGGGCAAAAAATACCACATAGCAGCAGCCTTCCCTTCTGCTTGCGGAAAAACAAACCTTGCGATGCTTCAAGTTACAATACCAGGCTGGAAGTGTGAAACAATTGGAGATGACATTGCATGGATGAAAATAGGCAAAGATGGCAGGCTACATGCTATAAATCCGGAAGCAGGGTTTTTTGGAGTTGCCCCGGGGACATCAATGGATTCTAACCCCATGGCAATGAAGTCGCTGGATAAAAATTGTATTTTTACAAACTGTGTTGTGACTGATGACGGGGATGTTTGGTGGGAAGATATAGGCTATGACTGCGAAGGCGGTACTGATTGGAAGGGTAACCGTTTTAAATCAGGAATGGTTGATAAAGAAGGCAAAAAAGTATTAGGCGCACATCCTAATAGTAGATTTACCACTCCGGCTGCTCAATGTCCGTCGATTTGCGAGGACTGGGAAAACCCCGAAGGCGTTCCTATAGACATATTTGTATTCGGAGGACGCCGGACAACTACATATATACCTCTGGTGAGAGAAGCATATAACTTTAAACACGGTGTATATATGGGCGCAACTATAGTTTCTGAAGCTACCGCCGCAGCACTCGATACAGGAAATAAAATGCGTTTTGACCCATTTGCAATGAAACCGTTTATTGGTTATAACGCAGGTGATTATTTTGCACACTGGCTTAAAATGGGTGAAATGCTCGGTAAAAATGCACCTCGCATATTTTATGTAAACTGGTTCCGTAAGAATGCGGAAGGTAAATTTATGTGGCCAGGGTTTGGTGAAAACAGTCGTGTGCTTAAGTGGATGTGTGACAGGGTTGACAGCAGAGTAGAAGCGGTTCAAACGCCTATTGGCCTTGTACCTAATAAATCCGACCTTGATCTTAAAGGTCTTCATATATCAGACAAGGACATGGATGCACTGTTAAAAGTTGATACTGACCTTTTTGAGGCGAGTATACCCCAACTTGAAGAATATCTTGCATCATTTGGAGATAAACTTCCGGAAGAAATAAACAGACAGTTTAATTCTGTAAAGGAAAAAATTAATGTCGCAAAATCTTCACCCTGTATTTAAATCAACTTTTATTAACATAATCCACCTAAACACTGGAAAAACCATGAAAAATATGAAAAAATAATATTAACCCGATTAGTCGCTTAATTTTGATCCTACAATTTTGATTTAAAGGGAGCTTCGACTCCAAAGCATAGTGCCGTAGGCCTGACGAGTGAGTCAGTAAACGAAAACCTATGCGGGCGGGCACCCACCTGGTATTTACCGGGCATCAAAATCACGGCTGGTCGGGCCTTTTTTATGATAAAAATAGAATAATTCTTAAAAGAACCAGGTAATTATTGAAGTAATGCTTCAATACCTGATTCTTTATAAATAAATTTTTATTTAAATTTATTATAATTTAAGAAGCCATCTTGTTAAAAAAGAAACAAAATTCACAAAAATATAGTCTATAAA
>CAZLCO010000014.1:11987-46671 GCA_964558005.1 uncultured Gammaproteobacteria bacterium | reverse complement strand
GTGGCCACACAAATGCTCGAGTCAATGTTGCACGAGCCATTACCTACCCGGGCTGAAGCCAGTGACGTGGCAAATGCGATTATAGACGGTACAGACGGACTTCTTCTGTCGGGAGAAACTGCTATTGGGGATTTCCCCGTTGAAGCAATTAAAATAATGCGTTCCATTGCTGAAAACGTTGAAAACAGCAACCTGTGCAGGTTAAACTATTTTGAACCGGCTGTAAATAATAATATTTGTAAGGAAGATTCACAGGTAATAGCCACGGCCGCCATAAGAATGCTTGAGCAGACCAGTATTTCGGCAATTGTCGCTTTTACGAGGTCCGGCTTTACCGCAAGGCTGATTTCCAAAGCCAAGCCCAGTGTTCCGGTTATCGCTATATCTGACAGCCAAGCCATATGCGACAGGCTTAACCTTTTGTGGGGAGTTTTCCCGTTTTATATGGAGTTTGGCACTAATTTCA
The DNA here is from genome assembly GCA_964558005.1 of uncultured Gammaproteobacteria bacterium. Taxonomy (GTDB): domain Bacteria; phylum Cyanobacteriota; class Vampirovibrionia; order Gastranaerophilales; family UBA9971; genus JANQGS01. Next base: position 46,205 of record CAZLCO010000014.1, on the reverse strand, counting down.
CCGAAGAATTCCTTGCCAAGCTTGATAGTTTTCTTGCTGAAAATACGTTTATAAAAAACGGCGACAAAATAATTATCACAGGTGGAATGCCCTGCATGTCGATTGGCACGACCAATTTTGTGCGGATTCATGAAGTCGGCGCCTCATAACTCATCAGGTTAAGGCAACATCTGGCTCTAAAAAAGATTTCTGTAGTTTTTCAGCCTTTATTTTCTGTTCTTTTTTCATCATGAGCAGGTTATATATTGACGGAGAGTGTAATTTATCTGCAATAATATCGGCAATAGCCGCACTGAGCATTATCGGCAGTATATGGGTATAGTCGCCGGTAAGCTCAAATACAATAACAACAGCAGTTAGCGGTGTCCTAACAACAGAAGACAGAAAAGCCCCCATTCCTACCAAAGAAACCACAACAGGGTCAACCTGAAATCCTGCCAGAGTATTTGCCACTTCCCCGGTAAAATACCCAATAAACGCGCCCAGCATTATTGTCGGTAAAAACAGCCCGCCTGCTGCTCCTGACCCAAAACAGAATGCGGTAATGAAAAATTTCCCTACTATAACCAGAAATATAATAAATAAAGCAATTTTGCCTTCAAGCAGCAGTTCTATTGCTTCATTGCCGGGACCCAGTATAAAAGGCAGAAAAACACCGACGATTCCTGTAAAAAATCCTGCTATAGCCGGTTTGGCATATGCAGGCAATGTTTTTATTTTTTCAAACAGTTCCAGATTCAGCATTATATTTCTTGTGAAGGCTACCCCGACAAGACCTGCGGCAACTCCCAGAATTATGTAAACCGGTAGGTTCTGATAATCAGGATGAATGGTTATTTCAGGGATTTTAAACGCATAATTGTTCCCCAGCAGAAAGCGGGCTAAAACTGAAGCGGTTACAGTGGCAATTATTACCGGAAATAACAAAGCTGATTTAAAAGCATGCACAAGTTCTTCAAGGACAAATATGGTTGCGGCTATAGGGGCATTAAAAGTTGCGGCGATAGCCGCACCTGCTCCGGCTGCCACAAGGTTTTTTCGCTGTATTCCTTCCACCTTAAATATGTTTGAAACCATAGCTCCCGCGCCGCCGCCTAAATGGACACTAGGGCCTTCTCTGCCCAAAGAAAGTCCTGAGCCAATACCTATAATTCCCGCAAAAAATTTAACGGCAACTACTCTTTTGCGAAATTTTTGCCCGGTTTTTGCCAGAAAATACTTGATTTCCGGAATGCCGCTGCCTGAGGATTCCGGTGCGACTTTCCAGACTAAAATACCTGCAATTAGTCCTCCAAGTGCTGTTACAAGAGGCAAAAAACATATTTTTTGGATTAAAGGAGTTTTATCAAGTGTTTCAAACAGGAAAAAATTAATGGTGCTTATTGAGTACCTGAATAAAACAGCGAGCAGGCCTGAAATAATGCCTACCAACACAGCCTGCAAAACAATTTCACGCCTTGCAAATTTTTTTATAAAATCCATTTTTGCCTCAATATTTTCAGATTTTAAAATTATAATAACTCTTCAAATGCAGATATCCAGAGTTTTTTGAAATATTTATCATACATTCTGAATAATTTAATATTTTGTACAGTTGTGTTTTTAATATTTATAATAGAAAATTTCTCTATGAAAACAGAAAGACTAAAAATCTTAAGACAGGGCGATTTGAACAAAGGGCCGGTGATTTACTGGATGAGCAGGGACCAGCGCTCACATGATAACTGGGCACTGCTCTATGCGCAGGAGCTGGCCATAAAATCAAAATCCCCCCTGATAGTTTTATTCTGTCTTGTTCCCGACTTTCTGGAAGCGACTTTAAGACAGTACAGCTTTATGTTTGAAGGTTTAAAACAACTAAAAACAAAACTTGAGTCGAAAAACATTGAGTTTAAGTTATTAACAGGAAAACCAGATAAGGAAATACCGAATTTTATAATTAAAAATAATGTGTCTGCTGTTGTATGCGACTTTGACCCGCTCAAAATAAAGCGGGAATGGCAAAATGTTGTGCTAAAAAATACTAAAATTTCTTTTTATGAAGTCGATGCGCACAACATTGTCCCCTGCAGATATGCCTCTGAAAAGCAGGAGTGGGCGGCTTATACATTCCGGCCTAAAATTCACAGGCTTTTAGACGATTTTATGGACGATTTTCCGCAGTTGCGGGAACATCCTTATAGCAGGGAGTTTAAAAAAGAAGAACTCGAAATACAGAATTTAATTGACGGATTAAACTGCGATAAGTCCGTTAAACCTGTAGATTGGATAAAACCCGGCGAACAGAACGCTAAAAAAATGCTGGACTATTTTATTGACAATAAACTGGATAAGTACAGAGAATTGCGAAACGACCCGTCGCTGGACTATTTGTCAAACCTATCGCCGTATCTGCACTTTGGGCAGATATCCGCTCAGCGGGTAGCTATGGAGGTTGCAAAATCAGACAAAAACCCTGAATCGAAAAAATCTTTTCTTGAAGAATTAATTGTCCGCAGAGAGCTATCAGACAATTATTGTTTTAATAATCAGGATTACGATAACTTTAACGGCTTCCCGGACTGGGCAAAACAGACACACAAAGAGCACAGGGACGATATCAGGCCGCATATCTACTCAAAAGAAGAGCTTGAAAAAGCGCAGACCCACGATGAACTATGGAACGCATCACAGCTTGAAATGATGAATAAAGGGAAAATGCACGGCTATATGCGTATGTACTGGGCAAAGAAAATACTCGAATGGACAGAAAGCCCGGAACAGGCCCAGAGCATAACGATTTATCTAAACGATAAATATGAACTGGACGGCAGGGACCCGAACGGATATACAGGAATAGCCTGGAGCATAGGCGGGGTGCATGACAGGGCCTGGCCGTCGAGGGACGTTTTCGGAAAAGTCAGGTATATGAGCTATAAAAGTACAAAATCAAAATTTAATGCGAGCGAATATATTCGCTTAAATTTAGTTCTCTGACCTCGTCTATATTGCTGTAAAACCGTTTGCCCGCCTCTTTGAACATTGCAGTATTTGAGCTGGCGTAAAATTCTTTTTGGCCACGATGCTGGCTGTTTAATAAATCCATTTGCATTAGGGAATCAGCCATATCATTAGCCAGATGCTTTGCCGGGTCAACCAGCATTTCCCTGTTGCCGGTTATTTCATTTATCACGCCGCTTAAAAACGGATAGTGAGTGCAGCCAAGTATTATTTTCTCCACACCTTTTTGCAGCATCGGCACAATGTATTTTATGACCAGCTTTCTTGCTTCCTGTGTCTCTGTTTTATTGCTTTCGACTATTTCAACCAGTCCGGGGCAGGCGGTTTCTATTACTTCTATATCAGGGTTTATTGCTTTTATATTTTTTGTGTAAGCCTTTGAGTTTACTGTGGCGGAAGTCGCAATGACCCCTATTTTTGAGGCGTTCAGGTATGAAACATATTTTGCGGTTGGTTCTATGAGGCTGAACATTGGGAAGTCATAGTCACCTTTAATTTTTTCATAAACTACAGCTGAGCTTGAGTTGCAGGCGATGGCAACAGCTTTTACATTTTTTCTTTTAAACCATTCCATAATTTCTTCAACAAAGCTGTAAAGCTGTTCAGGAGTTTTTTCCCCGTATGGTACTCTCGCTGTATCGCCAAAATAAAGATAATTTTCACCGGGTAGTATAATATCGAGCTGTTTTAAAACTGTTAATCCCCCTACTCCTGAGTCAAACAATCCTATTGGCCGGTCGTTCATTTTTTTTCTCCCTGAGTAATTTCATTTTATTATCCCCTAAAATAAATTGTTTTTAAACCTCCGGGTGTAAAACTTTAGAAAGATGAACATGGATAAAAATTACCTGATAATTAAAATACTAAATAGAAAAGAAAAGGAATGGGATATGGCTATTTTATTATCCAGAAAGATATCTGAGTCTATTAAAGACAAGAAAGTTTTAAACACATTTAAAACTACTTATTTGAACAGGATTTTTCTTTATTACTATTTTAACAAGGCGTTAAGAGTTAATTAAGGAGTATTTGAAATGAATTTATCAAATTATCCGATAGACAGGGATTTGCAGATGCAAAAAATAATAGAAGACACAGAGATAATAATAAGTAATTTCCGTAAAATTGCTGCTGCTTCTGTACAAAGTTTTACAGATGGTGATGACGACAGATTAATGTATAGTCTGGGCAAAAGGCTCATAAACCAGAGGGAAGAGAACGAAAATCCGGAAGGGAACCTCGGGAACAGTCAGGTTAATATAATATAATCCTTACAGACAGGCCATACAAGGCCAACGGGGCAGTCTGAAGCCAATGAGGGCATCGGACTGTCCTAAACTTTTTTGTTATGGGAAAAATACCAGAAATCCGGGTGCAGCATTACGAGGAAGGGTATTAATTCCAGCCTGCCGACCAGCATATTAATGCAAAAGATGAACTTTGTAAAAACAGAAAGTTCGTTGTATGTGCCCATAGGGCCGAGTATCCCGAATGCGGGGCCGATATTTCCTATGGTTGCGACAGTACCGCCGATGCCGATAAGTGCATTATTCTCTATTATTGATACTGCGATAGCGGATAGTATCATAATCGTGAAGTAAAAAATTATAAACGCCAGTATCTGTCTTAAAACATCTTGCTGGACAACCGTCCTGTCAAGTTTAATATTTATGACCGCTTTTGGGTGAAGTGTCTGTGATATTTCTCTGAGCATATATTTAAACCCGAGCAGTATCCTGACCACTTTTATGCCACCTCCGGCTGAGCCTGCGCATCCGCCGATCAGCATCATAGCGAAAATAATAATTTTTGCCCTTGCATCCCATAGCTCAAAGTCCTGGCTGGCAAATCCAGTGGTGGTTATAATTGAAATTATCTGGAAAAATCCGTGTCTTATTGCCTCTAGGAATTCATACCCGTTAAGGAATGAAATGAGTATTATTAAAATAGTTGCAGAAATGGTAATTATACCGAAATAGGCCTTGAACTCGGAGTTTTTAGGTAAAAGCGTAATTTTTCCTGTTGAAAAAACTTTATATTGTAGTGCAAAGTTGGCGCCGGCCATAAACATAAAAAAGATAATAATTGTTTCAGCTACTTTGTTGTTATACCCCATAATACTTTCCGGGTGAGGAGAAAATCCGCCTGCTGCAAGGGTTGAAAATGAGTTACAGAAAGAGTCAAAAACAGGCATTCCGGAGCTTATGAGCAGTATAATTTCCAAAAGGGTTAATAAAATATAAATACTCCATAGGGCTTTAGCTGTAGAGCGTACCCTGGGAGTAATTTTTTCCTCAGTTGGGCCGGGCGCTTCCGCAAAAAACATCTGCCTGCCCGCAACAGCAAGCTGCGGCAATATAGCAATAAATAGAACAATGATTCCCATGCCGCCAAGCCATTGGCTTAGGTTGCGCCAGAAGAAAAAGGCTTTGGGATAAAGTGAAAAATCTGTAAGTATAGTTGCACCGGTGGCAGTGATGCCTGATATGGCTTCAAATACAGCATTTATTGGCGATAGTCCGTAAAATAAATATGGTATTGCAGAAATTAAAGACACACTTGTCCATGTTGCTACAACTATTAAGAGCCCTTCTCTGTTTTTAAGGTTATTGTAGTTTTTGGGGGCGTTAAATATTTTTCTTAAACTGATACCGGCTGTTAAAGAAACAATAGACGCGGTTACAAACGGTATTATCGAGAATTGGTCCTCATATATAAGCGCAACAATAACCGGCACAAGTATAACAAATCCAAAATAAAACAGGATAAGTCCCAGAGCGTTTGTGATGTAGTTTAATCTCATGATTTTTGCTTCATCGCCTTAAGAATATCAGTTTTAAAGAACTCTTTTACTTTATCAGCGGACTGGGTTGTTGTAAATATCATGATATGGTCGTTAGCCCTGATATAGGTGTTGCCTTTTGGTATGAGTATTTTGGAACCTCTTTTAATCGCACCGATAATGGCTTTGAATGGCAGTTTTAAGTCCATTATTTTTATATCCTCAAACTCTTCCGGCATGCATATTTCAATGACCTCGCCCTGGCCTTTCTCTACCAGCGCAAGGATTCCAACGTCTTTTTCCAGCAGCTTGTCCCTGATTTCCTTTAAAGACGCTTCAATAGGCGATACCGCAACATCTATGCCGACTTTTTCAAAGATATTAATGTTTCTGAACTTGTTGACCCGGGTGATTACCCTTGTTACGCCCAGCTGTTTTGCCATCAGCGAACATAACAGGTTTTTCTCGTCATTATTTGTAACAGAAACAAGCACTTCGCTTTCGCCTATGTCTTCTGATTCCAGTAACTCAAGGTCAGTGCCGTCACCTTTAATAACAAGAGTTTTCTTTAAGTTGTCAGAAAGAAAGTCAGCTCTTTGCGGGTCAACTTCAATAATTTTTGTGCGTATTCCTACGTTTTCCAGGTTTTGAGCGAGCATAAACCCTACATTTCCGCCGCCTATTATTGTGGTGCTGGTTGTGTTTTTCTTTTTGCTCTCAAAAAATTGTGCTGCAAGATTATTAAGTCCGTCCTCGCTGCCCATAAATATTACTTTGTCGTTTAGAGCCATTTCAGTATTGCCGTCCGGAATAAACAGATCGTTGTTTCGGGTTATGCCTACTATTAAAGAGTCTTCAGGGAAGAAGCAGTCTTTAATTTTTTTATGGAGCATTCCTGATTCTTCTTTTATCCTGTACTCAAGGAGTCTGGCCTTGCCCCCTGCGAAAATTTCAACGTCTATTGCTTCCGGGACAAGTATAATTCTGAAAATTTCTTGCATTAAGAGCTCTTCCGGCCATATTATGTGGTCAATTCCGGACTCTGTTTTGTAGCCGTTGGTTGAGGGTTTTGAAAGTGTTTCAAGATATTCAGGTTTTGTTACAAAGCATACTGTTTCTACGTCGCTGAATTTTTTAGCAGTCCAGCTGGCAACTATATTAGACTCTTCAAGCTTTGAGCAGGCAATAAATACGTCAGCCCTTTTAATTCCCGCAGCTTCAAGAGTTGATATGCTGCTTCCGCTGCCTGAAACGTAGCTTATGTCGAGTTTGTTAAAGTCCTCGGGTATCTCCTCAGCGCTATCTATGACCGTAACGTCATGCACGGTATATAATTCTTTTGCTATTAGTGCGGCAATTTCTGATGCGCCGTATATTATAACTTTCATATTTCATTATATAAATCAAATAAACGCCAGTTTCAACAAAAATAATAATAAACAAACTAAAAGCGGGCTTTTTAAACCCGCTTTTAGTTTTTCGAAAAATTACTTTCTAGTCGAATCCAAAGAAATCTGACCAGAAGCCTTCATCTTTTTCATAAATGATTGTTTGTGTCACAGCCATAGGTGCTGCAGCTCCTGTAATACCGCATGGGTTGCATTGATTAGGGCATACAGCTACTTGTCTGTATTGATAGCTTAGTACCGGTTCAACAACTGTTTGTATAACAGGTTGTACCTGCTGAAGAACAGGCTGGTAAACCAGTTGCGGAGGGCATACCGGGCATGCCGGCTGGCATACAGGTTGCGCCATAGGTGGACAGACAGGACATGCTGGCTGCACTACAGGACAAGCAGGTTGCACAGGACAGCATGGGTTTAATGATACAGGACATCTGCATTGAGCAGATGCTGGCTGCATAATTGCAAGCATTAGTCCTAGCACTGCGATTGCTAAATATTTTTTCATTACTTCTCCTCCTTTGAAAAGTTTTTTAGCATAAGACGATTAATGTCTTATTCTATATTTACTCGAGTATTGGTGTGTTTTTATCCTTAAGTAAGGCAATATTTGGACAAAAAAAAATACCCGGGTTATTTAATTCTTTGGGATTATAAAAAATGAAAAAATTTCTATTTCCCTGCGCTGCCGAGGAAATTGCTGATTATTTTCGCCTGGTGATCAAATTCAAGTAAAAAAGAATCGTGCCCGAAAGGAGCATCTACATTGCAGTATGTGACTTCTTTTCCGAGGCTCATAAGCGTTCTGGCAGTGTTTTTTAGCTCGCCCGGCGGAAAGAGCCAGTCTGTTGAAAACGTTATAAATAAAAATTTTGACTTGCTGTCTTTGAATGCATGGGCAATCGACCCGTATTTATGTTCAAGGTCAAAATAATCCATAGCTTTTGTTATAAAAAGATAACTATTGGCATCAAAGCGGTCAACAAAGCTCTGCCCCTGATACCGGAGATAGCTTTCCACCTGGAAATTTATATCAAAGTTAAAATCAATCTGTTTTTTATCCTGAAGTTTCCTGCCGAACTTTTTATGCATGGACTCTTCGCTTAAGTATGTTATGTGTCCTATCATCCTTGCCAGCGCAAGGCCTCTTGCGGGGGGTTCTCCGTCGTAGTAATTGCCGTTATTCCAGTTTGGGTCAGAAATTATAGCATTTCTGCCCACTTCATTAAAAGCGATATTTTGTGCGGAAAGTTTTGTGGCAGAAGCAATAACCGCCGCCGATTTTACAAAGTCCGGGTATAATATTGTCCATTCAAGCGCCTGCATCCCGCCCAGCGAGCCACCAGCCACACTTAGAAGGTTTTTTATCCCGAGATGGTCAATCAGTTTTTTTTGTACTTTGACCATATCCTCAACCGTGATGATGGGAAATTCCATACCATAAGGCCTGCCTGTTTCAGGGTTTATGGAAGAAGGTCCTGTAGTGCCTTTGCACCCGCCCAAAAAATTTGAGCAGACAATAAAGTATTTATCGGTATCAAATGGTTTCCCCGGGCCTATCATATCGTTCCACCATCCCGGCTTTTTTTCATCCTCGGAATGATACCCCGCAGCATGAGCGTCGCCTGACAGGGCATGCAAAACCAGTATGGCGTTGTTAAGCTCGCCGTAGGTTTCGTATGCCACGGTTATCGGCCCGAACTCAAGGCCGTTTTCGAGCTTTATTTTTTCATCAAAAGAAAAATATTTTGTTTCTACAATCATCGTCATAGTGATTATAATAATAGAATGATCAAAATTTTTAAACTTTTTTCTTTGTTAATAAAAAAAATCCCTTTATTAATCGCACTGGGAGTTATTATATTTTTTGTATTTATGGCCCTTCAGCTTACCGGAAATTCAATGAGCCCCGGCGTTATAATAATTTTGCTGATTGTTGTTTTTTCCAAACTTGGGTTGAAAGGCAGGAACCTTGTTTTTATAAGGAATTTTTTCATATTTTCAGGCTGGGCCGTATACAATAAACTCAAAGGCGAGAATAAAACAGACCTTATAGTAAATTTATCCCTGCTCATATCCGGAGTTTTAATAATTATAAGTTTGTTTATGTTCTTGCAGCCAAAACGTTATGCCGTTGTTTCTGTTTCAGACGAAACAATATGCGAAGTACTGGGCAAAATCCCCGCCGCTTATAATAACGGCCTGATTGACACATCGTTAGAACCCGCACAGGTATTAATCAACACAAAAGAACCAATCATTCGCAATATTAAAGACAGGGAATACTATATCTTTCCTATGGCAATATATGAAATAGCGGGAGTTGTTGCGGTAAAGAACACAAACAGCCTGATTTTACTGGGCGGAGCAGACCTCGGCCCTGTCGATATCGGCCTTGTCTGGGGAGAACTGACAAAACCTGAAAATTATCGTCATGTTAAAGTCAGTTCAGCATTCAGGCTTATGATGCCGTCGGTTGGTTCTGAAGTAAATCTGACTCGTGAATATATACAGACCCACATGTCGCACAACCACATAATCCCGGCTAATGACCTCATTCTCTCAACGGTAAACTCTTTAAACAAAAACGAAAAAGTAATATTGAGGGGTTACCTTGTGGACGTTAGAATTAAACACAATAACGGATTAAAGTCTATCTGGAAAAGCAGCCTGAGGCGTGATGACCACCTTCTTAATTCCGGCGCCGGCTGCGAGGTTTTTTACGTAACCGATGTATTCAGGGAGGTATAATTTGCCGAATTTTTTTATAAAAAATGAAAATATCGACCACGATAAAGTATTAATTACGGATAAATCCGATATAAACCACATAACCAATGTCCTGCGGGCTGATAAAAAAGACAGTATTATACTTATCGGCGAGGATAAAAGAGTTTATGAAACAGTAATTAAGTCCATAAACCCGGATAAAATCGAATGTGAAACAGTTAACAGCTATGTGTCAGACAAGGTTTTAAACATCAATATAACGCTTGCCCAGAGCATTATAAAGTCGCAAAAGCAGGATTACCTTATCCAGAAAGCAACAGAGCTGGGTGTAAAAGAAATAATCCCCTTTATAAGCAAAAACACCGTGGTAAAACCCGACAAGTCCAATAAAATCAAACGCTGGCAAAAGATAGTTTACGAATCGGCCAAGCAGTGCCAGCGGGGCGACCTGGCTAAAATAAGCGGGATTATGAGTTTTGATGAATTATTAAAGCTGGACGGGTTTGATTTAAAGGTTTTATGCTCAGAAAAACAAGCGGATGTCACGCTGAAGAGGTTTTTACAGCAAAACCCCGAGAAGTCAAATATTCTTTTAATAATCGGGCCGGAGGGCGGCTGGGACGATAAGGAGATAGAAAAGTTTTTATCTGCGGGCGTAACTCCGGTAACCTTGGGCAAACTCATCTACCGCGCGGAAACAGCGGCCGTTGCGGCGTTAGCGCAGATTATTTATGAGTATGAGGGTTAAGTTATAGTCTGCTAGCAACTCCTGCTAAAAATGGCAATAATTTATTTACCGGTTGGCTGTTTGCAGGTAATTTACCTGCCAGGCTTGTATATTCGTTTATTTTACCTGCGTCAGGCTCGACCCGTTCCGCTGCTTTTTCAAAATCTGCTTCCGAATAACTTTTCTTGTGTGCAAGGGCTAATAATTCGTAAAAATTACCTGTTTGGAAGGTTTGGGCGATTATTTGCTGTTGCTGTTCACCCCCAAACCCCACTTTGCCTGTGCGCGGCAGGGTTGCGGACATAAAACTGACTGTATTTATCATATTATTGACCTCTTTGTTTAAAAAGGAGGCTGGAGAGCCTCCTTTAAATTTAATATTAAAAAATATTATTTTACTTTTATGCCCATCATTGCAGCACCTAATTTAAATAACGCCATTGGCATTTGCATAGCAGCATCCATCATTTGTGCTGCTGGTTTATAAGGGTCAGCATTTCTTAACCCTGCCAATGATTCAGCTGCTTTAGGATAGGCTTGTTCAAATGTTTTCCCGGCTGTTCTGGCAGCAGAATCAACTCTGGCTGTAAATGCCGGCTGTGCTTGCATTGAATTTACTTGCATGTTTTTTAACTCCTTTTTTAATTACACATTTATATAAAATTCCTGAAAAAAAATGTTGACAAAATGTTAACTAATGTATCAATTTTTTCAAATTTCTCTGTTTTTCATAAAGCACATTTTAAAAAAACCGATAACTTAAATGTAAGTTGAAAAAAGATAAAAAGCAGCTGAATAGGGATATAGGTATATGGCAAATAACGAGAAAAGAATACCAAATTCAAATATTTCGGAGTCAGTCTTATTTCTTTTGCGAGGTGCCAAAAAAAGAAGATCAATGGCAGTCGCAAAAGCAAAAATGATACAGGGACAGTTAGGAGTCGTGCCACGCCTCGTGGCAGTCAAGTAACACAGAGATATGGGTAAGTTTAACTAAACATCTGCCGACGGGCAGATTTTTTTTTCGCGCTATGCGGGAGCGTTAAAAACGGAAACGATGAGTTTTCGTTTTTAAAAGCTCATTCATGAGCTAATTTTTAACATTTTCTTAATTTTTAACTGTAAATTTTATCAGATATTTTGTTTTTATATATATAAGAAAAAATTTATTCATATTAAATAAGTAAAAAATATAGGAATAAAGTAAATGTCAATCCCTAAAATAGACCGACCATCCCTAATACAACAAACCCAGCAGGGCAAAGAAGTATATAAAGCCCCAACAGGCCAGGTCGCTCAAAAGGAATTGGCATTTAGTATTTTTGAAAAGGAAGTCACAAAACATTCAAAACAGAGAAACGCAGATATTATAGCCCACGAAAACGCTCACGAAAGAACCGCCGGCCAGTTCGCAACAGGTAAAGTTATAAACTATGGAACAGACCAGATAGGAAAACCAATCGCAACAGACGGCCACGTTAGCGTAAAAATGCCGCCAAAAGTAGATTTCAAAAACCCAATGCCGCAGATATTGCAGGCAGAGGAACACGCTAAAGCAGTTGCAGCATCAGCAATTGCACCGGCTTCATTAGGCGGAGATGCAGGCAGGCTATCAGCCGCAGACCAGTCAGTCCACGCAAGGGCAATGTCCACACTTGGCATAACCAAAACCGCAAAGTCCCAAAGATTGAACTTTGAGGCAAACATACAGTCCAAAAATGGTCAAATGCCCGACAAAAACCAGGAACTGAATTCTGAAATGATAGCCAGTTCGAAAACCCAGGGAGAGAAAAGAGAGAAAGACAGAAAACCCCTTAACATATTTGGGTAACTGCAAAACACAGAGTAATTTTTGAGTTAAAATTAAGTGTAATGTTACATTACACTTAATTACTGGATAAATGAAAAAAATAAATATATTTGGCTACCCGGTTCACCTTGCTAAAAAGCAGGAAGCTCTGGAATATGTATTATCATTAATTAAAAACTCACAGGGTGGCCATGTTGTTACTATTAACCCTGAAATAATCGCTGCAGCGGATAAAAATGCCAAGCTGGCAAATATTATAAAAAATGCTGAACTTATACTCCCTGAGAGTTCAGGAATAATGCTTGCTATCAGGTCTTTAGGCGTTTTTGACGCTGAAAAGATACCGGGGATAGAATTCTGTGAGGCTTTATTAAAAAAATGCCCTGAAAACGGGTACAATCTGGGATTTTTGGGAGGCAAACCCGGTGTTCTGGAAAAAATAGACTTTCCGGGTGTAAATATTGTTTTTTCCCATCATGGATATTTTGAAGATGAAGAATATATTCTTGAACAGTTGAAGCAGTCCAGGCCGCAGCTGGTTTTAATGGGGCTTGGCTCTCCAAAACAGGAATTTTTTATAAATAAAGCGAAAGAGGTCCTGCCTAATGCGGTTATGATAGGGGTTGGCGGCAGTTTTGACGTGTGGACAAAAAAAGTAAAAAGGGCACCTGTTCTTTTTAGGTTTTTTGGTCTAGAATGGTTTTACCGGCTGGTTGCTCAACCGGAAAGATTTAATCGGATGTTTCCGGTTTTGCCTCATTTCTTTTTGAGGGTTGTGTTTGATAGGAAAAATTTGGGTAAAAAATACGAAAATGAGCGAGATAAATAAACTTAGCGAGCAGGAGATTCGGGATTTAGAAAAGCAGGCTTATAAATTAAGGGAACAATGCCTGACAATGATACATAACGCAAAGTCAGGCCACCCCGGCGGTACGCTTTCAGCACTGGACTTAATGCTTGTACTATATAAAAAAGTTTTAAAACTTTGTCAGGACTGGTGTAACTGCCCTACTTGGAGCCATAGAGACAGGTTTGTGCTGTCCAAAGGCCACGCATCAGCGGCTTTATACGCTGTTTTGGCGAATTGCGGCTATTTCTGCGAAGATGAGCTTACTTCCTTCAGGAAGTTAGGAGCGCGCCTTCAGGGGCATCCCGGCTGTAACTGCCTCCCCGGAGTAGAAATACCTGCCGGTTCACTTGGACAGGGTTTATCTATGGCGAATGGTATAGCTTTATCCTTAAAACTGGATAAAAACCCTTCAAACGTTTTTGTAATGATGGGTGATGGCGAAATACAGGAAGGCCAGGTCTGGGAAGCCGTTATGTCATCAGCTCACTATAAGCTTGATAATATAATTGCAATAGTAGACAGGAACCGCCTTCAAATAGACGGCGAAACTGAATGTGTAAAAGGCCTTGAACCTGTTGCTGAAAAATGGAAAGCTTTTGGCTGGGAAGCCTTTGAAATAGACGGACATAATTATCAGCAAATTTATGAAGCTTATCAAAAAGCTATGATTGTAGGCAAGGAAAAAACCAGGCCTGTTGTAATAATTGCCAATACCGTAAAGGGCAAAGGCGTGTCATTTATGGAAAATAACGCAGCTTGGCACGGCAGGCCGACCAATGAAGAAGAATATGTTAGTGCTGTTGAGGAATTAAGAGGAAAATGTTGACTGATAACAAGCCGGTAAGCTCATTAAGAGCAGCGTATGGAGAAACACTTGTAGAACTTGGGAAGGAAGATACCAATATAGTAGTTCTGGATGCGGATTTAGCGTGTTCCACCCAGACAATAAAATTCCAAAAAGTTTTTCCTGACAGGTTTTTTAATATGGGAGTAGCTGAACAGGATGCTGTGGGTACGGCCGCAGGGCTGGCTTATTCCGGCAAGACCGCATTCTTTAGCACATTTGCAGTATTTGCATCAGGAAGGGCGTGGGACCAGGTGAGATGTTCGGTTGCGCATCCCAAATTTAACGTTAAAATCGTTGCCACGCACGGCGGAGTAACCGTAGGAGAGGATGGAGCAAGCCACCAGGCACTGGAAGACATTAGCCTGATGAGGTCTTTGCCTAATATGATGGTTATTGTCCCGGCTGACAGCATCGAAACAAGGGCGGCCATAAGATACGTAGCCAAAACCCCCGGGCCCTTTTATGTCAGGCTCACAAGGCCTAACCTGCCTGAAGTGTTTGATGCTGATAAGTATGAATTTACAGGCAAGGCAAACGTGCTGGTTGAAGGAAAAGATATAACAATCGCCACCTATGGCGAAACAGTTGTTGAAGCGCTGAAATGCGAGGAAATGCTTAAACAAAGAGGAATATCAGCGGAAGTAATCAATGTGCCTGTTATAAAACCGCTTGATGAAGCCACAATACTTAACAGCGTAAGTAAAACAGGGGCAATTTTAACCGTTGAAAACCACTCAATTATCGGCGGTCTGGGCAGTGCTGTTTGCGAGCTGCTTAGCGAAAAACTGCCTTTACCGGTAAAGAGAATCGGAGTTAGAGATGAATTCGGCCAGAGCGGCGATTACAAAGAATTAATGAAAAAGTACGGGCTCGTGGCGGAAGTGTTTGTGAACGACGCACTGGAATTAATTAAAAAGAAATAATGATACGACTAAGAAACGTTTCAAAAGCATATGGAAAACAAAAAGCGCTGGACTGTGTAACGCTCCACATAAAGCAGGGCGAGTTTATATTCCTCGTGGGCGCTAGCGGCGCAGGGAAATCGACCCTGATGCGCCTTGTCTACAGGGAAGAAAAGCCTAGCCGTGGTCAGGTACTCGTTGGTGGGGTTGATGTTGCAAAAATAAAAGACAGCAAGGTGTATCAGTTAAGAAGACGCATGGGTATAGTTTTCCAGGACTTTAAGCTTTTAAACGACCAGAAAGTGTTTGATAATGTGGCTTTTATGATACGAGCCCTCGGAATGAGCAACCGGGAAGTGAACAGGCGGGTGCGCGGCGCGCTTAAAATAGTCGGCCTGTACGAAAAGGCAGATGCGCTGCCCTGTAACCTATCAGGCGGGGAACAGCAAAGAGTAGGAATAGCAAGGGCAATAGTCAATGGTCCCCCTTTGTTAATAGCTGATGAACCAACAGGCAACCTTGACCCTCAGACTTCCATGGAGATTATTGAAATCCTTGAGCAGATAAACAAAAGGGGGACAACGGTTATAGTCGCAACTCACGACCATATGATAGTAAACCACCTGAAAAAGAGGGTCATTACCCTGGAAAATGGCAGAGTAATTAAAGATATGGACTGCGGTGTATATGAGTGCTGAGTTTAGAATATTAACGAGAATAATCGGTGAAACATTCAGGGGCATTAACAGGGCCAGTTGGATGAATATAGTGATAATTACTACCATGGCGGCTATTTTGACCATCTTTGGCTGTTTGTTGCGCACCAGCCTTTTTATAACAAATTTTGTCGATGAACTCGGCCACTCAATGCAGGTATCGATTTATTTAAAACAGGGCAAGGATGTAGAGCAGTTAAAACAAAAAATTCTAAAATATAAAAATATTAAAAGCATAAAAATTATAACTAAAGAACAGGCCTGGGAAAAAATGAAAGAGCAGATGGACTTGCCTGATATAGATAATTCCCTGCCGGATAAAATAGAAGTAAGCCTTCACGACCGCTCGCAAATAGACGGTTTTATTACCGTTGTCCGCAAAATGGAAGAAGTTGAGGATATTTTTTACGCAAAAGAGTTGGCTGACCAGATAAGCAGGGCGGGGTATTATGTAAACATTGCGGCAATAATAATTATTGTCCTGCTTGGCGGGTTCACGTTTTTTATAATAAATAACACAATCCATCTCGTAATCGAGTCCCGCAAGCGTGAAATAGAAATTATGCAGATGATGGGTGGAGCTAACTGGTACATAAAATCCCCTTATATATTGCAGGGCGCTTTTTATGGTTTTTGGGCAGGGCTTCTGGCCGTAATCCCGATATTTGTATTGAGTTTTTACCTCAACAAGCTGTCAGAATTTTTCTTTATAAATTATCTTTACCTGAATACAAATATAGTGATACTGGTTACTCTTGTTGCCGGTATAACAGTCGGCGCAGTTGGAAGTTTGATTTCTGTCAGGAAGTATCTAAATATATAACAGCAAAAAAAATCTGTTATAAAACAGATTTTTTTTCCAAACAATTTTTAAGGTTTTAATTACCCATCGAATGCTGAAATTACATGCGTATCATGTTCGATTTCCAGCTGGTAGTCAACATTGCTGATAATGTTTATGAACATCGACAATATGATGATTATTCCCGACGTGGTAAAAATTACTGCAAAATTTTTACGCATTAATTTATCCTCTCCGGCTATACTAATTAATTACGAAGTTTTGGATTGATATTTTTTAAGGACTAAGCAACTGCGATGGTGCTGCCACCACCACTTGAGCTTCCGCCGCCTGATGAAGCTACGGTACCTGAAGTTTCAGTTCCAAAAATGTTCGGTACTGAAGCTAAAGCGCCTGAGCTCTCAATTGACCTTGGCGGTGGGGCTGTTATTGGCTTTGTTGCGAATAAAGATGTTCCTTGTATCGGCATACTATTATCCTCCGAGTAACATACTAACGGCTCTAATTTTTTCACACACTATTTATTTCTATATTTATAAAAACAAAAACTTTTTGTTTATTGCTAGCAAATAAAATTCTTGTTACAACACTTTACAAAATCTCCTAAAATAGTTAAATAACGTGAATTTATGTTACATTTAGACTTGTAAAAATTTAAAATTAGGTTATAGTATAAACTATAGAGATAAGTTTTTCTAAATTTCTATCATAAATTGGAGGTCAGGCTTTGAGCAATTATAAAATTAAACGCATAGTTGAAAATAAAGAAATAACCTCTGAAAATAAACAGGAAAAACAAATTGAAGTTACATTTGAATCAGCCGGAAAAACTGATAAAATTTTGTTATCAGGTAGCGGTTCTTTAAAGATATCAACTCCAGTTTAGTTCATTTTCCAACTCTTTCTTGTTTAAGTTTATGTGGTCTTTCCACATAAAGAATAAACCTATGGAAAGAATGAACAGTATTAGTATAAACTGATTGGTCACCGACACGGCAAAGGCCAGCTCTTTTTCTACATTGAAAACTGACAGCGCTATAATGTACCCCCACTGGTACGGGCCGACCCCTGCCGGACCCGCCGGTATGAGTGAAGAAAACGCTGTTACGCTTAGCACAAGAAACGCCCCGATATAGCTTATTTCTATGCCGAAGCTTTTTATTATAAGATACATTGTCGTGCCTTCCATCAGCCATATTAAAAAGGTAAACACAACGGTCTGTGAAAGCAGGCTAATTGAGTTTAGAGTCTTGATACCCTCAAAGAACGAATTAATAATTCCAAAGGTTTTATTAACAAGTGTTTTGCTGATTGCGTTTATTTTCAGGCAGAACTGTTTTACTTTTTCTCTTTTATTACCGCAGTCCTTCATTTTTACTAACACTATTAAAAACGCCATCCCTCCTAAAAATATTAGCCCGGCCAGCGCCGCTATTTTAGAAAACATTTCAGCGCAGTGGATTATGTAAATAACCGCAAACAGTATCAAAAACAGTATAAACCCGTCGAAAAACCTTTCCAGAATCACTGAAGTAAACACTTTGGTTTTGTCCAGCTTTTCTTTTTTGCTGAAGAAGTATGCCCTGTAGATTTCCCCAGCCCTGGCGGGCAGTATGCAGTTTAAGCTAAAGCCGATGAAGATCGAGCTTAACATTGAGCTGAATTTCAGTTTTTTTTCCGGCAGGAGGACTTTCCACCTTAATGTCCTTAGAATAAATGAAAGGAAGTACACAAAAAGTGTCGGCAGGATAAATACAGGGTTCATAAGGGTAAAAGACTTTATTGTTTTATTTATATCTACCTGATGGAGTATAATGGCGATAAATACAAGGCTTATAAGAATTCCAAGCGATTTTTTATTTGCGACTCTTTTCATACTATTATTTTATATAACTGTAAGGAATCAGGCAAAAATTTCAAAATGATAAAAATCTTTAAAAAAATTATCTCTCAAATACAGGCTTTAAATGCCCGCTATAAACGACGGGGCAAGTGCAACGCCTGTGGTCAATGCTGCCGCAGTATCAGGCTGGTGTATGACGGCGAGAACATAAAAACAGCCGAACAGTTTGAGCAGGGCAAGGAATACAACCGATATTTCAAGATGTTTTACCCATCGGGCGTGCGTCCTGACGGCACAATGAAGTTCACCTGCTATCACCTGGGCAGGGATAATAAATGCAGAAGGTACTATTTCCGCCCGCTAAAATGCTGGACATGGCCTGATCATGACCGGGAATATATAAACAACGGCGGGCAGACCAAAGCAGGCTGCGGTTTTCGTTACGAGCCATCTGTCAGTTTTGGCGAGGTATTAGAGAGTATAAAGTAGAAAAGAAAAAAGGATATAACGTGATATTTGATAAACTTGAAAAATCCCATTTTTATTACGGGTTGAGCGAAAGGATAAAAACCGCATTTAAATACCTTGCGGCCACTGACCTGCTAAACCTCGAAAACGGCAGTTATGAAATAGATGGTGATAATGTTTTTGTGATTGTCCAGGACTACCGGACAAAACCGGAAAATGAAGGCAAATGGGAAGCCCACAGAAATTATATTGATATCCAGTATATTATTAAGGGAAACGAAAAGCTCGGCTATCTTAATTTAGAAGGGTTCCAGCCTGAAGGGGAATATAATTTTGAAAAGGATATTGTCTTTGGGTCAGGCAAAGGTGGTTTTCTGGAGGCAAAATCCGGAGATTTTGTTTTATTCGCTCCGCAGGACGCTCACATGCCAGGGTTGTGCGTAAACGAACCTGAATATGTTAAAAAAGCTGTAGTCAAAGTAAAATTTTAGCAATTAAGTAAGCAGGGGATACTTCCCCACCTTATCTATTATTGTCTTTTAATACTAATTCCCCGTGAACTGCGAGCCATATACAGGGAGAACTTGTGTTTATTACCCTGTGCTTTTTATGTTTGGGAATAAGCACGTAATCTCCTGATTTTAGTTTCACTTCTTTTCCATCATCAAATAAAATAGCAGCTTCGCCCTGAATAATAATTACCCATTCGTCCCTGTCCTGATCATACCAGTTATTTTCAGGCGTTTTATGTCCATACGAAACAATTCTCTCAATTAAGATATTCTTACTCTGGGCTAATGTTTCAAATAGCTCGTTTTCAAGGATTTTATCAGGGAGTTTTAGAATATTATCTGTTTTCATCCCATTTCCACTCGTCGTCCGGCGTATTAGAGTTTGATAAAACGATTTCCTGATACTCGGCTTTATCTATATCGAGAGTTTTTATTTCCAATTGCTTTTTATTTTTTTTAGGGTTTTCTTTTTTGTCCATAATGCAGTATTTTACCTCGATTTGACACAGCTTGCAAAATAACAAAAAGTAAGGTGGGGATACTTCCCCACCATATCAATAAAAATCCCCTAAAATAACCCCCGCATACCCTCCTAAAACAAGCAAAAATTCACCCCAAAATCTCAAAAAACCCCCAACCCTCCTTATCCGCAATAATCTTCAAAGCCCGCCCCACGCAAACCTTTTCTGCCACGCCACTTGAAAAACTTAACTATATATGGTACAATATAATTGATATAAAAAATTAAAATTAAATTACGGAAGTGAATTTTAAAAAAATAAAAAATTTTTTGAAAAAATTTTAAAAATATAATATTTTAAAATCAAAAACTAATTTCGGATAACCAGAAATTAGTTTTTGTATGATTTTAATTATAAGGATTTTTTATATTATTTAAAATTAAACAGCCTGTGACTCTTTTTGCGCGATTGCTTCGACTATACCTTTGACTGTTACGAGCATTTCAAGCTCAGACTCGAGCCTGTTCACGCAGGAACCTACGCCGACTGCGCTTGCTCCTGCGGCCATGGCCATAGGTGCGGTTGTTGTGGTGATACCGCTTGCGGTTATTATTGGTGTGTTGACGTTTTTCGCCAGCTCAACGGTGTTAGCGATTGACACAAGGGCTTTTTCCATTAACCCTCTTGCGCCGGCTGACTTGGCTTCTATAGTTGAGGCGCCTTCTGTCTGGATGAAGTCAACGCCCAGTTCTTCGAGGGCCTCAGCCAGCCTGACCTGCTCGGCTATGTCTATATGCCCGGGGACTGTTACGCTCAGTGGAATATCCTTTCCTACGAGGTCGATAGTCTTTTTTGTTATCTCAAGTACTTCCTGAGCGGTGATGCGCATGCCTTTTTTGTACTGTGCGTCAAAGTTTCCTATTTCCAGCGCATCGGCCCCATATTCCTTTGCCATAAGGAGTTTTTCCGGATCGATTGATGACACAAAAACCGGTATATCAACAGTTCCCTTAACGAGATTAATGATGTGCTTATCGGCTGAGATGTCCACAGCGTCAGCTCCTCCGGCCTGTGCGGCACGTGCTGTTTTTAAAACTTTTTCTATATCATAGTTGTCGATTCCAGCTATGATTTTGACTTTCATGTTTTTCATATTTTTCCTCCGGTTACAATGATTTGAGACAAATTCAATTATACAACATAGCACTTTAATTTATAATGTGTTTTAATAGTAATTGCAAAAGTTATTGGTTAGGACAGTTTAGTATATGCAGATAAAAACTACCAGATTCGGAGAAATAGAAGTAGATGATGACCTCGTTTTCGACTTTGTGGAGCCTATATTGGGTTATAATCAAATAAAACAGTACGTGCTTATAGATAACTCGCCGGATTCTCCGTTTAAATGGCTTCAGGCGGTTGATGACCCCAATATTGCCTTCCCGATTACTTTTCCCTCATATTTTGGCATAGATTATAATTTCACAGTGCCGGAAGATAAAGCCCAAAAGCTTGAAATAACTAATGCTGAAAGCGTTTTGTCTTTCAATATAGCCTGTATCCCGCAGGGACAGGCACAGGACTCTACAGTTAACCTCGTAGGGCCAATAATAATAAATATAGAGAACAAAAAAGGATTACAGCTTGTGCTGACAGATACAAAATACAGCATAAAACACAGGCTTTTCGATAAGGATAAGGCTCAATGCTCGTCTTAACAAGAAAAAAAGGTCAAAAGTTAATAATAAACGATAATATTGAGATAACAGTCCTGGAAACCAGGGGTGAATCAGTAAAAATTGGCATAAATGCTCCCCGAGACGTCAGTATCTTCAGGGAAGAAATTTATGAGGAAATTAAAAAGGCCAATGAGCAGTCCCAGCAAGAGCTTATATCCGCTGATATAGACCAGCTTTTAGGCATAAAAGGAATGAAAACACAAGCTTCAGACGATTCTTTGAATAAAATCAAATCATTTACAAATAAATTAAAATCTGATGACAAAAAGTGAACTAATTACTCAGGCTAGAAAAGAACTTTTAATAAATCAAGACAGTAAAAAAGCTATAGATACCCTGAACGGAATTCAGGGGTATAGTGATGATGGTTTGTACAAAAAAACACTTGCGCTTGCTTATCTGGAAAATGGCGGCTATAACAAGGCTGCGGAACTTTATAAGGACGCAGGTGAATATTATAACGCCGGGTTTTGTGAGCTATTGCTGGGGAATGAATTGGAAACAAAAAGGCTCTGGGCTAACGCGGCGGATTCGCCGGCTCTCAGGTGGGGAAAGTGTATATTCGACTACATAAAACTCAGAAAAGGGCCTATACCCACTTATTTACAGATAAGAAACCATCTGGAAGTTGATATGGGTTATTTTATCCAGGCAAATAAAATCAGATACGCTGAAAACCTTATGAAATATGACGATATTTTTATATCGGTTAATCTTGAGTCTTACAAGCTTATAGGCAGGGTTTTGCTTAATTACGGGTTTTTAAACATGGCAAGAAAATATTTTATAAAGAGTCTGGGGGTAGTGCCTAAAGATGCGGAAACATACTTTTATCTGGCGAAGTATAACTATCAGATAGGGGCATACGGAGAAGTTCAAAATAATATAGAAAGGTGTCTGGATCTTAATCAAAATCATACACCGGCAAGGGGCTTACTGGATAAGGTAAAGCTAAAATTAAACAGTTAAAATTTTAATTAATTATTTTAATAGGGATAAATTATGAGTAATAAAAATTTATTAAAAATTGCTAATATATCGGGCTGGATACTATTGATAATACTGCTTTTATATTTTATCAGCGGGTATGCCATGGTGAGGCAGTACGGTATGGATGCGCTTATGACAAGACCTCATGCCTGGTTCTGGCATAAATATTTAACTGTGCCGTTTTTAATTTTTCTTGTTCTGCATATTGTTCCATACTATATCGTAAGAAAACAAATTAAGAGGTTTTTGATAATATTAAGTATTGTAATTGCTGTTCCAGTAATAGGGGTTTATGCAGTAAATGAAGTTTATAAAGAAAGCAATATAAATCCGCCTGCCAGAAAAAGACAACAAATACATAAAACTATTAAAGATACTAGCCGGCCAGCTTTCGCAAAGAAAAGCCCTTGTAGCAATTACAAGAGCTTTTAAAGAGCAAGTCAATTTAGAAGAGTTGAGGATTCACTTTTAATATTTTACTTTTGCTTCCGTTGAATTTTATTCGCCTAAAGCATTGTTTTTTGAATAATAAAATATAACCAAATCCGGTTTTGTTAAATTTTCCAAACTTTGTTAATCTGAGATAAATTAAAGCGAATAAATTAATTTTATTGTGTTTCAGAGTGGTGTAAAGGCTTATTTAATGATTATTATTATTACAATGTTTACTTTTTTTCATAAGTAGTATTAAATTAGAATATAAACAGCTATTGAGTGTAAAAATATGTTCAGGAGGTAAAATTTTTGAACCAGAAGATAGTTTTAGAGGGTGGACGTAAACTAAAAGGGGAAGTGACAATAAGCGGAGCGAAAAATGCAGCTTTAAAACTTATGGCTGCCGCTATTTTGTTGGACGACCACTCCGAATTGCATAATATCCCTGAATTAACTGACGTTGTAACAATGGCAAGTCTTTTGCAGACGCTTGGGGCGGAAGTTGATTATGATTTAAAAGATAAAAAAATATCAATTGATGCAACTGAAATAAACAATATTGAAGCCCACTACGATTTTGTAAGTAAAATGAGGGCTTCTTTTATATTACTGGGCGCTCTTCTTGGCAGGTTCCATGAAGCAAAAGTAGCTTTGCCCGGCGGATGCTCTATAGGTGAAAGAAGAATTGACCTGCACATAAAAGGACTGGAATCACTTGGCGCACAGGTAAAAATAGAAAACGGTTACGTTATAGCAAAAGCCAAAAAGCTTACAGGAGCAAAAATTTATCTGGACAGGCCCAGCGTAGGCGCGACAGAAAATATTATGCTTGCAGCTATTCTTGCGGAAGGTTCAACAATAATAAGCAATGCGGCACAGGAGCCTGAAATACTTGACCTGGCGAACTTCCTTAATGCAATGGGCGGCGATGTAAGCGGCGCAGGAACTTCTGAAATAATAATTAACGGAGTTAAACAGAAAAATCTCAGGCAGGTATCCTATACTACCATTCCTGACAGGATCGAAGCGGGGACCTATATAGCAGCAATCGCAGCCACTAAAGGCAAGGCGGTTATAAGAAATATTTTCCCGAACCACCTGAGCGCTGTAACAAGCAAAATTTTAGAAATGGGCGGAAAAGTTACAGTTTTAGACCCCTTTAGTATAGAAGTGGCATGTAATAACCGTCTGCATGCTACAAATTTGGTTACACAGCCGTATCCGGGTTTTCCTACTGATTTGCAGTCACCTTTTATCTCCGCACTCATACTTGCGGACGGAATAAGTATTGTGACCGAAAGCATTTACGAAAACAGGTTCAGGCAAATAGGCGAACTACGACGTATGGGTGCCAGTGTGCAGCAGGAATCCAACAAAGCCATTATTAAAGGGGTAAGGCAGCTAACAGGAGCCCAGGTTATAGCAAGCGATTTAAGAGCAGGAGCATCCTTAATTATCGCTGCTCTCTGTGCTGACGGGTATTCTGAAATTAGTGATATTTACCATATTGACAGGGGATACGAAAAAATAGTTGAAAAGTTTTCAAACTTAGGTGCTAATATTAAAAGAATTGATAGCGAAGAAACTAATCTTGATGTTAAAATTATTAATATAGATGAAAATTTATATTAAAGGTTGATTTAAATGGCTAAATATAAACGCTGGTACGACCACGACCCACTTTTAGTAGAAGTAATGGAGTTGCTCCGTAACTTTAAGGAAGACCTCAGGGAACAGGCCCAGGTTTTTCTGATAAAAATTGAAGCCCAAGTGGGAAAAGATGCTGTTGAATCATTTTATAAAAAAGTAAAACATGTCAATGGAAACAGGTGGTATGATAATGACCCTGTTTTATCCAGAGCGGTGGAGCTTTTAAGGATAGTCCCGCAGGAGGTGCAAAGAAAAGCTGCGGAAAATTTTCTTGAATCCCTTAAAAAACAGGGAATAACGCTGGATGTTTTAAAAAGCAATATTGAAGAGTAATAGAAATGAATAATATGAATAATTACAGAGTATCTATATCTACTTCAAGTATAGTTACTTTTTTCTTGTTAATTATCACATTTATGTTTATTTATCAGATTAAAGATGTGCTTTTATTATTGTTTGCGTCTTTTGTTATAACAAGCGCTCTTCTCCCGACTGTAGACTGGATGAGCAAAAAAGTACCACGTGGGCTTGTTGTTATTTTTATTTACCTTGTTGGAATAATTGTTTTATTAACTCTTTTAATACCTTTTGTGAGTATAATAGTTTCCCAATCCCAGGAATTTATAAAAAAATTCCCCGGCTACTGGGTACAAATTACCCAGATACTTTATGACCTGGAGATATTTGCTGCCAGCAAGGGATTCATTCCTGATTATTCTCAAGTAATCGCGCAAGCTTCAAAAATTGGACAGGAAATATTAGGGAAATCAATAGGTTTTACGATTAATATTTTCACCGGAATTGCAGGAGCTTTTACGCTTGCGGTAATAATAGTTTTTTTGCTTTTGGATAAAGAGGCCATTGGAAAAGGTTATTTAAAATTATTTCCTCCTAAATACAGGGAACAGGCAAAGAATATTACAGAAAGCATATCCCATAAAGTCGGCGGTTATGTCCGGGGGCAGCTGCTCTTAATGTTTGCTGTGGGTCTTTTAACTGCAATAGGCCTTAAAATTATCAATATGGAATTTGCTCTCCTGCTGGGAATAATTGCGGGTGTTATGGAAATTATACCAATAGTCGGTCCGGTATTGGCGGCGGTCCCCGCTTTTATAGTTGCCTTAGCGCAGGATCCGTGGCTCGCATTGTGGGTTATAGTTGTATACCTGATAGTCCAAAGGCTTGAGAACCATATTTTAACTCCGATGATTCTCGGCACGTTCCTCGAAATGCACCCATTGATTATAATTATTGCTATACTCGTAGCTGCGAGTACGCTTGGGGTTTTCGGAGTGATTCTCTCTCCGGCGATAGCAGCTTCGTTGTACGTATTATTCCAGGAGCTTTACCTTAAGAAAATAGAAAATGAGCAGTAGTCCGGATAAAACAAATATTTTAATGATTCATAACTATTACAGGCTTTCTAACGTGGGGGGAGAAGACAATACTGTAAATTCACAGATAGACCTGTTTAAAAAAAAAGGTTATAAAGTTTACTTATATGACCGTTATAATGACAATATAAATTCTATTATTGATTATCTTTTGATTTTTGTTACATCATTTTTTAATTTAAAGGCTTTTTTTGAAGTTTACAACCTTATTAAAAGGGAAAAGATAAAGATTGTATTTGTGCATAACATCTTTCCCATATTGTCTCCTTCAGTTATTCTGGCGGCAAAGCTCTCAGGGGCAAAGGTTTATTTGTATTTGCATAATTTCCGCTGGCTGTGCTGCGGGGATAAACTCTATAGAGACGATAAAATTTGCGAAGAATGCCCGAAAACAAACAGTATCATTCCGGGGATAAAAAATAAATGCTATAAAAATTTCTTTTTATCTCTGTGGAAAACAATAGCTGTAAATATTTGGAAAGGATCAGTAAAAACCCTTACGGATTTTTTTATCTGCCCGTCTCAAACAGTCCGGGAAATATATTCAAACTATGGATTTGAGCAAAACAAACTGGTTTTTCTGAGCCATTTTGTTGAGCAGGGCAAAAATTTAGAGATGCAAAAAAACATCTCTGCCTGTAATAAATTCTTATTTATCGGTAGGCTGGAAAAGCCTAAAGGGGTTTTAACCCTGCTGGATGCTTTTAAAAACAATAATTATAGTCTGGAAATAATCGGTGACGGGCCCCTGAAGAATGAAATCGTTAGAGCTTGTGGAAAATATACAAATATAAAATATTTAGGAGTCTTGCAGCCGGATGAAACATACAAAAAAATAGCGGAAGCCGGGTTTTTAATACAACCGTCAGAATGGTATGAAACATTCGCCAGGACTATAGCAGAGGCTTATTCGCAGGTGACTCCTGTTATAGGTAGCAGGCTTGGTACTCGCAAAGAGCTTGTGATAGAAGGAAAAACTGGTTTTTTATTTGAGCCGGGGAATGCTGACGAGCTTAACAGGGTTATAGATACTGCATTAAAAGCAGATTATGCTGAATTATCAGCTAACTGTTTTAAAAGATATAATGAGTTTTATAGCGAAGAAGTTTTTTATAAAAATTTAGCGAAAATTATTCCCGAACTGCTTTAGTTTTCTTTTCCCCCAGTTAAACAGCCTTGAACATAGTTGTTCAAAGAGTTCCTTTATACTGGGTTGTCCTTTTCGGGCTAGAACCAAAGTATTTTTAACGGCCTCAATGCCCTGCAAGTACAGGGGATTATTAATAAGTTCTTCTACATCAGAGTTGTCCCTTAATTCATAATTTATTTTTCCGCTTTTTATATCTTGCATCATAATTTTGATTTGCTCGGGGTGCTTTTCTTCATATCTTTCTATCCAGCCGGGGTGGCTGTATACATTATGAAGCAGAAAAGGGTTTTCTATAGCAAAGTAATTTTTGTAGGCCCAGTCCTGCATTGTATATGAGTTATTGTGTTTAAAACCCAGAGTTTTGTAGTATAAAATTTTTTCTCTGACCTGTTTAGGCAATAAAAGTGAATAATGATACATGTAAACGCCGTATTTTTTTTCCATGTCTGTGGCAGAGATAGGTTTTATATCCATTACTGACCTGCCTGTATTGTCGGTAACAATAGGCGGCCTATGTTTTAAATATTTATAGCCTTTTTCAAATTTAAAAATTCTGTGTATATCTGTGAAAAATTTTAAAAAAACGCTATCACATTTATAGTTTAAATCTCCCCAGAATGTTAGTTGTTTAAATGAAATTGCTGTTATATCAGGCTTTTCCTGTAAAATTTTTATTATTTTTTCAATATCTTCAGCAATGTAAAATTCATCAATATCAATCTGCCAGAGATAATTTCCTGTCATAATAGATGAATAAGCTTGTGACTGTTCGTCTTTTTCCGTCCAAAAACCGTTTTTTGTAATTATTTTTAATTTATTTTCAGGGTCTTCATTATTTTTAAATTCATACAGTGCCTGCAAAGTGCCGTCAGTTGAGTGACCGTCTTTCGTTGCCATATCTTTTGCGGCCAGGCAGGCCCCTTCAGCTACTATTATTTCATGCGCATAAGGATATATAGACCTCAGACAGTATTTTGTAAAAGGCTGTCCGTTGAATACTATTATTCCAAAGGATATTTTTATTTCTTTGCTCATAAGTGCATATTAATTTATGTTATAAATATACTATAAATTTTTAACCTCTTGGCGGGAATCATGTCAAATACTGCCAGTATAACCAAAAATTATATATATAACGTAATTTATCACATAATTACCATTGCTTTTCCATTTATTACAATTCCTTATGTCTCGAGGATATTGGGAGCTGAAGGGCTCGGCATTTATGCCTTTACCGCATCAATAGTGCAATACTTCGTGTTTTTTGGAGCGTTGAATGTACAGGGTTTATACGGCATAAGGAGCATTGCTTTTGCAAGGGACGATATTGAGAATAGAAGCAGGGCTTTTTGGGAAATATTTATTTTAAAGTTAGTTTTGGCCTCAGTTTCTACCTTTATATTTGTAATTTCACTTCTTGTATTCCGACCTGAAAATTTAATTATTTACCTGATTCAAACATTTACCATAATGGCAGCTATTGTGGATATTTCCTGGTTTTTTATGGGAATGGAGGATTTTAAAAAAACTGTTGCCAGAAACATTGCGGTAAGAGTAATAGGCCTAATTTTGATTTTTTGGGTTATAAAAACCGGAGATGATCTGTGGAAGTATGTTTTCATAATGTGCTTTACAAATTTTTTAGGCCAGTTAGTTATCTGGGCATATATTCCACGGCATATAAAATTTTTAAAAGTAGGTTTTCAGGACATAAAAAAACATATACCTCTTATCCTTGCTATATTTGTACCTCAGGTAACGTACCTGTTTTTTAGTATTTCGGACAAAATCCTCCTCGGTCTGTTTACTTCAGATTCGGAGCTCGGTATTTACGATATAACCCTAAGAATAGTAAAAACCCCGGTTGTGATTATAACTGCAATAGGCGTTGTTATGATGCCGAGGATAGCTAATATTATAGAAAAAGGTCTTATTGATGAAATTAAAAAATATCTGGCAATATCATTTGATTTTGTTATGTACCTTTCCCTTCCGATAATGACATGTATTGCGGGGGTAGCTTATGAGTTTATTCCCTGGTTCCTTGGTGATGAATTCCACAGGTCCACTATATTAATGGCGGTTTTGAGTTTTACGGTTATTACTACTGCCTTTAATAATATTCTCGATTCTCAGGTATTTTATCCGGCAAGGAAAGAAAAACAGCTTACCGTGGCTGTTTTCTGGGCAATAGCCGTTAAGTTTACGCTGTTTTTAATATTAGTGGTGTACCTTGGAGCAATGGGCGCTGCTATTGCGCAAATAGCCGGAGAATTTACTTTATTGTCCGCAAAGTTTTATTATGCGAGGGAGTTTTTTAAAATTGAAGTTCTTTTTAAAGAAAGCTGGAAATATGTAACAGCCGCAGCAGTAGCTTTTCTGTTTATAAGATATACAGGGAATGCTTTAGGCGCAGGTATTTTTACGACCCTTGTCCAGATTTCAATAATGATAGTTATTTATCCTTTTATTTTAACTTTATTAAAATCAGAGGTTAATCAGAGGTTTTTTCTGAAAGTCAGAACCAAATTCACAGGTAAAGAAAAAATAGCCTGACCGATTGTGTATGACAGGTTCATTCACGCAAGAAAGTCTCTATATAAAATTAGAGAATGTTAAACTTTATAAACAAAAATTTAAGGAAAATATTTATTTATATTCAGGCAGTAATAATTGCTGCCAGTATATTTGCAACTTTTTTAATACTGGATATTACTTCAGGGCTGCCTGACGTAAGTTTAATAAAAACTACCGAGCCTGAGCAGTCCACACAGATTTTTGATATAAACGATGAACTTGTAGCGGAAATAAACAAGGATGAAAACAGGGTATGTGTACCAATTGAAAAGGTTTCGCATTTTTTCCTCAGTTCTGTAATAGCAATAGAAGACCTGCGATTTTATGAACACAGGGGAATAGACCTTAAAGGCACAATCAGAGCTTTTGTTAATAATATGACCGGTGCGTCTTCCATACAGGGAGGCAGCACAATTACGCAACAGCTGGTGAAAAATTGGTTTTTAATGCCCCAAAAGTCATTTAAAAGAAAATTTCTTGAGGCTATACTGGCAGCCCGGATAGAAAACAATTTAAGCAAAGAAGAAATTATTGAAAAGTACATAAATTTAATTTACCTTGGCAACAGGTCATACGGGATTGAAAAAGCTGCAAACAGGTATTTTGATAAAAAGGCCAGTGAGTTGAACCTTGCTGAAGCCGCACTGATTGCCGGGCTAATAAAAGCTCCTGAAATGTATTCCCCTTATAAAAATATGAAAAGAGCTCTAGCAAGGCAAAAAATAGTACTCGACAGGATGTATGAGTTTGGTTTTATTACAAAAACGCAATGGGAAGATGCGCTGGATACTCCATTAGAATTAAAAAAGCAGGAAATAGCTTCGTTTAATAAATATCCTTATTTTGTTGACCACGTAGCCCGCCT
This sequence comes from uncultured Gammaproteobacteria bacterium, assembly GCA_964558005.1. Classification (GTDB taxonomy): domain Bacteria; phylum Cyanobacteriota; class Vampirovibrionia; order Gastranaerophilales; family UBA9971; genus JANQGS01. The sequence goes on along the minus strand of CAZLCO010000014.1, from coordinate 15,552 downwards.
ACTAAGGGAAAGATATGGCAATGAAGTTGTTGACAGGGGCGGACTCAAGGTATACACAACACTTGACCCGGTAGCGCAGCAAATAGCTGAAAAAGCCTTAGTGGAAGGAGTTAAAAAACATAGATATGCGGGAATTAAGCAGGGTGCGCTTGTATCAATAGACGTTAAAAAAGGATATATAAACGCTCTTGTGGGCGGTATCGATTATTCAGACAGTCAATTTAACAGGGCTACTATGGCTAAAAGGGCTACAGGTTCGGGCTTTAAGCCTATAGTTTATTTGACCGGACTAAGATTGGGATTTATAACACCTGATTCGTATGTTCTTGATGCGCCTATTGCTTACCGCACAAAATGGAATGTCTGGCGTCCACACAACTGGGATGGCAAATATAAAGGCAGGATGACTGTCAGGCAGGCGCTTACGCTTTCCAGAAATACACCCACCGTCAGGATAGCACTCGAAGCCGGACTTGATAAAGTTATAGAAACCGCAAGACTACTGGGCATAAGGAGCCATATGGACAGGGGGTATTCTATAGTGCTTGGCTCGGCAGGTATTACCCCGCTGGAAGTAGCTACTATGTACACCACGCTGGCAAGAGAAGGCATTTATCTTGAGCCCACAGCCATAAGATATATTACTGACCCTAAGGGCAATATCATTGAATCAAATAAACATAAACCGGTACGTGTGGTGGATTCAAAACCTGTACAGCAATTAGTTTCCATACTCGTTGACGTGGTAGAAAAGGGTACAGGAAAGAATGCCCAACTGGAAGGCAGGCAGATTGCCGGGAAAACTGGCACAACAGATGATTTTAAGGATATCTGGTTTACAGGCTTTACTCCTGATAAAGTGACCACAATATGGATGGGGAATGATGAAAACAATTCGCTTAGGGGTGTATGGAGCAGTAATTGTGCTACTTTATGGAAAAATTTCAGCAAGGAGTATTATACTCAGAAAACTATAATAGCAGAATCATTCAGGCTGCCGGGTAAAGAAATTAAGAAAAAGCCTGAAAAGAAAAAAGAAGAAATAGCGGAAAAACCGGAGATAAAGCCGCCGCCTTTGCCGCAGCAAAATACAAATACCCCGCCCCACCAGCAAATCAAGCCTAAAATTGAAACTCATAGAAGCGGGCATCCCCAGCAGAGAACTCAGCCTGTTAAAAAAGCTCAGGCTCCACAATTTCAGCAACAGCAGATACCGCAGCAGTATCAGCAGACACCGCAGCAGTATCAGCAGTATCAGCAGGCTCAACAATATTATCAACACCCACAGTACTATCAACGTCCGCAATATCAGCAACGCCCCCGATATTATCAGGGAGGGCAAAATCAGAGAAGAGCAGCATATCCGCAATACCAGCAAAGGCCAAGGTATCAGTATTACAATAGATAAATAGACAAGAGGAGGAACACATTGCCAGGTTACAGGGAACTAAAAATTTTAGCATTGGTCCTGCTTTTTTTTGCCGGGATTTATTTTACAGGAAAATTAATTAATCAATCAGATCAGGGCAAGCACTTATTACCGCCTGTCGTGAATAAATATTCAATTTCTAAAAAGAACCTGGCGGAAAGAATGCCCGGAAACGTTAATAAGTTTGAATTAATGCCTGTTGCGGCTGAGATGGCAAAAGGGTCTGTTGTTCATATTTCTATGGATAAAAATAACTGCTTTAAATTGAGACCTAAAATGTCAGGTATTAACATTTATAAGCCCTTGCAAAAAAGCTGCAGAAGCCTCGGTTCAGGTGTAATTGTATCTTCTGACGGTTATATTTTGACAAACAACCATGTTGTCGAAAATTTTCCGGGGAGGATAAAAGTTGAGCTGGCTGGAAATAAAAGCTACGAGGCTAAAATAATAGGTAGAGACCCAAAAACAGACCTTGCAGTAATGAAAGTAGATGTAAAAAATCTCCCCCATTTAAAATTTGGAAATTCTGATCAGGCCAGGGTTGGTGATCTGGTACTTGCTGTTGGAAATCCTTTTGGTATAGGCGAAAGCGTAACAATGGGTATAATAAGTGCGCTCGGCAGATCAAATGTGGGTATAGTAGATTATGAGGATTTTATACAGACTGATGCTGCCATAAATCCGGGAAATTCTGGCGGTGCGCTTATAAATCTTGAAGGGGAATTAATCGGTATAAACACCGCAATCCTTACGAGGAGCGGTGGATATGAAGGCATAGGGTTTGCGATTCCTTCAAGGATGGCGAAAAGGATTTACGATGAAATAAAAGTAAAAGGCAAAGTGGAAAGGGGCTGGATAGGTATTGCTATTCAGGATATAAATAATGCCGTTATGGTTATTGATGTTGTAGCAGGCAGTCCGGCGGATATTTCCGGCATAAAAAAAGAGGATATACTTATAAAAGCCAATAATAAACCTTTAGCAGATAAAAGCCACCTGAGAAATATTGTTGCCAGTTCCGGTATAAATACTCCTGTTGAGTTTAAAATTTTCAGGAAAGGTGAGATACTTGAAATACCGGTTAAAATTTCTAAACTCCCGGAGGACATGAACTTTTTTGATGTGAAAAGTTTTTCTTTTCCTGCGAGGTAAGTATAGTAACATTATAATATGAACCATAAATATAAACTTATAGGACTAATACTTTTATCCGTTATTTCAATTTTGTTACTGGCAGCGGCTTTTGGATATTATTATTATATACCGCGCAATGTTGACTTTGATAAATATAAAGTCCGGATCAGGAGTGTTTTAGAAAGAAGAATACTTTATCCTTCAGAAATTGGTGAACTGGGCATAAAATTGACCTGGAACTTTAGAGCAAGGGTAAACGCCGATAAAGTAATTATTAAAAAACTTAACGGGGATAAATTTATTGAAATAGGCCCCTCTTTTCTTGAAGTACCTATATTACCGCTTCTTAATAACAAAATTACAATAAAAAAATTAAATATAAACACTCTTGATTGTGATGTTACAAGGTTTGAAAGCGGAAGTTTTGATATTACAGGCATCCTTGCACAGGTGGAAAATCCTACATATAAAGTATCACTAAAAGATGCGGATATATTTGTTAACAGTTACAAAATAAACTTTTATGATAAAAAGTTGGAAAAACCTATAAAATATCTCTTTACCGGGGAAAAAATTGAAATTGATGATTATTCTCCAGATAAATACATCAAAATATTAGCAGAGGGTAAAGCATTTTTAGATGATAGCCATCGGGTAGATTTTGACCTTAATTTTTCTACAAAACTGCCGTTAATAGAAAGTAACAGCTTTCATATAGGCGGTAAGCTTAAGAATTTTGAGATAGAAACTCTTAATCCGTATCTTGACGGGAATTTAACACTGCATGGCAAGGGAAACGCAAATTTTCACATAGAAGTCCATAAAAAATATTTTGGGAAAAATAAGTTCTTTGTTGATTCCGATTTATTGGATTTACAGGTAAAAACAGCTGAAAAAGGTATAATTTCAGAACATCCGGGTGAACTGAAAGTATTATCACGCGGGTATTATAACGAAAACCTTACTAATCTCAATAATTTAATACTAAAATCTAAAGACATT
>CAZLCO010000014.1:0-11977 GCA_964558005.1 uncultured Gammaproteobacteria bacterium | reverse complement strand
GGTCCAACCGCTCGCAAAATTATTTCCAAAAATTTTTAAAATAAAAAAAGAGTCCATTAAAAAAGTTTTGGAACACAGGATAAAAGCAGAAATATCAGGCAGGTTGAAACTAAAAGGCAACCGCAAAAAGCCTGAGATGTACGGAAAACTTTATTATAAAGATTTAGTTGTTTTAAAAAATAATCAAAATGTGTCCGCGGGATACGGAAATATTGATTTTGCGGGCCATAATCTGTTTTTAAAAAATAAATTATTTATTGCTGAAAACAGTTATGTAACAGTAATCGGAAAAGTTAGTCCATTTAAGTATAAAACTATTAATCTGGATATTATAACAAGCGAAATGGATTTTAACCGGGCATGTAAGGTGCTGTTTATTGTTCAGGACTTTTTTGAATTCAAACTGGGTCCTGTAGAAAAAATGAATTTTAATGGCCCGGGCAAAGTAAATTTTAATATAAACGGCAGCTTCTCTGATTCAAATATTAATGGTTACGTTGAGGCAAGTGGGCTTGAGGTTGGTTATGAAGGATTAGCCAGTCCGGCTAAAAATGTCAACGGTAAACTTTTATTTGTGGACCAAAGAGTTTATTATGATCAGGTTACAGGTTTTTCTGAAGGTATGGAAATAAGGCCTACAGGGTACTCTACTCTTAAAGGCTATTCAAATGTGGAGCTGTATTTTCCGGAACTGGAACTTTCCAGGGGATTAAATTTTGTGATTAAGAGTCCTCTTTTAAAAGAAGCAAAAGCAGCCCTTAAAGATATTTTAATGGCGCAAGGCAAGGCTGATGCTAAGATACAGCTAATCGGTACAGATGAAAAACTTGATACTTCGGGAGTGTTTTCTTTTAAAAACGGATTTGCAAAGTATAGGGGATTTGGCGCGCCTTTTGAAAAAATAAGCGGCATTTTGAAATTTAATAATGAAGATGTTTACTTTGACGGACTAACAGGTTATGCCCTGGGAAACAAAGCGTCTGTAACAGGCTATATAAAAGGTGACAAATCATCTGATTTAAAAATAACTTCTGCCTCCATAGACCTTGCAGCCGCAAAAGCATTTGTATCAAGGTCACCGCTGCTTGAAAAGACCAAACTTATACTTGATGATTATACCGATGTGAAGGGCAAAAGTGCTGTTGAAATTAATTTAAAAGGGCATATAGAGGGCGACCCGTTTGAGAATATGGTTTTAAAGGGGATGGATTGTTATTTTAACCATAAAATGACTAATTTGCCTGTTCATCTGGATAGAGGTGTTCTAAATATAACAGCTGATACAGTTAATACGCTGAATTTAGAGGGCGATGTCCTTGGAATAAGGTTTCTGGCAAATGGATGGATGAAGAATATAAAAAATTATGTACAAAAAAATGAGCCGTTAAATCCTGATTTTACTGTAAAAATTAAAAAGTTTGATTTTTCAAAAACCCTTGACTTTATAAATGCCCCCCTAACTCCGACTGAAGTAAAAAAAGTCTTTTCCGGATTTGACGAATTCCACGGCTCGGGCACTATGGATGTGATTGCAAAAGGAAAAAATATCGAGTTTGATATCGTACCAATCCATGTATCTGCTGTATATCAGCCGTATGATGTGTTTTTCCTGATAAAAAACGGCAGCTTGAAAATATCAAATGAAAAGTTGGCTTTTTCATCTTTAAATGGGGTAATTTCTGAATCCTCATATAATTTTGACGGATTTATAGATAAAAATAATATGGATTTAACTACTAATTTTAATATTAATTCCAATGATGTGGAAAAATTTCGATTTTACTCTGATATTCCGCTTGTTGCTAATGGGATAATTCCTCTGTCATTAAGTCTTAAAGGAAAGCCTGATGACTGGAATCTAACCGGTCAGATGTTACTGGAAAAAGGCACTTATTTCAGCTATTTTACTGACATTGGGTTGCCCAGGAACCAGATAAGACAGATTAATATTGAAGCAAAAGGCAGTAAAAATTTTATTAATATTAAGAGGCTGGGTCTTGATATAGAAGATGACAACCTGGTAAGTATTTATGGCGTTATTAATAATATAAAGAGCTCAAAACCTGAGTTTAAAGATTTTATAATTAAAACAAATTCAGTTAACCCTATAAAAACAGATGTATTTAACCCATCTATAGGCTGTGTGCTTGATAATGGCTGTCAGAAATTTTTTACATCAGGAGTATTTTATGCCGACTTAAAACTCAACGGTTATATAGCAACACCAAAAGTTTTGGGCAAGGTTTCTTTACAGGACTTGAGGATACCTGATTATCAGACCTATATAAAGCTGGTGGATTTGGATTTTTCCAAAGAGCAGACAAAAATAGATATTGACGAATTTAATATCGGGGAATCCATGATGTATATTGATGCATTAATGGATAATAAGCTTGAATCCCCTGTACTAATTGATGATTTACAGATAAATTCATCTATTCTTAATTTAGACGAGATTTCAAGGATTTTACCCAAACAAAAACAGCAGGGGCCTAAAGTTTTGCCTCCTGTAGTAATTACAAACGGCAGCCTTAACGCAGGAGAAGTAATAGTAAAAAATCTTATTACTACTAACGTTAAAGCAAATTTTAATTTTACACCGGACTGGCTTTTATCAGCGCCAAAAATTAGCCTTATTTCGACGAATGGGGTCGGTCAGGGCAGTATATTCTATAATTTTAAGACAACCGAGCTGTCATCCAACTTTAAAATCCGCGGCATGAAAGCCAACGCAATTGCGACTACACTGTTATCATTGCCTAATGAAGTTTATGGAACACTGGACGGGAATCTCCAGTTTTCAACACGGGGTGAAAATCAACAGGAGCTTATTGCAAATTCAAATGGTTATGCTGAATTTATTGTTACCAAAGGGCATTTTGTAAGACTTGGTTCACTTGAGTATCTTTTAAGGGCGGTAAATGTTCTTCAGAGCGGGGTTGGCGGTTTTAATCTAAATAATATTATTGACCTGATTTCTCCGCAAAAGACAGGCCATTTTGAAAAGTTGCAGGGAAGTGTACATGCGCGAAACGGAATCCTTTACACTGATGATATAACGTCTTCGGGTAAAAATTTAAGCCTGTATATTTCCGGGCGACTGGATATGTTGACCAATAACGCTGATATACAGGTTTTGGGAAGGCTGTCAAAAAAAGTGTCCGGAATGTTAGGGCCTGTAGGCAGTATTTCAATAAATCAGTTTATAGATTATATTCCCGGGCTGGGCTTTTTGCCGACAACACCCGATCGGAAAGGTATTATTGATTTGGTCCCCGGACTGAGTAAAATACCGGGTCTTGAACTTGCTGATGATGAAAAATACAGGCGTTTTGCAGTACAAATTAATGGTGATTTATATAATCAGAACTCTGTTCGCAGCTTCAGGTGGATAGAGTAGTCGAAGATTTAAAACGGATCGAATTTGTATAAAATCCCGTGTGCCTCTACGTTTTCCTTTTTGTAAATAATAAAAATAATATTGTTTTTTACAATACCTATTTTAGCCTCCGGTACAGGAGTATTCTCATCAAATTCAAGATATTGTATAACAGGACATTCTCCAACGATCCGAGTCCCCTGGAATAATAATATTGTTTTATTGTCTTCGCTTAAGTCAGCATAGTACATTCCCTGCTTAATAACATTATTTTTATAGTCTTGAGCCATAAGAGTGATGTTTATAAGAGGATATTCTTTTGCAGGTTTGTCACTTAGATAATTATGTTCAACTTCACCAAGTCCTGAGCCATATATTTCTCCGGAATCAGGGAAAGCAGGGTTAATGAATAAGATAAATAGTGCCTGTTCAAGCATAAGGCAAAAAAGTAAAATTAATCTTTGTTAACAGCTATGTCAAGCTTGATTTGGACTGATTCTGATTCAAAAAGATCGCCGACTTTACAGCCAAGCACCTTACACAGTCTGTCCATGTTTTCATAAGATGGTTGTGTCCTGCCATTAGCCCATGAATAAACTGTTTGTTGCGGCAAGCCCAGTTCTTTTGCCAGTCTGTATAGACTCCAGCCTTTTTTATTCCTTGCAACTTCCTTAATAAGTATCTTCAGCGCTCTCACCTCTCAAAAACTTACTAATACTCTTTTTTACGTACTCGACATTTATGTATAATATTATAACTGTATAATATGGTTCCAGATAGTTGTACATAAATAATTCATATATTTATATGAACGTGTTTTGTATTGTTGTTTATATAAAGATAAGTAACAAATTAGTTATTCTGTTTGTATTTTTGAATAATACTTTATATTTTGTGGAATATTATAATTTGATTTCGCCATTATAATATATATTTATTTTAGGAAGTATTAAGGCAGTTTAGTAATGCTTGAAAACAAGCAGGTTTTTTTGAAAAAAAGATGGTATGATTATGAACCGTCAGTATCATATGCTGTTTATTTATTACAAAGGCTTGATGATAGAAACCTTAATGCTGCCTCGGAAATTATGATTGAACTGGCAAAGTTGCAATGTATAGAAATTGACCTTAGGATAGCTCATAAACAAAGATGGTATGATGAAAATCAAAAATTGAGCCTTGCGATGAGGTATTTACAAAAAGGTGACTCGATGCAACGTGAATTTATCGCAAGAGAAGTTATTTATTACATTTTACAAAAGCACCCTCTGTTAATAGATGAAGAAATACTTAAAAGAAATGATTTGAGAGTGTTTTAAGGAATAAATAAAAAGTTTTTATGCATTTTAAATTTTTTAAAAATCTTTTCCCATCCACCGCCCTTTATTTTTTCTTGGCTTCGCTCGCTATGCTCGCTCAGCCGAAAAAATTTAATAAGGAATATTTTTAAAAAATTTTACGTAAGATTTTTTTATTACTTACTTAGATGTAATTTTTAAAATAAATAGACTAGTTTTTAACAGCGCTTAAAGGGAATAACGATTCCCTGTAAATATCTTTGACGGTTTGCTCATCACCCTTGATCGGGGCGAGTGAAAGCAGCCCGGCAAGTGATGCGGTATCAAAAACCTGCGCTGTTAGTGTATTTATATCCTGCTCTGAAAATCCCTCATCAGAAAGCTTGGAAGTTATACCGAGCCCGAATAGCCACTTTTCTATTTCTACGGCAGCTTTTTCTGCATCATTTGCTTTACCTTCAAGTCCGGGGATAATAGGAGACAGGACATCACCGAGGATTTCCGGCCTGCTTGGGTAAATTTTCCTTATAACTGAAGGTAACAGCATAACAAGACCGAGTCCGTGCGGAAGCTCTGGCTTAAGGCCGCTTAGCGGGTGTTCGAGCGCATGAGTAAAATGGAGTAACCCATTATCGAATGATATCCCTGCTATCATTGCAGCATACATAAGATAGTATCTTGCTGTAAGGTCTTCCGGGTTTTCTATTGCCATCGGGAGGTATTTTACAATCAGTCTTGTTGTTTCTTTTGCCATGAGAATAGACATCGGGTTGGTTGTGATTGTTGAACTAGCTTCGATTACGTGGTTTAAAGCATCAAGGGTGACGTATTTTGTCTGGTCTGCCGGCAGTTTTGTGCATAAGGCCGGGTCATTTATTGAATATAAAGGATAAATGCAGTCATATGCAATAGCAGGTTTGGTTTTTGTTTCCGGAATGCTAACGACTGCAAACCTGTCCGCCTCGGTGCCTGTACCATGAGTGAGGTTTATGGCAACAATCGGTGCAGCTTCTGTTGGAATAAAAGTGCCTTCATAAAGTTCTCTGGCGGTGTTTTCAGGGTATTTTAAAAGAATCGCAATGCTTTTGCCTGCATCTATTGGACTCCCTCCGCCTATACAGAGCACGGCCTGCGCATTGAATTCAATGCCAATTTTTGCTGCTTCGTCAACCTGGTGAGTTGTTGGGTTTGGAGTTATATTGTCATAAATTTTATATTCAATATTATTTTGTTTAAGGGTATTTTCGGTCGGTTCCCATGCCCCGCTTATTTTATAGGATTTTTTGCCTGAGATGACAAGTATTTTATCTATATTTTTACTTTTTAATTCATTCAGAATATCATTAATTTTGTTTATTGCGCCAACACCTAAATAAACAGTACTCTTTGTTCTTATTTCCTTTATTTCATTAATATTAATTGCATCTTCCCACATAGAATTTCTCCTAATAATTTTAAATTAAAATTTTATTTATTATAAACTAAATATATTATGGAAAAAATTGTTGAAATAAATTGTCTTGAACATATATACCCTGATAAAACCCGTCTTGAAATTTGTGGTATTGAACTGACAATAAAGAGCGGGGAGCGTGTTGCGGTTCTTGGGCCTAGCGGCTCAGGTAAAACAACACTTTTAAAGCATATTATAGGCCTGTTAACCCCATCAAATGGTATCGTTAAGGTGTTTGGAGTCGACCCGTCAAAAGAATACAACAAAATAAGAAAAAGAATAGGTGTGATTCTGCAAAATGTGGAAGAACAATTAATTGGCCCTACAGTTATGGAAGACGTGATGTTTTCGCCTTTAAATTATGGCTATACAAAGCATGAAGCTGAGGCTATGGCCGAAAAAATAATTGCGGAATTGAATATAGAGCATTTAAAAAATAAAATAATCCATTATTTATCCGGTGGTGAAAAACGTAAAGTCGCCCTCGCTGGGGCGCTAGTAATGCAGCCTGAGTTGCTCGTGCTGGATGAACCTTTTGCAGGGCTGGATATGAAAACAGAAAAAGCATACATAAATGTGATTAACGAATATGCGCGTGAAAAAAATATAAGCGTCATAATCTCAATGCACAATGTTGAGCTGGTTTCGCAAATTGCTGATACGGTTTATTTGATTTCATCACAGAACAATCTTTCAAGAAAAGGCACACCGCAGGAAATATTTTCTAACCCCGAAGAGCTTAACAAATTCAACCTTGAAGAGCCTGTTATGGTAAAATTATTTAGTAAGTTGCAGCAAAACGGGCTGAATGTTAAAATGCCGGCAGACGTGGAGGAAGCGGTTGAAATCTTACAAAATCTTTGCTATCAATCCAATCAGCATAATCGGTGACCTTTTAATCAGGGGGATTGTAAGGGGATTTGAAAAACTCGGGCATAAAACCCTGATGATGGATGTGCGTGAGCTTGATGAGGAAAAAATCAGGGAATTTAACCCGGATTTTGTTCTGGGGCTTGATTATGCGCATCTTGTAAGAGAAGACTCGGAAAAGATTATAAAAGGTCTTAATGTGCCTGCAGCGCACTTTTTTATTGATGACCCGAATGCGACTTTTGCGCATTCAGGAGATTTGGCCCTTTATGATAAGCTTTCAGCGACCAATGGAATTGTGCTTTGTTGGGACGAGGCATTTTTAAAGGATTTTAAAAATGATGTGTATTATATGCCTACGGGCATAGATTATGAGGTGTACAGTCAGCCTGACCCCGATATAAAAATTAAAAAATCCACTATATTGTTTGCGGGCAGACCGCTCACAGATAAACGGGAGCGGATAATTGCCCATATAGCAAAAAATTTCCCGGGACAGTTAAGCATTTATTCATACAGGCCACATTTTGACAGAAGTATTGAGAGCATGCTTGAAAAAGGATATCTTAAAGAAAACGATGTTGAAGAATATAAAAAGTGCTATAAAGGTTTTTTGAACGGGGAAAAGGAATTGGCTGCAGCATACCATAGCTGTGACATTGTTTTGAATATAACTATGGAGCAGGGACCTTCCAGTATGAACTCCCGAGTACTGGAAGCGCTGGCTACAGGCTCTTTTTTGCTTACAGACTATGTTGAGGATACTGCAAAATATTTTGAAGAAGACAAAGACTTTGTGTTTTACAGAGATCTGGATGATTTGACCCAAAAAATACAACTATATCTGGAAAATACTGATTTAAGGAGGCGAATCGCAGGTAATGGTAAGAAAAAGGTTGAAAAAAATCATACTTTATATAACAGGGCAGAGCAAATTATTGATATAATAAGGCGATATTTATAAAATATAAAAATGATTTTCATGATATGATTTAGTAAGAATTATGCTGTCAGTAAAATATGGAGATTGGTATGAGAACAATAGAACTTGACAAAGATGTAGTTGAAATATCAAACAAATACGGAAAATCAAAAGAACATTTACTTGCTATTCTGCAGGATTTAGTTGAGAAAAAAGGTTACCTGACAGAAAAAATTGTCAGGGATCTGGCGCATGATATGGATATTAGCGCAAATGAAATTTATTCAGTCGCTACATTCTATTCATTCATTAAAACAAAACCGACCGGCAAATATGTAATCAGGGTTTGTCAAACAATAAGCTGTGATATGGCCGGAAAAGAAGAAATAATCAAGGCCCTGGAAAAAGAATTAAGTATTAAATGCGGTGAAACAACAAAAGATATGCTATTCACACTTGAAACCACAAACTGCATAGGAATGTGCGATCAAGGGCCTGCAATGCTCGTGAATGATGAAGTTTACACAAAAATGGATTCAAAAAAGGTTGTTGAACTTGTAAGAGAATATAAATCAAAGTAATAGGAGATAAATATGGAAAGAAGTTGTTTACTTTCACCGGGTTGTAAATGCAATGAATCTTTTGAAAAGGCTTTTTCATTCAAGCCTGAAGAAATAATAAGTATAGTAAAAGATTCAGGCCTTAGAGGCAGAGGAGGAGCAGGCTTTCCTACAGGAATGAAGTGGGAATTTACTGCAAAAGCACAAGGTGAGAAAAAATACGTTATTTGTAATGCTGATGAAGGCGAACCGGGAACATTTAAAGACAGGGTATTACTTACTGACAGTACCGACAAAATGGTTCAGGGTATGGTTATTGCCGGTTATGCTGTAGGCGCAGACAAAGGGATACTTTATCTCAGGGCTGAATATAAATGGATGCTTGATTACCTTAATAAAAAATTTGAAGAAATGAAAGAACAGAAATACCTTGGCCAGAACATACTGGGCAGCGGTTTTAACTTTGATATTGAAATAAGGTTAAATGCGGGCGCTTATGTTTGCGGAGAAGAAACTGCTTTACTGGAGTCAATTGAAGGCAGAAGGGGAGAGCCAAGAAATAAACCTCCATTCCCGGCACAGGCGGGTTATATGGGTTGTCCAACAGTGATTAATAACGTTGAAACTCTATGTAATATTCCTTATATAATTACTCACGGCGTAGCTGAATTCAAAAAGTACGGTACACCTAAATCCTGCGGGACAAAACTTTTCAGTATCTCTGGTGACTGCGCAAAACCAGGCGTTTATGAAGTTGATCTGGGGATTAAAATTCAGGAAATGCTTGATATGGTCGGCGCTACAAATACAAAAGCCGTCCAGATTGGCGGAGCTTCAGGCGCAACAGCGTGCGAAAGCGAATTCCAGAATGAAATCTGCTTTGAAGGTTTCCCGCCGGGCGGTTCAATAATCATTTTCAATAAGTCACGTAATATGGCTAATGTGCTTAAAAACTTTATAGATTTCTTTGAAGAGGAATCATGCGGTCAGTGTACCCCTTGCAGGGAAGGTACTCGCAGGCTCCGGGAAGCTGTTGACAGAATTATCAAAGGCGAAAAGCTTTCAGATGAAGAAATGACCACTATGCTTGAACTGGCGGAAGTTATGAAGGTTTCTTCAAAGTGCGGCCTCGGTCAGACAGCCGGCAACCCTTTTGTTGATATACTCGAAAAATTCAGAGAAGACTTTTAGTTTTAATTAATAAGGAGATAATATAATGCAAACAGCTATAGAAAATAAGCTAACTGTAAGCATAAACGGTAAAGAGCTTGAAGCAAGACAGGGAGAAACAATCCTACAGCTGGCAAAAAGAAATGGAATTAATATCCCGACACTTTGCCATCACGAAGACCTCTGTGTTTCAGGTAACTGCCGTATATGCGTAGTTGAGGTTGAAGGCCAAAGAACGCTCCAGACATCCTGCTCTACTCCTGTGGCGGAAAGAATGGTTATCCGCACCAACACAAGAAAAGTGCGTAAAACAAGACAGATGATTATAGAGCTTCTTTTATCTGAGCACGTTGGTGATTGCCAGACCTGCCGCCGTAACCTGAACTGCGAATTGCAAGACCTGGCCGCTGAATACGGGGTAGAAGAAGTCAGGTTCGGTAAGTCAGAGGAAAAAAGATATACTGTTGATGCTCAAACGCCAATAGTAAGAGATAATGACAAGTGCATACTCTGCCGCAGGTGCACACAGGTCTGCGAGGAAATACAGGGCGTTGAGGCAATCAAGCCTATGGGCAGAGGAGCAGAAACAGAAATATGCAGCCTTTTCCATGTGCCATTAAGCGAAACCACATGTGTGTTCTGCGGCCAGTGTATTAACCGCTGTCCGACCGGCGCACTCTCGGAAAAAGACGCGACAAAAGACGTATGGAGAGCAATTGACGACCCGACAAAACACGTTGTGGTACAAACAGCGCCTGCTATCAGGGCAGCACTGGCAGAAGAGTTCGATGTGCCGCCCGGAGAAAGAGTAACCGGCAAAATGGCCGCGGCACTTAAAATGATTGGTATTGATACAGTATTTGATACTGACTTCACTGCTGACTTAACCATCATAGAAGAAGGCACAGAGCTGCTTACAAGGCTTAAAAAGGCACTTGTGGACAAGTTAGACATAGCGGTGCCAATGTTTACATCCTGCTCACCGGGCTGGATTAACTACATTGAACATTACTATCCTGAGCTTTTGCCGCACCTTTCAACATGCAAGTCGCCGCAACAGATGTTCGGGCCGTTAATCAAGACATATTATGCACAGAAGAAAGGCATAGAAACGGCTAGCATAGTTTCAGTTTCTGTAATGCCTTGTACCGCAAAAAAATATGAGGCTGACAGGCCGGAAATGAGAGACAGCGGCTATAAAGACGTTGACTATGTACTCACCACAAGAGAACTTGCAAGGATGATTAAGCAGGCCGGCATAGAACTGATGGACCTTGAAGATCAGGAATTCGACGCGCCTATGGGTATATCGACAGGTGCGGCGGTTATCTTCGGTGCTACTGGCGGAGTTATGGAAGCGGCCATCAGGACGGCATACGAGCTGGTAACCGGCAGGGAAGTACCTTTTGAGCATCTTGACATCAAACCTGTCAGGGGTATGGAAGGCATAAGGGCAGCTTCAGTGTTAATTGAAAACCCGCTGCCTGAGTGGAGTTTTCTTGATGGGGTCGAAGCTAAGGTGGCAGTGGCCCACAGCCTGACCATGGCTAAAGAACTAATGAACCAGGTCAGAAACGGCGAATCACCATACCACTTCATAGAAGTTATGGCCTGTCCCGGCGGATGTCTTGGCGGTGGAGGACAGCCAATACCGACAAACCCGGAAATCAGGGAAAAGCGTGCGCAGGCTATCTATACAGAGGACGGCGCTATGAAGCTCAGGAAGTCTCATGAAAACCCTGCTGTAAAGCAGCTTTACGAGGAGTTCCTCGGGGAGCCTAACGGGCATAAGTCACACGAGCTCCTGCACACTAAATACACACCAAAAGGTAAATATTAAAATATAAATATTATTAAATACAAAAAAAAGCGATTTCTGATTTTCAGAAATTGCTTTTGGTTTTTAAGATTTAATTTTTTTGATAAATTTTTTTAATTTTTTTAATTTTTTTTAAAATTACTTCCGTAATTTAATTTTAGATTTTGCTATCAATATTATTATACCATATTTGTGTAAATTTTTTAAGTGGCGTTGCGGAAAAGGTTTACGTGGGGCAGGTTTTGGGGATTGATGCAATTCGGGTATTTTCTGTTTAAAGAGGTTTTTTGAGGCAAAGCTAGCTTGTATTAGAGGGGTGTTAGGGGGGTATTTTATGTGTTTTTTCCTTGTTATTTCCTTGTAGTTTTCTTGTAGTTTTCTTGTAGTTTTCTGTAATTTTGTCGTTATTTTCTTGTAATTTTAACTTGTTTTCTTGTTTTTTTTAGTTTTTTTCACTAATGTCCGGTAAAAGTTTTTAAAAAAGACATAAACCTCCTAGAATAGAG
>CAZLCO010000013.1:6658-46877 GCA_964558005.1 uncultured Gammaproteobacteria bacterium | reverse complement strand
ATATCGCCTCAAATCAACTGAAATTGGCTTTCTGATTTTTACCGGACACTAATGACTTTACAACGCAATAAGAGAAGCCGTAAAAATCGGCTACCGGCACTTTGACTGCGCAAAAATATACGGCAACGAAAAAACTGTCGGCAATGCGCTGAATGATGCAATAAACGCAGGTGAAATAAAAAGGGAGGATATTTTTGTTACATCAAAGCTGTGGAATGACTCCCACGCAAAAGACGATGTTGTTCCGGCTCTAAAATCAACACTGGCAGACTTAAAACTTGATTATCTGGACTTATACCTTATCCACTGGCCGGTATGTTTTAAAAAAGGTACGGACTTCCCTTCCTCCACATCTGAATTTGTACCGCTGGAAAATATGCCCATAGCCGAAACCTGGCAGGGAATGGAGCAAGCGGCAAAAGAAGGGCTGGTAAAATCAATAGGCGTATCAAATTTCAGCATAAAAAAGCTTCAGGAACTGGATAAAACAGCCCAAATAAAACCCGCAAACAACCAGGTCGAAGCGCACCCTTATTTTCAACAAAATGAGCTGCTGGAATACTGCAATTCAAAAAATATTTTAATGACCGCATACTCGCCCCTGGGCTCAAAAGACAGACCCTCCGCTTTAAAACCCGAAAACGAGCCGACATTGCTTGAAGACCCTGTTATAAATAAAATTGCCGAAAAACACAATGCAACACCCGCTCAGGTATTAATTAAATGGCATATTGAGCGGGATGTGGCGGTTATTCCAAAATCCACCAGCCCAAAAAGGCTAAAGGAAAACTATAATGCGCAATTTATTGAACTTGACCGAGCAGATATACAGGAAATAACCGCATTGGACAGGGGGTTCAGGTACTTAACCGGGGAGTTTTTCACCCCGCCCGGCAGCGGATACACTTTAGAAAATTTATGGGATGAAGTATAATGTTAAAAATTTTAAAAGGAGATAATTATGAAACCATCAAAAAGACTCGATAGAATCCCACCATACCTTTTCGCTGAAATCGACAGGAAAATCGATGAAGCAAGAGCAAAAGGAGTGGATATAATCAGCCTCGGCATCGGCGACCCGGATACCGCCACATTTGAGCATATAGTCAAAAAAATGCACGAGGAAATCGATGATTCCGCTAACCACAACTACCCGCCGTACCAGGGCACAAAAGACTTCAGGCAGGCCTGTGTGGACTGGATGAAAAACAGGTTCGGGTTTAAAATGGACGCTGACAAGGAAACAGTAGCCTTAATCGGCTCAAAAGAAGGCATTGCGCATATATTCTTCGGCTATGTTGACCCGGGCGACTATACGCTCGTACCTGACCCGGCATACCCTGTGTATGCAAACGCAACATATCTAGCGGGCGGCGAGCCCTATTTTATGCCAATAGGCCCTGAAAACAACTATCTGCCTGATTTGGACGCTATCCCCGAACAGGTGGCCAAAAAAGCCAAACTTATGTTCTTAAATTACCCAAACAACCCGACAGGAGCTGTTGCGACCCTTGATTACTTTAAAAAAGCGCTTGAATTCGCTAAAAAATACGATATTTTAATCTGCCATGACCAGGCATACTGTGAAATGACCTATGACGGTTATGTAGCGCCGAGCTTTCTGCAGATAGAAGGCGCCAAAGACTACTGTATCGAATTTTTCTCACACAGCAAGTCATACAACATGACCGGCTGGAGAATAGGCTGGGCTGCCGGCGGGGAAAAGGTCATTACCCCGTTAAAAACCATTAAAAGCAACATTGACAGCGGAGCGTTCAAAGCTGTGCAAAAAGCCGGCATAGTTGCACTTGAGACCCCGCAGGCAAGAATAAACGAGCTTAATGAAATGTACAGAAAACGCCGCAATGTTATGCTCGCTGGCCTCAGGGAACTGGGCTGGGACGTAGAAGACCCGAAAGCAACATTCTATCTGTGGCTGCCCGTACCAAAAGGCATGACATCAGTTAATTTTGCGCAAATAATGCTCGATGAGGCAGGATTAGTAGTTCCTCCGGGCAACGGCTACGGGCCTAACGGCGAAGGTTTCTTCAGAATTGCGCTCACTGTAGGCGAGGAAAAACTCCGGGAAGCAATAGAGCGGATGAAAAAAGCGAGAATCCATTATAATATGACAAAAGAAGCGGTTTAAACCGCTTCTTTTTTAGTGCCTGATTTTTTTCGGTATTTCAGGTAAAGTATTATCTGGGTAAAAACCAGAGAACCGTTAAATATATAAAGGATAATCACATAATCAAAATTATAATAAATTTTGTGTAATGTTCCGCACACATAACCAATAAACAACAAGGCAAGGAAAATAGGACTTATTCCCTTTACATTCTTTGTTTTAAAAGTTTTTATTATGGCAAAAGGCCAACTGGCACCGAAACATACAAACATGCAGGCTTCTAAAATGCTCATAGAGTATTTCTTTCAATTAAATCAACAAATTTTATCCTGCCCCAGTCAAAACCACCCAGCGCAGGTTCTTTTAATTCACTAACCACATCGTTTACATACGGCGGATGGGTCATGCCCACAAGCACACAGCTTACTCCCTCAGTAGAGCGCAGGGCACGTATCGCCATTTTGCTTAACTTATCTATCTCTGCCAGCTCAGGTGCGGCTTTGGCGAGGTTGTTCCTCATCTTAGCCACAAATTCAAGGTGTTTACTGTTATAGTAAGCGGTTATTGAGCCGTAAAGCCTGCCCAGTTTGTATGTGATGCCGTATAATTCCATTTCTAAATCTTCGTCTTTGAATGAACTTTTCTTCATAAGATTATTACAGGCCCTCAGCTTTGGCAGAAAATACTGCTTAAGGATAGCGTCCCATACGGCTATATTTTTCGCATCAGCCCAGCCTTCGTGTAATTCATTCCCAACGTATAGGCATTGCTCTATTTTAGAGGCAAAATCTTTATCCTGGAAAACTTTTAGCTTTTTAGCAACTGATTTTTCCAGCTCTAAAATCGTATTGATTGACTCATTGACCTGCTTCTTATCAGGCGGGTTAAAAACAGGCGGCTCCGCCAGGGTAATCAGTTTATTATCATAAATCGCATTTAGAGGACGGTTTATCAGCACACCGAGGTTATTTTCTTTTGCTAACTGTAATATTTTAATAGCGTTTTTACCCGCTTCCGCCAGATTCATAGGGAACTGTATAACGCTGAAATGGTTATTTTCCGATATTTCCACGGCTATTTCCAACACTTTTTCAAGTGACGTAGCCTCATACTCGTCAGGGCCAATCGGAAAAGTGTTTGAACTTATGCCATAGTATTTGATTCTGCCTGTCTGCACTTCCTGTTCAAGATATTCAAAAGCTTTTTTAATTCTTGCATAGTATTCCTTTCTTGCGGCAGGCTGGTCTATATTGTTATTTTTCGCCCATTTCAGGTAATACTCCGGGTTGTGAAGCAGAAATACATCAATTGTTTCCAGCTCCATACGCTCAAGGCTCATTGTTATCTGTTCTTCAAGGAAATCAGGGTGGATGCAGTGTTCCAGGCCTTCATTAAATTCAACCAGCTCGGGGAATGGGTTGTTTTCCTGTTTTCTTTCCTGACTTATTTCGAGATTTTCGCCCTGCAAATACCCGGCTTTTGTTACTATCACAAGAGAATCCCTTGAAACTCTGCCTGAATCCACCAAATCCTTGACTACATCGCCAATAAGCAGCTCTGAATTGCCGTTGGTGTAATTTGCGCTGGTATCAATCAAATTAATACCTGACACCAATGCTTTTTTAAGTGCTTCAAGGTTCATCGGTGACCTGACATCAATCCTGTAGCCTCCAAAGCCCACTTCGGTGACTTTTAAGCCTGTTTTGCCCAGTATTTTATAATTAAATTCCTTAGCCATTGGCTTCTCTGAACTCCTTTGCCCACAATTTTGCCGCTGCGGTGAATTTATAGATTGCTAAAAACATTGAAAAAACAAATCCGTGCATGCCGTCTTTAATCCCGCCTTTTATAATATATCTTTTGAAAAATTCGCCTATCGGCCTTAATAACAGCAGGGCAAGCGAAAATTTAATGCCCCGTTCCTCGAATTTTTCCAGCTCAAGTGTCGTATATGTGTTCATACGTGAAATAAACGACTCAAGGTTTTCGTGATTGTGGTGGATAATGGCCAGTTCAGTCCTTTTCGGGTCAATATGCCAGTCTCCGCCTTCCATTACAGTCGGTGCGCAGTGTACCCGCTCGCTGAACGACACCTTGCCGTTTTTAAAGAAGCGCAGTATCGGGTTCGGGTATGAAAGCCATAATTCTTTGCCAAGGTGCAGGTTTTTTCTTGGAATAAAAACTGCGGTTATGTGTTTAGGCAGTGTTTTCTGAAGTTCTCTTAAATGTTCAAGCAGTGCAGGGGGGGCTTCTTCATCGGAGTCCAGCACTAAAATCCAGTCCTGTGTGGCATGGCTCAGCGCAAAGTTCCTGGCCGGGTCTGCAAAACCAAGATTTTCGTGATAAATTATCTTGCAGCCGTACTTTTCAGCTATTTCTATTGTCCTGTCGGTAGAGTGCATGTCACAAATCACGATTTCTTCGCAGGATTTTACTGACTCAAGGCATTTTTCAAGATATTTTTCCGAATTATAAGTGTGTATTACGACAGAGATTCCCATTAGCGACCCTTTCTTACATCTTTATTAATAGTTTATAATGGAATAAATAAATGTGTAAGTAAAAATATGTTTACAGGACTAATAGAAGAAACCGGCACAGTTGCCGCAATAAAAAAGCAAAATAACGGCGCAGTCATAACCATAAACTGCACCCGCATACTCGATGACCTGAAAAACGGCGACAGTGTAGCAATTGACGGAGCATGCCAGACTGTTACAAATATTACAAAAACTGGCTTTGAAGTTGAAACTTCAATCGAAACCCTTGAACTGACTACTCTAAATGACTACAGGCAGGGCCGGACTGTCAATCTTGAGCGGGCAATGCTCGCAAGCAGCAGGTTTGGCGGGCACATTGTCACAGGGCACGTTGAAGGGGTCGGCAAATTTTTAAGAAAAGAAAACCTTGGCCTGTCTTATAATTTCTACTTCAGCGCACCTGAAAATATAACGAAATACGTTGTTTACAAAGGCTCAATAGCCATAAACGGCATCAGCCTTACGATTACGTCGCTGGAAGGGGATATATTTTCTGTGGCGGTTATACCCACGACTTTAAATGAAACAAATCTCAACCTTTTAAGTCCCGGGGACAGCGTTAACCTCGAACCTGACATACTGGCAAAGTACGTTGAGAAGTTTACCTCACCTAAAAGCAGCAAAATAACCGAAAGCTACCTGGAAGAACATGGCTTCTTATAGACTGATAGACACGCATGCGCACCTTGACTTCAAGGACTATGAGGAAATTTTCGATGAAATAATCGGGAATGCCAAGGATGCGGGCGTTGATAAAATCATCGTGCCCGGCGTGACCCTGCAGGACATACCCAAAATAATTGAAATAATAGAAAACTACGACGACGTTTACGGGGCGGTGGCTGTTCATCCTTCTGATACAAAGCTATGGAAAGATGAATACTCCGAACAGCTAAAAGAATTTGCCGCACACGAAAAAATAATCGCCATCGGCGAGACAGGGCTGGACTACTACTGGGACAAGTCATTTATTGAACTCCAGCAGCACGCCTTCAGGAAGCATTTAGAGCTGGCAGGCGAGTTAAACATGCCTGTTATCGTTCATGACAGGGAGGCGCATAATGATATTTTAACCATATTAAAAGAATTTCCTGAGGTTAAGGGGGTTATGCATTGTTTTTCGGGCGATGCGGATTTTGCGCAGGAATGTATTGAGCTGGGCTATTATATTGCGCTTGGCGGGGCCGTGACTTTTAAGAACGCAAAGCAGCCCAAGCTGGTAGCCGAGGCCGTACCGCTTGAATGGCTGCTATTAGAAACCGACGCTCCTTTTCTTGCGCCGCACCCTTTCCGGGGCAAGCTGAACGAACCCGCAAAAATCAAGATGGTCGCTAAAGAAATCGCCAACATCAAAGATATTAGTTTTGAAGAGATTGCCAATGCGACCTCAGACAATGCGGAGCGGTTGTTTTTTACTTAAAAAACGACTCCAGATCTTCAAGCTGTGCAGACTCCTCTTTAATATCATAAAATATAGTCGCCAAATCGCCCTCATCAAGGCCAATATGGCCAAGAACTTCCTCATCAAAAGCGTTCGGGCTGAATACGCCCAACTCCAGCACCAACTGCGAAATTATGTTGCCTATATAGACCATGGTTGTTATTTTCTGATGGTTTTCCGATTCCAACGGGCTGTGATGGTATTTTATTACATCGGTTAAAACCTCCGGCAGGTTCCATCCCTCGGCCACAACAGCGCCTATGGCAGGGTGCGTCAGCTCGCAGTGTTTCTGTTCGGCGGCCAGTAAATGGTTTGAATAAATCTGTTCCTTAACTTCTTTTAAGACATTGGCATAGTTGTTGTGGTCATACTGGTCAAGTATTAATTTACCTATGTCATGCAGGATTGCGGCGCTGAAAATGTGCTCATCATCTTCAAAAAACAGCTGGTGGTGTATTTTTTTTGAAGCAATTGCAGTTAATAATGAATGTTTCCAGAACTTTTTATAATCCAGCCCCACAGCCAGCGGGTCTTTAGGGGCGAATATCCTGAAAATACTTGATGACAGCACCAGCCCCTTGATTGTTGTGAAGCCAAGTATCATAACGGCGTGCTGTATAGAGCTTATCTGTTTTGGAAAACCGTAGTATGCCGAGTTAACCAGCCGCAACACCCTCGATGTCAGGCCGGAGTCCTGTGCAATAACTTTACCTATTGCGGCGGCATTGGACTTTGGGTCCTGCACAAGTTCGGTTATTCTGGTCACCACTTCGGGCAGTGATGGCAAATCCCTTACTTTTTGCCTGATTGAGCGGGATTTTATTGAGCTTTCTTCCTGCTCTGAATGTTTAGTGAAAGATTCTATCGTTGAATAAACAGCTATATTATATTTTTTAAGCTCTTCAAGTATCCATTTCCTGATATCCTCTTCCTCTGCCAGCCTTTCAAAACTATGGACGACCACGCCTGAAAACTTTTTTTTGGGGGCGGCGTTTAGTAATTTGACCAGCTGGGGCCTGAAGTCTGAGCGGCTTTCATCGGGTTCTGTGAGGATTTCCAGCAGATTTAAACCTTTTATTTTACAAAAGGCCTCAATTTTTTTCCGCTGAAGTTCATTCTGGACAGAAATCTTTTCAGGGTCTTTTTCGTATGAAATTACGTAGCCGATTACGTTCATTATGCTACATTGGTTTTAACTGCTATTTTTTCTTTTGCATATAATAAACAGGCTTTTATATCATCCAGGGATAAAAAGGGGTAGTCATTGATTATTTCTGAAGGAGTTTCTCCTTCTGCAAGTTTTTCCAGTATTAACTCAACTGAAACTCTTGTCCCTTTAATACAAGGCTTCCCCAGAAGTATATCCGGATTTTCTGTTATTTTTTCCAGTAATTTAGCCTTATTCATTTTATTATTTCTCATTTATTAATGATTTTACAATTTTGTCTTTCTTTATGACAATAAAAAAACTTTGCTTATTTATCTGCTTTAAAATTTTGTTCAGGAATAAAAGTTTTTTATCTTTTTTAATTTCTCTAAATAGTATTATACCAGATGTTTTCTTTTTATGTTTGAAAACCAGTTCTCCAAAATCTTTATCATTAGTAATAACAATCCTTTTTTCTTTATAAGCAATATTTATGATATCTGTATCTGATAAAGCGGGATTAATTTCTGAAACCAATTTAACATCATATCCTGATTGTTTTAAAAACTCGATAATGAATTTCTCTATATTCACATCAGTTAAGAATTTCAAGTTAAATATCCTTTAAATGACATTTTTCTTCTTACTTTATAGTATAATCCTCAAATATAATTTAGTTTATCGTTATTTTATATGAGATAATATTGTTGGAATGAGTTAACGGGAAGAGGCAACAAACTATGAGCAAACCAAATATCGCTATTCTGGGCGCATCGGGCGTTGTGGGCCAGGAGATATTGAAAATCCTCGAAGAGAGGAATTTTGAATTTAATAATATAAAATTTTTGGCCAGTGCACGCAGCGCAGGAAAGACAATTGAGTTTAAAGGCAAACAATATGTTATAGAAGAAGCAAAGCCCGGAGCTTTTGAAGGGCTGGATATTGTGCTCGCATCGGCAGGCGGTGCTACAAGCAAGGCTTTTGCCGAAGATATAGTAAAAGCAGGCGCTGTATTAGTTGATAACTCCAGTGCATTCAGGATGGAGCCTGATGTTCCGCTGGTAATCGCCGGAGTAAACGATGATGATTTAAAATGGAATAAAGGTATTGTAGCAAACCCTAACTGCTCGACTTCACAGCTAATGCTGCCTTTAAAACCGCTGCATGATTACGCTGGTATTAAAAGAATGATTGTAAGCACTTACCAGTCAGTGAGCGGAGCGGGAAAAGACGCCATAGATGACTTAAAAAACGGCACACGCAATAAATTCAGCACACATCCGATTAACTTCAATCTTATACCGCAAATAGACAGCTTTCTCGAAAACGGCTACACAAAAGAAGAAATGAAGGTTGTAAACGAAACAAGAAAAATCCTCCACCTCCCAGAAGACGTGAAGATTTCCTGTACCGCCGTAAGAGTACCGGTTTTTATCAGCCACTCTGAAGCTGTCAGCATTGAATTTGAAAAGGAAATAACACCGGAAAAAGCCCGGGAAATATTATCCTCTTCTTATGGAGTGGAAGTGGTTGACAATCCCGAAACATCAGAGTATCCTACCCCTATCGAAGCTGCAGGGAAAGACCCTGTTTATGTAGGCAGAATAAGAAAAAACCTTGTCCTGGAAAACGGACTGGATTTATGGGTTGTAGCAGACAACTTAAGGATAGGCGCAGCCTTAAACACCGTCAGATTGGCGGAAAAACTGGTCGAAATGGGTTTAATAAAGAATGTTAACAAAGTTTAGAAATGTTAAGCAGTATTTAAAATAAATAGAATGTTATATAATTAAATTTATGTCTTTATATTGGAACTAAATTAAAGGAAATAAACATATGAGTATACCAAACGTTGCGTATTTTTCAATGGAAATGGCTATAGACCAGACTTTAAGCACTTATGCGGGGGGACTTGGCTTTCTTGCGGGAAGTCATATGCAGTCCGCAGGCCACCTGGGCGTGCCTATGGTCGGAGTTACAATTTTCTGGTCTTATGGTTATTATGACCAGCGTATAAACAGCGAAGGAACTGTAGAAATAGCTTATGTAAGAAAGCATTATGACTTTTTGACTGATACAGGAATAATAGTCGATGTTAAGATTTTTGACAGAAACGTAAAAGTAAAAGCTTTCAGAGTAGAGCCGGAAATCTTCGGCACCTGTCCAGTTTATCTTTTAACGACTGATATCCCTGAAAACTCACCTGAGGACAGAGCTATAACCCATAAACTCTACGACAGCAGTGAAGGGACACGTATAGCACAGGAAGTTGTACTCGGCATAGGCGGCGTAAGGGTTTTACGAGCAGCAGGATTTGATTTTAATCTTATCCATATGAACGAAGGCCATGCCCTTCCTGCGGCGTTTGAGCTGTTAAGGGAATTCAACGGAAATATTAACAAAGTAAGGGAAAAAACAGTTTTCACAACACACACACCTGTTTCAGCGGGGAATGAAGTCCACTGGGTCGATACACTCATGCATGGCGGGTTCTTCGCCGGCGCATCCAGGGAAAAAGCTGTTGAACTAGGCGGAGAAAACTTCTCGCTTACTATGGCCGCACTTAAGATGAGCCGCATCGCCAACGCCGTATCCCAACTGCACGGACTTGTGGCGAACAAAATGTGGAAGGATGTTGAGGGCAAATGCCCGATTATTGCTATAACAAACGCAGTTAACCTGCATTTCTGGCAGGATGAACGGATCCGCCAGGCAGAGCAGACCTTAAACCCTGAAAATTTACTTTCTGTAAAAAGAAAAATGAAACAGGAACTGTTCAAATACATTGCAGGTAAAACAGGTAAACGTTTTAACCCGGATGTACTTACAATAACCTGGGCAAGAAGGTTTGCTGACTATAAACGGGCATGGCTTATACTTATGGAGCGTGACCGCATAGCAAAATTATTAAAAGAAAACAAAATCCAGCTTATATTTGCCGGTAAATTCCACCCTGCTGACACTCTTGGAAGAGATATGTTCAATAACATACTCAAACAGTCCTATGAACTGCCAAACATAGTTGTACTGCCAAACTACGAGCTTGATTTAAGCTCCATGCTCAAAAAAGGTACAGATGTATGGCTAAATACACCGCTAAGGCCATTCGAGGCATCAGGAACTTCCGGCATGTCAGCGAACATGAACGGTGCAATTCACCTGTCAATATTTGACGGATGGGCTGTTGAAGGCACATTTGACGATATCAACGGCTATACCGTTAAATACCCGGGACTTGATGACGACATTACCTGGGAAGAACGCCACTGGAAAGACTACGAATGTCTGATGAACCTACTTGAAAATACCATCATCCCTAAATATTATGAGGACCCGGAACAGTGGACACGTCTAATGAGGCAGGCAATCAGGACTGCAGAGGCTTATTTTCACTCTGACAGGATGGTAATAGAATACTATAACAGGCTGTACAAGCCTATCGCTCACGGTATAGACGAAGAAGAGCCAAAAGATATTATCACAATGGAACAACCAAACCTCCACGCATGGGAGTATTCAAACATTAAATAAATGCACGAATTTTTTCACGGAATAATCCAATACTTTGAAAATCTTGGCGAAATAGGCTTAGGACTAATGGCATTTATTGAGTCCAGTGTATTCCCTATCCCTCCCGATGTATTACTCATTGCTATGAGCCTGAGCCTGCCGCAAAAAGCACTGGTCTTTGCACTGATATGTACGGTTTTTTCCACCCTGGGCGGGGCATTTGGTTATGCGCTCGGCAAATACGGAGGCAAGCCTATTTTCTATAAAATATTTAAAAACAAAAGCCACTATCTTGAAAAAGTTGAATGTCTTTACAGCAAATACGGCGTCTGGGCGGTTTTAGGAGCAGCGTTTACTCCACTTCCGTACAAGGTCTTTACCATCGCAAGCGGGATTTTTACACTAAACTTTCCGGGCTTTATGCTTGCAAGTTTTATCGGACGGGGCGCAAGGTTTTTCATAGTTGGCATAGCTTTGATGCTTTTTGGAGAAATGGTAAAAAGTTACCTTGAGCTTGTTATTATTGGGCTGACACTTATTGTTGTTGTGTTTTTCTTTGTACTGCACTATTTTTACCGCGGCAGCAATAATACTGTGAAAGCAAATAAAAAAACAGAGTGTCACTTTTAAAACTTACTGAAAAATCTCGCTTAAAAGCCTCGCTAAAATAACTCCTGGCCTTCTCGTGGAAATTGCAATTAAAATATTTTTTGCCAATATGACTGTATCGCATTGCATAAGCCCGGTTAACAAGGCCTAGTTGTTTTGCGGACAGATTCGGCTGCTGAAAAATCTTATTCAAGGTCTTAAATCCGCTTGTTTTAAAAGTCTCACGAAAATCAAAATCCTTTTCAAGAGTTATTGCGTATATAGCAAGCGGGTCTTTAATACTTAAAAACTTATAATAAAGCGATAATTTAAGGAAAAAATCCCAATTCCCAAGAACATCCAGAGTTTCATCAAACAGACCTGTTTTATCAATACACTCTTTTCTGAACATTGCGGCGGAACTGTTTTGTAAAAAATTCCGGGTTACCAGTTTACTGAACACATATCCATTTAGTCTTCCACCGCAGTAAACCAGTCCAATATCCGGGTTTTGTTCCAATAAATCGACCTGTTTTTCAAGTTTTTCAGGCTTCCATATATCCGGAGTGTCCATAATTACAATGTATTTTCCGTTTGATTTTTTTAGCCCCATGTTTATGGCCGTACTTAAATTTTTAAATTCATCGTAATTTTCCCAATTAATAATATGGACTTCAAAATCACGAAAAGACTGCCTCCTTATAGAATCAATCGAATTATTAAAATCATTTTCAGTTCCATTAATAACTATTACTACAGAAACCAACGGGTTAGACATAAAAATTCTCCTTTGCAGGCAATACTGCCCAAAGGAGAACTTTAATCCATTTTTAAATCTTATTTCAGCGACAAAAGGATAATTTTTTATTAATAATTTAATTAATTTGTAAAAGCACCCTTGACTTTATCAATAATTGATTCTTTCTGTGACTTTTCCGCTTCTATCTGAAAAAGCTTCTTGAAAATACCCTTTTCCTCTTCGTTGAGATGAGTGGGAGTCTTTACGTTTAATTTTATATACTGGTCGCCCCGCCTCGACGGCATATTTAAATAAGGAACCCCTGCTCCTCTTATGTTTAATACAGTACCTGTCTGAGTACCGGGGCTTACTTTGAGTTCTTTTTTCCCGTCAACTGTTTCGACTTCTATTGTATCCCCGAGAGCAGCCTGCGAAAAAGTAATCGCCTTTTCCATATAAATATTTACGCCGTCTCTTTTAAATAATTTATGCGGTTTAACGTACAATACAACATATAAATCTCCGGGCGGACCGCCGTTTTTCCCGGAATCACCCTCTCCGCTGACCCGAAGTTTTGTGCCGTTATCAACTCCGGGAGGTATTTTTACGTTTATAACTTTGGAAACCCTTACCCTGCCCTCTCCGTAACATTTTTTACAGGGGTTAGATATTATTCTGCCAGTGCCACGACAGGTCGGACAGGTCGCTATCTGTGTAAAATGCCCGAGAATAGTCTGGGTTGTTTGCTGGACCTGACCTGTGCCCATACATGTATGACACGTTGCAGGGCTTGAACCCGGCTCCATTCCTCTTCCGCCACATTTATCACATGGTTCAAGGTGGTTTATGTCCAGATTACGTTCTATACCAAATACAGCTTCTACAAACTCCACCTGAAAGTCCAAACGCAGGTCACTTCCCCTCATCGGGGCATGAGGGTTCTGGGCTGCACCACCAAAACCTCCTCCAAAAAATGAATTTAAAATTTCACTCAGGTCACCAAAACCAAAATCAAACGGGCCATGGAAATCATATCCTGCATTTTTCAGTCCTTCTGCTCCATATCTGTCATAAAGCGACCTTTTTTCGTCATCCATGAGCACTTCATAGGCCTGCCCAAGCTCTTTAAATTTCTCTTCGGCATCAGGCTCTTTATTAACATCAGGATGATACTGACGGGCTTTTTTTCTGAAAGCACTTTTGATTTCATCCTTTGATGCTTCTCTGGAAACGCCAAGTATTTCGTAATAATCTTTATTAGTCATTTTTATTCTTTAACTGCAACATTAACCAGTGCCGGTCTTACTGTCCTGTCCTGTAATTGGTATCCGCTCTGAAGTTCAGCGATAACTGTGTGGTCAGGGTGCTCATTAGTCGGGGTCTGCATTATAGCCTCATGTATATTAGGATCAAATTCCTGCCCCACACATTCAATTTTTTTAACCCCTATTTTATCCAACGAGTCAAATATCTGCTTTTGAATTGCTTCAAAACTTTCTTTTAGTTTTTCCGGTTCATTTATTTCCTGAAAAGACTTTTGTGCCCTTTCAAGAGTGTCAAGTACAGGTAAAAGCTTTAGTAAAGTATCTTCCGCCCCGTATTTAAGAAGGGATTCTCTCTCCTGAGCCTGCCTTTTCCTGTAATTATCAAAATCAGCCGCAAGCCTTACATATTGATTTTTTTGTTCTTCGAGCTGCTGTTCAAGCTGTTTTATTTTATCAGGTTCAACGCCTGCTTCCTGCTCAGATGACTGTTCTTCTGCCACTGCTTCATTATTTTCCTGGGCAAAAGGATTTTCTTCTTTTTCCTGATTTTTTTCTTTTGTTTCTGTTTTTTCTTTTTTGGTCATAATTTATACCTCTAAAATAATAAAACACAAACTATTATAAAATTAAAGACCGCAGACAAGCCTGTCCTTGATATTTTTATCAACAACAAGCAGCGCATCATTTCCCACAAACTGCTCAAGTTCCATCCTCCTGCTCAATACGTCCTGTCTTGCCTGGTATTTTATACTGAGTAGCTGTTCATGAAAAACATTAGCCACATTACTGAAATTTGGTTTTGAACATTTAACTATTTCCAAAGATTCCTTACTGTCTTTCTCCATTTCATTAATTAGGTTTAAGTCAATAAGTGCGGTTAAATAGTTATAATAAAGCGTTATTAACTTTTCCTGAAGCGCGTCTGTTTCCTGCGCAAGCATAACCAAATCAGCATCAGTTACTTTAGACAAATAATGATTGATTTTACTGTCATCGGAAAGCGCTGAATTCAATAGGTTTCCGCCGAACATAGCCGAACCCGCCGTCACGGGATCGCCGAGCCCAAGCCCTACAACAGGCGCAACACTTGCAAGCGGGGATAAAATTTTCTTTACAGCTGATTTTTTCTCGACTTCTCCATCAGGGTTTGAAAGCTTAACAATAGCGAACCTTATTGTCTCACTTTTTTCAACAGCCGCTGCCCACAATATTTGCAAATCAGCAAGCAGTTCGTCTTTTTCTTCCTTTACTTCAAAAGAAATATCTTTTGCGAGTTCCCTTACGTCTGAATCAGGATAATTTGCTTTACCCTGAGATAAAACCTGCTCCGAGTTTTCTGAAGTGTTACTGACTTTTAGTTCTTCGAGCAAAGTAGCCTTGCCGAGGTTTAAACCATCAACTGCTTCAACGCCTGCGAGTCTTTCCAGCTGGAGCCTGGTAAGTTTTATTTTTTGTTTTATCTGTGTTTCATTTCTTTTTGCACGGTTATACATTGTGCTGGAAGTTACAATTTCTGAAATATCGCCTGTTTCCAGCGCAAGTGAATATTCCCGGTTAAACTTTTCAGTATTGTTTTTAGCTATTTTATAAGCTTCCAGATCACCTTTATATTCATAATAATTTTTTATAATCCTGTCCTGCAGGCT
Organism: uncultured Gammaproteobacteria bacterium; assembly: GCA_964558005.1. GTDB lineage: Bacteria > Cyanobacteriota > Vampirovibrionia > Gastranaerophilales > UBA9971 > JANQGS01. The sequence goes on along the minus strand of CAZLCO010000013.1, from coordinate 31,873 downwards.
TTCAATCAGCCTTGCGAGCTGTATAAGCTCTGTGTCAGTAATTGGCATTTCCTTTGGCATAGAATTATTAGCTATGTATCTTCCCGCTATTCCTCCGCCTATAGACGAAGCGCCTGATGTCATCGGGTCAGCCCCTAAAATCCCCGGCACCATAGCCGCTCCCCTGATAAGAGTAGCTAATACTTTTGACATTCTTGAGGAATTGATTCTTCTTTTTTCCGGAGGCAGGGATATTTTCTGCAGGGCGAACGTAATGACCGGATTTCTTTCTACTGTGCATTCCCAGAGGACTTTTATATCTTCTATGTCCATTTTTTTCTGATTTTCGAGGTAATGTTTGAGCATATCCTCTTTAGAATCAAACAAATCACCGTTTATTTCGCCAATAGGTTCACTCAGTTCAATTTTATGCTTATGAGTTTCTTCCACAGCTACAGAAATATCTGCGAAAGAAGCCTGGCTCATCGCAAAAACCGCTGCGGCAAATAGTATGCCTGTTTTTAAGAATTTATTATTCAAAATCTTCTCTCCGGTCTTAGCGTTATTAAAGTTATAACATATTAACAAGCCTTTTGGCTAAGAATTTAAAAATGTATAAATCATACCCACCTGTCAATAACGTGTCCGATAAATTTATAGAGCAAATGCTTTAAACTAATTAAAAAAGGGGGGAGGTCAATGATAAAATACTGTTCAATTTTATTATGCTTATGTTTTTTTTCATTACCCGCTATGGCTACGGACATGGCTGAAATGGCTCACCTGGCTTATAAAGGGAAAGAATACAGGAAAGCCGGCGAACTTTATGAAAAACTTTATTACAAGGAAAAAATAGACGTTTATCTTGAAAACGCACAATCAGCCTACCTAAGCCATGCGTTTAACCTTTGCAATGATAAAGAATATAAAAAAGCCATTAACTGCTGCAAAAAAGTCCTGTTAATGAACCCCAATAACAAAAACGCCAGAGAACTGCTGTGCGACATTTATTATTCAAGAGGGTCAAATTATTATTATGAAGGTTTAAAAAGTAGGGCTTTGCTTGATTTTCAAAACTCTTTAAAATACAGCGTACTGACCGAGCAGAAACAGAGGGCTCAAAAAGAACTGGCTAAAATTTCAAGTAACAGGTAATATTATAATAATTATGATAAAAGTTTTATCAGGCCAACAAATGAGAGAGGTCGATTCCAGAGCAATAGAAGAGCTGGGAATCCCCGGCATTTTGCTTATGGAAAACGCAGGCAGGGCAGTCAGCGAAAAAATCCTCGAAATCGCCGACAATACAAGTTTAAGCGTACTTGTAATTTGCGGAAAAGGCAACAACGGGGGCGATGGCTATGTCGCAGCAAGACATTTAATTGAAAATAATATGCAGACAACCGTTATCTCGCTGTTCAGGCCGGATGACTTGTCCGGGGATGCTCTGATAAACCATAATTTGCTGGAAAAATTTACTGAAATAATTTATTTTGATGATATTGACGAAAATCAATTAAGGGAAATGATACTGCTATCTGATATAGTGGTTGACGCGATCTTTGGCACCGGCTTAAACAAGGAAATACAGGGCTTTCAGGCAGAGATAATTGATTTAATTAATGAATACGCGGAAGGCGAAGTCGTATCGGTTGATATACCGTCCGGCGTAAATGCGGACAACGGTAAAATTATGGGAAGGGCGGTTATTGCAGACTACACAATTACTTTCCATGCGCCCAAAACAGGCCTTTTATTATATCCTGGAGCCGACTATTGCGGAGAAACAGACGTTTCAGCCATTGGAATCCCTGACTATCTTACTGACGGGGATGAATACAATAATTATCTGGTTACAGGCCATTATGCACATATAATAATGCCTTTACGGCCGGAAGACGGGCACAAAGGCACTTTCGGCAAAGTTTTTAATATTGCGGGCAGCTTTAATATGACAGGTGCGGCGTATCTGTGCTCGATGTCGTCACTTATGGTTGGTGCGGGCTATTCCATTCTTGCCGCCCCTGATGATGTCATTTCTATTGTTGCTTCAAAAGCCGCAGAGCTTGTTTACATACCACTGGAAGAAAAGGCCGTCCTTGAAAACAGCGCTAAAAGCGATGTAATTCTTATCGGGCCGGGGCTCGGCACGGAAGAAGCAACCGTAAGGTTTGTTGCGCAGTTTGTTCAGCAACTCACAAACCGCGGTGACAAAGTCATAATTGACGGGGATGGCCTGAACTGCCTGGCAATGCGGGATAATCCCGTCCTGCCTATTAATTCAATTATAACCCCACATCCTAAAGAGCTTTCAAGGTTATTAAATGTCTCTGTTGAAGAAATATTAGTTAATAAGCTGGAAACAGCAAAACAGGCCGCGTCAAAATTAAATACCATAGTCGTTTTAAAAGGCGCAAATACAATCATAGCCGAACCTAAAGGCAATGCTTACATAAACACAACAGGTAATACCGGTCTTGCAAAAGCAGGCAGCGGTGACGTGCTGGCCGGCATAATAGCCGGTTTTGCCGCGCAGGGACTGGAACTAAAGGATGCTGCTATTTTAGGGGTATACCTGCATGGGCTTGCGGCAGATATAGCGGTTGAAGAACTGACTGAATATTCCCTTACCTCCGAAAAACTCATGGGCTATATACCAAATGCGATAAATAAAGTTTTACATTACAAATAAAAGGAGGATTTAAATTATGCAAAGTCAATACCTTATGATTGCCGAAAATATTGTCTACAAAAACAACAAACTCACTTGTATTAACATTATGGACCAGTTTTTAGTGCTTAAACTGCCTGCGGAATCTTTTTTTGACCTGGTGGCAATCTGCGGACCCGGCTGGGAATCCGGAGAACACAATGTTACAATTAAAGTCCAGCTGGATGAAGAAGAAATTCACGAGCTTGGCACAAGCAAAATAAACGTCCCTAACGAAGATTTTGTCTATAATGCGCTTGCTCAGGGGATGAAACTGGTTGTAAAAGAAAACACAAAATATGTACACTTCTACGTTTATAAAGACGATGAACTTACAATTAAACGGTCTTATAAAGTCGCGGCAATGTTTATCCCGCAGGAAGCATCTAATATTCAGTCTTAAAATATAATACAGAAATCGGAAGCCTGTTAAGGATAGCTCCTGCTTTTATGCGGGTTTCTGATAAGACATGTTCCTGATTAGTCAAAATATCGACGCATTTATGTCCGGTATATTCCGGCGGAATAACAATAGTGGTGTCTTTCCATACACCATCGCCAACAGGAAGCACTATGTCCTCAGATACCATATTATGCACCAGGCGCGGGACCGCTACGATAATTGCATCCCCGTTATATTTTCTTGAAAAGACCACAAGGTTTCTTGATTTTGAGCCTTTTGTTTCCAGAGGGGTATAATCGCCTCTCCTGAATATATCCTGATATTTTTGCCTGAAGTTCAGAAGTAGTGAAGTAAGGTAAAGCTTAATATTACCTGATTCAAATGGGAGAAGCTCTTCAATTTTAATTTCATTTAACCTTTGTTTCAGGGACTCAAAATCCACAGGCCTTCTGTTATCAGGATCAACAAGGTTAAACTTAAAAAGTTCGCTTCCCTGGTAAATATCAGGCACTCCCGGGCAGGTAAGTTTTAATGCGCACTGAAACAGCGAATTTAAATACCCTGAATGGGATATACTCTTATGGAAAGGCAAAAACTCTTTCCAGAAAGGATGATTCTCCGGAGAAGTAAGCACTTTCCTTATATAGCCCGTTATAGCTGATTCATATTCTGTGTTTATATTCACCCAGCTGGTATGCGCTTTAGCTTCTCTTATAGCTTTAATCATATACTCTTCCAGCCGTGCAATGAGCGATTCTTTTTCTTCTTCATCAGGGGGAGTAACAGGCCATATGCCTAAAAGTGACTGATAAAAAAGGTATTCATCATTTTTATCAGGAGCAAGCACTTTATCAAGCTCTATTTTTTTAGACTGATGAAGCGTAGACCACTTATTAATACGTTCATTCCACTTTTCGGGAATTTCTGAAAGTACGCATATCCTTGCTCTTACGTCCTCAGACCGCTTTGTGTCGTGCGTCGAAGTGCAGAGCATACCGTGCGGAGTTCTCTCCAGTCTTTTGATGTTGTGAGTATGGAAATCATTAATCGATAAACCAAAATGCGCAGGCTCCCCGCCAACTTCGTTCAAAGCGACCAGTTTGTTATATCTGTAAAAACTGGTATCCTCAAGCCCTTTTGCCATAAGCGGGGCTGTGTACTGCTGGAATTTCATCGCAAAGGCAAGAATTTCCTTATATTCGTCAGATTCTTTATCCTCTTCCAGTTCTACCAGAAGCACTTTTTCTATAAAGTCAAAAATCGATGGGTCAGTATGCATTGTACGCTTTTTGGCTAATCCAACCGCCCATTTTATATAATCTATTGCTTTATCGCCTTTATCTTCATCTGAAATATAACTCCTGTAAACCGGGAAGCACGCTATGATTTCCGTAAGTGCTTCCCTCAGGCCATTGAGCGTATAATCCCTTGTGCTGTAATACTTTTCTGATATTCTGTTCAAAAGATTGGATAATGTACTCAATTCACCTGTTAAAGAGGTTTTCATTATTAATTTTTTACAATTAATTACAAGTTCGCTGAAATTCGGGGAATTTTCTATAAAACGCTGGTAAATTCTTGTAAATTTTTTGGAATTTTTTCCATCAACAAGAAGATTGCACAGGTCATTCAGATATTCGTAACCCACAGTACCGTTAATAGCCCAGTTTTTCGGTATTTTTTCAAACGGGGCGAGTATTTTTTCTGCAATAACATAAATAGGCAGCTTATTAGAGCCTAGTAACGCCTCTTCTGTTAAATCAAAATTGATTCCAAGACGCTTACCAGCCTCTGCCTGAAGTGTTTTAAAGTATTTAGTAGGGTCAAGCAGGCCGTCAGGGTGGTCAATCCTTAACCCGTCTATTTTTTCCTGTTCCACAAGGTCCAGTATTAAGGAATGCGTGCTGGTGAACACAAGCGGGTTCTCTGCTTTCAAGCCGATAAGGTGGTTTACATCAAAGAAACGCCTGTAATTAATTACATCTATTGACACACGCCAGTACGCAAGCCTGTAAGCCTGCTCTTCAAGGAGGTTATGGATTCTATTGCAGGAAACAGGGTCATTCGATTTACACTGGAAATCAACAAGATTTTCCTGTATAAAACCTGAAATCAACTGGTTTTTACGGCATAAATCCGCCAGTCTTCTAGAGGCAATATCTTTTTCGCGATTTCTTTCAAAGATTTTTTCCGTAGAAGTTTCATTTATTCCCGGAAGTTTTTTAAAAACATTAATAATGCTTAAATATTCAAGAAAATCAGAATTATTGCTGCCGAGCCTCGACTCAAGCACCTCCAGCCTGTGCTCAAGGAACATAGGGTATGAAGAGGGGTTAATCGGGAATTTATGCTCCCAGTAATTCAGGCTTAATTTGCCCGTTTCCTGATCAAAATTAAACTTAAACTGACCGCTGGTTAGAATATTACCGTAATGATCTCCCAGCACAGGCACCAGCACCTTGCCCATGAGTTCTTTTTTCAGCGGTTCCCAGTCTATATCGAAATAAGAAGCGTATCTGGAGGCCTGTCCGTTTTCCAGCACATCCATCCACCACTTATTTTCATTTCCTATACCCATGTGATTGGGTACTATATCTACTATCAGCCCTATATCATGATGGTGCAGGGTATCAACAAAATCATAAAACTCCTGCATACTGCCTATTTCCGGGTTAAGCTCCGCATGGTTTATTATGTCGTAGCCGTGCATGCTTCCTTCCCTCGCGCGGAGTATCGGTGAAACATAACAGTGCGATATTCCTAATTCTTTTAAATAAGGCACAATATTCTGCGCATCCCTGAAAGTAAAGCCTTTATTAAACTGCAGCCTGTAAACAGATAGCGGTATTCTTTCTATTTCTATCCTGCGTTGATATTCCGTACTTTTTACGCCTGCTTTTTGAGTCGCAAAAACTGCTTCAAAAAAAGAAGACAGTTCTTCTTCATCTATTTCTTGAATGTTGAAAGCTGACTCCGGCAAAAACCCGTATCTTTCCAATAATTCATCTGTTTCATCCGCAACCACAACACATTTGTTCCTGTGGCTCTCCAGCGCTATAACCCCCAGAATGTCCTCATAAGAGTACTTTACATAAAATTCAATTTCAGGGCTGTCTTTTATTATCCATTTTAATTTTTCAAAATTTTTCAGGCCATGCAGCTTAATGGCCCCTGAATGCGTCATATCAGCCCCTACCATTTCAGCAATATATCGGTATCCGCATTCTTCAAGTTTATAAGGAATGAGCGGCGCAGAAACGGTATTGTTTTCCGTAGTTATTCCATAAGCATAATAATCCTGTTTTAGCCACGACTCCGCCTCATTTGAATTTATAAAAAATTCCCACTCTGTATAAATACCGACCGCCAGCTTGTTTATCCAGGAAGTCCTGCCCGCTATACTGAGCTGTATATCAGCCTGCCACTGCAAAAACTCATAAAACTGGACAGTTTCTATATTATTTTTTTCAAAAACCATTATGGCTTCGCTGTTCGGGTTTTTATAATCCTCGGGCCATTCCTGCCAGCTGGTTAACTTCGGATTTTCACTTAAAAGATATTCTTTTATTGCTTTAAAAAGTGCCTGTTTCCTTAAATTCTCCCCTTTACTGGTAAGATAATGAAAAAAGTCCTGACTTTTAAGAGTATTATTACTTATATGGTTTTCCCTGAAAGATTTATACAAAATTTTAAATATTTTCATTTTGTATTCCAGAATACTTTCAAGGTCTATTTTTTCACTTTCCCTGATGTTTTTTAGTTCTTCCTGGAACTCTTCAGTTAAAATTTTTAATTTTATATCCCTGTCTTCAATAAAATTAATTGCCCCGTCAACATCAATTAAAAGCGTGCTAAAAGCCATCCTGCCCCACTGGTTAATGGAATTTATGCCGACAATGCCATTTGCATTTGTTTTAGCGTAATTAACAGCGTTATGCAGGTCTTTATAGCTTGATATTTTATAATCAGAATAAGGATTTTCCTTATAGAGACTAAACTTAAAACCGGTTATTTCTTCGTTTTTTTCCAGGGCAAGCGGTTTATAACATTGCTTTGGAACAACTATAAGTGTCATTGTTTCTTCTCGTCCTGTTTCAGACTTTATTTTCAGGTGGTGGTATCCTATATCAAGCCTGATCGGCAAATGGAGTTCGTTTTTATAATAATTAACGTCTTTTATCTTATGTGATTCATGGGTTTTAAGGTGAGTAGCATAGAATTCACCGTGGTGATACCTGCCGTTTTCCTCTTCAACAGCCCACTCGAAAGACTTATTCATCTCGTTTTCGGGCAGGGATATCTTAATGAGAGGAACTTCACCCTGCTTAACTATACACACTGCCGGAATTAATGAAATCCATTCTTTTTCCTCAACCTTATTCAGTTCTGCGCCGAGGTTTTCCGCACTGTCAGTGTTTATACCGATAAATTCAAGGAACTCCTGATGTTCTTTTGAGGTTGTTTTATCAGGAATTAAACCGTAATGTACAGCTAATTTTTCGAGAATTTTATTTTTATCCATTATTTATAGACCAATCCAATGTGTTTTCCTTAAAATTCACTTTTATAGTAAAAGTTTTGCCGTTTTTAGCGAACCACTTTACCATAAAATGCCCCGGGCCAAAGATTTTAAATTTGCTTTTAGAATGCTCAATATACGGGATGAGCGGTACTATTTCTCTTTTTCTAATATCAAGCAGTTCTTTGTACAATTCAATTATCTCGTTGTCCATCTCTTCCCAGTCGAGCATTGAACCCTTAAAAGTAGCCTCTATGGTAGGATCAGGTATTCTTTCCCTGTTTTTGGGGTCAGCGAACTCAGGGAATCTCGAGAATTCCCGCCTGCGGCCATCTCTTATAGAATCAGACAGCTCATCGCTCAGGTTGCAAAAGAACATAAACGGTCTTTTACTGCCCCATTCTTCGCCCATAAAGATTAAAGGAATGGTAGGAGCCAATAAATACAACTTTGCAGCTGTTTTTATGGATTCTTTCGATGCAATAGACGCTATCCGCTCACCAAAAGCCCTGTTGCCTACCTGGTCGTGGTTCTGGATAAAGTTAACAAAGCTGGAAACGTTTAATCCCCTGCTGTTTTCGCCCCTTGGTTCGTTATTCCTGTATGCGGACTTTTCGCCCTGATAGGCGTAGCCTTCTGCAAGACACCTGGCAAGGAAGTATGTGGCGTCTTTGTCGGTTGTTTCTTCAGTGTAATCTTTATAATATCCGCCTTTTTCGCCTGCAAGGTGGATATGTGCGCAGTGATGGAAGTCATCGTTCCACTGCGCCACGTAATGCTTGAGGAAACTGGCATTATTATTGTCATTTTCCAGTACAAGATGAACTTGTCTGTCTTTAATCCTGTCTTTGACAACATTAGATATTTCCTCGAGAATATTCACCGGGGAATCATCCTTGATTTCGTGCACTGCATCGAACCGCAGCCCGTCAATGTGATACTCTTCCAGCCAGTAAAGTACATTCTGGATATAAAAGTCCCGCACATTACTGTTTTCAAAGTTTATGGCATCACCCCACGGGGTCACATGCTTGTGTTCAAAGAATTCTGATTTTGCGTAGCAGTATAAATAATTGCCGTCAGGGCCAAAATGGTTATAAACCACATCCATAAATACCATCAGGCCTTTTTCATGAGCGGCTTTGATCAGGTCTTTTAAGTCTTCCGGCGAGCCATAGGTTTTATCCGGCGCAAAAAGCAATACGCCATCGTATCCCCAGTTATGAGTACCGGGAAAGTCCGCAACAGGCATAAGCTCTATGGCAGTTACGCCCAGTGAAACAAAATGGTCAAGCTTTTTTTGTATGCCCTTGAATGTGCCTTCTTCGGAAAAAATACCGGTATGAATTTCATACAGCACTGTTTCTTGCCAGGGACGGCCTTTCCAGTTATTATCTTCGCCCCAGTCGTAAGCGTCATTATCAACTACAACGCTCCAGCCGTGCACATCATCAGCCTGGGCTCTGGAAGCCGGGTCAGGTACTTTTAAGTCGCCGTTTATTTTAAACATATATTTCGAGCCAATATCAGCCGAGCCTGTTGTTATGGAAAACCAGCCGTCTTGGGCTTTTTCCATAGGCAATTCGTTATTTTCCAAACATAAATCGACCTTGTCGGCATCAGGTGCCCACAGGTCAAACTTTATATTTCCACCCGACAAAATTTTTGGCCCAAATTTTTTTTCAATCTGGGTTAACAATTTTAATAGTCCTCCCTATTGTATTAGAAACTATCTGAAAAATATTTTGAAATATCTTCAAAGTATTTTTCGAGAATTCTATGCCCTTTATAGACATTGTTAGTTATATTAACATAATTTGTGGCAATTAAATATTTTAATTCTTTTGCCCTTATTTTAATTATTTCATCTGCTGCCTGCTGGAGCTCCCTGTTATTTGAATAGCTCCATTTTTTAAGGAAAACGATTTCGTCTTCCATTTGCTTTTCTGTTGTAAATTCAAGTGTATTAAAGTCATACTTTGCAAGAAAAAGCTTTTCTTCATCAGTTATTTTTGACTGCACAACAGGATGTCCGAATATTTTTTTGATAATCATAAAATTATCAGCTATTCTCCTGTGTGATTCCGGTACGCCTCTCCGTATATAGAAATTATTTTTTCTTATAAAGCCATGCTTTAATGTCTCAAGCGGCAAGCTGTCAAAACTTGTTTCCACCTCAGTTTTTGATGTTGTGTTAAAATCTTTTGCAGTCGCCATATTCTAAACCCTTACCTTATTATTAAAATTTAAATTTAAATTTAAATAATAAATAAATTATTGTATATATTAAAACACAGTTTGTTTTAAATTAATTATTATTTTAAAATTTATTAATAAAAAATAATAAAAGTAAGCTGGGTTAAATGGACAGATTTTTTGGAATATTCGGAATAGTAACGATTCTCGGCCTTTGTTTTCTTATGTCGAGGGACAAAAAAAATATAAACTGGCGTCTTGTTGGAACGGGTTTATCTTTACAATTGTTAATAGCAATCTTTATTCTCAAGGTACCACTTGGAAAAATAATTTTTGAACACCTTGGAAAATTCATAAAAGAACTTCTCGACTTTGCCGATAAGGGCGGTGAATTTGTATTCGGAGTACTGGTTAGCAAACCCGAAGTTTTTGAGGAACTATTCGGCGCAGGCAGCGGGTTTATCTTTGCTTTTAAAATAATCCCCACAATAATATTCGTGGCTGTGCTGGTAAATATCGCCTACCACACCGGAATAATGCAGAAAATAGTTTCTATTGTGGCCAAAATAGTTTATAAAATAATGGGAGTAAGCGGTAGTGAAGCTATATCCAACGTAGCCAGCGCATTCGTGGGACAGGTGGAAGCCCAGATTATGATAAAACCATACGTTTCCGGGATGACCCGCTCGGAACTCCTCGCTTCTATGACCGGAAGCATGGCCTGCATAGCCGGGGGCGTAATGGCTGTATATATTTCACTGGGCGTACCCGCTGAATACCTTTTGGCAGCAAGTATTATGGCAGCCCCCGGAGCGCTTGTTATTTCCAAAATAGTTTACCCGGAGACCCAACAATCAGAAACTCGCGGCGAAGTAAAGCTGGACGTCAAAAAGAACTACGCAAACCTCATAGACGCCATAGCCCACGGCGCAAGCGAGGGAATGCGGGTTTCTATTAACGTTATAGCAATGCTTATAGGGTTTTTGGCCCTGATTTCTATGGTCGATGCTATTCTTGGAGTATGGGGACTGAGTTTAAATCTTATGCTGGGCACAATCTTCTCCGGATTTGCCTGGCTTATGGGCGTACCGTGGGACGAGGCCTTTACGATAGGGTCTTTAATGGGGACAAAGATGGCAATTAACGAATTTGTGGCCTATATGAACCTTGCGCCGATTATAAACGGTACATCTGATGTGATTCTTTCAGAAAAATCAATAGTAATAGCCAGTTTTGCGCTGTGCGGGTTTGCTAATTTAGGCTCTATAGCTATACAGGTTGGCGGAATAGGTGAGTTGGCACCGAACAGGCGGGCTGATTTAGCCCGACTGGGAATAAGGGCACTTATTTGCGGCACGCTGGCCTCTTATATGTCCGCAACTATTGCAGGAATTTTACATTAATTCTTGTAACCATTTTGTAATATAGTACTGCTTATGGATTGAAAAAAAGGGTAATTTTTTGTAAAATGCACATACTCAAAAAGAGAGTTTATTTATAGAGGGAACAAGAGTGAGGTAAAAGATGTCATCAATTCAGTCCAACATGTATGCATTAACCCCTGCAGAGCTGGGGAGAGCTGTTGAAATCAAAAAGAAAAAAGACTTTAAAAATGCACAGGAAGGTCTGCCCGGAGTTCTTACCGGCCTAGCCGCAGGTGGTACAGCAATTGCAACTCTAAACCATATGGAAAAACAAGCCACAAGTATTCCTATAAAATCGAGTGTTGTAAATGATATGATAAGTGAAGTCGCTAAACACACAAAAAATGTGTTTAATCCTGAAGTCTTAAAAAATGCAGCAAAAAATCCTGTAACTCCTGTACTGGCAATAGGTTTAGGCACAGCGGCACTTGTAACCGGCGCCTCAAAAATGGTTAAAGATCAGGCATACAGCCTATTCGGCACTGCTGTAGAAGCTAAAAAAATCAGGGACAACAGAAAAGTCGATACAAAAGCATAATAAATGAAAATCATTAATTATAAGGAACTGGGGGAAGAATTTTTTAAATATCAGGAATTTTCGGGGCTGGAAAGCGTTCCTGCAATAATTAATGATGTAAAAAACAATGGAGATGAGGCTGTAAAAAAATACAGCGCTCAATTCGGCGATGGAGTAATAGATTCCATCGAGTTATCTGGAGAGGAAATAGAAAAAGCCCTGTCGGACACGCCGGAGGAAGTTAAAAACTGTATCCGACAGGCTGTTTCTAATGTCAGGACTTTTGCGGAAGCGCAGCTGTCCGCAATAAAAGAAACAGAAATAGATATAAACGGCGCAAAACTCGGCCATAAAATCATACCGCTGGAACGCACCGGGGCATACGTACCGGGCGGAAACTACCCGCTGCCCTCGTCCGCTGTTATGTCGGTCGTACCGGCAAAAATAGCGGGAGTAAAAGAAGTTATCGTTTGCAGCCCGAAAATTCAGCCCGCAACAATAGCCGCCTGCTCTATTTCCGGGGCTGACAAAATTTTCAGGATAGGCGGAGTACAGGCGATTGCGGCCATGGCATACGGCACAGAAACCATTCCCGCTGTAAATAAAATCACCGGCCCGGGAAACAAATACGTAACCGCAGCAAAAAAAGAGGTTTACGGGGTATGCGGCATTGACTTTCTGGCGGGGCCAAGCGAAGTGATGATTATAGCAGACGAAACAGCCCACCCTGAATTTATTGCAGCAGATATGCTGGCGCAGGCAGAGCATGACCCTGATGCCAGGGCGTATCTGATAACTACATCAAGGGATTTGGCTGAGCAGGTAAGCAAAAAAATTGATGAATACCTGAAAACTCTTAAAACATCAGATATTGCATCAAAATCAATATCAGAAAGCCGCATTATTATGGTTGACAATATTTCTCAGGCAATAGAAATCACTAACAGAAAAGCACCTGAGCACCTTGAAATTTGCTATAAAAATGCGGACACGGATATAAACAAATATAAAAATTACGGTTCGCTTTTTATAGGTAATTTCTCAGCTGAAGTGCTGGGCGATTATTGCAGCGGCACTAACCATGTCTTGCCCACCAACGGCGTTGCCCGATACTCAGGCGGCTTAAGCGTATTCGATTTCCTTAAAATACAGACATACCAGAACATTTCTAAAACAGCGGCGCAAAGCTTATCAAAAACCGCATCCTGCCTGGCCAAGGTGGAAGGGCTGTATGCCCATAAACTTTCCGCTGATTTAAGATATGAGTGATTTTTCATGCTTGTGGAACTATTAATACTTTTTGCCCTGCTTAAAGAAAAATCTAGTATCTATGGACTAAAAAAGAAGATAGACGAGCATTTTGCCATTTTCTACTCGCCCAGCCTCGGGTCTATTCACCCTGCGCTTAAAAAACTTCATAAAAATAATTATGTAAATTTAAAAAGTTCAACAAGCCCCGGCGGTCAGAAACGCTCTGAATATTCAATCACTCCCGGCGGAAAAAAATATTTCGAAAACCTTATGTTAAACACAGAAATGACAGAGCAGACAATAAAAATAAAACTGCTTATCCTGCCCGAAATGGAAAAATCCTTACAAGTTAATATAATTAATAACATAATGGATTTTTACAGGGAAAAACTCATTGACTTTGAGAATTATTACGAAAAAAATTCCAAAACCTATATAAAACATGTTATAGAGGGGGTAAAAAAAGAAATAGACTGGTTAAATCAACAGTAAATTATTATTTCTTACCTGGTTAAAGTTTTAAAAATTCAAACCGATATTAAAACATAAGAGAGCATTGTAATTACAGGCTTTAAGTATATCTGGAGGCTATAAGGTTTATATGAGACTGAGCAAGAAAAACAAGAAAAAGGTAATTATAGCTGCTGCATTAGGCGTGCTGGCCACTCTTGGTATTTTTGGCTCTATGAACAGCAAACAGGCTGCGCTTCAGGAACAACAAAGAAAACTGCAGGAACTTAACACAAAAGTAGCTAATTTAAATAAAAACCCGTTTCAGGAACAACAAAAACCGGTAGTCACTGAAATTACAGCTGTTGTAGCAGCCAGGGATATTAATGTGGGCGACACATTTACAATGGATTTGCTTGAAGAAAAAGAATTTCCAAAGGAAGATTTACCGGAAGGTTATTTTAAAACAACCGCACTTTTAGTTGGAAAAAAATCCGGCAAAAACCTTGTTAAAGGCCAGTTTATAACAAATACTGAAATCCAGGCTGAAGATATTGCTTCTATAGAAATACCAAATGATATGAGGGCTATTTCCATACCCACTGAAAGATTCAGGGGACTGGCATCTCATATACGTGTAGGGTCAACGGTTGACCTTTTAAAAGTCGGCACCCCCCCCGAGTTTATTGCACAAAAGGTTAGAATAGTGGCATTTGAAGCTCCGAGTGCAGGCGGCACTTCTTCAAGGTATAATGCGCGTGGGGGGCCGGCAGTAAGCACTCAGTATTTAAGCGCAAATCAGGCAAGTGCAATAACTTTTCTTGTGTCTATAGATTTGGTCCAAAAAGTTATTGATAATATGTTTGAGGGACAAATGCAAATTATTGCAAGAAACAGCAGCGACGAAAATGTTGTTATAACAGAAAAAGAGCTGCCTCCCCCTCCTGAGGAAAATAAAACAAGCAGTAATGAAATAGCCGTCCCAAATATAAATATTAATATACCGGAAGATCCCATAGAAGAGCAGGAACTTGAACCACCAAGCCTGCCGGAGGCAAAACCAAAGAGAGTTGAGCTTATATCAGGAATAGATAAGTCAACTTATACATTTAAAGTTGATAAAGAAGCCAAAGAAAAAGATAAAAAGGACGAAGATTCAGCATATGACCCTGATTTAACTAAATTACTTGATATGGTCGAATAAGAGGTAAAAACTTGGCAGGAAGGACAAAAAACAGAATAATACTGAAAATAACCGCAGTATTTTTATTATTAATGATGCTGGGGCTTAATAATTTTGTATATGCTGAAAAAAACCTTGAAATAAGGGAACTTGACGCTGATTTTCTTGATATAAATAACGTTAATAACACCAGGGATTCTGTGTACACTTCAGAAGAACTGCAAAAAATTAAAGATGAAACCGAAGTAATCGATGCCCCAATGCTAAAAGGTGAGGTCGCAGAACTAAGGGCTATAGTTGCAAAATACCGAATATTTAAATTTGACAAACCCATAGAAAGGTTTGCCATAACTAATGCTGATCTTATTGAGTGGGATTTCTTTTCTCCAAAGGAAATGCTCGTCATAGGCCAGGAAGCAGGCGAAACAACAGTAATAATATGGGAACAGGATAGCGATGAGCCCATATTTTTCAATCTTTTTGTGGAAAAAACAAACTATAACTTTATAAGAGAAGTAAAAAAAATCGCTCCAAATGAAGATATAAACATCGATTTTATTGATCAGGGTTCTGAATCAGGCCTAAAAGTTGTTTTAACAGGAAAAATATCTTCTACGTTGGTTCAGGAAAAAATAGAAAAAATGGCAAACGCATATGGTTATAACCTCATAAACCTTACAGAAGCCCACACACCTCAGGTCTTGCTGGAAGTTAAGCTTGTTGAAATGACTAAAGATAAAAATAAGAGTAGAAGTATGGATTTCAGGGAAGGATTATTTGATTATCTCAACCTGGGAGAGTCAGCAGCAGGAGCTGAGGCTATCTTAAAAATTGGAGGGGAAACCTTTGATGAGCCATGGTCAAGAGATTTGGCCTGGGAGATGCTCGTCAATTTAAAGGATTTCGCAGCCGGCACAGGAAGTATGACTATTGATGATTTAAGTAAAAAAGGGTTTGCGGGGGGCAATGTTTTTAGTGATGGAAATTTAAATGTTTGGAGAATGTTCCCTAATAAAAATATATCATACCAGCTGCAGGCTGCAGAAAGCGAAGGGCTGGTTAAAATTCTGGCTGAACCCAGGTTAATGGTTGCTCATGGAGAGAAAGCCTCGCTTAATTCCGGTCAGGAAGTCCCTATCCCGGCGGGCCAGGATTCTTTAGGAAATCAAATAACTGTTTATAAGGATGTAGGGTTAAGTGTAGATATTACTCCTAAAATTCTTGAAGAATCCGAAAGGGTAATTCTTGAAATATCAACAGAAATAAGTGAAATCAGTACTTCTGCAAGTATTGCTGATGAACCGGGGTTTTCTACGAGAAAAGGTCAAACTGTAGTTGAAGTAGCCAATAACCATACTACTGTGATATCAGGCCTGGTAAGAAATCAAGAATCAAGAACAGTAGACAAACTACCGTTTTTTTCCAATCTTCCTTTAATCGGAGATTTCTTTAATAATGTAACTTCATCAAAAAGCGAAACAGAGGTTATGATATTTGTAACTCCTACAATAGTAAAATCTAATTTGGCGAAAGAGCTATAACAATGCAAAAAATACCTATGGTAATTATCGATAATAACGAAAAAACAAGGAGCCAGTTAATGGAACTCCTTGAAGGGGTGGGTTATATTGAACTTATCGGGGATTTTGATAACCTGCTGGTCGGATATGATTTTGTAGTCCAGGAAAAGCCTCAACTGATAGTTATTGACCTGGCTGAAAACACAGATCTTGCAATAGAAATAATTGAAAAAGTCAGCAATATTAACAAAAACACAATTATTTTTGCCTGTTCCGACAAAGTAAGTACAGATGTAGTAATAAAGGCAATGAGGGCTGGCGCAAGAGAATTCCTCACAAAGCCTGTTATGCTGGAAGACCTTAATGCGGCTTTAAGAAAAGCAAGATCTATATTAACTGTAGACTCAGACAAAATAACAGGTGAAATTTATTCAGTTTTCAGTAATAAAGGGGGGATAGGCAAGACAACAATGGCTGTAAACCTTGCTTTACAACTGAATGAGCTCACCGGGAAAAGGGTTTGCCTTGTAGACCTTAACCTGCAAATGGGGGATATTACCACTTTTCTTGATATTAATCCTTCATTTGATATCGCTTACATTACAAGTCATATCAGCAGCCTTGATGAATCTTTCCTGTTTACTTCACTCGAAAAATATAAGGATAAAGATGTATACATCCTTGCTGATCCTCCTTATGTGGAACAGGCAGAAGAAATATCCGTTGATGACATTGCCTCTGTGTTAAATTTTTTAAAAACAATTTTTGCTTATGTAATCGTTGACACAAGCAGCAGTTTTGATATTAAAACCCTTACCTGTCTTGATATGTCAAATAGTATTTTGTTGGTTTCCATGGTGAACCTGCCGTCAATAAGAAACAGCCAGAGATGCCTCACTCTGTTTAAACGCCTGGAGTATGACGAAGATAAAGTTAAACTGATTGTTAACCGATATATAGAAGATGATGAAATAACGGTTGAAGATGTTGAAGAAGCATTAAGCCAGGAAGTATACTGGAAAATACCAAACAGCTATTTTTCCATTATGACGTCTATAAACAAGGGGATTCCAATATCAGAACTCGACCCTTCCGCTCAAATCAGTAAAAATTTTGCACAGTTAGCATCAAAAATAAGCGGAGTAATGATTTTTAAAGAAGATGAAGAAGAAGATGATGATGATGAGCCATTATTTAATTTGCCTGTAGATATTGATTGGTCGTTGATTCTTGATAAATTCAAAAACCTGAATTTACCGTTTATCAAACAAAGGAGTTAATAAAATATGTCTTTAAGAAACAGACTTATTAAAAGCGGACAGGAAACTAATAAAACAACAATTTTACCTCAAAAAGTCGTTTCCTCAGAAAGCGGAAAATTTACTGAGGTAAAAGAAAAGCTTCATATTGCCTTTATAGAAAAAATAAATGCCCTGGGTGACTGGGATAAGTATTCGCCAGATGAACAGGACCATTTATTAAAAACTTTCATTGAAAAAAAGCTTGAAGTCGATTTTGCCACACTACCTTTAAGCAATGCAGAAAAAAATAAAATCATAAGGGAAATAAAACAGGAAGTTAAAGGATTTGGACCGCTTGATCCTCTGCTTGCAGACCCGCAAGTTTCAGAAATTATGGTAAACGGATGCAATAACGTCTATATAGAAATGAGCGGTAAACTCAAAAAAACAACTGTTGCGTTTAAAGATAACAAGCATTTACAAAATATTATCGAAAGAATCGTGTCAAAAGTCGGGAGAAGGATTGATGAAACTTCTCCTATGGTTGATGCGAGGATGCCTGACGGTTCAAGGGTAAACGCCATCATACCTCCTCTTGCGATAGACGGCCCCTCACTTACAATCAGGAAGTTCAAAGCAGATGCCGCTACTATGCAAAATCTGCTCAACTGGGGTTCAATGACTGTAGCAATGGCTGAAACCCTCAAATCCGCAGTTGCCGCACACTTGAATATCGTAATCTCAGGCGGTACAGGTTCTGGTAAAACTACTCTTTTGAACAGTCTTTCGGCTTTTATTTCCGACGGGGACAGGATTGTCACAATCGAGGACTCGGCTGAACTGTCACTACAGCAGGACCATGTTGTACGGCTGGAAACAAGGCCGGCAAACGTTGAAGGTAACGGTGCAGTGGATGCGAGGGACCTTGTGAAGAACTGTTTGCGGATGAGGCCTGACAGGGTTATTATTGGAGAATGCCGGGGGGCAGAAGCGTTGGATATGTTACAGGCTATGAACACAGGTCACGATGGTTCTCTAACCACCGTTCACGCCAACACTCCACGGGACGCCTGCGCAAGGCTGGAAACTCTCGTTATGTTCGCAG
This sequence comes from uncultured Gammaproteobacteria bacterium, assembly GCA_964558005.1. Classification (GTDB taxonomy): domain Bacteria; phylum Cyanobacteriota; class Vampirovibrionia; order Gastranaerophilales; family UBA9971; genus JANQGS01. The sequence continues at coordinate 13,375 of CAZLCO010000013.1, read as the reverse complement.
GGGTAGACCTTCCGGACAGAACAATAAGACAACAGATAGCATCAGCTGTACATATGATTGTACAGGCTTCAAGGCTGCCTGACGGCAGCAGAAGAGTTACTTACATTACTGAAATAACCGGAATGGAAGGTACTATTATAACTCTTCAGGATATATTCAAATGGGAACAATTTGGCATGGACGAAAACGGCAGAATTATCGGTTGCCATGTCTCAACAGGGGTAAGGCCTAAATTTGCTGACAAGTGTAAAGCAAAAGGCATAAAACTCCCTCTGGAAATATTTGATGTCAATGCTCCGGTCGTTTATCTTTGTTCGAACCCGCCAAATGAAAAGATGAAAAAAGATAAGGCAACGGCAGCTAAAATTCCTATTCAAAACACCAGTCAAAATATTAACAAACTGGCATCTCCTGAAAATAAAAAAGAGGGAGATTTGAATTCTTTCCTCCAACAAAGAAAAGTAATGAAAAAACCCGGAGGAACAAGCTAATAAATGGTTGAAATAATTACAGGAATAGCTATAACTGCTCTTTTCTTCGTTCTTATTGATGTAGTTTTGCCGGAAGCATTTGCTGATCCGGAAATTCAAAGACGTTTAGCTAATTTAAATAATATAGAAGATAAACGGCTGGCTGCTTTAGGCGCAGATCAAATATTTAAAGATTTAGCAAAAAAAGAAAAAATGAAAAAATCAAACCTGTTAGATATTATCAGGGAAAACTCTGATTACAGGATTCAATTTATAGGGCAAATCATTCAAAGATTTAAATTTATGGAAAAAATTAAATATAGCCTGAAAATTGCCGATGTAAAAATGCCGGTTGATGTTTTTGTTATGGGCGTATGTATTATTATGCTTACTTTCTTGATCCTCGGAATGATAAGTAAAAACATAATTTTAATAGTAATGGGCTTAGTTGTTTCCATAGCCCCATTCTTATTCCTTAAAATGAAATTTAGCAAAAGAAAAGAAATGTTCACCCAACAATTCCCGGAAGCTCTTGGAATCATTTCTAACTCCCTGAGAGCAGGGCACTCTCTTCTATCAGCTTTTCAGACCGTAGCTTCAGAAAGCGACTACCCTGTAGATAAAATTTTCAAAAATGTTTCCGATGAAATTTCCCTGGGGAGGGAAGTAAGGGAAACACTAGTTGCTATGGGCGATACACTACCCGGCAGTCAGGACTTGAAATTTTTTATTACAGCTGTTTTAATCCAGAGAGAAGTCGGCGGAAATCTGGCAGAAATCCTTGATAACCTCAATACCACTATTCGTGAAAGATATAAACTACTGGGCTTAATTAAGACACAAACCGCACAGGCCCAGTTATCAGGTATTGTGTTAGGGTTTACTCCGGTAATAATCGCAGGCCTGATAAGCCTGATAAACCCCGCATATATGGAACCGCTTTATAAAACGACCCTGGGCATGATCTGCCTGGGAATTTCAATTTTTATGTCAGTCCTGGGCTTTGTAATCATTCAAAAAGTTACACAAATAAGAGTTTAACGGAGAAAACCGGAAATGGATATATTATCCTTCCTGATTTTAATAGTAGCAATTGCTTATATAGTTTATGAATTTGTCCTTGACGAAAGGGACGAAAATGTCATTACAAGGCTATTACAGTACACTCCGGAAAAAGAAGAAAATAAAGAAAAAAAGAAAGAAAAAGAAGAATCTGCTAAATTTCTTAATGAACTTGTTAAAAAGGCATCTCAGGCTGTAATAAGCAAGTCCAAAAATGTTCTGGCGCATAAACAATTGCTTGTTGAAGCAGGTATGGCTTCTGATGAAGATTCATATTTAAGTTATGTTTCAAAAAAACTTATCTACGCAGGGTTTGGAGGAATTATAGGGCTATTTATGGCTATTACACAGGATGTCGAGTTATATATGAAGCTTATGTTGATCTTTATTGTACCGATGGTTGGCTTCAGATTTCCTGATATGCAGGTTAAAGCTAAAATCAAAAAACGGGCGGAAGAGATAACATATGCGTTGCCTGATGCTATAGACCTTTTAACAATATGCGTAGAAGCGGGGTTAGGTCTGGATTCAGCTATAACCAGGGTAGCCAATGAACAAATAGAAGCCGCACCTACTCTGGCAAATGAATTCAAGAGGGTAGGTAAGGACATCCTGGCAGGTATACCCCGGGGTGAAGCATTTAGAAGTCTTTCGAAACGTGTAGCATCCCCGGAGCTGAGGTCTTTTATAGGCCTGTTGATACAGTCAGACAAATTAGGTACGAGTATCGGCCAATCATTAAAAGTTTACTCAGACTCAATGAGGTCAAAAAGAAGGCAAAAAGCCGAAGAACTCGCCGCAAAAGCAAGTATTAAAATGACAATACCGCTTGTTTTATTCATTTTGCCCGCTACATTCATAGTAATTCTTTCCCCTGCCGCATTAAGCATGATAAAAGTATTTGCCGGCGGAGCCCTATAAAATATTAAATTAATGTTTTATAGCCGCCTTATACATCTCTCTGAGCTGCTTTAGCTTGTCCCTGATTTCCGCAGCCTTCTCAAAATCCAGTATCTTCGCCGCCGAGTGCATTTCTTTTTCCAGTTTTTCGATTATTTTTGGCAGCTCCTGCGGTTTCATATCGTATTCGACCATTTTTTCCGCTATAACATCTTCAACGCTCCGGAAGCTGTTAACCATCTCAAGCAGGTTATTAGACAAAGGCTTGACAATGGTTTTCGGCACTATGTTATGCTTTTTATTATGCTCAAGCTGTATAGCCCGCCTTCTTTCAGTTTCATCCACTGCTTTTTTAATACTGCCGGTTATTTTATCAGCATACATAATCACCTTACCGCAGGCGTTCCTCGCCGCCCGGCCAATAGTCTGTATAAGGCTTGTTTCCGAACGCAAAAACCCTTCTTTATCCGCATCCATAATAGCAACCAGCGTTACCTCCGGCAAATCCAGCCCTTCCCGCAATAAATTTACGCCTATAAGCACGTCAAACTCGCCCAGCCGCAGGTCCCTTAGTATCTCGACCCGCTCAATAGACTGTATCTCACTGTGCAGATAGCGCACCTTTATCCCAAGCTGGTTAAGATAATCGGTTAAATCTTCCGCCATTTTTTTAGTCAGGGTGGTTACAAGTATTCTTTCTTTTTTAACTGTCCTTTGCTTTATTTCGCCTATCAAATTGTCAACCTGATTGGTGCTTGGCTTTATCAGGACTTCCGGGTCAACCAGCCCTGTTGGCCTGATTATCTGCTCAACGACCTGTTGAGAGTTTTTCAGCTCAAATTCAGCCGGGGTAGCGGATAAAAACACAGTCTTGTCTATTCTTTCCCAGAACTCATCTATCTTTAAAGGCCTGTTATCACGGGCGCACGGCAGCCTGAAGCCATAATCTATCAGTACGTCCTTCCTTGCGCTGTCACCGTTATACATACCCTTTATCTGAGGCAGGGTAACGTGGGATTCATCAATAAAAAGAAGGAAATCTTCCGGAAAATAGTCCAGTAATGTCGCAGGAGGGGTCCCCGGCTCCCGCCTTTCCAGTATTCTTGAATAGTTCTCAATACCGTTGCAGTAGCCCAGTTCCCTTATCATTTCGAGGTCATAGCGTGTCCTCTGCTCGAGCCGCTGAGCCTCCACCAGTTTATTCTGCTGTTTTAGATCGTCCAAACGTACTGTCAGCTCATTTTTAATCATCTGGACTGTTTCCTCGAGGTTATCATCGCCGGAAAGATAATGCACCGCCGGGAATATAACCGCCTCAGCGCATACTTCTATCGTATGGCCGGTTGTGGGGTTTATTCTCGTTATTTTCTCTACTTCATCACCAAAGAGCTGAATGCGAATAATTATGTTTTCATAAGAGGGCTTAATTTCAATAATGTCGCCTCTTGCCCGGAAATTCCCCCGCCCAAGCTCAACATCGTTTCTTTCATACTGGACGCTCACCAGGTGCCGCAAAATTTCGTCCCGGTCAACAGAATCCCCCGTTGATATCTTAATAGACCCTTTAAAATAGTTCTCCGGCAGGCCAAGGCCATAAATACAGCTCACACTAGCGACAACGACCACATCATCACGCTCAAACAGGCTGCGGGTAGTACTGTGGCGCAGACGGTCGATTTCATCGTTCACGCTGGCGGTTTTTTCAATATACGTGTCGGTTCTGGGGATATAGGCCTCGGGCTGGTAATAGTCATAATAACTGATAAAATACTCTACAGCGTTATTGGGCAGGAGCTCCCGCATTTCATTGTACAGCTGGGCGGCGAGGGTCTTGTTATGAGCGATTATCAGGGCGGGTTTCTGTACTTCCTGAATTACATGCGCCATGGTGAAAGTTTTGCCCGAGCCGGTAACACCTAGCAGGGTCTGGTTTTTGTAGCCATTATTAATGCCCCTGCTCAAATCAGCGATTGCCCGGGGCTGGTCGCCCGCAGGTCCGTATTTGGAAACAACCTGTAGTTTTCTGTTCATATTAATATTTTACACTTTTTCAAGCTTAACCATGCCAACTGACCTTGCGTTTATGCCCGGGGCGACTTCGTTATAGGACATAATTGCTATTTGCGGGAAAGTCCTCTCGATAAGCCGCCTCAAAGCAAGCCGTATCTGCGAACTGCAAAGGATTACGGGCTGACTGCCGGTAGTTTTTATGGAATTTTCTATCTCCCGGTTAAGGTTTGTGATAAAATCCCTCGTAAATGACGGCTCAAGCGTAAGATTCTGCCCGTCCTGACTTATTCCCGAGGCTATAATGTTTTCAATATCAGGAGAAATTGTCACAGCGAGCAGTTCACCGGTTTCATTAAGGTTCTGCTTGCATATGTTGCGCGCAAGCGCCACCCTGCACTGCTCCGTGAGGTAATCAGGGTTTTTATTTATTTTGTGGTATGTGCTTATTGTTTCAAGAATAGTCTGCAAGTCCCTGATAGACACCTTTTCTTTCAGTAAATTTTCAAGGACTATATGTATTTCGGAAATTGAAAGAGAACTGTCCTTAAATACATCATCAACAAAGCCTTCCGAGTGTTTTTTCAAATTATCAATAAGCTGCTGGACATCAGGCCTTGTTAAAATATCCGCCGCATTTTTCTTTATCACCTCTGTCAGGTGGGTTGAAATGACAGCAGACGGGCTTACTACTGTATAACCTGAGGATTCAGCGAATTCCTTGTCTTTTTCAATTATCCATAGTGCAGGGAGCCCAAAAGCAGGCTCTGTTGACTTTATGCCTTCAAGATTCGGCACGTCCTCCGCTCCCGAATTCATAGCGAGCTGCCTGTCGGCATATACTTCGCCTGTTTCAATAGGTACGCCCCTGAGCTTTATCTGATAGAAATTAGGCCCGAGCTGCAGGTTGTCCCTTACCCTGATAGAAGGAAGTATTATGCCAAGGTCCATCGCTGTCTGGCGGCGTATTTGCGAAATTCTTTCCAGCAAGTCCCCGCCCTGGTCAACTTCTAAAAGCGGGACAAGCCTGTAACCTATTTCTATTTCTATGGGCTCTATGGCCAAAAGCTCCATAACACTTTCTCTTGATGCTTTTTTCTTTGTTCTCTTTGATTTTTTTGCCTCCGCTTCTGCTAATTGCTTTTCTTCGTCTGATTTTTTCTGCAGCTCAAGATGTTTCACATAACCGACAAAACCAATCAATGCGCCGATTGTTAAAAACGGCACTGTCGGTAACCCGGGGACAATACCAAAAACGCCAAGCAAACCCGCCACAACAAGCAACACCCGGGGGTCGCTGAACATTTCATCTTCAATATCTTTACTGAGGGCTTTTTCTGAGCCGCTGGCCCTCGTAACAATAAGACCTGTGGAAGCCGAGATAATAAGCGCCGGCAGCTGCGACACAAGACCGTCACCGACTGTAAGGATTGTATATGTCTGGGCGGCTTCAACAAAAGGCATTTTAAGCTGGGCTATACCAATTATAAATCCGCCGATTATGTTTATAGCGGTAATAATTATACCCGCAGTGGCATCTCCCTTTACGAACTTGCTCGCACCGTCCATAGTTCCGTAAAAGTCAGCTTCTCTTTCAATATTTCGTCTTCTTGCCTTGGCCTCTTCTTCGTTTATTAGCCCCGAGTTTAAATCAGCGTCTATGCTCAACTGCTTACCGGGCATCGAATCCAGAGTAAACCTTGCGGCGACTTCTGCTACCCGGCCCGCACCGTTTGTGATAACCATAAAGTTAATTATGACAAGGATTATGAAGATTATGATACCTACGACATAATTTCCGCCGACAACGAAATTCCCGAATGCGGTTATAACATCGCCGGCATTTGCGTGTAAAAGAATTAACCTCGTTGTGCTGACGTTAAGCGCCAGCCTGAACAGTGTGGCAATCAGCAGGATAGTAGGAAATGAGGAATACTGCAGGGGCTCGGTCGTATAAAGACAAACTAGCATTATTATTATTGCGAGGGAGATATTCATAGTAAGCAAAATATCCAGCAGCATAGGCGGAAGCGGGATAAGCATCATGCCGATGATAACCACAAGTCCGACAGCGAGGACTATGTCGTTATTTTGTACTAACTGGCTTATTTTAAAATTTCCAAACATTAACGCTTCCCTTTATTTGTCCTGTATACGAATGCTAATACTTCCGCAACAGCCACGTACAACTCGGCGGGAATCACCCCATCTAATGGTACAATTTTATATATGGTTCGGGCAAGAGGCGGGTTTTCCACTACGGGGATTTTATTAGCCT
>CAZLCO010000013.1:0-6648 GCA_964558005.1 uncultured Gammaproteobacteria bacterium | reverse complement strand
ATTAGCCTCAGCTATTTCCTTTATTTTAAAAGCCAGAAAATCCACTCCCTTTGCTACCACCTGCGGAGCGGGCGCTTTACCCGTATCATACCTAATTGCTATAGCATAATGAGTGGGGTTTGTTACCACAACATCAGCAGAAGGTACCGCTCCCATCATTCTTTGGGTAGCGAATTTCATCTGTGCGCTCCTTACTTTTGCCTTGATTTTAGGGTCACCTTCGATGTTTTTACGCTCATCCTTTATATCCTGCTTGGTCATTTTTATAGATTTTTCAAATTCATAGTCCTGGTACTTTTTATCGATTATCCCGAGGATAAACAGCACTATGCAAATTTTAACTGTTAATTCCATAAAAATACTTGTGAGCACTGCCAGCCCATGCATCACTTCTCCGCCGATTAAAGCCATTATTTCATCCATACGGCCGTTTATTACAGAATACCCGACAGCTATAACAATAATCAGTTTAACAAGTGACTTAAGCAGTTCCACAATACTTTTTAGTTCAAAAAACTTTTTAAAACCTTTTAAAATTTTTCCCGGGCTTAATTTGGAAATATCCGGCTTAATTGCTTTCATAGAAAGCAAAGGGCCTATCTGCGCAAAATTTACTGCTATCCCTGCTATAACCATAATAGCCATTATCGGTGCCAGAATTATAATTATTTCTGAAGCATAAAGCCCAACAAACCCCAAAAAACCTTCTTTTTCTATAAGGTCAGGATTTAAATTTCCCAGGGTTGTTTTTGCGATTACTTTAAACTTTGTAAAAACAAAAGAACCGTATAAAAAAAGAATTGCCATGCTTAAAGAAAGCGTTACAGCAGCATTAAGGTCCTGGCTTTTTGAAACCTGGCCTTCACTTCTTGCTTTTGACCGCCGCTTGGGCGTCGCCTTTTCCGTTCTTTCGTCAGACATATTCTTTCCTTAAAATAAAAATATCCCGTGCAGGTCCTCCATCATTGACTTTATAAGCTCGTTTAAATAAGACATGGTCGGCAACATTAACATGTTTACCATCGATAACCCCACATATATTTTTAAAGGTATAGCGACCATAAATACGTTCATCTGCGGCATAACTTTCGCCATAAAGCCCATAAGCAGGATAATTAAAAATAAAACCTGAAAAATGGGCATTATTATACTAAAAGCCACATTAAATAACTGACCCGTAAAGTAAAGTATTTGCTGTGTTAATTCCTGGCTGAATTCAAAATTTAACCCGATAGGCAAAGATAAATAGCTGTCCTGAATGGTAGAAAAGAGCCATAAATGCCCGTTTATATAAATAAACACCATACTGGCCATAAATAAATAAAACTGGCCTATAATGGGCACCTGCTGCTTTGTAACAGGATCAAGCGCGTTAGCTATAGCCAGCCCCATCTGTATGCTCAATATCTGACCCGCTATCTGTATCCCCGTAAAAATAAGCGATGCGCAGAAGCCTATCATTACGCCAACAGCAAGTTCTTTTATTAAAAGATAAGTCAGGAAAACAAGGTCGGTCGGTATTTCAAAAGCAACTGACTGCATAACAAATGGATAGATAATAAATGCGGATAAAGCCGCTATTCCCGCTTTTATCTGCATCGGGATAGGAAAAGTCGAAAACAGCGGGGCTGTCGCCAGCATCCCGGAAAGCCTTGTTAGTACAAGGATGAAAACAATAATGCTTTCTTCAGAAAAAAATATTGAAAGGTCTTTATCCATAATTATTGCGAAATTGTTATCAGGTTAGCGAAAAGTTCATTCACCGCAGAAATATACATATCAACCATCCACGGCGCAAGAAACATGATTGTTAAAATGCCCGCCAGTATTTTAGGCACAAAGGTCAGTGTGGCTTCCTGAATTTGGGTAACGGACTGGAATACACTAATCATAAGCCCCACTGCCATACTGACCGCCAATACCGGCCCTGCAAGCTGAAGTATAAGGCTCAGGGCGGTCTGCAATATAGTTAAAAATTCTATTTGCGTCATGAGAACCCCACAATCAAAGATTCAGCTATCAAATGCCACCCGTCAACCAGCACAAAAAGCACTATTTTAAACGGCAGAGATATCATGACAGGCGGCAGGAATAACATCCCCATAGAAACAAGAATGCTCGATATAACGATATCTATTACCAGAAACGGTATAAATACCATAAAACCTATCTTAAACGCTGTTTTCAGCTCGCTTATAACGAATGCCGGCATTAAAACGTATGTGGGTATATCATCCGTAGAGGAAGGCTTATCAAGCTTTGCCATTTTAACAAACAAAGCAAGATCAGATTCGTCTGTTTGCCTGAACATGAAATTCCTTAGCGGCTCAACACCTCTTTTCAATGCGGTCTGTTGAGGTATATCCCCATTCATGTATGGCTGGAAAGCTTCTTCATTTATCTGGCTAATAGTAGGAGCCATGACAAAAAACGTAAGCATAAGAGCTAACCCCACAATAACCTGACTGGGCGGAAGCTGTGCCGTGCCCATCGCCTGCCTGGCCAGCGAAAGCACTATAACAATCCGGGTAAACGAAGTAGTCAAAATAAAAATACTCGGCGCAACGGTCAAAACCGTGAGCCATATAAGTATTTGCAGCCCTTTACTGAACCCTTCAGGGCTGTCTGTGTCGCCTACTGCTATGTTTATATTTGGCAGCATAATTTCTGCGTTTGCGGTCATTGAGCCCAAAACAAACACGCATATAGTTAAGAAAAATACTTTACAACTTTTTGCCCACATAGTTTTATTTTTCACCTTTTTTGGTGTGATTACATTAATCCAGGGATTTAATTTATATTTTATTTTTTATTTCAAATATGAGCAAAAAGTTGACAAAATCGTTACAGAATCGAAACTTATTTCTTTTCGCATTTTTTGAATCAAGTTATTTAATATTTAAATAAAGAGATGATCCATAAAATAGTCTGAGTTAGATGAGAAAAAACATATACCGCTTCTAATTTATTAGAACTTTTATTAATCCTTTTTTCTGAAGAACTAAAATTAAATTTAATATTAAGCTCATCATCTTTAAAAGCATCAGGAAATTCCTCAAAAGGGCTGGATAGCTTTATAGCAATAATTGCGTGCTCGTCAAAACTTTTAGTTCCTGAAGTTTTAACAATTTTGTAAGACAGCAATTCTCCATTTCTTCCTAACTTAAATAATACAATCGCATTTTTTTCACTAACATAAGAAGGGGGGTCCCAATTTTTTGCAATCTTGTCATTTATTTTTTTTAGATATTTATTATATTGATCTGAATTATCCTGATAACTATCGTTATCTGAATCACAGTGATAAAAATTATAAGTAAAATCAAATTGTATATCTATAGTATCTTCGTCACAATTTATAGGAAACGATTCAAATGGCGCAGAGGATTTTATTGATAAAATTGCTTTTTCATCATAAGTGCTGTCTCCTGATGATTTTACTATATAATACGATAATAATTGACCATTTTTATTCAAAGTAAATATTACTATTGCCTGTTTACTATCGTTATATTTTTGTTTGCAAACTAGATCCCAATTGCTTTTAATCTTTTCCTTTACCCTTTTCATATAAGCCCCCCAACGAATAGATCGCTCTTGAGGATTAATTACAGGTTCTTCAATCCATCTATATGAGGCGGGAGGTTTTATTGACGGGGGTATTTCTTCCTGAGCTATAGCAAAAAGGGGCAAAAAATTTGATACAATTAAAAAAAATACTATAACAAAATTCTTCAAACATACTTGTGCCACAAAGCTTTATCCCTACTTCTTATCCAGCCCTATTTCCTGCCTTATGTAATTCCCCGCCTGCCTGGGAATAATCTTCTTACAGGACGACCATGCCGGTGTAAAATCTTTTTCCTTTGAATTTTCCTTGTAATTCCTGTAAAGACAATACCCCTGCTCCCCGTCAGTATGTGCGGCGGTGGATTCTGTCAGGTGGAAATACCCGCAGTTAGCGCATATTTTTAATGAAAACCCGTGAGATTTCAGCTTGCTTACGATTTCTTCTACCGCATAGCATACCCTGGGCTGCTTCGAGGATTTCAGATTTTTGTCCTTAAAAGTAAATGTTACGCTTGAATTTTCATCACTTTTTATTATTTCCAGAAAGCAAGGAAACTCGCTTTTACCATTTGTTATGGTTGCTTCCACAGTTGTCTTTTCAAAGCTTGTTGATACCGCCTTTTGTTTTTCTTTTTTTTCCGCTTTTTCAGACAGGGTTATAAAACCTGTCAGCATTGACCTTAAATAAATTGCGGGAGAAATAAGGTTTAACAGAAATACATGGTAATAGTCCAGTATATTAGTCCTCATTGATATCAGGGCTTGCAGGTCAGTCACAAGCCTGGAAAAAACCAGTATTGCAAGGATATTAATATTTATTGTTTTTGCAAAATGAGTATTGCCGTAAATTAAAGATATTCCGATTAATACCAGGCTCCAGAAAACAAAAACCGGCCCGGACGGATAAATTAAAGATATTATCTGCTCTTTTGCGGACAGCCTGCACCTGGTAAATAAAAGGCCGGAATTATTAAGAAACGTCTTAAAAGAGCGGTATCTTTTTTTGTAATCGCTTAAGGCGATTGATTTTACTGATTCTTTTATGTTTTTAAACACTGTAATTTCACTCGAATAAATAACCGGGATATTGAAATACCTTAATTTAACAGAATATTCGTATTCCTCAAACCCCTGCTCCATTGATTCAAAGCCGATTTTTTCAAGGATTTGCTGTTTTATGACCATAACATCAGCGTCAATGACATTTCCAAGCCCGGAATAATACCTTCCATGCCTTATTACCCTGTTCGTTATTTTATTATGCACGTTAACGAGTTTATTCAGGAAATATTTTTTCCTTTTTATTGTTTCGCCGACAATGACGGCTTCTTCGTTCAGGTTGGCGTTTATTTTTTCGAGGAAATCACTTTTAATCAGGCATTCAGCGTCGAGGAACACAAAAGCATTTGTGTTCTCAAAAGCCCTGATTCTTTCTAAAAGCCAGGCATATGCTTTGTATTTGCCTATTGGTTTTACATCTGTGTTTATACGCCAGAGCCTTGCTCCCCCCTTTATTTCGAGGAGTTTAATGCTTTCAGCGTCGCAGTTATCAAGTATAACGTTTACGGAAAACTTTTCCTTGTCGTAAGTCTGTTTTGCGAAGGACTCAATCAATGATTTTGCTTTGATTGAGTTATTGTGCGAATAGATTAATACAGTGAGCTTGCGGTCGATTTGTGGCTGATAGTCACGTTTTTTTACATCAGCCATCCTTCCCCGCGAAGAATTGAAGATTATTACAATCCTGTAGAGAATAAATAAAGCTAAATAAGTAAATAAAGCCCAGGCGATAAAATCTATCGTTAACATTAATTAATCCTGCATTAATAAAGAAAAAATGAACCTAAATAATAATATTTTTATCATAAATGAGAATAACATCATTATTACGAATTGTAAAATTTCAAAAAAAACCTAAAACCGAAAATATGTTTGATAAAAAATACAAATAATTAGATATAATGCAGTTAATAAATTCAATGCTATAATACGACTTGCCTCAAGAGTCTGATCTTGAGGCCTTTTTATTTTTATATAATATCTAAATTGCCTTATCTTTGAACAATCTGCTAAAATTTATATGTAAAATTGTATAGTGGAGTGTTTTTATATGAGTGAAACTGATAAAACCAATCAGGCTAATCAAAATAATCCTTTAAATGAAATGCTTATTGACCTTTTAAAAAGGACAACATCTGTATATAACCAGGTAATACAGGGCAAGATGCTGGATGCTGACGCCATCCAGAAAATAGACAATGTGTTTCTGTCGCTGCTGGTGTTCAACGAGCGCAACTATTTTGAAAATGCAATTTCTAAAAAAGACCTTGAAAAAGATAAATTTGAATCTTATTTAAAGATGAGACATAAGTTCATCCTAAAACAGCTCGAATTAATGCTCAAGGACCTTGAAGAAAAATTGGTCGAAAGCAGGGACAAAAGAGCAACGCAAACTGACAAGAAATAAATTTTAAGGGCTAACCCTTTCGGGTTAGAAAAGAGGTAACCTATAGTATTACTACAATTCAAAAATAATCACTTTACTCGGTGATTATTTTTTTATTTAAATAATATATAGTATATATATAAGGGCAAAAAGTTAAGGACAGTTTAGGATGGATAAGAAAGCATTAAAAAAAAATATGGATCAGGTACTCCAGCCAAATAAAACTGAAGGAAAAATGATTCGTTTTACATATCTTTCCACGACAATGGCGTTAAATAAAGAAGAGAAAGAAGAAAAAAGACCTACACAACTCGGCAACACAGTTATAAATGATATTTTCTAATAAATACACACGTACACACGCTCTCTGAATAACTATTACCCGGCTCAATAATATAGACCTATGGCGAATAGACCCAGGGTCTTTTTTTTGCGAAAAAGAGCAGAAGCCTCCCGCCCTGTCATTCAGAGGAGCACCGAAGGTGCGACGAAGCAATCTTCCACCGCCGATTGTAAACTTTCTGTCACCCCGGACTTGCGAAAGCGAGCAGAGGCTGCAGGGCGGGCAAAGCCCGCCCGTAATGCCGTTTATTGCGAGCTTTCAAGACAGATCCGGGGTCTATCCAGTGTCG
>CAZLCO010000012.1:0-49457 GCA_964558005.1 uncultured Gammaproteobacteria bacterium | reverse complement strand
ACACTGTATCAAATTTAAGCAATAAGCTGACCAGAGGTACGATAAAATACCGTGAAGCGCAGGAGATTGCTGAGGCTATTGGCTACGAGATACAGTGGGTGGAAAAGTAGTTAAATCACTCCATACTTCATCAAACTTGCAGATGCTCATAGCCATTTCCTTTATTTCCGGAGATAACCAGTTTAATAAAAGTAAAATCTCTTTATAGCAGTTATTTAAACCTTTGGGATGGTCAAATATGGCTTCTTGATGTGAAATTCTGTTCCTTATATACTGAAGCTCCTTTAATTTAGGGTATATAAAGCTAATGCGATTATGTACTCTTAAATCAAAATTTGGAAAGACCGTTTCAAAAACCTCTTTTTTGTGCCATAAGCTGACTTTATACTTTTTATTAAAAAGATTAACCCAGAATCCGAGGCTTAATTCAGCTATTAACCTGCCTTCTGTCAAATTCCCTTTTTTCTTAAAATCTTTATAAACCTCTAAATATCTTGCCAGTTCCTTGTCTTTTAAAAAATTTTTAACAAAATTTTCATCGAGCAGCCACTTTTCCTTTATATTACTGCTTATAGCATTGTTTAAATGGTTTCTTAATGTTACCTCTGTAAGTGCGATTACTGAATATAATTCTTTTGAAAGCCTAATATTCAGGAGATACTTATTTAAAACATCCTCTTTAGTGTTATTATCACTTGTTTTATATCTCTTTAATCTTTCTTCATTTAGGCTATAATTGTATTTATCCAAATATCGCTCCCATTGAAATTTATATTAAGTTCGTATATAATTATATATGTAAACTCCGGTTTTCTTCCTGCCTTTGGCATAGATGCCGGAGTATCGTTTTATTTTAACATAATTTTAAAACATGCTACTCGGTACACTTTCGGGTGTGCCGTAATTTTTTTATTTACTGACTCTGCAACGTCAACAAAAAAATTTGTTGACGATTTTATCCATTTTAGCGTCAGCAAGTTTTGAAAAATTTCTAAAAAATTAACAAAAAGAAATTCTAAAATTCAATACTAAAGGGAAAATAAGATATAAAATTTTGTGACATTTTTGTGACATAAATTTATCAAAAGTCATAAAAATCTATAAAAAAATATCCAAATTTTCAATCTATAAAAGAGCTGTAAAGATATTTTTTGCTGTAAAAATTATCTATGCTTAAATATAAGGCTAAAAAATCATCAAAAAATAGCTAAAAATATCAAATTTTCCAACTGAAAATCCGTGTGTCCGCAGTTCAATTCTGCGTCCCGGCATTTTTTATTGCCTATTAAGTCAATAATAAATTAAATGTTATTTTAATAGCCCTTAATAATATACATTGATATAATTAAATGCTCATAACAAGTATGAAATACAGGGTAAATATGTTTTTTAATATAAAGTTTCATTTGGTTATTTTAATAATAATTTATTTGGCTTTAGTTCCTTTAAGTAAACTCAAAGCTGATTCTTACACAAAAGAAACTCTTTCTCGGTTGGAGAGAGGAAAAGTAATAGTAAATTATATAGAGATATCTGATAATAATGATTTAGAGGCAGCTGAAGCAAGAATATTAATTCATGCCACTCCTGAAAAAGTCTGGTATATTCTGGAAAATCAGGAGCGTATGGATGAGATAATTTCCAACATAAGGGATATCAAGGTTTTAAAAAAAGATTTTTCTTTTCAAAAAGTCAGAGTTAATATTGAAACAGTCCCGCTTATGCCGATTTTTGAGTATACGGTTTTATTGGAAGCGTCAGAGCTCTACAAGGAAATGAAGTTTAAAAGAATAGAGGGTAGTTTTGATGATTTATACGGTGTGTGGCGAATAGAACCTTATAAGGACGGTACTATTCTTACCTATATAATGTATATAGATTTTGGTTTTTATCTACCGGACTTTGTAAGGTCATTTGGGCTAAAGAAAATGCTTCCGGGAATATTAAAATCGATAAAAGAGGAAGCAGAGAGTCAAAATAAAGAGTCCCCTGTTAAAGTTAACAATGGGGACGCCTGAAACCAATATGTTATGCCGTTATGGATGATGGGATTTTTGTTATTTTATTATCTATCCCCCGAAAGTTTTTTATCTTGTTAAACTAAAAATACCCTATTTATGTTAGGGCATTTTTAAATTTTTATTAGTTTTGTGTATGATTATTGTGAGATTATTGTTAAATTTATATAATATTAGGCGGCTGTTTTAAGCATTCAGGGATAAGGGCTTTATATTTTTGGCAACATTCATTAAAAATCTATGTGCCAAGGATTCATGAGTAGCAAGTCTTTTGTTCATTTGTCCTTTACCTATAACACTCATTTGTCCTTCTTTAATAGGAACAGCGGTTTTTATAGCCAAATCAACTGCATCCTGAGCAAGACCGTTATTCTTTAATATTTTTCTGGCCTCATCGCAGTAACGACATCCAAATGCGGGTTTTGAATTTATATGGGGTGAATTAATACTGTTAATGTTCATGGTTTGCTCCTGAATTTATTTTCCTTGTATAATTAATTCCCCTGAAGTAATAAAATTGACATAAATTTTTAAAATATTAACAAATATTAATAGTTATTTTCCTCGAAGAAAATAACTTTAACCCCATGTGGTTCGATAGTTTCGTTTATAAACCCTTTGCCGGTAACAATATTTTTTACTTTAAATCTTTCGGGGAGTTCGCCCTTGTTTAATAACACGAGTGCTGTCTGGTTTATGCCGTTCTTTCTGTATATCCGATAAAAAGCCGCTTTGTTCCCTTCAAACAGCATATTGATTTGTTTTCCTCGCTGCAGGGCAGGTGAATTTTTCCTGAGATTGGCTATTTTGGCCAGATTTTTATAAATCTTTCCTTTGCGGGCAAGTTCAATGTTTTCAGCGCCAAAATAGTTCCTGTTGCCCATATGTTCAGCTCTGCCTGCCTGGAAAGCAGATTCGGAGCCGTAATAAACGCAGGGGATGTCTCTTGAGGTGAATAGCCAGTTATGTGCGTCTATAAAGCCGTTTTCATCAGCCTTCATCCTGGCCATGTCATGGTTATCGTAGAATGTCACGAGTTCGTAAGGGTTTGTGTAGGTATTATCGGATAAATGCAGGTATTCAAGAATCTCGGAGTAGTCGCTGTCAGGGTTTTCAAAGACTTTTTTAATGCATTGTGATGCGGGGAAGTCAAGCACGCTAATGCCGCCGTTTTGGGCTTTCTGGTGCTGGGAAATAACATTCGGGTCATAGTTAAAATTTTCGCCAAACATGAAAAATTCAGGGTGCTTTTCCCTGACCCTGTCGGAAAATTTTTTCCAGAATGAGTGGGGCATTAGGCCTATAGTATCTATTCTAAAAGCGGCAGCGCCCTGGGTTATGCGTTCTAAATATGCGTCCGTAAGGTACTTAAGCACTTCAGGGCGGTTGTGGTTTAAATCAGACAGCTGGGCAATGTCGGTTTTTTTGTTATAAAACCGGTGTAATGGGTTTTGTTCAGGATTAAGTAAGGAAGGAGGCAGGTTCTGGTGGTCTGCAACCAGATTCCCTTTGCCGTCAAATATTTCACCGAAGCCAGGCTTGTCCTCAAGCATAGTGGAAGCAGGAGAGCCGTGATTGCAAACAATATCGAGCACTATTTTAAGTCCATAGTCTTGTTGCATTTTTGAAGTGAAATCAGGGAAGCTAAACCCTTCAGATTCTAGATGCTCGTCTGTTTTGTAAAAGTTGACCCCCCAGTATCCGTGGTAACCTGCTTTGCCCCCGTCAGTAAGTATTTTTGGTCCAAATTCAGCTTTTTCCCCACCGGTGAATGCTTCATCCGGGTTGTCGACTATCGGGCTTATCCACACTGCAGTAAAGCCCAAGTCTTTTATGTAGTCGGCGTTTTCGTAAATGCCTTTAAAATCGCCTCCCATATACCCGAGGTATGCAGATTCGCCTTTTTTGCTTTTAATTTCTCTTTTCCAGGTAGGGTTGTTTCCGCCCTGGTTAATATGGTTGTTGGTTTTATCACCGTCAACAAACCTGTCTGTCATAATAAAGTATATGGCTTCAGAAGCGAAAGGTTCGTCTGTGCCGTAAACTTCCTGCCCTGACTTGTAAAAATAGTAACCGGTCAGTAGGCAAATTATAACTAAAAGCGTTATAATTACTTTTGGCAGCCGCATCCACATCCGCAGCACATTTTTTGCTTAAGTTCCTCGGCTGCTTTTTCATAGCCTTTTCTGCCCATAAGCGCATATGTATAGTTTTTCGCCTGTTCTACGCCCGGCTGGTTAAATGTATCAATATTATAAAGTGCGCCGGCTATGGCAGTCTGCACTTCCAGCATATATAATAGCTGGCCGAGATAGTATTCATTCACTTTTGGCAGGGTTATTGTCATGTTAGGCTTTTTATAATCAGTTACAGCAACTTTTGTGGAGTCAGCTTCAGCGTTCATAAGCTCGTTAACCGTTTTTCCGCCCAAATAATCAATAGCCTTATCCTGGAAGATTTCCGGTATTTTAAGTTCAGTGTCGAACTCGCCTACTCTAATGAAGTTGATTAGTTTGTCGTTGGGGCCTTCGTTATAGAGTTGTATCTGTGAGTGCTGGTCGGTAGCTCCGAGTGCTTTAATTGGAGTCGGGCCTATATTGACTTTATTTCCTTCGAGGTCAACCTCTTTGCCGAGTGATTCTGCCCACAGCTGGACATACCAGTCTGATACAAATCGTAACCTGCTTGAATAAGGCATCATGACTGATAAATTTTTGCCTTTTTTATCCATTAAATAGTGAATAAGTGCGTTTTGCGCAGCGATATTTTGTTCAATGTCTTTGTTTTGAAGGGCTTTGTCCATATCCCTTACGCCTTTTAGCATTTCAGCGATGTTGATTCCGACCAGCGCAAATGGCAGCAGGCCAACGGCAGAAAATACAGAAAACCTTCCGCCTACATCGTCCGGGACTATAAAGGATTTATAGCCGTTTTCGTCAGCTATTTCCCTTAGTATTCCCTTGTTTTTATCTGTTGTAACTACTATGTTCTCTTTATTGTTTATCTTTTCAGAAATTATCATAAACGCAGCCATAGTTTCAGCGGTGCTGCCGGATTTTGTTATTACATTGACCAAAGTTTTGTTTAAATCAAGCGTGTCCAGCAGTCCGTTAATATAATCAGGATCGATATTGTCAACAAAAAATATTTTGGGCTTGTTGTTCAGGTTCCAGTATGGCTTTAATAGCGCTTCTGTTACGCAAATGCCTCCGAGGGCAGACCCGCCAATTCCAAGAACCAGTAGGTTTTCAAATTTTCCTTTGACGTTTTGCGCATATTCATCGATTTCTTTGATTAAATTTTCGTTGTATCCCAGGTTCATCCAGGTGAGCCACTGTCCGGGCTTGTCTTTTTTTGAGTACAAGTCAGAAATTATGTTTGAGATTTTTTCTTTGTAGTTAGAAAATTCTTTTTTAATATCAAGTCCGTGTTCTGCTCCTAATACTGAAGAGTCAGCGTTTTTCCAGTCAAATTTAATCATTGTAACCCCCGGATAATCTGTAATACATATGTTTTTATTTACCAAAAAAATAAAAATACTTCAATTAATGGATATTGAATATGGATAAAAATTAATAAAATTAAAGAGAAAAGGTATGCCAGAATTGCGAAATTATGCTTAGAAATTCAAAAGAGATAATATTGCTTATAAATTTGATAGCTTTATGCTGCTTGGTTTTTCCGGGAGCAAGTGCTAATGAGAATGATACATCAAGAGATGTGACTGCCTCAGGGGTTGAAAAATTACAGATAACAAATGAAGACGAAGACAAAGTAGTTATAAGCATTGTGAATTATGGCAGGAGTAACCCTTTTAAGCCCTATGAGCCGCCCAAAAAGAGAAAAGATGGAATTAGCCTTGATGAAATACCATATCCGCCTGCTCGTATAGGAGAGAAAAGCGAAGGTTATGAGCTGTTAAAATCTTCAAGAGTGAATGGTATTCTCTATGACCCGTATGCCAAGTCCGTAGCGATTATTAATGTTGAAGGAGCAGATTATATGCTTCATAAAGGTGACATGGTTAAAGGAATTCTGATTGAAAACATAGAAAAAACAAGTGTAACGTTAAGATATGGGCAAAATACTTTTACTATGGCAGTAGGCGATGTGGTAGACGGAGATGTTAATTACGATTCAGTGGACAGGCAGGAGAAAATTTTTGCTGAAACAGGTTGTAAGCTGCCTGACCTTGAGTTGGAAGGTGCAGTAAGATAATGAGTAAATATCGGAAAAATTTAAGAATTTTGATAGCGGTAGCATTATTTGCTCAAATATTATTTTGCGGTATAAGCAGGGCGAGTGCCATGGATGCGCCGTTGCGACCCAAGAAACCTGAAGTTCAGACAAATGTTCAGTTAAAAGGCGGGGTTAAAATTGACAGTAAAAGCCAGCTGATTACACTGAATTTGCGTGATTCCAATTTAAGACAGGTATTGCGGATGATGGCAGACAAAGCGGGCAAAAATATAATTATGCACGATTCAGTGGGAATGAATGGCAACAAGCCGGACACCATAACACTTGATCTTATTAATGTCGAGCTTAATAAGGCATTTGAGTACATAATGACAATAAAGGAATTAACATACTGGCAGGACGGAAATACTTTGATAATTGCCAATAACGAGAACGCAAAATCACTCGGCCTTAATATGTCAGAAGTCAGGGGTATAAAAATCAAGCATATTGATGCTGGCAGAGTTGCTGAATTTTTAAACAAAAACGTGTTTAGTACAAACAGGCCAAACACAAGTACAAATGCCATAGTAACAACAAATCCGGCCACAAATGAGGTATTAATTTTCGGTAATGCGGAAGATGTGAAGTTGGCGGAGGAAGTTATTGATTATCTCGATGTAAAGCCAAATATAACTAATTTTTCCATAAACTATGCCGACCCTGTTTCATTAGCTTCAAAAATTTGCTGGGCCGCTTTTAATTCCGAAGGCGGTGAAACAGATGTTGAAAGGCCTGCAGAGCAAAAAGAAGGAAGTAATATTACCCTGGTATGTGGTTCTACATCCAAGCAGGAACTGGAAAGTAGCGCAGAAAACCTGATTTCATTGAATAGACCGTCATATTGGGTACTGGCCGATACCGGGTTAAATCAGGTTACAATCTATGGAGGTACTCAGGAGCAAATAAATATTGCGGATGGCATTGTAAAAAGCTTTGATAAAAAAGAACCACAGATATATATGGAAATATCTATTATAGAGCTAAATGAGTCGGGTTCTAACGCTTTAAACGCCGCCTGGGATCTTTTTACAATGGAATCAGAAGATAATGTGAGTTTTAGTGGTGGTACTACACAATTAGGAGGTAATGTTGTTCCATTTCTTAATGCTGAACGTAGTGCTACTACAAATTATAATTTTCCGGTAATTATGTTTGGTAGTGGACAAAAGCATACGATATCAGGATTAAAACTTGGTTTAACTATTCAATCAATAATCGAACAGAAAAAAGGCAGGGTGCTTGCTAACCCAAGAGTAATCAGCGCAAATAATGTTAAATCAGATATAAAAATATCATCTGATAATATTACAAAAGTTACGACAACTACTGATACAGAAACAGGACTGCAAACAACTGACTATACAATATCTGATGAAGCGGGTATAGAATTTAGTATATTGCCAAGAGTATCACCAAATAAATATATAACATTAACAATTGAGCCAAAATTTAATACAATAAAAGAGCAAATTACTGATAGTGCAGGTGATCTTGCTGCCACACTTTTAAACAGACGGGAAATAACAGCTAAAAACGTCAGGGTAAAAGACGGCTCAACACTTGTTCTGGCAGGGTTTATTCAGGAAACTGAAACAAGCACAAAGAAAAAGTTTCCGTTGCTTTCAGATATACCTTTGTTAGGTACACTATTCCAGGACCAGTCAACAACAAAAAATCGCTCAGAACTTATACTTATGATCACCCCTCGGGTTATAATTGAAAAAGATGAAATGGTAGAAGCAATATAAAATATCGGACGAAACATGTCTGTAGATAAAATAGCTGAAAAAATAAAAAACACTATAAACAGTGAATACGTGAATAAGTTTTCTTGTGAGGATATCGAAGAAGGCAAATTTATTCCTATAAATAAAATGGAAAACAGTTTGCTTGTGGGCATCCTCAATTCGCTTGGCGCAGAAGATAAAAATGCAGTGCTATCTAAAGTAGTGCTGAAAACAAAACTTAAGCCCAAAATAGTACCGCTTTCAGAAGAACAATACCAGTACCTGCTCGATTATTGTATAAAATTTTGTTATTCGGATGAAACTCAAACAGAAAAAGTTACAGTTTTTGAAGAAGGCGATATAGGTGAAAAAGTTGAAACAGCAGTAGAAACTCACAAGGAAAAACCGGAAGAACAATCACCTCCGCCTAAAAAAAGACTGGGCGACCAGCTTATAGACGACGGGTTGATTACATTGGAACAGCTCGAGGAAGCGCTTTTCCACAGCAAACAATCAGGTACCCCGATTGGTTCTGTGCTGGTAAAAATGAATTTTATTACTGTTGACCAGTTGCGTATTGCATTATCAAGACAGCAGGGCATAGAAAGCGTTAAGGATAAAGACCTTGAAATAGATCTGGGTGTTGTAAAGCTTTTGCCAGAGGACTTTATTAAAGATAATAAAATCGTTCCGCTGAGGACTGACGGCAAGATTTTAAGCGTGGGCATGGTTGATCCGAATAATATACAGGCTTTAAATGACGTAATATATCTTACGGGACTTAGGCCAAACCCACTGTTGCTTACTCATATTGAGTTTGAAAAATGTATAAGGAACTTTTTTGAGACAGTAAAAGAAACAGAAAAAATACTGGAAGAAATAAAAACAGATTCTCAGGAAGTGTTTGAGCAGGAAGATAATGTCTGGGATCATTTTGAAAAGGAAGCAGAAGAGGATTCAAACCTTGTAGCAAAGTTTGCCAGCTCAATTATAACAGATGCCATAGACAAAGAAGCAAGCGATATCCATATAGAGCCGCGTCTGGAAGGTTATATAGTCCGCTACAGGGTGCAGGGTATTTTGCAAAAAGTTTTCGATATCCCTAAAAAAGTAGAAAGTTCTGTTATTTCTAGGCTTAAAGTTATAGCAAGGATGGACATAGCGGAACACAGACGTCCGCAGGACGGGCATATTTCTCTCAAATACAATAACAGGGTATATGACCTGAGGGTGAGTACGCTGCCCGCTAACCAGAAGGAAAAAATGGTTATCAGGGTGCTGGCTCCGGACATAAAAGTCAGAAAAGACGATAAAAGAATTAAACTCGTTGGGGTTTCACAGTTTGATCTGGAAAAAATCGAAATGATGACAAACAAGCCGCATGGCATCATACTTGCAGCAGGCCCTACAGGAAGCGGTAAAACGACTACCCTGTATTCGATTTTAAATAAAATCAATAATGAAGAAGTAAACATAACAACAGTAGAAGACCCAGTTGAAATCAAGCTCGACGGCATAAACCAGGTGCAGGTAAACCCAAAGGCAGATATTACTTTTGCTTCCTGTATAAGGTCAATTTTGAGGCAGGACCCCGATGTCATAATGATAGGTGAGATACGTGATCTTGAAACACTTGATGCGGCAATCCACGCTTCTATTACAGGTCACCTTGTTTTAAGCACAATCCACACGAATTCTGCCACAGCTACAGTAATAAGGCTGGCGGAAATGGGTGCTCCTACACACCTTATAGCCTCCTCTCTGGAAGGCGTTGTTTCACAGAGGCTTGTAAGGAGGCTTTGTCCCCATTGCAAACAGGAATACGAACCTACCGAGAAAGAATTGAGATATATTACATACTCAAATGAAGACAGGGAAGAGTTTATGGCCTCTACAATCTATAAGCCCGCAGAAAAAGGCTGTGACCAGTGTAATAACTCAGGTTATGCCGGCAGAATGGGTATTTACGAGGTGCTCTGGGTCAACAGGGAAATTAAGAAAATGATATCAGCAGGCGCTGCAGATCATGAAATTGAGGAAACTGCTGTAAGTTGCGGTATGAAAACATTGCAGGCGGGCGGCATTAACGCTGTACTGAATGGAGATACATCTATTGCCGAGTTCGTGAGAGTTCTCGGAGTGGTTAGCGATTAGTAACGCTATGATATAAGGAAAAATTGATGGCTTTTTATAATTACGAAGCTCTTAAAGATGGAAAAGAAAGAGTCCGCGGCAAGCTTGAAGCAACTTCTGAACGAGAGGCCAGGGAACTTCTTCGTCAGCAGTCGCTTTTGCCTGTGCGGATAAGTGAAGTGGGCGGTGTTAAGGTTGCTGCTAATGTTGATGTTAAAACAAAGAAAAAAACTAAAAAGCCTAAAAAGCGAAAACCGGTATCAAAGTTAAGCATGAGGGAAAAAATTGATTTTACTAATATAATGTATACCTTTTCAAAGTCAGGTATATCTATGGTCGAGTCCCTGTATTTTATTGAAACTAATGCAGAAAGCGAGAACATCAGGAACCTTTCCATAGAGATAAGAAGGCTGGTGCTTGGCGGTACGAGTTTCAGCGATGCAATCGCAAAGTTTCCCAAAATTTTTGATGAAATTTATATTGGGCTAGTCAGGGCGGGAGAAGAAAGTGGGGAGCTGGAAGCAACCTTGAAAAGGATTAGTTATCTCCTTGAAAAACAAGATAATCTTAAGAGTAAGATTATTTCTACATTGTCTTATCCTATATTCGTAATATTTCTGGCCATGATAGTTACACTAATGCTTTTGACATTTGTGTTTCCAGAATTTAAGGGTATGTACGACCAGATGGGTACCGAGCTGCCTTTAATAACCCAGATATTTATGGCATGTGGCTTGTTTTTAAGAAAGAACTGGATTCTAATACCTGTTATTATCTGTTCAATTGTAGGTTTTGTTTATTTTATATTTACATGGGATGTTTCAAAGAAAATAGTTGATAATCTGGGGCTTAATATACCGGTTTTTGAAAAATTTGTCCGGTATACTTCTGTTGCGAACTTTCTTGTTGTAATGAAAGTTTCATTTGAAGCCGGTATAACAATGGTTGATAGTATTATGTTCGCTATTTTTACTGTTAAAAATGTAGCCATACGTGAATCATTGAGAAAAGTAACCATGGATGTCCAGTATGGGAAGTCACTTTCCTCTGCTTTAAAAGAGTCAAAAGTCATGCCGGGAATAGTTATGTGTATGATTTCAACAGGTGAAGAAACGGGTTCCCTGTCTGACATGCTTAATCAGGCAAACGAATACGTGGATAATGAAATTGATAAAATTATAGATATATTAAGTAAGTTGTTTGAACCTTTCTTATTCGTTATAATAGGTATCATAGTGCTTACGCTGGGCCTATCGCTCTATATGCCTTTGTTCCAGACTTATGCAAATTTGTAAAAAATAAAAAGGATAATTAATATGGCTGAAAGATTTTTTGATGAAACCGAATTTGATTTGAATGAAGCCTCAAAATCTTCTATATCAGGTTTTTGGTCAGAAAAAGTATTTATAATCACAGAAGATTATGAAATAAAAGGATATGTTTTTATGCCTAAAACAGGCAGGAAAAACAGGGTTTTATCAGATATCCTGAACGGCAAACGCCGCTTTGTGGCGGTTAAGGATGCTGTAATTACTAACAGGCACTCGCCTGAGCGAAAAATCGAAACAAACGATTTTATTCAGCTCAACCTGGACTCGATTATTTTAATAAGGCCAGGAAGTCATGATTAACAGACTGGTAAATGATATTTATTTACAGGCTTTTTCCTTATTAAAATATAACCTTGTACTATTTATACCTTTTTTTCTGTTTTTGCTTGTTGCGGGTTCTATATTGCTTCCGACAAGTAATATGTCCTCAGCCCCGCCGATATTTTATTTATTTTTTGTATTGCCTGCTTTATTAGCGGTGTTTTTGTCTGGCTGGCTGAATATGTTTAAAAAATGCGTTCAGGTTTTTGCTGACGAGAATAAAGAACCTGAAAAGCGCACAGAAGAATCTTTTTTGTTGTTTAAGGAGTTTTTCCCGGGTGTAGGTAAATATTTTTTTAAAATTGCATTGGGGCTGCTTATTTATTTCTTTTTGTTCAATATTTATATGTTGGTCTTGGAAACAATAATCATGTCTTTGCTGGGAGGTTTTGAAAGTTTCATTCCTGAAGAATTTTCACATTCAATGAAAAGCCAGCAGGCAGCTGTAGCTTTTTGGGAAGGTATAAGTCAGCCTGACAGGGTAAAATTATTTAAAATAGCAGGACTGGAATTTGTTTTTACGTTTATTTTTATGTACTTAACAATGTTCTGGGTTCAGATAATTGTTATAAAAGAAGGCTTGCCTTTAAAGAGCCTGGTGCGAAGTGTTAAAACAGTTATTGGAAATCCTCTGAGTACTTTTATTCTTTTTGTCTCAGGGTTTAGTTTTATTTTACTGGTGGTATTTATTGGTGCTATAGTATCGGTGAACCCTTTATTTCAGCTTTTATTCCTAATTTTATTTGTGACTACAGTAATTTATTATTTAATGTTGACGTTTATATATCTTGAAAAACACGAATTGCACGAAAGAATTAATAGCCCTGGTAGGTCCGACCGCAACGGGCAAGACTGAGTTAGCTGTTAAATTGGCTAAAAAACTTGGCGGTGAGGTTATTTCCGCTGACTCAAGGCTTGTTTATCGGGAATTCAACATAGGCACAGCAAAGCCTGACAGCACAGAAATGCAGGGTCTGCCTCATTATATGATAGATATAGCTGATCCACAGGAAACATATACAGCAGGAAGGTATAAAAAAGAAGCCCAAAAACTTTTGGAAAAAATTTCTGTACCGATAATAACAGGCGGAACAGGGTTTTATATAAAAGCGCTGCTGGAAGGTCTTAATATGCCGGAAATTGAGCCGGATGAACAGTTCAGGCACGACATGAAAAAATTTTCAAACGAAGAAATATACAGAAAACTTGTGCAATTAGACCCTGTGATGGCTGAAAAATTACATATGAATGATACTTTCAGGATTATAAGGGCGCTGGAAGTTCAGCATCTTACCGGCAGGCCTATGTCGGAAGTGCAAACTACCAGCGAGCCTGATTTTAATGTTGTATATATTGGATTAAATGCTTCTGACAGGGACTATTTGTATGAAAGGATAAACCAGCGTGTCTATAAAATGATAGAAAAGGGGCTTGTAGAAGAGGTTAAAACCTTAATAGAAAAGTACGGTAGGACTGTTTCTATTATGAATACCCTGGGCTATAAGGAAATTTGTGATTATCTGGACGGTGCTTTATTGCTGGAACAGGCCATTGAAAAAATACAGAAAAACACAAGGAACTTTGCCAAGCGGCAGTTGACCTGGTTCAGGGCAAATAAAAAAATCAAGTGGTTTAATATTGATGAAATGGGGCAGGAAGAGATACTGGATAGAATATTAACAATTACCTTAAGGAATTAACAGCAGCTTCGATATTTTCAGCTTTATAAAGATATGACCCGGCAACAAGCACGTCAGCGCCGGCTTCTTTCACGAGCCTGCCTGTTTCCTCGTTTATACCGCCGTCCACCTGTATGTGTCGTTTTAATAGTTTATTTTCCCTGAGCATTTCCCTTATTTTTCTTATTTTAGGCAGCATGTCCACCATAAATATCTGTCCGCCAAACCCGGGCTCAACAGTCATCACGAGTATTAAATCCAGTTCATCTATTACCGGCTTGATTTTTTCTGCGGGCGTATCGGGTTTTATTGACAGGCCTGCTTTTACGCCGGTTTTTTTTATTAAGTCAATTGTTTCCCTGAGTTTGTCCCCGCATGCTTCTTCGTGTACGGTTATATAGTCAGCCCCTGCTTTTACAAAGTCCTCAATGTAACGTATAGGGTTTATTATCATTAAATGCACGTCCAGCACTAAGTCGGTGATTTTTCGGATGGATTTTACCACAGGTTGGCCTATGGTTATATTAGGGACAAATATTCCGTCCATTACATCTATATGCAGCCACTCAACTCCCGCTTTTTCCACTTTTTCTATGTCACCGGCAAGGTTTGTAAAATCTGCCGATAAAATTGAAGGTGCTATTTTAATTCTTCTCATTCGTCTTCTTTTTCCACTAAACCGAGTGCGCCTAAAGCCATTTTTGCGGCAAACTGCTGCGCTTCCTTTTTTGATTTGCCTTTACCATACCCTAAAATTTCTCCGTTTACAAAAACTTCTATTTCAAAAGTTCTGTTATGCGGCGGGCCTTCTTCATTTATAATACTGTATTCAGGAAGTCCGGTGTTACTTCCCTGTGTGTACTCCTGAAGAATTGCCTTAAAATTGTGTTTTGTCCATGACTGGTCTATTTCTGTTACTTCATCTTCAAGGAGTTCCGGTAAAAATCTGTGTAAATCTTCGAGTTTCCCGTCAAGGTAGAAAGCGCCCAGTACTGCCTCAAAAGCGCATGCCAGCGTTGAAGAGCGGGTCCTCCCGCCCATTTTTTCCTCGTGGAAGCCAAGATTCAGGTATTTACCGAGGTTTATTTTTTCTGCAAGTTTAGCCAGAGTTTTATCGCTGACGAGGATAGAGCGAATTTTAGTAAGTTCGCCTTCCTGGTATTCCGGGAACCTGTCGTATAAATACCTGCTGGCTATTATTTTCAGCACCGCATCGCCGAGAAACTCGAGCCTTTCGTTATTTTCAACAGAATTCAGCTTGTTTTCAAATGTATATGAGCCGTGAGTAAGTGCTAAATCAAGCAGGTCGTAGTTATCTATTTCCAGGCCGAGACTGTTTAGCAGTTCGTTTAGTTCGGTTTGTCGTAGTTCAGTGCCCATTCCCTATCCCGCTACAAAAAACCAGAAATAATAAAACGCACCCACTACAGTAAATATATAACTGTCTGCCCTGTCGAGCGCCCCGCCGTGCCCGGGGAATACAGTACCCGAATCCTTAACACCGACGTCACGTTTAATCATGGACTCGGCCAGATCGCCGAGCTGTGCAAGTACAGTTATTATTAAACCAACTATTATTGAATGAGCTATATGCAAGCCAATAAAATGCCCTACCAATACGGATGACGCAACACCGATTAATGTCCCGCCAACAGAGCCTTCGATTGTTTTCTTGGGGCTAACTTCTTTCCATAGCGGGGTTTTGCCAAGAAGTTTTCCTGAATAATAAGCTCCTATATCGCACATAGAAATAATCACAACCATTAAAAGAACGTAACCAAGGCTCAGATTTCTCAGCATGAGAAAGTGTATTGGAAAAATCCCGCCGTATATTATGGCAAACATGGTCATAGTAACATCATTTAGTTTTGCGTTTTTCCCACGGAATAGTATGAACAGGAACGCAACAATCATAATGCCTGCAAACGTTGGGTAAAGCAGCTCATAAAGCTCAAATGCGCTCAGCGCAAGCAGTACATATATAGAAAGCAGGCTGAAATAATATGGGGTATTTAGTCCTTTTGCTTTTGCTATATCGACCAGCTCCCGCAATCCGGCGTATATAAAAAGTGCCAGATAAATAGCCATATATACACCGCCGGCCGCAACACAGCCAAACGTTATTGCGAGCAGTACTATTGCGACAATTACTCTTTTCGGGCTCATAGTGATAAAATTTCTTTTTCCTTTTCTGCAACCAGATTGTCGATTTCTTTTGTATATTTATCAGTAAGTTTCTGGATTTCGTCCTGCTGTTTTTTTATTTCGTCTTCAGGAATACTATCTGTTTTCTCAGCTTTTTTCAATGAATCCGTCATATCCCGGCGGATGTTCCTGACAGCTACTTTAGCATCTTCGCCAAGTTTTTTAATGTCCTTGACGAGTTCTTTTCTTCTTTCTTCGGTTGGCTGCGGGAATACGAGCCTTATGTTTACCCCGTCATTGTTTGGAGTAATTCCTATGTCTGATTTCATAATAGCTTTTTCAATGTTTCCCATAGAGCCCTTATCATAAGGTGTAATGACGAGGGTCTGGCCGTCCTGGACAGAAACATTTGATAATTGTCTTACAGGTGTCGGGGTTCCGTAATAATCAACACTTACCTTGTCGAGAATCATCGGGTTGGCCCTTCCTGTCCTGATGTTGGTGAACTCTTTCTGTGTGCTTGCCACAGATTTTTTCATTTTTTCTTCACCCTGGGTCATTATTTCTTTAACAGGCATGTTCTTTTTCTCCTCCTATAAGTGTTCCTTCTTTTTCCCCGTTTAAAATTTTTTCTATACTTTCGTTATCCGCAAAGTCAAATACAACAATCGGGATATTATTATTTTTACACAGGGAAATAGCAGATGTATCAATTACTTTTAAATCTTTTTTAATAATATCATCATAAGAAATATAATCAAATTTCTTTGCCCCGGCGTGTTTTCTTGGGTCTTTATCGTAAACGCCGTTGACTTTATTTTTTGCCATCATCATAAGTTCTGCGTTTATCTCCGAGGCTCGCAATGCTGCGGCTGTGTCGGTCGTAAAAAACGGGTTGCCCGTGCCGCCCGCAAATATGACGACCCTGCCTTTTTCCAGGTGTCTGATAGCCCTGAGTCTTACATATTGTTCGGCTATCTGATCCATTTTTATAGCATTAAGCACTCTGACAGATACATTATGTTGTTTTAAAACCCCCTGGAGCACCAGAGCATTCATAGTTGTGGCCAGCATGCCCACATAGTCCGCTGATGCCTGATCCATTCCGAGTTTTATGCTGTTTTGTACTCCTCTGAATATGTTACCGCCACCGACTACCAGAGCTATTTCTACACCTTTATCACGAACTGCTTTTATTTGTTTGGCTACCCTGTTTATTGTGTCGGGGTCTATTCCAAGGCTTTGCTCACACATTAGAGCTTCGCCGCTTATTTTCAACAGTACCCGTTTGTATTTAGGTTCATTCATATAAATTTATCCTTTTTTAGTTGTTCTAGTTTAATTATATTTTGAGCAAAGGATGTAGGCAAATAGATATTATGTTAAAATAACCTGGTTATAAACAGGGCGGAAGAGATGAGTTTTAATACTAACGTAGAATTTAGAGGACATTTTTTCGATACGCTTTTATTGCCTAAAATACTTGATGCGGTGCTGGAAAATGACGCTGAATGCTTTATAAAGCAGATTGAAATAGGCGGGAGCAGGGAGGAAGAATCTTATATAAGAATAAAACTTTTTGCGGACAATAAAAAATCATTTGAAAATGCTTTGAATGCATTAAAATCAATTGGCGGCATGCAGGTTGAAGTTGTTGCGCGCAGGATTGAGCTTAGGGGGCACATTGTAGACTCGCTAACATTGCCCAAAATACTCGATATAATCGTCAATAATAACGGTAGGTGTCTTATTGAAAAAATTGATATAGGCCTTGAGAAAAATGCGTTTTCGTACGCAAAGATTAAAATCTTAGCTCCAAATGAAGAAATAATGGCGGGGATTCTGGAAAAAACAAAGAAAAATGGGGCTGTGCAGGTATGACGTTGAAAATTTTTATGTGCCCCCCGGATTATTACCACAATATCGATTATGAGATAAATCCCTGGATGAAAAAGGGCACGTCATGCAGGAATGAAGATGCTATAGTCCGGTGGAATGAGTTAAAATCAATAATCCAGAGCCTTGGCGCCGAAGTCCATACCATGAGGCCGCAAATAGGTCTTCCAGATATAGTTTTTACGGCCAACGCAGCGCTGATTTATAAAAACAGGGCAATTATAAGCCGTTTCCGACACTCTGAAAGGCAGCCCGAAGAAAAGTTTTATGAAAAATGGCTGAGACAAAACGGGTTTGAAACATTGTTTTTGCCTGAGGATATTGACTTTGAAGGTGCGGGAGATGCCCTGTTTTCCGGGGAAACGCTGTATTCAGGCTATATCCCACGCAGTGACATAACTTCGCATTCATTCATCGCAGAAGCTTTCAACATAAGAGTTATTTCGCTTGAGCTTATAAATCCCCGTTTTTACCACCTTGACACCTGTTTTTGCCCGCTAAGTGACGGGTATTTAATGTATTATTCGGATGCGTTCGACGAATACGGTAACAGAGTGATAGAAGCCAACTTCCTCGAGGATAAAAGAATCGCTGTAAACAGCGAAGAAGCTGCATTATTCAGCTGCAACGCTGTCAGCATAGGAAGCGGCGTGATCATGAACAACACAACCGACAGGCTAAAAGGGATACTGGCGGATAAAGGTTTCGCAGCCTACGAGATTGATTTAAGCGAGTTTATGAAGGCCGGAGGCTCGGCCAAGTGCCTTACACTTAAGCTAAATGAGCATGAATCTTGAATTTCTAGTTTTAATATAGATTTGAATAAAATTTTTAAAAATTCATTCTCCCACCCCCCGCCCTTTTGGGTTTGGGTAGGGCTTCGCCCTACACCCAACCCAAAAATTAAGGAATATTTTTAAAAATTTTAAAATCAGAATTTTGAAGTTTAAAATTTATTTTTAAACTCTTTCAGCGCCGCATTAAGCCCTGTTGCATCACTTGCGCCTGCCTGCGCAAAATTTGGCCTGCCGCCGCCTTTGCCGCCGCACTTTTGAGCGATTTCGTTCACTATCTGCCCGGCATTGTAACCTTTTTGCACAAAATCGTCGGATACTTTTGATATTATTGAGATTTTGCCTTCTGTGGCCGAGGCCATTATAACAATGCCTGAACCAAGCTTATCCGATGTTTTTTCAACAATTTCCTTGAGCGCTTTTGCCGGTATACCGTCAACTCTTTCCGCAAGTATCTTGCCGCCTTCTATGTCCTTTGCCTGCTCAAACAGCTGGCCGGTTTTGCTTTTGGCGATTTCTGCTTCAAGTTGGCTTATTTTTTTCTGCTGCTGCGACAGTTCTTCCTGTAGCTTTTTTATTCGCTCAGGGGTGTCTTTTGGGGGCACTTTTAGCTGTTTGCATATTGCCTCAAGGTTTTTCCTGTACCCGTTAAGGTATTCCAGCGCCTTGTTGCCGCACACCAGCTCAATTCTTCTTGTCCCGGCAGCGATTGCGCTTTCTGAAATTACTTTGCACAGCCTTATTTCTCCTGTGGAGTCTGCATGCGTGCCCCCGCACAGTTCCCTGCTTATGTCGCCAAGGTTAACTACCCTTACGGTATCGCCGTATTTCTCTCCAAACAGGGCTATTGCACCGGTAGCCTTTGCCTGTTCGGGTGTGGTTTCCGTGACTTCGCCGGAAATGTCGTCTTCTATCCACTTATTGATGAGAAATTCAATTTTTTCTATCTCTTCATCAGTTAATGCTCGATCAAAAGTAAAGTCAAAGCGTGTCCTATCAGGCTCTACCTGTGACCCGGCCTGTGCTACGCCTTCACCGAGCACTTTTCTGAGCGCTGACTGTAAAAGGTGGGCGCTGGTGTGGTGAATGACGATTTGTTTTCTTCTTTGTTCGTCTATAACTGTATTAACTACGTCATTAACACTGGCTGTGCCGCTTTTAATAGCAACTTTGTGTATAGACAGGTCGTTAAACTTTGTGGTGTTGAGCACTTCGGCCTTAAATCCAGTGCCTTCAATATTGCCGGTGTCGCCGACCTGGCCGCCGGATTCAGCGTAGAACGGGGTTTTGTCGAGGATAATCTCTGCAATATCGCCTTCTTCTATTGATTCTACTTCCTGCCCGTCCTTGATAATGGTTTGTATTACGCACCCCATTACCTTTGTCTGCTCATAGCCCAAAAAATCAGTAGGGCCTGTTTTTTGCAGGATTTCACTGTAAACCATGTCGTCAGTCAGCTTGACAGCAGTGTGTGCCTGTCTTGCCCGTTCTTTTTGTTCGGCCATAGCCTTGTTAAAGCCTTCAATGTCTACTTTAAAGCCTTTTTCTTCAGCTATTTCCATTGTTAATTCAAGCGGAAAGCCAAATGTATCGTATAATTTAAAGGCATCTTCTCCTGTGATAAGTGCATTTTTGGTCTTTTGGAATAAATCCTCAAGTAAAGCTTCCCCGCGACCCAGTGTTTGTTTAAAGCGTTCTTCTTCCTTTAAAATTGTTGCTGTGACTTTATCCTGGTTTTGTTTCAGCTCCGGATAGGTTTCAGAGTAATGCTCAACTATTGTCGGTATTATCTTATGAAGGAACGGCAGCTCGATTCCGAGGATTTTGCCGTGCCTTAAAGCCCTTCTCATAATCATCCTTAGGACATAATTCCGGCCT
The DNA here is from genome assembly GCA_964558005.1 of uncultured Gammaproteobacteria bacterium. GTDB lineage: Bacteria > Cyanobacteriota > Vampirovibrionia > Gastranaerophilales > UBA9971 > JANQGS01. Next base: position 29,293 of record CAZLCO010000012.1, on the reverse strand, counting down.
TCATTACCCGGAACGAGGCCATCAGATATTAAAAACGTTACACAGCGAGCGTGGTCGGTGATTATGCGCAGGCTGACGTCTTCTTTTTTATTGTTTTTGTATTTTTTACCGGATAATTCGCTGACTTTATCAAGTATAGGGTTCAATAAATCGGTTTCAAAAGTCGAAGTGAGGCCGTTTACAACCATAGTCATTCGCTCCAGCCCCATGCCCGTATCAACGTTTTTCTTTTCCAGCGGTGTGAAGTTGCCCTCTTCGTCCTTGTTCAGCTCCATAAATACGAGGTTCCAGACCTCAACGTATCTGTCACATTCACAGTCCTTGTCTATGCCGCAGTTTTCACCGCAGGAGAGTTCTTCGCCGAGGTCATAGTGAATCTCTGTGCATGGTCCGCACGGTCCGGTAGGCCCGGGAGGGCCCCAGAAATTATCCTTTTTGCCCTTGCGGATAATACGCTCTGCGGGTATGCCTACGTCTTTGTGCCAGATATTAAAAGACTCGTCGTCTGTTTCAAAGACTGTAATCCAGAGCTTTTCTTTTTCCAGGTTCAGTTCTTCTGTCACAAACTCCCACGCCCAAGGGATTACTTCCTTTTTAAAATAATCGCCAAAACTGAAATTGCCCAGCATTTCAAAAAATGTATGGTGGCGTGGTGTCCTGCCGACGTTCTCTATGTCTGAATCCTTGCCGCCTGCACGAGCGCATTTCTGGACAGTTACTATTCTTGGCGGCTCTGTGGGTTTTTCATACCCGAGGAATATTGGCACAAACTGCAACATTCCCGCCGGGGCCAGCAGCACAGTCGGGTTATCAGGTATCAAAGACGAGCTTGGCAGGTGTAAGTGCCCGTGTTTTTCCTTAAAGAACTGTATAAACCTGTTTCTTATTTGCTTCCCGGTAAGTGCTGTTTTATTCATAAAGCTCCCTTTATTTTGTTAATGCAGGCTTTTTTGCTGTAACTCCATTCCCTGGAGGTAATATACATAAGTTTCCATCCGCAACGTTCAAGAGTGTTATGTTTTTGCAATATTTGTTTATCTTCAAAGCCAATAGTTTCAATAATAAAAGTTTTTTCATTGTTAGAAACAAGAAAATCTACGGTATGTCCACCAATTTCTATGTCGTTCAATACAGTCAGCCCCTCGTTTTCCAGCAATTGTTTTATTTCAAGTTTAATAGGGCATTCTGGCTCAAATGAGGTTGTATTATTGCTTACGGTCTGTATGTATTCCAGATATTCCCTGAGAATGCCGGGCGGAAGAGATTCTACAGGCCTTGATACAAAACATACAAGTTTTTTTCGTGCTCGTGTAATTGCAACGTTAAACAGGTTGGGTTTTTGAGCGAATGTTATGCTTTGATGGTGGCTGTTAGGCGCAACCGTAAAGGATAAAAACATTATATCCCGCTCATCACCCTGAAAAGTATGAGCTGTTCCGACTGCTATTTCGAATTTTCTGATAATTTCGCTGTTAAATACCTGATAAAGCGCCTTTTTAACAAGCTCTACCTGCCCCCTGAACGGCGAAATAACACCTATTGAGCATTTTTCGCCTGACTGGACTATCTCGTGTATTCTGTCTATAATTCGCTCGACTTCCGCCATATTTCTGGTGCTGTCAAGGTCAACTCTGGCGTTTTCTACTATGTTCAGTTCAATAGGGACGGTGTTGTCAGGGCAAATATGCCTTTTCATAACCTTTAGTCTGCCGCCGTAGAACTCTTTGTTACTGAATTCAATTATTTCCGGGTAGCTCCTGAAATGTTCGTCAAGCAACACTGTTGATGTAGCGTAATAATGCGCCACATCAAACATGGAGTTTGTCCTATAGCGCCACATAAGCTGATATTTATCAGGGATATTGTATTTATTAAGGAATGATTGTTCTTTTGCTTTTTCAAGAAATGATAGATGAGGCAGCTGCTTGTCATCCCCAACAATTATAGCGCGCTTTGCCCGGAAAAGTATTGGCAGGCAGCCTGCTATATCGCATTGTGACGACTCGTCAATAATCGCTACATCAAACAGACCGGGCTCTAATGGCAGGGATTCGGACACCACCTGTGTAGTAACCGCCCAGCATGGGAACGCTTCCAGTAGGGGAGCAAAGTCCTCACCAAGCAGCACTCTGTTTTGTAGATTCTTTTTCCTTTCAATAAGAGCTTTAGAGTGAATTATAAGCCGCTGGCGTTTGTACTGATCTCTTATCAGGGCTTTAAGAGCTGCCCTTCTTTTATCTTTTAACAGTTCTATTGCTGTTTGGCAGTATTTGCTGTTTAAATCTTTGATGGTATCAAAATTCTGGGTTATGTTGCCGTTTTTGGAAATTTTAATTTCAATTTTTTTTAGCTTATCTTTTAATTCAATAATATCAAGGTCCTGCCTGATTCTTTGGATTGCTTCCTCTGTTATTTCGTTTTTTAGTTTGTGTTTAAGCAGGATAGTTATCGCTTTTAACTTTAATTTATTGAATATACTCTCTTTTTCAAATAAATTTTCAACTGTATCAAGCCATTTTCTGCACCGGTTAATTTCATTTCCAGTTAATGAAGCATTTACCAGCTTTCCGTCTTTGTCAATTTTTTCGTATTCCTGAAAAATCCTGTACCAATTGCTTTCAAGGTTAAATATTTCGCTGTTTTTTCTTTCAATTTCGTCTTTATTATTTATGACAAGCTTTAAATCCTCGAGTTCTGTAAGTACAGCGCTTTCAAAACCTGAGTCAAGGTCTATTTTATTTGAGATTAAGTCCTGCAGCTGGTAGCTGAGTTGTTTCTGGTAGTCCGGTTTGCCTGCTCTCATACATAAAAATTTTGCTCCAAAGTTATTCAGTCTTTCGCTGACAACGTCAACAGCCTTATCCATTTTAGAAGCAATCAAAACAGTTTGCCCTGAGCCTGTCAGATGCGAGGCAATATTAACTATAGTCTGCGACTTTCCCGTCCCCGGCGGGCCAAATACTGTTACCAGCGTGTTATTTTTTATTTCTTCAATTACCTGTTTTTGTGTATCGCTCAGGTTCAGCGGTGTTACCGGCGTTTTTTCGCAAGTATCTGTTTTTTCGTTTACTTTTTGTTTTTTATTTTTAACGGCACCCGCAAATTCTTCATGAATAGGTGCAAGTGCTGTTTCCCTGAATATACCGCCCTGCTTTTCGGATATTTCGCTCAGTTCATGCAACAGCCCGGCCATTACAGCAGGCCTTCTGGTCAGTATTACAGCTGAATCTTCTGTTATAGCAAGGTTTTCATCGTCAGGAATGACTACTTTTACTGTATTGAGGAAAATTTCCATTTTTTCCTGAGTCAAAGGCAGCTCAGGAATATAGTCGATAATACCGTCTAAAATGTGCTCTGCTGTTTCGTCTTCCTCGTCAAATTCCATCAGGCTGACCAATGCGCTGGTGTTTAATGATAAGTAATCCTCCTGAAGATTGCAATTGATGTCAAGCCCATCTCTTTCAAGCCTGCATGGTACATATAGCAGTGGTGTGAGAAATTCTTCTTTTTTCCGACTCCTGCCCTTAATGAACATGAACCCGTATATTAGCTGGTAATCCTTTCTGGAAGCTTCAGATTGTACCATTAATTCTGTTAGTTTGCTGTCAGAGCCTTTTATTTTAATTGGCCTATCGGGGATAATGCTTAAATAATCATAGTCTTCGAGGAAATACCATTTGTTTGTCTTGTCCTGATTCAGGTTTTTAAATGCACAGGAGCGGATTTCTTCGCTTACGCAGTCGTGAAGATACAAAGCCAGCCTTTTTATAAAACTGTCCTTAAATGCCGAACCTATTGCTTTAGTCGCTTCCTGTAGCATAATAACTTAATTTTACTGCAAAACTTCGTAATTTAAAAATCTGCTTATCCAGTTAAATAGTACCATTAGTTCATACGGCTTTGGAATATAAAGATCAACGCCGCTGTCGAGAATTTTTTCCTTGTTACAATCCGTAGTAGAAACCATTATTTTTATGTGAGGGTAGTTCTTTTTAATTTTTTTACAGATTTCAAGGTCTTTTTCTGAGTCGCATTCGTTAATATCAAATATAATGAGATTGGGCTGGAGGTTTTCAACTGTTTTTTCAACCATTTCACTGGAGTTTAATGTCTCGACATTATATCCCTGCATTTCAAGCGTGGTTGTCAGAAGATAAGAAAGAGAAGCGTCGTTTTCGACTACAAGGATTTTTTTCTTTCCTTCTTTTTCCCTTTCAGTCATTTCGGCTTTCATTTTATCGCTTATCCAGAAAGAGCCTGTATTGTTTTTTGCTAATTTATGCACTGTTATTGCAGAATTTAACAGTTCTTCAAAGTCTATATCCTTATTCTGTAGGTTTGAAGAAATACCAATACTTACTGAAACCAGGGGGACACGCATTCCTACTTTTTCATCTCCGGTAAGAATCAGGTATCCCCTGCTATTATCTTCTTCTGAATAAAATTTGGGCGATACCATATCAAAGTAGTAGCTTAAAAATTTTGCTATTTTTTCAGCTTTTTCCGGCGAAGAAAATATAACGAATTCATCGTCGCCTACTCTGCCGAGGAAGTCTTTTTCGTCAAGGCTTGTTTTTATAATTGCGATAAAAGTTTGTAAGAGTTTTTCTGCTGCTATATGGCCGTATATTTCTTTGTAGGGTTCAAAGTTATCTATGTCAAGATACATCAATGCGTAGGAAGCAGAGGTTTGGAGTTTTATGTTCCTCTTTAATATCCTGTAAGAGAGGCTTATGTGCGGAAGTTTTGTAACGTGGTCTGTGAGCTCGTCTATATGTCTTCGCAGGTGGGCAAATATCCTAAGGGATAATTCTTTTTTATCGATTGAATCGTCCTGAAAATCATCTGCGCCTACTCTCAGAAGGTTTATTTTATTTTCAATGTCGTGAGCAGAAGAAATAACCATTATTACCGGTCTGTATGACCTGGTTTTTTCTCTTAGTTTTGTGCAGACATCTATTATATTTTCTTCGAAAGAGTCATGAGCTATAATCAGGTCAGGTTCATATTTTTCTACTATTCCAAAACCTTCTTCCAGATTATCGGCAGTAAGGGCCTTTACTATAGATGCATCATGAAAAAAGTCATTTACATAAGATGAGTTCGCAACGTTTTTATCTAATACAAGTATTATTTGTGATATAAACATGATTATTTCTCCTGAAACTTTTGCTGCGCATATATTTCAGGAGAGGCAACAGGCAGGTGCAGGGTAAATGTAGTACCGTTTTCATCGCTGTCTGCTTTGATATCCCCTTTCATGCTATTCACTAGTGACTTGGTAATATACAGGCCGAGTCCGGTGCCCTGTACACCTCTTGTGAGTGGACTGTCGATTCTTGAAAATTTAGTGAATATTTTTGATAAGTGTTCTTTAGGAATTCCAAAGCCCTGATCTTTTACTTTTACTTCAATCATTTCAGAGTTGCCTTTAACAAACCCGCCCGTGATATTTACCATAGTACCCGGGCTGGAATATTTTACGGCATTATCAATAAGGTTCATTAACACCTGTTCCAGTTTGTCTGTATCAGCCCATACCGGGGGCAGGTTAGGCAGTATATCCACTTCTATTGTATGTTCTTTGGCTTTGTGCTGAATGCTGCAAAGTATATTATCAATAATACTGCTTATATTTACTTCTTTATATATAGGCTTGGATTGTCTTGCTTCGAGTTTAGAAACCGTAAGCAGGTTTTCAACAAGTCTTGTGAGCCTGTCAACCTGGCTTTTTATAATGCTTATAAATCTTGTCTGCTGTTCGGAGCTTAGGCTTGAACCGGCACTGAGCAGTGTGTCGGCGAATCCTTTAATGCTGGTAAGAGGGGTTCTTAATTCATGGCTTACTGTACTGACAAAGTCGATATGCGCCTGGTTTAAAAATGCGATGCTTGAAAAAGGGATAATAAGATAAACAATATTGTTATCAGCTGTTTTTGAGTAATTTATCCTTATACAGTTTAATTTATTGTTTTTATCTTTGAGTTCTCCGAGCTGGTAGGCCGCACTTTCTTCATCATCTTCTTCATTCAGGCATATTTCGCATGATCCTTTGCTGAAATTTATTATATCAAGCAGGTTTTTGCCTTTTACTTCTTTACTGGAATACCTGCTTAGCTTCTCAAAAGTCTTGTTTATATCAATAATTACATTTTTGGAGTCGCATATAGCAGCGCCTTCAGGCAGGTCATCAAATATTTGCTTATAAAGTTCTGTTTCCATAATGAAATTATAGCAAAATTTATGAAAATAGTTTTAATTTAATATTTATTTAACTAATAAAATTAAGAGAGGCTTTGTATATAATTTGTTATCATTGGCATTCTTGCATCATAGTTCTGATGCGATGATGTATAAAGGGGTATAAATGTAAGAGGGAAAAAAGACATTTTGCTTTCTGAGCTTTCTTCCCATAAGGTAACAGCATCTGGCCTGGAGTTTTTTGCTCTATCTATAAGCATTTTTCCGATTTCTTCGTCAATCACTTCGTCGTTTGCTGAATGTATTACCATTACTGCGGTTTTTTCCGGTAAAGCTGCAAGGTATTTTTCTGTTGGAAACAAAGCATTTTCAAAATCATTACATAGTTTTTCATAAAGCTTTGGTCCCGGAGTAGGCCCACCGATGACTATAGTTCCTCTGTTAATCCAGTCCTCTACCAGTTTTGTAGTATTAGGCATTGTGCTGTCCAGTATTAATGCTTTTAATGGATTTTGGGTATTTTGCGCCGCTGCATAAGCGGCAACAGGTCCGCCTAATGAATGGCCGTGTGCAATTATATCTTTGTTTTCTACTCCCTGACTATTCAGAAATTTAATTCCGTCTTTTGCGCTCTGGTAAAGATTTTGTTCGGTCGCCCAGCCACTAGTTCTTCCATAGCCGGGATATTCAAGCATTAGAACGCCAATACCTTTATTTGCATAATGAATTCCTACTTCTTGAGTTTCGTATATGTTAGTGCCATTTCCGTGACAGAAAAGCACTGTTGGTTTGCCAGGGGCAGCCGGTGAGTAAATGCATTGAAGGTTAACCCCTTCACTTGGGATTTTGATTTCTCTGGCATTTTTAATTTTGACACTTTCTGTGGCTGTGCAGGATTTGAAAAATCCCGTTTGATATCCTGTAGCTGTTTTTGGCGGAGGTTTTATATAATTATATGATAGAAATGGCGGTATTTTGTCTTTTTTTCTTTGATTTTTTGTAAATGCTATTGAAGTCATGTTTTTTTGATAACAATAGCCTGGGATTGTATTTATATGATTTATACTCATTTCAAAGCTCTGAGTTTATATAGTATAAAAACTCCTGAAAAAAAAGTTAACTGTATTTAAAAAAAATTTATATTAAACAAGCAAAGCCGCACCGATTAACCCCGCATAATTTTCAAATCTTGCGGGAAGCAGGCGAGTTTTAGCTAATAGTACTCTTTCTTTAACTTTAGCTTCAAGAGTTTCATAATTTATAAGTTTTGCCATACCGCCGCTCAGTATAATACTTTCCGGCTCAAAAATATTTATCAGGGCAGAAAGCCCCATTGCTACATATTCTTCCCACATATCGTGGTCTTTGTATTTATTGTATGCCGTACCCGAGGCGTATGCTTCCCAGCAGTCCCAGTTTCCGCATGTACATTTTCTTTTTTTCTCCCATGTTATGGGAATATGGCCGACCTCAGCAGCAGCGCCGGTGGAGCCTTTTAGTATTTTGCCTTCGATAATTATTCCACCGCCTACTCCTGTGCCGAGTGTTATAGTAATTGTATTTCTGTGTCCTTTTGCGTTTCCTTCTTTATATTCAGCGTATGCTGCGGCGTTAGCGTCATTTTCAATTAATACAGGTATTTTAAATTTATCCTGAAGTGTTTTTCCGAGTTCAAGCTCGCTGTATCCTTCGGGCAAGTTGCCTGTTGAGCCGGTTACTTTTGAATTTTCCAGGTCAACGGTGCCTGCGGTGGCTATTCCGATAGCAGTTATGTCAGAAAAATTATTTATTCCTTTAGTGAGACAGTTTAGAATTCCTTGGGCGCTATCAGGAGTGGAGTATGATAGGACTTCGTCTATGATTTTTCCGTTTTCAACAAGGGCAAAATATATTTTTGTGCCGCCTATATCAATTCCAAGTGTTAATTTTCTGATTTTCATAAAAAAGCCTTTATTTTAACTTTTGTAAACATATTTATTTTAATGAAAAAACCTTAAATAATACAAAAAAATGATGTTTTGATTTTAACATATACTAGTATATATATTAAGTTTTACAAAAAAAGCTCGAATAATTTAATCATAAAGGATTAGAGGAATTCAGAGAGGCTGATGAGTTATAATCGCTGGTACGATAAAGAAGATAATTTAAGGACTATTGTAGAGTCCTTAAAAGGACTTGATTATGGAGCCAGAAATGCTTTTGCTCTGGATATTATACAATCAGCAATCAATAAACAGACTAATAAGGATAACTTTTTGGAAATTTTAAACAATGAAATGGCTGATGATAGCAAAAGATGGTACGATGATAATGATGTCGTAATGTCTGCAATAGAAATGTTAAAATATTTGCCGCCGGAAGATGTTGAGGAGTTGTTTAAGGATTTAGTTGTATCTATGATGTGCCAAAATGAAGATTATATTGGGGAATGACATTTGCGAAATAAGCCGGATTGATGAAGTTTTTAAAAAGTACGGCCATAAGTTTTTAGAAAAAACTTTTACTGAAGTTGAAATTAGTTATTGTCTTTCTAATCCCAGACTTGCCGCACAGAGGCTATCAGTCAGGTTTGCCGTCAAAGAAGCTGTTTCCAAGGCACTGGGTGTCGGTATAAATAAACTGGGCTGGAATAAGGGTATTAACTGGAAAGATGTGGAAGTGACAAGGGAAAATAACGGACGGGTATCCATAAACCTTTATAGCAAAGCTAAGGAGCTGGAACAGAAGTTAGGTGTTAATGCCTGGGCGGTGAGCGTTTCGCATAGCAGGAGCGATGCGCTGGCTAATGTGATAGGGTACTCATCTCTTTCTTCTTGACGAGGCAAGCTTTATATTGCTTATTTTTGAGTATTTATTCCCGAGCATAATTTTTTCCGCATCCTCAAGGATTTTTACGGTTTCATAACCGTTAATGCCATCTGTTCTTGATTTTATGCGAGTTTTTATGCAGTTTAAAAAATGCTGGCATTCGAGCTTTAAGGGCTCGATTTCAATATAGTCAGGAGTTTCCACAATTCTTTTATCAGGTGTCTGGTTTTCGTAAATCATTAGTTTTTTGCCGGGGATTGTGTCGTCAAGCACAGCGGTGGCCTTAGTCCCCCTGACCATAAGCACGACCCTTTTAACCGGATGTATCCAGCTGTCACTAAGGTGGACAGGGATATCGTCTTCAAAATTAACGTCTATGTGTGTAATATCGACTATATCATCGTTATTTACCGAATAACCTACCGCTGATTTTACGTTAAGGGGTTTTCTGTCAAGCACATAGCCCGCCATAGACAGGTCATGCGGTGCTAAATCCCATAGCACATTTCTGTCGTTTCTGAAGAAATTTACATTGAGCCTGTCACTTTGCAGGTATGTGATTTCTCCCAGGACCCCACCTTTTATTAGTGATTTAAGTCTGTTAACTGCCGGGTGGTATAAAAGCAGGTGCCCAACCATCAGGACGAGGCCTTGTTCTTCTGCATAATTCATTAATTCCCTTGCCTCTTCACTATTTGTGGCTATGGGTTTTTCTACATAAACATCCTTGCCGGCCATTAAAGCTTTTTTTACCAGCGGATAATGAGTATGGCTGGGGGTTGCTATGACAACACCTTTGATTTCATCTGTTTCCAAAAGTTCATCAAGGTCACAAATACATTTAACCCCTTCATATTCTTCTGCGACGCTGCAAATTAGCCCGGAATCTATATCGCAAACGCTGTACAGGGCTTCGAGGTTATAAAAATTTCTTACGAGGTTTTTGCCCCATGTCCCACATCCAATTACCGCTACCTTAATACTCACCTGTTTAACTCCGTTGTTTTTATTTGTATGCCTTAATTTTAAGGAACAGGGAGTGGGAAGTCAAACACAACAAGTTTGTAACGAAATCGTTACATGCTAAAAATAGATGTTTTTATATAAAACGGGATTTCTCATTAATTCTTTTTTATAGCACTAATATCTATTTTTTATTAAATACACAAAATATTAATAAAATTGTCCTGCGTAATAGATCAAAAACTTCTTAGCCCTTGTTTTTATAAATATAGGGTAATAAAAAGGCAGGTTTTTTACGGGGAAATTTCAGGGAAACAAGGGGAAATAAAAAGAGAGGGATGCAGAAGATGTTTAACAGTGGTTGGGTAAAAAAAGGATTATTAAGTTTAATATATGCGGCTGCGATGTTTACAGTTATTTCGGTGTCTTATATTGCAGTTCCGGACAGGTTTGATTTTGATTTAAAAAATAATAATACTGACACTACAGGAGTAATTGCTTCTGCTTGTATTAAAATTATTTAATGGATGAATCAAAAATAAGAGTCGGGAATATAATAGATAACCTGTGGCACTGGCTTGTTACGGAAAAAAACAGGCCTGCTGTCAGGGATGTTACTCGTGTTTACAGCGTAAAGAGTGACTGTTATCTGGAGAGTTCTGTTTCTGACCCGTTGTCTTTTACTATTTTTGAACTTTCTGACAGGGGCGAGCTGCTTATTGATGATGTGTCGAGGCTTATAGACAGTAAGTCAGCGTATTTTTTGTTTGTTAATACGGACAAAAAGTTTATGGTTATGGTTAAGAATACCCTTGAAAACTGTAAAAAGCTGACCCGAGGAGAAAAGGTAGATAATATGAAAGTTAAAATAGTAATTTAATTTATTTATATTAATTTTTGTATAAAATATGACTTTTATTTTTTTAGTAAGTATAATTATAATACTTATAATTTTAAATAAGGTAAGAACTAAGGTAGAAGAAAAGAGATGAAGAAGAGAGTTATTGTCTTAACAGCATTGCTTGCTATATGCCTTCAGGGCAGCGCATTTTGCGTCAGCAATGCAGTAATTAAAGCGGATAATTTTGTCCAGCTTATTTCGCATACCAGCCAGTATGCAAGAATTGAAGGGGAAATTCAGAACTGTAAAATAACCGATAATTCAAAAGTTATTTTCCTGAATTTTGGTAAGAACTTTAACACATCACTGAGTGCGTTAATTTATAACGTTAATATTCCGGCTTTTATAGATGCTGGGATTGATGAACCGGAAATTTATTTTAAAAATAAAAAGGTTATGGTAGAAGGCATAATAAGAATTTCTAACGGAAAACCGGAAGTTATAATAAATTCACCTGACCAGATTAAAATTATTGAATAAAAGCATGACCATACTTCAGGAAATCCTTGAGCATAAAACGCAGGAAGTTTTAAATAAAAAAAAGCCTGTAAAAAGTTTTTATGAGGTTTTACGCAAGGATGAATTTTCTTTAATTGCGGAAGTTAAAAAAGCTTCTCCGTCAAAAGGTATAATCAGACAGGATTTTAATCATGTTGAAATAGCTAAAATATACGCAGAAGCCGGGGCAAGAGCTATTTCGGTCTTGACCGACGAAAGATTTTTTCAGGGAAGTATTCAATATTTAAAAGATATAACCCAAGCGGTTGACCTGCCAATTTTAAGAAAAGATTTTATAGTCGATGAGTTTCAGGTTTATGAAACCAAAATAATAGGGGCTGACATTATTTTGCTTATAGTGTCGGCGCTGGATAAAATTCAGCTAAAGGATTATTTTGACCTTTCAAAAGAAATAGGGCTTGATGTGCTGGTAGAAGCGCATGACAGAGAGGAATTCGATATTGCCGCCGATATAGGTGCTAAAATCATAGGAATAAATAATCGGGATTTAAAAACATTTCAAGCGGATTTGCAGGTTACCTGTGATATTTTAGCAGGCGGAGTCCCGGAAAATACTTTTGTAATTAGTGAATCAGGTATACAGACCCGTGATGATATCAAAAAACTTAAAGAATGCGGGGCTTCAGGCGCATTAATAGGTGAAGCATTTATGAAAGAAAAAGATATTTTAAATGCGGTAAAAAGTCTGATAAAATAAGTTTATGGATGAACAGCAGGTAGTTATAACAAATTTAAATGTAGAAACTTTCAGGTCGCTGGGTATAAACGCGGCAGAAGTTATTGCGAATGCGCTTAGGGAGTCGGGGCTTATAACAGGCGAGACAAGGATTAATGACCTTAGCGTTGTTGAGCTTTGTTCATCCTTTATAGAAAAAAAATCCAATTATCAACAGTTAACAAAACTCGGAAATTTGCTTGTAAAAAATAAGGTAATTACTCTGCCGCAATTAAAAGAAGCATTGGCGGAGCAGGCATCAAATCCTGCAATGAAGCTGGGGAATATACTTATTTCTATGGGGGCTTGCTCCAAGTTTGATATTGAAAGTTGTATAAAATCCCAGGATAAAATCAGGGATGATATTAAAAAGTTGGAAGAATATGAAGACAAGGTTGATGTGCTGAGAAAACGTTTATCTGGCGGTGGCAGGATATCACCAGACCGTATTTAATTTAACGTTTTCACTTTAAAATCTTGAAAGCTAGCATTAAACGGCATTACGAGCTTAGGCTCATCGCCTCAGCCCTTCAGCCTCTGCTCGCTTTCGCAAAAAAAAGCTATGATCCATCAGGGATGCATAGCTAAATAGGGATATGTGTATCGTCGTCTTCTAAGGAGTACAACATTCATATTAATAGTTTCCTTAGTGCAAAACATCGTCTATAATTATGAAAAAATGTACAGGTTAAAAAATAAACTTTACAGTAAACAAAGTGGCAAAACGCAAGTATATCAGTGTTTTATTTAAATGCTGCAACTTATACAACAGGATATATGTAAACAAATCGGGTACTGCATATGAAGGAAGATGCCCCGGCTGTTTGCGGCTGGTCAGGGTAAGAATAGGTCTCGGTGGGATAAATGCCAGGTTTTTTGAAGCGGAGTAAGTTCCCCTTTTTTAACGCTTCTGCTTCGCATAAAAAAAGACCCTTGCAAGAAGGGTCACGAGCTTTTGAGACAAGAGCTATTGAAGAAGATAATGAAGCAGTTTATGTATCTTAATTATCTCATAAGTATATATTATGACATCCAACTACAGGTGTATTTTTTCTGGTGGAGATAAAAAAAGCAATTTTTTCCAAGGCGCCGTTTTTATATTAGGGTACTACTTTTGTAATAATTAAATGGAAGTGTTTTGAGTATAGGTGCTGTTATAAAATATACGTCTAAACCTTTAAATAGGCTGTGTAGAACAATGCAGAGGTCGCAGCGAAGGGGTGAATATTTTTCTTCCGGTCAGGGTGCATTGTATTTAGAACAAATAAAAGAATTGGTACGTGAGCTTGGTACTAAAATTGTATTTAAAACTTCAAAAATTGGAGAGGATGAATTGTACTGTGCAAAGGAAGCTTTAAGAGCTTTTAAGCATGTCAAAGGTCAGGGTTTTGTTGTTCCAAAAGGCCTTGAAATACATTCTCGGTTATATGTATCTGGTAAAGGACCCGCTGCAGGTACAGCTCATACACTTGGAAAAATTAGAATAAGTGCTTCTGAATACGGAGTATTTTCAACGACTATACATGAAATAGGACATAAGTTGCATTCAAAAAACTGGGGTTTTAGTATGTTCGAATGGAGAGGTAAGGATGCTAAGTATTTTCCTTTAATTAAAGAACATATAAGCGATTATGCTACTACTCATCCAGATGAATTTATTGCAGATACTTTCAGAAAAATGAGTCTTAATCATAATTGGAACTGGAATGCTGTACCTCCTGAGATAAAAGGCTTATATGCCAGATTTCTTGGGCCGGAGCCGGGTCAAAAATTAAGTATGTCTCAAAGATTGAATAAATTGAGGCAGGATTTTGGCTATTGGATATTTAATCCTACAGAAACGCTTTCATAATCCTCTATCGATAGTGTCTCACCTCGCCTGTTTGGTTCAATATCGGCTTTTTCCAGCGCTGAAGTAACACTTTCGGCATTAAATCCGCCCATGACCAGCGCATTTTTTATTGTTTTTCGTCTTTTACCAAACGCTGCCTGCGTTACCTGCCGGAAAAGGGTCGGATTTTCCAGTTTTATTAACGGTTCTTTTCTTACTTTTAGCCTTACTAGTGCCGAATCCACTTTGGGCGGTGGATAAAAACTGTCAGCCGTCACTTTGCATATAAATTCAGTTTCGCACCAGTAATTTACCAGTATTGATAAGAGTCCGTATTCCTTTGCGCTGCTGGTTGCATCAGCCACAATCCTTTTAGCGACTTCGTACTGGACCATTAATATAATTTCGCTGGTTAATTTCCTGTTTTCCCACTCGGGCTGGTTTATTTCTCCTAATATATGGCTCAGGATAGGGCTGGTTATATAGTAGGGGATATTTGCAACGATTTTTAACGGAGTTTGGGTTAATTCACAAAAGTTTACAGTTAAAATGTCCTGCTGAATTACTTCTATATTTGAAAAAGGCAGCTTTTTAATGATCTTTACCGCATCTTTGTCCAGCTCAACCGCTATTATTTTATTTGCTTTTTGCGCAAGCTGTTCAGTCACAAACCCGCTTCCCGGGCCTATTTCCAGAATGGTTTCGTCATTTTTAATGTCTGCTATACTTATAATTGTAGAAATTATATTTTCATCAACGAGAAAATTTTGTCCCAGCCTTTTTTTAGTCCTGAATTTTTTTGCTCTTTTAAGGTAGTCCAATTTTTTCTCCTAATGTTAAAATAATAATTCACTTGTAATATAAAATTATAAAAAGGTAATTTTATGAACCAGATGTTGGATAAAAGCGATTATATAACAGATAAATCCCAGTTGGCGGATTATTTTTTTATGGGATGTAAAAACAAGTCTGATTTTAAAATTGGAGTTGAGTTTGAAAGAATTGGCGTTGATTCAAAGACATTTCATGCAATTCCATACAATGGAAAAAGCGGAGTGGCAGAATTTATAAAAAGAATAAAAATTCCGGGTGAATGTGAGGAAGTTTATGAAGGAGATAATATCCTCGGATTACAATGTTCTACAGGTGAAATAACTCTTGAGCCCGGCGCTCAGTTTGAATACAGCACAAAGCCTTTTGTGAATTTAGAAGAGCATGAAAATGCGATTAATGAATTCAATGGAAGGGCTCGCAGATTGAGCGATGATATGGGGATAACATGGCTTGGATATGGTGTTCAGCCGTTGTCTACATACAGCAAGATAAATATGATTCCAAAGTCCAGGTATGAAGTAATGAGAAATTACCTGCCGCAAAGAGGCAGCAAGGGACTTGTTATGATGATGGAGTCAGCCGGAGTTCAGGCATCTATTGATTATGGCTCAGAAGAAGATGCCATGAAAAAACTCAGGGTTGCACTCGGAATATCCCCTTTAATAACAGCCATGTTCTCAAATTCTCCTGTCAGGGAAGGGAAGTTGAGCGGGTATAAGAGTTATCGCGCAATGGGCTGGCTCGATACTGATAATGATCGGTGCGGTCTTATCAGCCAGAAAATTTTTGAGGAAGATTTTGGTTTTGATGATTATGTAGAAGTTTTACTTGATGTGCCAATGTTTTTTGTAGAAAAAGAAGGCAGTCTCTTGCCGCTTAAAGGCATGACTTTCAGGGAATATATGAATAAGTATAAGGCAACTATGAGAGATTGGCAGCTTCATTTATCAACGTTTTTCCCGGATGTAAGGGTGAAGAATTTAATTGAAATAAGAAACTGTGACAGTCAGTCTGTCGGAATGGCCATGGCTTTTGCGGCAATGGTAAAAGGTATTTTATATAATGAAGGTGCTATGGATGCGGCATGGGATCTCGTAAAAAAATTGAGCTGGCATGAAAGGAATGAATTAAGGCATTCTGTCACTAAAAATGGTTTGTCTGGAATTGCTGATATAGCAAAGGAATTAGTCTCAATAGCCGATTATTCTCTTGGAGAAGAATCTCTTTATCTTGATAAATTAAAGGAATTGCTTTCACAAAATAAAACCCCGGCAGATGTAATTATCGAAAATTGGGAAGGGTCATGGGGAAAAGACTTGAAAAAGCTTATAGACCATACCAGACTGTAAAGTAAAGTTTAAAAATTGTTTTTGTCAATATAGGACACCATGGCTAGTTTATAATACCTATTTTTTACCAATTTAGAAGTTTTTTTTGAAAAGGGTATTGCGTATTTTCAGAAAATCAGTATAATTAAGATGTTTAGTTAAAGGAGGAACCCATGAATAAAGAAGAATTAGTAAAGGAAATCGCTAAGAAAACTAGAATGCCTCAAAAGCAGGTTGCTGAAGTTATCTCTTTAATGATTGACTCTATCGAAAAGACAGTTGCTAAAGGTAAAAGAGTTACTTTAGTTGGATTTGGAACATTCGAAGCTCGCAAGAGAGCTGCCAGAACAGGTAGAAACCCACAAACCGGTTCAGAAATTCAAATCCCTGCTAAAACAGTTCCAGCTTTCTCAGCAGGAAAGAAATTCAAAGAAATCGTATCTAAGTAAGTTTGTTATAAACTAAAAGATTTCTGAAAGAGACCCGAAGGGGTCTCTTTTGTAATGCTATTTTTTATACTCTTTGGCGATAAAAAAATAAATTTGTCGTAATAAAATAATGTGTCTAAAATATTACTATAGGAGGTTAGAAGGTAAATTTATGAAAAAATCAAGTTTTATCGCTATTTTGGTCATCTTTATTCTCCCTTTGGCCCTGTATTACTTTTTTAAGATGCCGGCAGACAGTGAATCATGCTGCGCTGTGGCAGACCCGGGGAAAGCTACGGTGTTACAGTTTACTTCACCTATGTGTTATGACTGCAAGAGAATTGAAAAAGAAATTGCTCCATTAAGAAATTCCCCGGAATACAGCAGCATAATTTTTCAAAAGTATAACGTAAGCCAGCAAACCCCGACTGTTAGCCAGTTAATTACACGTTACAATGTAGATGTTGTGCCGACCCTGGTTTTTCTTGATAAAAACGGCTCTCAGCAGTGCAAAATTAAGGGTTATGCGACAAAACAAAAATTAAAGGAATGTTTAGACAGGATTAAATAATGGATTTAAATAACATAAACCAGTTTTCATTTTGGATTTTTCCGGCGGTTTTTGCCGGAGGGGTAATAAGTTCTATTTCTCCCTGTACATTAGGGATTTTGCCGATAGTTATCGGTTACATTGGAGGTTATTCAGATAACACAACTAAAAAAACCGTAATCCAGCTATTATTTTTTATACTTGGGTTGTCGATGGTTTTGACTACCCTGGGAATAATAGCGGCTTTTACCGGCAAGACACTGGGTTTTCATACTAATCCGTATCTCGGGCTTATACTATCATCACTGATACTAGTTATGGGACTTACGTTACTGGAGGTTATTGAAGTACCCATGCCGGTTTTAATAAGTCAGATGCCGCAAAATAAAAGTAATAATGTTTTTTTATATCCTGTTCTGTTGGGCGGTGCGTTCGCTATTGCTTCTACGCCCTGCGCAACACCTATACTGGCCGGGATTATGGCTTATGCTTCATTTAAGGCAAACCTTGTACAGGGAGGAATACTGCTTTTCCTTTATGCTCTGGGACAGAGTTTAATAATACTTTTTGTTGGCTTATTTGCTTCTTTATTCAAGAAAATGACATATATAAGGAACTATTCATATTTAATCAACAAATTTAGCGGAGTAGTGTTAATACTTGCCTCCGCATTTTTGTATTTAAAAATATTTGAATTAATTTAGCTTAATGACGCCTCTTGCGTGCTGCTTCAGACTTGCGTCTTTTCTTTACGCTGGGCTTTTCGTATCTTTCCCTTTTTTTGACTTCAGATAAGATACCTGCTTTTTGTATCTTTTTCTTGAATCGTTTAAGGGCGCTTTCGATGCTTTCATTTTGCCCTATTTCTATTTCAGCCAATTAACTCGAACCTCCTTTCAGCTGAGGTTTTGTTTCCTTCAGGTGATTTAAGTATATCTATGTTATCATGCTGAACCTTTAAAAACAACTTGTAATGCTTAAAGCTTTCTATCAGTGTTTTTGAGGATTATTTAACCCCTGTTAAATAATTAATAAAATGTTAAATTTGCTGTTTTTGATAAAAAATATATTAATTTTATATATCCGGTTGTTTTTATAATAACATAATAAGTAATTTTATTTTTATTCCCGTATCTTAAATGTAACCGTATTTATTTAATCCTCAGAAAGGAGGCAGTTATGATTCAAAATCAAGTAAAGATGAAAGGTTTGCAAATTCAATCAAATGTTGGATTTGCTAATCAACAAATTCAGGCGGGCAAAGCAGGCCAGGCTGATAGCATTTTTGCTCAACAAGGAACAAGTAAAACAGAAGAAGCAGGAAAAATGGGAAAATGTGAAAAATCAGCCAAATGTGAAAAGGGCGAAAAGGCTGAAAAGCCTCAAAAACAAGACAACTTAATGATGCAGTTGATTCAAATGATTATCCAGTTATTAACAGATTTATCAACTAACGGTACAAAAGAATCAAAGGAAAAAGCGCAGGAAATAGCACAGAAGGCCCCACAGGCTCCTCAGCCGGAATTTAAGAAGGGCCCTGATATAGGAGAATTAGTGGCAAATCGTCTGTTAGATGTTATAGACAAACTTGTAGATAAAATTATTGAAAAAAGCGAAGCTAAAGAAGCCAAAGAGGTTGAAGAAAAAGAAGAAGCAAAAGCAGAAGAAAATCCAAAAGAAGATGGTGAAGATAAAGTAACTGAAGAAAAAGGAGAAAAAGAAGCAGGCAAAGAAACAGTTGCAGAAGATAAAACTACAGAAAAATCACAACAAACTGCAGAGAAGGCAGAGCCCGCCGCAAATAAATCATCTTTAAAGTCAGTTAAAGCTAAAACTGTTAAAAAAGCAGCATAGTCTTTTACTTTTTGATTAAGAAATATATTAAAGACCATATTCTGTAAGATCACTAAAACTACATAGTAATCAATTTACCCCGGTCCAGTTGCCGCTTCCAAAGCGGCTTTTTATTGGGAAAATTTATATGAGGTTATAAATAGTATCCCTCTCAACAGGAATTTTGCCTGCTGAGGTTATAAGGTGTTCTATTTCTTCTCTCATAAGCGCATCAGGGTCTTTGGCTCCGGCAAAGCGTGTTATCTTTTCCTCCATCACTGTACCGTCAAGATCATCCACTCCAAAGCTCAGGCTTATCTGCGCCAGCTTTGTACCGGTCTGTATTCTAAATGCCTTAATATGCGGGATGTTATCCATCATTAACCTCGCGATAGCAAATTCTTTAAGTATTTCAATTCCTGTAGGTTTATTTGAAGCTGGTATTTCTGTATTTTCATAGTGACAAAACAGAGGTATAAATGCCATGAATCCGCCGGTCCTATCCTGTAAATCTCTTACTGATAGCATATGTTCAATTTTTTCTTCCGGTGTTTCGCCTATGCCGGTGAGCATGGTTACGTTGCTTTTTAATCCTAATCCGTGAGCTGTTTCTGTTACTTCCAGCCATCTTTTCCCTGATATTTTTTCCGGGCAGACTTTTTGCCTTACCCTGTCAGCAAAAATCTCAGCTCCTCCCCCGGGAATAGACCCCAGCCCGCTTGTAATAAGCTCTTTAAGTACTTCTTGTGCTGACAACCCCTCAAGTTTTGCCAGATAGTCGATTTCCACAGCGGTGAATGCCTGTATATGCTTATCAGGAAGTATTTTTCCGCATAATTTTAATAAATTTTTGTAGAATTTAAGGTTGCAATCAGGGTTCAGCGCTGAAACAATATGTATTTCTTTTACATTCTTGCTTATACCGGATAAGTATTCCTCTGCCTTTTCAAGGTCATATATAAATGCGCCGTCCTGTCCTTTTTCCCTGCGGTAGGCGCAAAATTTGCACGTGCCCTCGCATATATTTGTGACGTTAAAATGGTGATTATTTATCCAGTAAACGTTCTTGCTCGGGTTTTTATAGCTCGCCAATTCGCCCAATGCCAACAGGTCATTGCTCGCATACAGCGCAAGCCCGTCTTCTTTTGTAAGACGCTGGTTGGTGTGGATTTTTTGTTTAATAATATTAATCACAAATCTTTATAAACTTCCTGCCTGTGTTTTACATCTACAAAAACAATAAGCAATAAATCATCATATTTTTTTAATATAATTCTGTAGTTTCCGCTTCTAATCCTGTAATAATCCTTATGCCCTTTTAATTTTATCAAATCAACATTTTTGGCGTTATTTAAAAAATTTGAAATAACACCTTTTATTTGTTTTTGAACTGTTTTATCAAGTTTGGAAAAAGATTTATCAAAATTTTTGGCAAATTCTACGTTATATTTCGTCATCTTTACCAAAAACCTCCTCATAAGAAAGTGTTTCCCCTTTTTCTACATCTTTTTCCGCTTGTTTAAAGGCTTGTATTTCTTCTTCTGTTAAGGGCTCATCCACCTCAGGGGCATTTTCAAAAGCTTCTTTTAATTCCCTGGTTCTTTTTTGTTCGAGATATTCAATAAAGTCCAGGGCTTCAATGGCCTCAAAGTCCTTCAGTGTTTTTATTTTTTCGTTTAATCTATCGTGTGGTGTTGCCATAATTATTCTCAAATTCTTATTATTAGTATTTTAACAGAATTATAAGGTTTTTTCATATTTTTTAGGTGTGGATTTGTCAATCCAGGGAGGGGCTTGAATGCATTCCATATTTTTCTTTGTTTTTATCATTATGAGTAATAAATTTATCTCTTACTAACCTTAAAGGCTCAAATTGTTCATTCAGCATTGCAATATCGCTATCTATCATAATGTTAACGCAGGAATTATTAACCTCCTCAAAAAATTGCTGTTTAATTTCTTCAGGTGAATTACCATAAGTATTTCCATCTCGTTTTTCAAGATACGTTATTAAAAAAGTATCTGCTGATAAATATTGAGTGTTTTTCAATTTTTTAAGTAAATTTGTTAAAGAAAAAGAATCTTTTTGCGTATCAACTATCCTTGTCAATTCCAGTAACATATCACCAGAATATATTCTTTGAAGCCACCACCAAAAATAATTTGGTTTTTGAATATCTTCATTATTTCCGACCATTTCTGCAAATTTTACATTAATGTCATGAATCAGCTTAATATTGTGAAATTCTTTTGCTAATTGATCAATTCCTTGAATAAATTTTTCATTAATTTCATTTTTATTCATAAAATTCTAATTCTCAATAAGTTTCTTTTTATATCCCACAACGGCCAGATTGCCACGTCGCGCCCTGCGGGCGCTCCTCGCAATGACATTATCCGGCAGATATGCACCTCTGGCAAGTTTATGCTATTTCCTTATCGATAATTTCATCCAAAAATTTATTAAGACTTTTCCCCTGTGCATTTGCTTTTTTTACCAGCTTGTAATGTTTTTGAGGAGTTGTCCTTAAAAGAATTTTGCCTTTGTATTCTTCCGGTCTGGGGGGTTCATTAATTTTATCTCCATGATTTATCATTGTTGAAATATGACTTTTTAGTGCGTCTTTTATCATTTTTGCGGCTTCTTCAATGGTTTTACCATCGGATATACATCCCGGCAGCTCTGCCACAGAGGCAATATAACAATTATCTTCATCGCTCCATTCAAATCGATATGACCAGTTTAAGTTAAGATAATATTCAAGATTTTTTTTCATAGGATTTTTACCGGTTTTTCTGTACGTTATATGCGAACTTCCTGAACCTGGGCTTTCAGGAATATATCCTGCTTCTTTAAGAACCGTGTCAGCTTCATTAAAAGAAATAATTTTGCCTTCTGAAATTTTTTGCTTTAATTTATCTCTTTTTGTCATTAAATTTTAGTTTTCTATTATACTTATAATATCATTTTTTGATATCATTTTCAAGCCTTGTTTCATTCCTCTAAACTAAGCACGGCCATGAACGCTTCCTGCGGCACTTCCACCTTGCCCACAGCCTTCATGCGCTTTTTGCCCTCTTTTTGTTTTTCCAGCAGTTTTCTTTTCCTTGAAATATCACCGCCGTAGCACTTATCAATAACGTTTTTCCTCAATGCTTTTACGTTTGTCCTTGCGATTACCCTACCGCCGATTGCGGCCTGTATGGGCACTTCAAACATTTGCCGTGGGATGATTTCCTTTAACTTGCTGGCAAGCTTTTGTCCTATGTGGAAAGAATTGTCCCTGTGGACTATTGTGCTTAATGCGTCCACGACTTCGCCTGAGAGCATTATATCGAGCTTGACGAGGTCAGAGCGTTTGTATTCGCTGAACTCGTAGTCCATGCTCGCATATCCTTTGGAGCGGGACTTTAATTGGTCGTAAAAGTCAGTTATCAACTCGTTTAGCGGTATTTCATATTCAAGTTCAACTCTTACTTTGTCTATATATTTCATATTTTTGTATATGCCCCGCTTTGTCTGGGAAAGCTCCATCAGGCTGCCCACATAGTCGTTCGGGGTGATTATATCAACTTTTACATAAGGTTCTTTAATATATTCAATGTACTGCGGGTTAGGCAGGTTTGACGGGTTGTCAACGTGAATTACATCGCCATTGCTCTTTGTTACGTGATAAACAACGCTCGGGGCTGTGGTAACAAGCGACAGGTTGTATTCTCTTTCCAGCCTTTCCTGCGCAATTTCCATATGCAGAAGGCCGAGGAACCCGCACCTAAACCCAAAGCCCAATGCAGAAGAGGTTTCCGGTTCGAATACAATACTGGAGTCGTTAAGTTTTAGCTTTTCCAGAGCGTCTTTCAGCTCGTGGTATTCATCGTTATCAACCGGGTACATGCCGCAGAAAACCATTGGCACGGCCTTTTTATAGCCCGGAAGGGGCTCTTTTGCGGGGTTTTTAGCGAGTGTAACCGTATCACCGACAAACTGGCACACTTCCTTGATAGAAGCGGCCAGATAGCCTACTTCACCGGTTTTTAATTCTTTCACCGGAGTCCTAAAAGGCCGCATATAGCCTAGTTCAGTGACTTCGTAATTTTTTTTGTTGGCCATAAACCTTATTTCATCGCCGTCTTTAATACTGCCGTCAATTACCTTAAAGTATGCGATTGTCCCAAGATAAGGGTCGTAGCAGCTATCGAAAACCAGCCCTCTTAAGGGTTTTTGGGTGGTATCAGCCGGCGGCGGGACATATTTTACTATTGCTTCAAGCACTTCTTCTATACCTATGCCGGACTTTGCGCTGACAAGCACTGCATTGGACGTATCAATCCCCAGTATGTCCTCAATTTCCTGCTTTACACGTTCCGGCTCTGCGTTTGGCAGGTCGATTTTATTTATAATTGGGATGATTTCCAAATCCTGCTCTATGGCAAGGTAAACATTGGCCATGGTCTGAGCTTCCACTCCCTGCGCCGCATCTACCACAAGCAGTGCGCCTTCGCATGCCGCCAGACTGCGTGATACTTCGTAGCTAAAATCAACGTGACCGGGCGTGTCTATGAGGTTGAGTATGTACTTATTGCCGTCATCGGACTTATAGTTCATT
This sequence comes from uncultured Gammaproteobacteria bacterium, assembly GCA_964558005.1. GTDB lineage: Bacteria > Cyanobacteriota > Vampirovibrionia > Gastranaerophilales > UBA9971 > JANQGS01. The sequence goes on along the minus strand of CAZLCO010000012.1, from coordinate 5,772 downwards.
CTTGCGGCCTGAAGCTTAATTGTTATGCCCCTCTCCCGCTCAATGTCCATTGTGTCGAGCAGTTGCGCCTGCATTTCCCGTTCTGTTATAGTGCCGGTTTTTTCCAGCAGGCGGTCGGCGAGCGTGGATTTTCCGTGGTCTATGTGTGCTATTATGCAAAAATTTCTTATATGTTCAATCATAGTAATAGTATAGTAATAACAAAAAACTTTTACCAGACAGTAATAATAATGAAAATTGCCGCAAAATATGGTATAATAATATTAATACTTAATATATAAATAATAATTTTGATAATCGGAAGTCAAAATGTCAAAAAAGTTAAATTTTTTTTAAAATTTGTCAAATTTTGTCAAATTTTGTCCAATTTTGTCCAATTTTGTCCAACCTGTTTCGGAAAATCAGAAATAACTCATCGCCCGCTCGGCCAGCATCTGTTGCCTGAGTTTCTTGTTCTTTTGTTTTATTGGCGGGTCTAATAAGCCCCAGTTGCTGTTTACAGGCTGGAAGTTTTTGTGCCCGGTATGCGTAATATAGGCGCATAATCCGCCCAGCATTGTTGTCTGCGGAAGATATAGCAACGCCTCGCCTCTGATAAGTCTTGCCATGTTCAGTCCTGCAAGCATGCCCGTTGCAATAGATTCTGTATATCCCTCCACCCCGGTTATCTGCCCGGCAAAAAACAGGTCATTCCTTGTTTTGGCATTTAAGGCCGGGGTCAATACACTCGGGCTGTGGATGAATGTGTTCCGGTGCATTACTCCGTACCTTGCTATTAAAGCGTTTTCCAGCCCGGGAATGCAATGTATAAGTTCTTTTTGCGCCCCCCACTTTAAATTTGTCTGGAAGCCCACCATATTATAAAGAGTGGCGGCCTTGTTATCCTGCCGGAGCTGGATGACTGCGTAGTTCTCTCTGTCCGTCCTCGGGTCAACAAGACCGACGGGCTTCATTGGCCCGTATCTTAAAGTGTCTTTGCCCCTTTTAGCCAGAACCTCCACGGGTAGGCATGATTCAAAGAATTTTGCGTCCTTCTCAAATTCCTTTAACTCAATTGTTGGCGAGCTGGTAAGTTTATCGAAGAAGATGTCGTATTCCTCCCTGTCCATCGGGCAATTTATATAAGCGGCTTCATCGCCTTTGTTGTATCTGTTGGCGAAAAAGGCCTTTTCAAAGTCTATTGAGTCTTTTTCTATAACAGGAGCAATCGCATCAAAGAAATAAAGGTTATCAGTGCCTGTAAATTCAATGATTTTGCTTGTCAGGCTTTCAGATGTCAGCGGGCCGGAGGCTATTATGACAGGAGTGTCTGCCATGATTTCGGTTATTTCTCCATTAATTATATTTATGAGCGGATTGTTTTTGACTGTTTCCGTTACTTTTTGCGCAAACATGTTTCTGTCGACGGCCAGCGCATTGCCCGCTGACACCCGATACTTATCCGCTATTTTTACAAGGAACGAGCCTATGTGCCTGAGTTCTTCTTTTAGCAGGCCGCTGGCGGAAACAGGGTCATTTGAGCCGAGGCTGTTGCTGCATACCAGTTCGGCAAAATAGTCTGTGGAATGAGCGCCTGTGGTTTTTTGCGGGCGCATTTCGTATAATTCGACTGTTATGCCGGAGTTTGCAAGCTGAAGGGCGGCTTCTGTTCCGGCAAGCCCCCCTCCTATGATTTTTACCTTCATTTATCAGGTGCTTTTTAAACTGTATTAACCAGTTTAATTTTAGCATAGCTGTTAGTTATAACAGTTTAAGAAAGTGCAAAAAAATTCTTCAGTAAAATTTTCAAAAATCACACCCTCCCGCCCTAAAAGGTTTGGGGCGGCACAGCCGCCCCATCTTTTGTAAAATTTTGATAAAATTTTCGAAAATTCAATTTGAAAATGTTGTTATATAGTAGCATTTTCCAGTAAGTGCTGCGATTCCATTGTTGAATTCAGCCTGTCATAGACTGCTTCCCAGTTTACATTATCAAGGAACGCATCTATATAAGAATTTTTATCAATACCGTAATCAATCATAAAGGCATGCTCCCATGTATCCATTATTAAGACGGGACGCATAATAACTGGAACATGCAGGTTATGCTGGTCTATGGCGTAGTTATAAATTTTTCCGTCACGGTAGTTATATGCGGTGATTGCCCAGCCGGTGCGTGATGCTTTGGCTGCGGCTTTCAGGTCGTCAATATAATTTTCCCATGTGCCGAAATCTTTTTCTATAAGTTCTATAAGCTCTTCTGACGGGGGTTCATAGTCAGGGGTAAGGTTTGAAAAATACAGTTCGTGAAGCACTGCGCCGTTCTGGTTGTGAGAAAGTTCTACTGCCAAGCTTCTATACTCGGAATAGTTCAGGTTGGATTTTGATTTATCGGCCTGTTTAAGCTTTTCTGTAACTTCGTTATACTTTGCGACGTATTTTTTGTAGAGTTCATTGTGCTGTTTTAGCTGTTCTTCGCTAATGCCTTCGAGTTTGCCGAATAAATATGTAAAATCCTTTGCTTCAAGTGTTTCTGTTTTCATTAAGATTTTTTCCGCTGCATGTGTGTGGTCCATTATAAAACCTCCTGTAATTAGGGTTATTAATAAAATTAGTAGAATACGCATTTTCTCTCCTTTATTAATCTGCGGCAGTTCTCATTATTGCATTTTTTTGCTAGGAGATAAAGCTGAACAGGGGATTCCTTTCAAAGAATCCCCTTGCTTAAAACTTTTATATTTCTACTTTCAGCTTTCGAATTAATTATGTATTAAACATCCTGTCGCCTGCATCCCCCAATCCGGGAAGAATATATCCGACTTCATTTAATTTTTCATCAAGTGCGCCGGTCATAAGTCTTATATCAGGAAATTCTCCTGTAATCCTTGCTACGCCTTCCGGTGCGGAAATGAGCGAGATAAATGTAATGTTTTCCTGCGGCACGTTAAGGTCGGCAAAGAGTTTTATGGCCGCAGCTCCTGACCCGCCGGTAGCCAGCATTGGATCGAGTAGGTAAACATATGTGTTATTTGGATTTTTAAGGCTTTTGGGCAGTTTATTATAATAAGGCACAGGTTTTAGAGTTTGCTCATCACGGTATAGGCCAATATGTTGGATTCTTGCAGTTGGCAGCAGCTCAACCGCTATGTCGGAGAATATCAGCCCTGCTCTGAGTACCGGAGCAATAATCAGCTCTGCTTCCGGGTCAATAGCCTTTACTTTTGTGGTCATAAGCGGGGTTTCGACGTCCTGCTCCACAAGCGGCAGGTTTCCGAATGCTTTGCTCATAATTATCCGGGCTATCCTTATTACAGAAGCCCTGAACATTTCTGAGTTTGTGTTCTTGTCACGGATTATCGATAAGTTATGAGAAACTATCGGGTTATGGCTGACTATAAGGTTTTTTGCTGTTGTAGGCATCTATTAATTCTCCCTGTTATTTTTTCCTGATTCAGAAGGTTAATTATTATCGCTAAATCCGCTCCGCCTGTTCTGCCGGTAAGGGCTGTCCTGATAGGCAGCATTACCTGTTTTGGCTTTAGCGGTTTCATTTGTTGGCGGAAGTCGCCTAATTGTTCATGAATTTTTTCTATATCTTTATAATCAATTTTTTCTGAAAATGCAAGAAATTCAGATAAAACCGTTCTGCTTTCTTCGGTTTGTTCTCCGCTGTCAAAGTCGTCATTAAAGAAATAGCTGACAGCATCAGTTATTTCGCTTAGTTTTGTGAGGTTTTTCCTGACAGCATCAACTATTATCTGCAGCTGCTCCTGTGAATACTGAGATAAATCGTAATTTTCAAGATACTTCTTGCAGCGTTCTGTTATATCTTCAATCGGCAAAGTCCTTATATAAACGCCGTTTATCCAGTTAAGTTTGTCAAATTCAAATATGGCCGGGCTTGAAGATAAACGTTCAAGTGAAAAATCCTGTGTTATCTGCTCTAAGGTTTTTACTTCTTCCCCGTCAGATGGTGACCAGCCTAACAGCGCTATAAAATTCACAAAGGCCTCGGGTAAATATCCCTGCTCAATAAACTCGCTGACAGCTGTAGCTCCGTGACGCTTGGATAGCTTTGTCCTGTCGGGTGCAAGTATCATGCTCATATGCGCAAAATGAGGTAATTGTGCATTCAGGGCTTCATATAATGCGATTTGCTTCGGGGTATTTGAAATATGGTCTTCGCCCCTGATTACGTGGGTTATCTCCATTTCCATATCATCGACCACGACCGCAAAATTATAAGATGGAGTGCCGTTTGATTTTATTATTACAAAGTCACCCATAAGGGCTGTGTCGAATTCCACTTCACCCTTGATTATATCGTGAAATTTGACCTTTTTTTTCGGCAGTTTAAATTTTACGGCGCCTTCAAAGTGGTATGCATGGCCTGATTCAATAAGCTTTTCAGCATATTTTTTATAAATCTCGAGGCGTTCTGATTGTTTATAAGGGTTTTCGTCCCAGTCAAGGCCAATAGCTTTGAGACTGTCGAAGATGTTTTGTACATATCTGCCTTCTGATCGTTCGAGGTCAGTGTCTTCTATTCTTAAAATGAATTTACCGTTGTTTTTTTTTGCGAATAACCAGTTAAAAAGAGCTGCCCTTGCTGTGCCTACGTGTAAATTGCCTGTGGGGCTGGGTGCTATTCTTACTCTGATATTTTTTTCCACTAGACCAGGCTCCTTTTTTCCTCAATAATTTTATTTGCAACTGCTGCCGCATCACGCACTACGTTAATGCAGTCACCTCTTAGTATGCTGCAGCAGGCAGATTCGACATTTCTTTTTTCTTTAAATTTATTTATGTAATCTCTGGCTATTTTTCTAATTTTATGAGGGTCATTTTTCGGGTCTTTTCTTCCGAAAACAAGGCCTAAAACAATTTGTGAACCCGCTACGGCTCCGCAAAGGCATTTGTGAGTGCCCATGGCTCCTGAAAACGGGGATGCAATACTATTAAGTAAATGAGGGTTAATGTCTTTATCAATTAAGCCGGTTTCATAGGCTGCCATGACTACTGACTCCGAGCAGGAATATCCCTGCATAAACAGTTCGGTTGCTTTTTCAGAAAAATTATTCATAAGATATCTCAGTTTTTATTGTTATAAAATTTTAGCACAATCGCTTTTCTCATTATAATAGTACATATGCAAGATAAACTTAAAAATTACGCTGAATTTCTGCAAGTCCTTGATTACCGGCTAAAACAGTACTTTGAGGAGCAGGAAGAATATATTAAATGTAAAACAGGTTGTTCTTACTGCTGTGAAAACGGGGACTACCCGCTAAGCAGGCTTGAATTTGAATATTTAAAAACGGGCATAGGCAGGCTGGACAGAGTTCAAATAAAATTAATAATCCATAAGGCAATGCAAATAGCGGAAAAAAAGGAAACCTCCTATAAATGTCCGCTATTGAAGGATAATTTGTGTCAGGTTTATGCGTACAGGCCAATAGTATGCAGGACATATGGCCTATTGCTCAGAAATATCAGACAAGGCAAAGAGAAATATGAACTTCCCGGGTGTATGGCAATAGGGCTGAATTATTCTGAGGTGTGGGACAGTGAAAGAAATTTGTTTTCCAAGGAAAGTATAGCGAGGTTAAATTTCTCGTCCGCACCGAGAATATATGATGTAGGGTATTATACTGTGCTGCAGGAAATTGAAAAAATAGGTTATGGCGACATTAAAAAGATTTATGAGTGGCTGTTGCCTGAATAAGAGCATATCCTTATCACTAATGTCCGGTAAAAGTTTTTAAAAAAGACATAAACCTCCTAGAATAGAGT
>CAZLCO010000011.1:0-51264 GCA_964558005.1 uncultured Gammaproteobacteria bacterium | reverse complement strand
ATGAAAAAATATACTAATCAAGATATTTTTAGCTTAGTTGCGTAAGTCCTGTTTAAAATCCGAAAAAACACCCGGTTATTGATTAAAAATGATATTTATATTATTCTTTTGATGCTAATCATGAGAGGAGAAGTATATGACTTTATCAAAACCAAACAGCACAGCCGCAACACTAACTAAAAACCGTACAAAAGACGATGTGTCACCATTCAGCGGTATGTGCGCAACTTGTATAGAAGGCTGCCCGGGTCTTTGCGAAATAGGACTTTCTTCCTTCAGAGGCTCGGAAGTAATCTATCCGCAGCCTTTTGGCCCAATTACAGCCGCTTCACAAAAAGATTATCCGGTTGATTTTTCACATTTTAACGTTCTCGGCACAGCAGTAGGCGCTCAGGGAATTGAAGCAGACAGCGATGTGGCTATTTTCAGCAACGTTAATTTAGAAACAACGCTCGGAAAAGATAAAGGCATTAAATTAAAATTACCAATCGTTATCCCCGGTATCGGCTCAACTGACGTAGCAAGAAGGAACTGGGACGGACTCGCTATCGGTTCAGCCCTAGCAGGAACAATCTTAACCATCGGCGAAAACATCTGCGGGATGGATGAAAAATCCGTTATGAAAAATGGCCAGGTCGTTAAATCACCTGAACTTGAAAGAAGGGTAAATTTATTTAAAGACTGGCAAAAAGACGACTACGGGGAAGTTGTACTCCAGGCAAACGTTGAAGATACCAGAATCGGAGCCCAGGAATACGCTATTAAAGAACTCGGCGTGACTGCCCTTGAAATCAAGTGGGGACAGGGCGCTAAAAATATTGGCGGAGAAGTAAAAATTAATACTCTTGAAAAAGCTATAATGCTCAAAGAAAGAGGATATATAGTACTCCCTGACCCGACAAACCCTGCGGTGCAAGAAGCATTCAAAAAAGGCACATTTAAAGAATTTGAACGCCACTCAAGGCTTGGAATGGTATCAGAAGAAGGATTCCTCTCAAGGGTTGAGGAATTAAGACAGGCCGGCGCAAAGCATATCTTCCTTAAAACAGGCGCATACAGGCCTGCTGACCTCGCAAGAGCCATCAAGTTCGCTTCTCTTGGACAAATTGATGTCCTGACCATTGACGGAGCAGGCGGCGGAACAGGCATGAGCCCGTGGAGAATGATGAACGAGTGGGGTATCCCCACAGTAGAACTCGAAAGCATGGCTTATGAATATATGAACAGGCTCGCCAAAAACGGCCAACATGTGCCTGATTTGGTAATAGCAGGCGGACTTACCCTTGAAGACCATATGTACAAGGCTATGGCAATGGGCGCTCCTTATGTTAAAGCTATCGGTATGGCAAGATCGCCTATCGCAGCCGCGATGGTCGGTAAAACAATTGAAAGAATGATTCAGGACGAAAATATCGCTCCTTCAATTGAAAAATACGGCAAAACAACGGAAGAAATTTTTGTTGCCGCTTCTGAACTCAAAGAGTGGTTAGGAAGTGACTATGACAGATTGCCGGCTTCCGCAATCGCTGTTTATACTTATTATCAGAGATTAGCGCAGGGGTTAAAGCAGTTTATGTGCGGAAACCGCAAATTTGCCCTTAATTATCTCGAAAGATCAGACCTTGTGAGCTTAACAAAAGAAGCTGCCGAGGTTTCCAAAATACCATATGTAATGGACCTTGACAGAGAAGAAGTGGACGCTATTCTTGGCGTACCGGCTTGTTCCTGTGTATAACCCGTTACGTTAATTTTTATTAAAAATGCCCTTAAAAAGGGCATTTTTTTTATTCAGGAACGTTATTTCAATATGATAAATTCCAATGCGCAAAACATAAGCTTTGGCCGGGCCTTAACAACAGCCGAAACACAGCTGCTCAGCCAAAAATTAAACGAAGCAAAACAGCATACAGGTATTCAACACATTGCCATGAACCTGCCTATAGCGGCCGTGCCCGCCGAGCCCAGCAAAAACACAGGAATCGGAACTTTTCTCGGTACTGTACCGTTAATGGAAAAACTTGCGCCGCTGACAGGGATTGACACAAAGTTAATGCTGCCGACAGGCATTGTTTCTGACCTGTTTGGTTATTCACCATACAGCAGCCCGGCTTTTGGTTTATACACCGGGTATGTTGACCCGTATAAATTAAGCAAACCGGAATATGGAAGCTTACTTAATAAATTTGAAATAAAAAGAACATTAACTTCCAAAAATTTTAAAATTTCTGATGAATACAGGACAGAATATCAGAATATAAACAGGATAGAGGCTGTGCTGGATAAAGCCTATGAAAGGTATGCAGCGGCACCTGAAAAGCATGAAAAATTAACGAGGGAATTTGAAAAATTTAAAAAAGAACAAAAATACTGGCTGGAAGCTTATGCGGAACTGCCCTGGAACAGCCCTAAAGAGCCGGACAGGTTCAAGTTCAAGCAGTTTATCGCTGAAAAGCAGTATCAGGAAATGCGCAGAGCTGATAAAAGAATAGGCATAAATACCATTGCGGATATTCCCATAGGCAACGACAGGGTATGGGACAGAAAGGTCGCACAGAGGAATCATAACGGCGAGAATCCGTTTTTAGGGGATGAGGATACCAGCCTGGCCTGCACAGAATTGACCGGTGAGGTTGTAAGTTGGGGCGTTCCTGCTTTAGACCCGTCTAAAAAGTCTGCTCATGATTTAATTTTTAATAAAATATTATATAACGGAAAACACGCCGAGGGCGTTCGTCTGGATGCTTTTGACAGTGTCATTTTTAGTCGAACAAATGATAATAAAAACAATGATATTAAAATTATTGATAGTTGTTCTATAGCAAATAGTATTATAAAAGGAATGAAAAAAGCTGGATTAAATTTTGATTTTTGTTTTGCGGAGAATAAACCTTTAAAAGACTTTGGTGGTTACGAAGAAAAGCATCAAAAAACAACAGAAAGTTTTCTTTCCCAAAATAATCTGGGTGTGCTAAGCGTTTATAAACTCGGGCATTTTTATGGGAAAGACAGCTGGCAAAGTTTTTATGGAGGTCATGACAAACCAAACATCCATAATAATAACAACAGCAGCCCCGAAGGCCTCAGAAATGACTTTATAAACTTTTTCGGCGGCACAAATGCCCGCAAATACCAGGTAATGTTCACTGATGTGTTCGGCTGCGCTGATAACTACAACCATGCAAACACCACAAACAACGGTAACTGGAAGTTCCGCCTGCCGTCTGACTGGGAAAGCCTTTACCACAGACAACTGCAAAGACATGTGGGCTTTAACGCCCCGGAAATATTCGCCGGAGTGCTAGAAAAGAAAAATAAAGGCACACAACAATTAAAACAATCATTAAATGCCTTTGCTCAAATATTAAAAGAAGAAGGGGTAACAACACAGGCCAACGCAGATGCAAAGTACGGCACAAATGCCATTAATAAAAGACTTACGGCATAAATTTGACCCTCCTCTTTTTTGCTGACATAATTCTATTACGAGATCGTAAGGAGTGATTGTGTCGTGTGCAGAATAGGCGCCATAAAATCAAAAAACTACACCCACCCCTCTAAAGCCCTTTACCTGATGCGTTCCCAGCAAAAAGGCCATGACAACTCGGGCTTTGCCATGGTTATGCAGGATTTGGGCGGTATATTCAAGGACTATAAGGAATTACCCATATTATCACTCGCCTGTACAGAAGAAGGCATGAACATAACAGATAATATTCTCGCCAGCGACGGGTTTACACGGGTTATGCAGTGGAGCCCGGAAACACACCCCTCGCCTGAATTGATTATCGAAACCATGCCGTATTACGTTTTCCAGGTTTTACAATACCCTAAAGCGTACAGGTACGCTACGCAGGAAGAAAAAGAAGAACTTCTGGTTAACACAAGGCTGAAAATAAGAAAAGCACTTGAAAAAAAGGATAAAGGCTACGTGTATTCCTTTTGGCCGGATGTTTTGACCTTAAAAGAAATAGGCGACCCAAAGGACATCGGGACATACTTCGGCCTGTGGGAAGAAAATAATGACTTTACGGCAAAAGTCATAACAGCCCAGTGTCGGCAGAACACAAACTATGACATAGTGCGTTATGCGGCGCACCCGTTTTTCCTGCAAGGCTATACATCTCTTACAAACGGCGAAAACACTTTTTATGAAAAAAACAGGCTATTCCAGAAAAGCCTGTATCCTGGCTATTTAGGGTTTGAGTCGGATTCGCAGTGCTTTTTATACACACTGCACTACTTAAACAAAATCCTGAAGTGGCCGTTAAACTACTATAAACATACAATAACCCCTTTACCCTATGATGATATTGTAAAAAGAGAAGACAGGGACGTGCTTTTAAAAATAAAAGAATCGCTCGCTCACCTGGAAATAAACGGGCCGAACACAACTATCGGTGTTTTGCCTGATAATACTGTATTTACGGTATGCGACTCCAAAAAATTAAGGCCAGTAGTAATAGGCAGGACAGATGAAACAGCGGCTATAAGCTCGGAAGTCTGCGGCCTTAACGAAATATTGCCCGAAAGAAACTGGCAGGACGATATATACCCGCATGAAAGGGAAACCGTAGTCATAAATAACTATTTAAAGGTTGAACAATGGCAACAATGAAGGTAAATGAGCTGTCAATAGACGATCTTATATGGCAGATAGACTATAATTCAGACAGATGCACTCTTTGTGGGAAATGCGTCGCTGCATGCCCTTTTGGAGCAATAGAAGCAAAGGTTGAAAAAAGACGCAAAGTTGTCAGCAAAGGTCCTACCCCTACGCCGGAAGTCAGGTTTGAAACAGTACCTGTCATAAAACAGGTCATAAACAAGGTCAATTTTTGCAGGGGGTGCGGAATATGCAAGCAGGTCTGCCCGAATGACTGTATAAAGCCCGTTAGAAACCCTGATGAAAGATTTGCCATGAAAATCAGGTCAAATACAGGTGATTCTGTTACCCGAGGCGGCAGGTCAAACCTTAATACTGACAATACCCGAACGCTTGATAAAATTATCGTGGGCAGAATTTCCCAGATGACAGACCCTTCACTTGATGCGCAGAGGCATACGTTCGACATGCTCGCGCCATTTGGCAGGGTTATGCCGCCTGAAAAACTCCCCTTGCAATTAAAAGACGGCAAACTCGAACTTTCATCCCAGACCCCTCCTGTAAGATGGATTTATCCGATAATAATAGGCGATATGTCAATAGGCGCCCTGTCTTGCAGGATGTGGGAAGCACTATCGATTGCCACAGCCTATCTCAATGAACAGGCCGGCATCCCGATAAGGATGTGCTCCGGTGAAGGCGGCATGCCCGTCAGGCTTTTAAAATCAAGATACTTGAAATATATGATTCTCCAGATAGCATCAGGGCATTTTGGCTGGAACAGGATAATAAATACTATGCCGGAAATGACGGAAGACCCGGCCGGCGTTCTCATAAAAATAGGGCAGGGCGCAAAACCCGGTGACGGCGGGTTATTACAGGCAAAAAAAGTCGCCCGCCACATACAGGAAATCCGGGGCGTGCCAAAAGCGGACCTTCTCAGCCCGCCAAACCATCAGGGGCTGTATTCTATCGAGGAAAGCGTACAAAAAATGTTCCTGTCGTTTAACTCCGCATTTAAATTTAAAGTCCCTGTCGCAATAAAAGTTTCAGCCAGCGCAACCAGCGTATCGGTCTATAACAACCTTTTAAGAGACCCGTATAACATAGTTGGCGGTTTCTTCCTTGATGGCTATTACGGCGGCACAGGCGCTGCACACGAAATTTCTCTTAATCACACCGGCCACCCGATTACTTCCAAATTAAGGGACTGCTACCATGCTGCGGTACACCAGGGCAAACAGGGGCAAATACCCCTCTGGGCGGCAGGCGGCCTTGGCATGACGGGGAACCTTGCCGCTGACGCTACTAAAATGATTTGCCTCGGGGCAAACGGGGTATTTACAGGAAAACTTATGCTGCAGTTAGCCGGGTGCGTGGGCAATGACAGGGCAAAATGCAACGCCTGCAACACAGGACTCTGTCCTGTGGGCATATGTACGCAGAACCCTGTACTCATAAAACGGCTGGATGTGGACAAGGTGGCGGAAAATATAGTCAATTACTTCCTTGCGGTTGATAAGGAAATAAAGAAACTCCTTGCGCCAATAGGTAACAGCTCTCTGCCTGTGGGCAGGTCAGACGCTCTTGTTGCTTTAGACAAGGCGCTTGCTGAAAAACTGGACATACAGTACGGGTGCTAAAAATTTTTTGACATCGCAAATTGCGATATCAAAACATAAAACTGGAGACTAGACTGATAAATGGAAAAAACAGGCAAAACAGCAATAATAGAAGGCATAGTTGACGGGCAGAGAATATCTACCCAGCAGCTTTTGCAGGAATTATACAAAAAACTTGAGGAAGGCTACACCGAATTTGAAGTAAACGCCTGCGGCCAGCACAATATCGGCGGGCCCTTATGGGATAAGGAATGCAAGCCCCTAAAATTCAGGGTTAACAACCCCGGTCAGCGTCTGGGTTCAATGGGTATGGCCAACACGGAAATAATAATTGAAGGTTCAGCCCCGGCAGACGTCGGATGGCTCAATTCCGGCGCTGAAATTGTTTTAAAAGGCGACGGCGGCGACACAACAGCCCACTGCGCCGCAACCGGCAAAATATACGTTGGCGGAAGGGTCGGTACACGCTCGGGTGCTCTTATGAAATACGACCCGAAATATCCCGCGCCTGAATTCTGGGTGCTGGAAAACACAGGCTCATTCAGCTTTGAGTTTATGGGCGGCGGCATAGGTGTTATTTGCGGATACGGCTGCGAAGATATGGACTCCGTGCTGGGCTACAGGAGCTGCGTGGGCATGGTCGGCGGTACTATTTATGTGCGGGGCAATGTAAAAGAATTATCGGATGAAGTTTACTTAATGGACCTTACCGATGGGGATAAGGACTATTTGCTTAAAGACCTGCCTGTTTTTCTTGCAAAAATTGGCAAACCGGAATTGATAAATATTGTTGGCGATATGGAACAATGGCGCAAAATTGTCGCCAAGACCTATCAGGAGCGCACAATAAAAAAAGCTCCCATGTCGCTTAATGAATTCAGGCTTAAATACTGGGTCGAAGGCGGAATATTCGGCGATGTGCTGGAAGATGAGTATGAAGTTGTTGATTTTGTTTCAACAGGCGATTACAGGCTGAAATTCCCCATATGGAAAAATGCTGTTTACAGCGCACCATGCGAATATAACTGTCCTATCGGCATACCAACACAAAAAAGAATTTCGCTTTTAAGACAGGGGAAAACCGAAGATGCGCTGAGGCTGGTGCTGGAATACAGCCCATTTCCGGCGTCAGTTTGCGGTCAGGTATGTCCTAATTTATGTATAGATGAATGCAGCAGGAAACACCTTGATATACCGGTAAAAATAGACGGGCTAGGCCTTTTAACCGGAAATATAAAAGCCAATCCGCCCAAAGTACAGCTTAATGAAAGAATATCCGTTATCGGCTCTGGTGTTGCAGGTCTTTCAGCCGCATGGCAATTGAGAAAAATGGGATATGCGGTAGATGTATTTGAGCAGGACAGCATGTTCGGCGGTAAATTAATACAGGTCATCCCTGAGGACAGGCTTGAGAGAAAAGTGCTTGAGGCTGAACTCAAAAGGATTACAGACATTGGCGTTAAGGTTAAAACGGACAGTAAAGTCGATAAGGAAATGTTCAAGCAATTCCAGGCTGAATACGATGCCATAGTGGTTGCGACCGGTGCGCATAACCCGGTAGTCATACCATTTGAGGGACATGAACGGCTGGTCAAAGGACTGGACTTCCTCAAAGAAATAAACAAAGGCAATAAACCTCAAGTGGGCGAAAAAGTCGTGGTAATCGGCGCGGGGAATGCGGCCATGGACGTTGTTATCGGGGCATACGCAGTCGGCGCAAAACAAGTAACCGCTATAGACATACAAAAGCCCGCGGCCTTCGACAAGGAAATAAAACATGCAGAAACATTAGGCGCAAAAATATTATGGCCGTGCTTTACGGAAAAAATAACAGAACAGGGCGTACATCTTAAAGACGGCAGGGTTTTAGAAGCGGACACCGTTATTATTTCAGTAGGTGACAGGCCTGATTTGTCATTCCTCGAAAACGAATACCTCGACGAAAAAGGAATGATAAGGTTAAACGAATACAACCAGTCAGAAGTGGATAATAAAGTATTTGCACCGGGTGACGTGAAGGGCCTTGCGCTATTCACCCACGCAATAGCAGACGGAAGATATGCGGCGTTTAATATCCACAGGATGTTCACCGCCCAGCCGCTGGACGATTATGCAAAAGCACCTATGATTCCGCAGGACAGGGTCAAGGACGAATTTTACCTTCAAATGAACGCTAACAAGGTCGATGCAATGCCTGCCGAAAAAGAAACCGACCGCTGTATGAGCTGTGGTTATTGCAGGGACTGCGAATACTGCATGGAAGTGTGCCCGGAACAGGCGATTATCCGCATTCAAAAAGATGATGGGGCGTTTGAGTATGTAAGCGACCCGGACAAGTGTATCGGGTGCGGTATATGCGCCGGAGTATGCCCGTGCGGCATCTGGGAAATGGAAGATAATCTGGTCAAGTTTCTGGAAGAGTAGGGAAAACGAAAAAAATACCCTCTGTCATTTTAAACAAAGGGTATTTATAATTATCTTGATTTGTCCGAAAATAGTATTCTAAAATCTTCTGCCCATTCCGAACATCTGCATCTGCATCATACTTTGTACCATCATAATTAAGTATTGAAGCATTTGCATTATCTTTTGTATTTTTTCATCAGTCTTCTGTTCCGGTTGTTTAGGGGTATGTATTTTTTCATCAAGAGCTTTTAGGTTCGCATCCAATTTGTTCGCTTCTGCCTGAAGCTGCGCATCTTGCATTTGGTAATGTAACATAAGTTGCGGATTGCCTTGAGCTTCCTGAGCCTGATGAGCTAGTGCCATTCTTGCATCAAAATTCATTTTTTTATCTAACAAGATTTGGTTTCTTTTTTCTATTATTTCCGGTGTGACGTTCAGCTTTTGGTCTTCTGGAGTTTTGCCCGCTTCCAGCCGGGCCTCCATAAATTTAATCTTTTCACTTAATACAGTTGATTCAGCTTGAAGCTGAGTATCCTTCTGGTGATTCATCATTAATTTTTGAGGGTCGCCTATTGCTTCCTGGGATTCTTCAGCGATTTCGGAGCGCAGCTGGTTTTTAGTTTTAAGCTGTGCTTTTAAAACCTTTACTTGCGCCAGGTTTTCAGGTGTTGATTCCAATGGCGCCAGGGCTGCAGCTTCCTCATAAGGGGTTTTATCTTCTTGCAACTCGTTGAGTGAAGACTTAATAGCATCCATTTCCTTTCTTAATCTATTGCCTTCTGCTTCTTTGGCAACTTCCTGTGCATGATACTGGAGTCGAAGCTTCGGGTTGTCTTTTGCTTCCTCTGCCTGCTTAGCTAATGCATTTCTTGCATCATTATTCTGTTTTATTGCTAATTCAAGGTCACTTAACATCCTTACTTTTGTTAGCATGTCATTTGACCTGATGATAAAGTTGTCATTGGCTTCTTTACCGGGTTTATCTATTTCTTTCTTTAATGCCATTGGATTTCCCCTTAACTCAAGAGGATTGACTTCATCCTTATCCTTATTGATTATTACCTCCGCAAAAATATTCCGATCAATACTGTTTATAGCTCCATTAGAGTCAAAATCAAGGTACTTGTTTTGATCAGTAACAGGTTTTCCTATATTTTTCTGTATTTCATTTGAAAGCTTTTGATCAGATGATGGTATAGATACAGAAGTATTAGGGATAATTGTAAAATCAACCATTGTTTTTCTCCTTATCAGAATTACTCTATTATCAATTTACTCTTAATATATATAAAACATATCTTATGTATATATTGCTAGTTTTTTTTTATTTATTAAATTATATAAAGCCGAGAAGTTATTTTGTTAAAACCTGAAAGGCAGACGAAAAATAATACCGGCACAAAAAATGGCGAAATTTTTTCAGGCTAAAATCGCTGGAAATTAATCAAATACGGGGAAACGAGCTGCTTGTGCCGACTGACAAAAGAGTGTATTTCAAAAAGTATTACCCGGAAAAGGAGATAAATATACCTCTGAAATCAATAAAACAGGTCGATACAGTAAAAAGTTTTCTGGGTAAAACAAAGTTTGTGCCGCTTTTAAGGATAATTTTTGAAGAAGATGAAACAGCTTTTCAGGTAAAAAATATTTCGGAATGGCTGGAAAAATTTTAATGGGGCATACATAAGTAGCCCTTTTTTAAGCTCTTTTTTGTCTGCCCCATTTGTTTTATATATTATTATAGAAAGGAGTTATAAATATACTAGACAAAACATAATGTGTATGCAATTAAAAAAGCCAAAAACAATAAAAAAATTAACAATCGGAAATGTAAAACTTGACACCATGGCAGTTTTAGCTCCGATGGCAGACTTTACCGATATTGTACTGCGCTCGCTGGTGCGAAAGGAAAGTAAAAAATGCCTGCTCATGAGCGAAATGGTCAGCTCGCAGTCGCTTAAATATGAAAACTGCAAGAATATAACCGATTTTAACAAGGATGAATTTCCGCTTTCCTTTCAAATATCTGGCCATGACCCGAAAATTATGGCTGAGGCGGCAAAAAAACTCGAAGCACAGTCAACTTTTATTGACATAAACATGGGCTGTCCCGCGCCCAAAATAGTTAAAAACTTTGACGGCATAAAATTAATGACCGATTTGCCGCTGGCGTCAAGCATAATATCAGCGGTTAAAAACGCTGTCAATATACCTATTACGGTAAAATGCAGATTGGGCTGGGATTTCAACAGCAAAAACTATCTTGAGTTCGCCAAAATGGCGCAGGACAGCGGGACCGATGCTTTAATTGTCCACGGCAGGACACGCTCTCAGATGTATTCGGGACACGCTGACTGGCAAGCCATTGGGGAAGTTAAGCAGGCTGTAAACATTCCTGTAATAGGCAACGGAGACATTGACTCGCCGGAAAAAGCTCTTGAGTGTCTTAATTTATCAGGCTGTGACGGAATTGCAATAGGTCGGGGAATACTTGGCGACCCGGGGCTTATTGCCAGAATCGAACATTATATTGAAACAGGGAAGATTATTAATCCGCCCACCCCCGCAAAAAGACTGGAAATCGCCTTTGAACACTGCAAACAGGAAGCAGAATACAGGGGAGAAGAATTCGGCATAAAACATATGCGCAAGTTTTTTGCCTATTATGTAAAAAATATTAGAAATGCTGGAAAATACAGGTTCAAGCTGGTAAGATGTATTACATTGAAAGAAGTTGAGCAAATTTTTGAAGAAATTTTATCGGAGGATATTTAATAAATAATGAAATTAGCGGTTTTAGGTGCTGGCAGCTGGGGACTAACGCTTACCTGGCTTTTAACCAACAATTTTGATGAAGTCTATTTGTGGTCAAGGGAAGAAGACTTAACAGAAGAGCTGTTAAACACAAAATCCGTTTCTTTCCCGGTAGAAGTAAAGCTCGACAACAGGGTTAACATCACATCCAACCTCACAGAAGCTATAAAGGACGCGGAAATAATACTTTCTGTTGTTTCATCAGCTGCCCTGAGGTCTGTATGCAAAAGACTTAAAGACGCAGGCATCACCTCCGACCAGATAGTTGTGAACGCATCCAAGGGGCTTGATTTAAGCGGGCCTTTCAGGATGAGTGAAGTCGTAAACCAGGAACTTCCTGAGAACTCCGTTGCGACCCTTGCGGGGCCGACGCTGGCAAAAGAAGTATTAAAAGGCCTGCCGACTGCGGCGGCTATTGCCTGTGAAAAAATGGAAATAGCAAACCTGCTCAGGGAAAATTTCAGCGTGTCAGAAAGGTTCAGGCTGTATAGCAACTCGGATATTATCGGCGTGGAGCTTGGCGGCAGTTTAAAAAACGTCATGGCCATAGCATCAGGGTTTAGCGATGCAATGCAGTTTGGTGATAACGCGCGTGGAGCACTCCTTACGAGAGGCCTTGCGGAAATGGTGAGAATAAGCGTGGCAATGGGCGGTAACCCCAGTACTCTGTATGGGCTGGCAGGAGTAGGCGACCTTATAGCCACCTGCACAAGCCCATTAAGCAGGAACTACCAGGTAGGGTATATGCTCGGACAGGACAAAAAACTTGATGACATACTGGTAGAAATAGGCACAGTCGCTGAGGGCGTTAAAACCTCCAAAGCCGTAGTCGAACTCTCCAGAAAACTCGGCATAGAAGCCCCGCTTTCCTGCGCTGTTTATGAAGCTGTTTACAGCAAAATTACTCCTGATGAGATTGTGCAAAAAATTATGTCCCGTAAATTAAAAAAGGAGGACTCATATAACCTGATATGAAAGAACTTCACAGCGGATTAACGGTAAGAATCAATTACAATATCCCTTTTATTAAACAGGAAAGTTTTTCCTGCGTTATAAAATGGGTGGAGGAAGACAGGATTGGCCTTATTTTCCCTGAAGAAATGTCGCATATTATGAGAGATTTACCTGAAGGAAAGGAAATTGAGGCTATTGTTTATTCTAATTCAGGTATATTTGTTTTTAATTCCATAGTTATCTGCTCACCGCTTGAAAAGGACTTTGTGATAGAACTTCCGTCAGAAAAAAAGAAAATCCAAAGAAGAGAATATGTAAGGGCTCCTATAAAACTGGAATTAAATCTTAGAAAAGATGATATACGTTATGAAACAAGGACAATAAACATAGGAGGAGGGGGAATAAGGTTCCTGGCAGGTGAAGAGTTCAAAAAAGATGATTTGTGGGCTTTTTCAATGTATATGCCTGATGGCCGGGTAACAAGGGGCATAGGCAAAGTTTTATATACACTTATGCAGGGCAATAGTATGGCTTCTGTTATAGTTTTTACGAGTATAGACGAAACAGAAAGAAACCGTATAATTAAATTGTGTTTTGATGAAGAGATTAAACATTTAAGGGCAAAGAAAATTTCTTAACTGCCGATATAGTATATTATATAGATAAGCAGTTTTATAAGGTAAAAATAAATTATGAGGATATTGCTTTCCAATGATGACGGAATTAATGCACCGGGAATAAGGGCCCTGGCGCAAACCCTTGCCATGGAACACGAAGTTTTTATAGTGGCACCGGACAGGGAAAGAAGTGCCGCAGGGCATTCTTTAACCCTTCACCATCCTTTAAGGGTTGAAGAATTTGAGATTGGTTTTGAAAAAAACATAAAAGCCTGGGCAACTAACGGCACGCCCGGGGACTGCGTAAAAATAGCGTTGAGGGCACTTTTTGACGTGCATCCTGACCTTTTAATTTCAGGTATAAATAACGGACCTAACCTTGGGGCAGATATTTTATACTCCGGTACGGTTAGCGCTGCTATGGAAGGGGCTGTGCTGGGATGTCCGAGCATTGCCGTATCCTTATGTGACCCTGACTATGAATCCGCGGACTTTTCATATGCGGCCAGTTTTGTAGCCAAATTTGTTCCGAGAATAGCTGAAATAAACTTTCCAAAGAAAACTATCCTGAATATCAATATCCCGACAGTAAATTCACACGGAATAACAGGCATCAAGATAACCAAGCTGGGTACCAGAATGTACACTGACAGGTACGAAAAACGCCTTGACCCGCGCGGAAAGATATATTACTGGCTGGCAGGCGAACTCATTGATTCTGATGAAGATCAGGACACGGATGTAACCGCAATTAAAAACAACAAGATTTCCATCACCCCTATTACTTTTGAGATGACACACAAAAGCATTATGCCTGAACTTGAAAAGGCGTTTTGTAACGGACAGTGCGAGCCGTAATTAATCTACTGTCAGCTTTTTAACTTCCTTTTCCTCCTTTTGGGATTTTGGCATTGTAATTGTAAGCACGCCGTCCTTAAATTCTGCCTTTGATTCATCGCTTTTAACATCAGCTGGCAGCGGGATATGCCTTACAAATTTTCCATAACAAAATTCGCTCCTGTAGAGGTTTTCCTTTTTTTCTTCCTTTTTCTCTTTTGTTTCGGCCTTTATCTTTATCGAGTCTTCATAAACCTCTATTTCAATATCATCTTTATTAATTCCCGGGAGCTGGGCTTTTAATTCAATATTGCCGTTATAGTCGCAAAGCTCTACCGGCGGGCGATAAACTACTTCCCTGCCCTCTTCTCTTTCTGCGGGCAGTCGAGGTTCAAAAGTTCCCCTGAACATGTTTTCCAGTTCGTCTCTTATATCCTGCATGTAGTCTTCGAGATAATAGCGTTTGGGTTTTCTTATTGTTAAAAGGTTCATGGGTTATGCCTCCTTAATAATTATTCATTAATATTATTAAGTAACATTTTTATTAATTTTTCTTCCCGCTTTTTATCAATTTTTTGTTTCAGGGTTTTTATATAAGTAGTGAAAGTTTAGTTTAAAGTATAAGGATTAATTATGAACGTAAATTTTAAAGGAATCATTGCAACAAATACAGAAGAAACTTATAAAAAAATATGTAAATTAACCCAAGAAGCAGGCAAGGAATTGTTCGGACCTCACACGGTGGGTTTTTCAACAGAAAAAGTTCAGGAACCTTCTACTACAAAAGAATATATTTTTTTTAATCCCGGAATAGAGCAAAGAGTTTTTGAAAAAGCACAAGCACAGGGTCTCGATGTAGAAAGAACAAACAAAACTGCCGGGTATTTTCAAGATAAAAATGGAGTTTAGATACATTTAACATCAGACATGCGATTGTTCAAGAAATATAAAGCTAAAAAACAAACAGGCCGTCTTTTGACGGCCTGTTTGATATTTTTATATTCTTACATATACAGCGGCATTAACTGTTCTGTTGCCTGAGGGAGCTGTCCCTCACCGATTTGTGTAAAAACGCGGTAGTCAATATCCGCAAACGGGTTATCAATAGACTCAAGGTTTGCTAAGTAACCTTCGTCAATTGAATTGGTTTCTACCATACGCGCAAGATTTTCAAAGTTTTCCTGATGCTTTCTAAACCTTTCAACAGCATAATCACGGGCCTGCCATGTTGTTACGAGGAACGGCCAGTCGCTGCTTTGAAGCAGGAGGCTTTCTCTTACCATCTGGTTAAGAGCCCTGTGTAACACTTTATCCTGCGGAATAGTCGGATACTTTGAAACAATATTTTCTATCCTTCTTTCTGCACTGTGGATAATCGGCCACATCCATTCGGTCTGGTGATTTTGCCATACCCAGAAGTGTCCGCCCTGTCCCCAGGAACTTTCCGGTAATTGCACCGCTGATTTTGGCGGGTTTTCATCAAGGTATTCACTTGCAGTCTGCATATTTACTGATTTATCAAGTTTTTTAATTACCTGCTTGATGAACTCAACGCCTTCAAACCACCAGTGGCCATAAAGTTCTGCGTCAAATGAAACCATTACAAGACCTTTTTCGCCTGTAGCTTTTTTATAATCATTTAACCTGTGATAAATGATGTTTGTATAATGGTCAGCGTTTTCATTAACTCTGGACATAGCCAGTACCGGGTCATAAAGCATTTTTTCGCCTAAACCGCAGGTAGGACTTGTTATTCTCCAGTAATGCAGTCCTGAATTTTCGTCTTTTTTGTGGAATTCCCTGTAGCAGCCGTCGCCGGGATAACCGTCAGCGGCAGACCATACCTGGTACCCCGCTTCGTGGTTTCTTCCCATTACAGCAACCTGTGCTTCTGTCATATAGTATGCTTCGTAAGTAGTAAGTCCTGTGGCTTCTCTTGGCGGTAACGGGATATACTCGATATTTCCGTAGATACCTATTGAACGTGTGCTACCTGTAGGAACTCCGCCTTCCAGTTGGTGAGATTCCACGAATACGTATTCGATTTCATTATTTTGTAATGAAACTTCGATAGCAGGCCTGTAATACTTGCTGCCGTCCGGCGCTGTGGCTTCGTATCCCGGTCTGTATGCACATTCAGGCATCCATGCGCCTCTTGGCTTCCTGCCGAAAAGTTTTTTATATGCTTCCACGCCTGTTTTAAGCTGGGCGTTTATTGATGAATCTCTTGACAGTAAAGGCATAAATCCATGGGTTGCGCATGAAGTTGTGATTTCTATGCAACCCATATCCTGAAGTCTTTTGAATTCACCGATAAGGTCCCTGTTATAACGATGGAAACTGCTTTTTACACTATTAAACCAGTCAAAGTAATACTTTGCAAGATACTCAAGGTGCTGCGAATGAGCAACGCTGTCATTCGGATAGCGGTTAATATCTTCCTGTGCCGCCTGGATTCTTAAATCTATATAATGTTCAAAGCCCTGTTTAAGGTGCTCGTCATTTAATTGTTCGGCTAATATGGGAGTTAAGCCGACTGTTAATTTTGCTTTAATTCCTTCTTCCAATAATTCGTTTATTGCGTTTAAGAGTGGAATATAAGAGTGTGCCATACACTCATAAAGGTTTTCTTCACCGAATGGCCACATTCCCGCTTTTCTGTAAAAAGGTAAATGGCCGTGAAGCATAAATACGAAAGATCCTACACTCATTGTTTTCCTCCAATTTCTGTTAATAGTTTATTAGAATACATCCTCATGATGCTGATTGATTTTATACTTTACTCTATTGAGCTATAATTAATGTAAATAAAACATGATTAAAATACAATACGTGAGTTAATTAAAAGATAAAAAATATTTATAATTTTTTTATTAGAAATGGATGAGTTGTTAAAAAAAATTTACAAAAAAGTAATCGTGTCATGCCAGGCAGAAAAAGGAAATCCGCTTTGTGAAAGGGATTGCCTCCTTGCAATGGTTAAATCTGTTATAAATGGCGGAGCCGCCGGGCTAAGACTGGCGGAGCCGGAAATTATAAAAGAAACCAAAAAAGTTTCAAATTTGCCTGTTATAGGAATAACAAAACCTGAAACACTCCCTGAAAACCGGATAGACACGGTTTATATAACTCCGGCCTATGATGACGCAAGGATAATATCTGAAGCTGGCGCTGATATTATAGCATTAGACGGCACAAACAGGAAAAGGCCTGTTGAAACACTTGAAGAATTAATCCAAAAAATTAAAAAAAATTTACAAAAAGTTGTTATGGCGGATATTTCCACGATAGAAGAAGGCTTAATGTGTGCCGAATTTGGGGCTGACATAATCGCAACCACGCTTTCTGGTTATACCAAATACACAAAAGACAAAAATAACGGGGGGCCTGATTTTGAATTATTAAGCGACCTAAAAAGTAAATTAGACATGCCGGTAATTCTGGAAGGTAGGATATGGACACCCGAACAGGTAAGGTATGCTTTTGAACTGGGGGCTCATGCGGTGGTGATAGGTTCTGCCATAACAAGACCCGAGGTTATCACAAGGCGATTTGTTGATTATTAAAAATAACTACTTCTTTTTAAGCTTTATGGACACATTGTTCCAGCGCAGGTCAATATAATTAATATCATCCTTTATTTTCATCGCTTCAGGGATAACAGAACTAACCTTTTCTATCCTCTGGAATACCTCTTTGCCCTTTAAGCCGCCTATCCTGAGCCTTACATTCTTCATCTGGGCATAAGCATCGTCAGGGTTTCTTATATCAAGATAAACAAGTTTGTCTCCTGTTGCGCTCTCCAGGTACATCGCCAGGTTTTCTAAGTAAGGTATCTGCGCGGGTTTCCATTTTTTATAATCATCATAAGTAATAACCTTATAAGTAAAGAAAAACTCCGGTATTGGCAAAAATTCCCTCTCAAGTATTTTTACGGAATAACTCTCTTTATTGCCATCCTTTGTAAAAACTGCGATTGGTTCGGCTTTTACGGTAGGGACTATGGAAACAACAGGAGTCCTCTCATCAACTACAACCCTTAACCTTGCAGGCAACCAGTACCTCCTGACAATAACCTTTTTAACCGGTGTTAACTCAAGCAGTTTTTTCTCTATGGGAGCTGTGTCGACCAAATATAAAGGCTTTTCAGGCAAGGTTATTTCTGAAAGTTTCTCCATTATTTGCTCAGAAGATACTATATTATGTCCTTCAAGTTCCAGGTGAGCATTGGGATAAACAGAAAAAACATTTTTGTCCAGATACCAGAAAGGCAGGTTTGTGACCTGCAAAAAGGCCCAGACTATAAACACGTAAGAACCAAGCCGGGCAAGCACTCTCAGCCGGGCAAAAAAGATTTTCAGCCTGCGCGCTTTTCTTCTTTTGCGCAGCCTGTTCAGCTTCTTTTTGTTGTAGCTCCTCACTAAAAGCTCTTTATCATTTCCGCACGTAGTCAATTTATTGTTTTACCTGTTTTTAGAAATTAAGTTTCTATAAGATTATATAATTATCAAGCCTATATAACAATTTCTATTTCCCTGTGGTTTTTCAAAAACCCCAAATGCCCTTCCTGAATAACTTCTCCGGCGATAACGAGCGGAATGCCCGGCGGATATTTAACTATTGTTTCTTTGCTTATTTTTCCCACTGCTTTTTCGGGTTTGATTTTCATGGATTTTTGATTAAAAGCTTCTGCCGGGCTCATAGAAACAATTGGCGCAATATAGGGAATAGTTAAAGTTTTTTTGTAACTTTTTGGGAGTGTTTTAACTGCTTTTATCAAGACTTTTTCAAGTATTTTCAGGTTTTTTTCGGAAGTTCCTATGCCGGTTAATGCCAGCAGACCTTTTTCATTATTTAATTCAACCTCTATGTTAAATTTTTGTTCCATAAAATCGGAAACCGCCTGTGCGCAAACCCCTTCAACCCCGAAAAAGATTTTTGTGGGGTCGGAGTTTTTCAGGAATTTAATATCCGGATATTTTTTTAACCGGTTTTTCATATCAGTAATATTATTAATTAACCGCTCGAGCCTTTTCCTGCCCGTGTTTGAGTTCAAATACTCAATAGACGACTCAATACTTGAGAGCAAAACATAGGATGGCGAGGTTGTATTTATTATGTTCAGTGCTTTCTGCACCTCTTCAGGTTTGATTTTTGAATTTTCGAAAAGGAGCAACACCGCTCCCTGATTAAGACATGAGCCTGTTTTGTGCAGGGACTGCACGCACACATCCGCCCCGCAGTTTATAGCAGAATCGGGCAATTTGTCAGAAAACGGCCATAAAGCACCGTGCGCCTCATCTACTATAAGCGGAATACCTTTTTGCTTACACATAAAAGCTATCGACTTTATATCAGTGGCAACCCCTTCATAGGTCGGGCTTGTCAGCCACACAGCCTTTACATCATCGGGAATGCTGTCTATTTTTGCGGACCCCGGGATATTCCACTCCTCATTCCATTCAATTTGCGCCCACACAGGCACAGCCCCTGACAATATAAGAGCGTTTATTACTGATTTGTGTGCATTTCTGGCGATTAAGACCTTATCGCCTTTTTTAACGGTTGCCAGCATCAATGCTATTATGCCGGAGGACGAGCCGTTGACCAGATAAAACGTTGATTTTGTATTGTAAATTTTTGCGGCTCTTTGCAGTGACTTGAGTATTGGCCCTTCAGGGTTCTGGAGGTTGTCCATACTTTCGATTTCCGCTAGGTCTGACTTGAAAACCTCCTTACCAAAAAGCTCGCCAAATTCGGGCATAGTATGATATGCCTGCATGTGGCCGGGGGTGGCGAATAAAACAGGGCGGGTCTTCAACAGTTTTTTTATGTGGCGGGTTATGTGCATAGGTTAATTTTATAGCAAAAAGGACAAGCAATGCCCGTCCTTTTTTAAAATGTTTTTATAATTTTAAGCTATGCCCGCCAAGGCACCTGCCGGATGCGCCTCAGGGACATTGCAGTAAATTTCGATATTGTTAAAGCTAAGGCTTTCCAACGCTTTTTTAATTTCTATATTACTTACTAAAATCCGAATCTTTTTATTGCTGAACTCAAGAAAATGATACGTGCCGATAATTGTGCCGATTTTTATGCAGTCAAGAAAATTGACCGAGGTCAAATCAAGTACGATAAAGGAATTAGGCTCTTCCAGTATAATCATTTTTGTCCTGGCAATAATGTTCGTTATGTTTTTTTCTCCTGAGGCTATCGGCTTAATTACCTTTACATTATTTTCCGCTTTTTCAACTAATAAATTCATAAATCTAACCCTATTCACCCCAACTTGTATTTCCAAAAGTAATTAACATTTATATCCATTTCTTGTAAAATAATCGAACTTTAAATTAACATTCTTTAACATTTCTTCATTTTTCTTTATATTTCATCTAAAAGGTGGAGAGAAGTGGTATCTTAAATAAATAATAAATAGTTTTGAGTACAAAGGAGATGCCATGAAACCTAAAGTTTTAATTACAGACAAAATTAATAAAGTAGCGGGAGATATCCTTTCAGAAGTGGCTGAAGTGGATTTCAGGGACGTCCTGCCTGAAGACCAGTTATACGAAATCATCGGCCAGTACGATGCTATGATGGTCAGGAGCCAGACAAAAGTGACCCCTAAAATAATCGAAGCCGCTAAAAAAATGAAAATAATCGGCAGGGCAGGCGTTGGCGTTGACAACATCAACCTCGAAGAAGCCACCAACAGGGGCATAATCGTTGTAAACTCCCCGGAAGGTAATACAGCCGCTGCTGCTGAACATACAGTCGCCATGATGCTGGCGATAGCAAGAAATATCCCTCAGGCTGACGCTTCTATCAAACAGGGCAAATGGGAACGCTCACAGCTCACCGGCGTTGAAGTTTTCAACAAAACCCTCGGCACAATCGGACTGGGCAAAATCGGCTCAAGAGTGGTTAAAGCGGCAGTTGCAATGGGCATGAAAGTTGTTGTTTACGACCCGTATGTAACACAGGAAAGAGTAGAGGAATTGGGCGCAACTCTTGTAAAAAGCCTTGACGAATTCTGGGGAGCGTGTGATTTCATAACGATACACGTGCCTAAAACAAGGGAAACCGCTTATTTAATAAACAGAAACACATTAAACCGCATGAAAAAAGGCGTTATGATAGTCAACTGCGCAAGGGGCGGGATAGTTGATGAAGAAGCACTAAAAGAAGCTGTTGAATCCGGACAGGTAGCGGCTGCGGCTCTTGATGTTTTTGAAAAAGAACCTATTGACCCTAATAACCCTCTGTTAAAAACCAACGGCAAACTTATTATGACCCCGCACCTCGGCGCAAGTACAGAAGAAGCACAGCTAAAGGTTGCCGTAGATGTAGCAGAGCAGATAAGAGACGTTTTAGCCGGCAGGTCAGCGAGAAGTGCGGTTAATATACCATACCTCAGGGCAGACTTACTTGAACCTGTCAAGGAATATATGAACCTCGCCGAAAATCTTGGCCTTTTAGCAAGACAAATAAGCGACGGCGGCATTAAACAGGTTGAGGTGGCTGTAAAAGGCAAACTTTCCCAGTACGACACAGCGCCCATCAAAGTCGCTATCTTAAAAGGCATTCTTTCCCACAACCTCGAAAACGTGAACTATGTTAATGCCCCGATACTTGTAAAGCAGCAGGGTTTTGAGGTTATAGAATCAAAATCCGAGCAGTCAGGCGTTTATGACGGATTAATCACAGTAAAAATAACAACTGACGAGGGCTCTCACAGCGTAAGCGGCGCAATGATCGCCGACAAGACACCGAGAATCGTGCGCATAGACAACTATGCCACCACTCTTGAGATAGCGGAACATATCCTCATTACCCCTCACCAGGACAAGCCGGGCATGATCGCTAGGGTATCAACCGTCCTCGGCACCAGCAACATCAATATCAGGATGATGATGGTGGCAAGGAAGGAAGAAGCCGCAACCGGCGGCGAATCAACAATGATTATCACGGCGGACGAGCATATTTATGATGAAATACTCGAGGAAATCAAGCAAATCGATGGCATATTCGACGCGAAATACATTTCGCTAAACCCGGATAGGTCAGCCGCTGCCGCTCTGCTGCCGGCATAGACTTTTATTTCCTTTTATATAAGGATGTTCGATGGTTATCTACACCACCGGATTTAATAAGGCCAGCCTTGTCGCACAAATCAGCGACCAGTCGTTCTCTTGCCCTAAGGTCTTTCTCGTCATCATCCGGCACAAATCTCGGCTCTTTGGGTATAAAACGCATTACATCCTGTTCATTAGGGTCAATATAATAATTTCCTTCGGCCGCATAACCGCCTTTTGCCTTGAAGTCTTTTAAAAACTCAAGCAAAGCCTGCGCTTCTTTTGGCGAATCAAACCTGTTAAACACGTCTTCTCTTACTTTATCGGAAAAATCAATCCGTATAGGGTGGGCAACAGAAAAAAACGCGCCTTTATTTGTCTTGATAATATCTTCCAGGGGAATTGTTTTGTCTTTTATTAACTCAACAAACTTTTCATTAAACGGGTTTATTCCATAGCCGAGCACTTCAAGGTCTTTCAGTGGCTCTTTCAGAAATTCAGGGTTATGATATGATGCCCAAAACTCCATACCGGGGATGAATTTTATACCTTTAAAATAATCAGGCTCCTGTCTTGTTTTTTCTGCAATGTATTTTAGTGCCTCTATCAGGCCGTTTTGTGCGTTTGGAAAATAATGGTGGTCTGTTATTGCTACGACAAAATCTTCTTTCCTTCCTTTTTCCCGCATTTTTTTAACCTGCCCTCTTACCGCCTCAAATAGCGTTTCAGGCGTAAATTTACCATCCGAAGCTGTGGTGTGCAGGTGGAGGTTCATATTAAACAGGCCGCTTTCAGCGAACTCAGGGTTAAAATTTACAGGAGTAGCAACTTTCAGCCTTTTTTGCAGTTCGTTTGAACCAATTACCGCCCTCAGGTCATAATGATTATAATCAGTGCCTTCTGCCCTGTTAAGTCCTTCAGCTAGAGTTTTCCTATATTCATGGTCAGACATGAGCGGACTGCGGGGTTTTATTGCTTCAACATTAAACTGTCTTTTGAATTCTGCCGATAGCCTGTCAACCTCCTGACGGGTAATAGCATAAAGGTCTTTTTTATCAAAAATTTCTGTAAATTTTTTAACAAGATGCTGGTTGAGCTGTTTTTCAGGCTTGTTTGCCAGCTCGGCCAGAGCAAGTTTTGAGTCCCTTGGAGCCCTGGAATCAACATATTTTTCCTTGGTAATAGTGTCAAAAGAATCTGCAATTCTTACTATCTGGGCTTCTTCACAGGATTGCCCAACGTCTTTATGGTGTTGGCCTATTATTTGAGGGATATTATATTTTTTTAAAACTTCTATATCTTCAAACAACTGCTCTCCTACAAAGGGATGCCGCTTATAAAGCCTGAAATTTTCCTCGTCCAGATTGGCAAAAAACATATCGCCCCCGCCGACGAGCTTGCCCGCATCATGCAGCATTGCCGCTGTCCTTATTATCTGCTGACCTTTTTCGTCATAACCGGCTTCTTTTGCCAGGGCATCTGCGTAAAGAGCGGTGGAATATGAGTGCTCCATTGTGCCCAAATGCCTCAAAGCCAATACTTTTAAAGTGTGTTTTCCTATCTCTTCAAGTAACTTTTTGTCCTGCCGCCATTGCTCATCTTCATTATTTGCCCTAAAAACTATTTGCGGCTTTTGCCTTACTGCATACGGAGTAAAATTATATATATTCAGCGCCATTTTTGAACATTCCTTAAAAAATATCGTTAAATTTATAAAACATATGAACAAAAAAATTGACATTACCGCAAAAAGAATTAAACTTTCTGTTTAATACTCCTCCCTTTGGGTATTATGCTAAAATGTTTTTATATGTTGAGGACTAGCGGATAAAGATGATTAGTATGAAAAATATAACCACCAGAACGTTTTGTATTATGGCATTAGTTTTATTGACAGGCTCTCCGGGCATTTCGCAGGATGGCCAGCTCCCGTTTTCTTTCGAGGATATAACCGATAACGCTGAAAACTACAGCCAGTACCTTGATGAGAGTGATATTTACTATAAAAAAGGGATGGAAGCCTTTAAAGCAAATGAATATTCAAAAGCAATTGACCTGTTAAAAAAAGCCCTTGAGCTTTCACCGGAAAGAAATACCACCAGGTTAAACCTTGCTGTTGCCTATATTAACAGGGGCTCATACTTTTTTAATAAGGAAAAAAATTATGAGCAGGCAGCCAGCGACTACAGAAACGCTATTTATTACCTTGAACACGACGAGTTTAAGCCGGTAAACAAACTGTCTGATGAGAACCTGTATATAGCAAAGACAAACCTCAACAATGTACGCAGGGAAATGGACGGCGGCCCGTGGGTGAGCAGCGCAAAAATGCTCCGTGGGCAGGGCAAATTCACAGATGCTGTCGTGGAATTCCAGATTGCGCTGGAAAATGAAAAAGAAAAAGACAATATCGAAATATATGAAGCTCTTGGCGACCTTTACAGGGTTTTAGGAAAAAGCAACATTTCCGTTGATAAGTATAAAAAGGCGCTTTCAATTGATAAAAGCAAGCCTGAACTGCATCTAAAATTTGCTCGGGCTTTGCAGGACATCGGGCAGGACGAAATTGCGGTAAAAGAATTTAATATTGCCCTCAACACAGGCACAGAAGACCAGAAAGACGAAATACTAAAAGACCTTGAAGCTATATGGATAGAAAAAATCAAGTCTAATCCACGGGACGCATCCGCTCATATGAACCTGGGCGTTGTCCTCCAGAAAAAAGGCGACCTGGAAGGCGCTTTGCGGGAATATAAAATCGCTGAATCAATCGACCCTAATAACGTAACCACAAGGCTTAACCTCGGCACCCTGTTCCAGGCAAAGAAGAAATTCAATACCGCTTTGAGGGCATATGATACGATTCTTCAGGTAAAACCCGACCATTTACTTGCCCACTATTACAAAGGCACAGCCTTAAAGGAAATGGGCAAGCTTGATGATGCCATAAAGGAATTCCAGTATATCCTGAGAAAAGAAAGCAACAATGAAATGGCCAAAAATGCCCTTTTTGAAACAGTGATGCTGTTCCCGGACAGGAACGACACCATAAACACGCTGGCTACTTTCGCGAGGAATAATCCAAAAGATCCCATTTCACAGTATAAATTCGCTTTTTACCTGCATTCAATCAACCGCCCGCAGGAAGCAATGGACTATTACCACAGGGCCATAAAAGCTGACCCTAATTATACTGACGCTTATTTAAACATTGCAAAAATTTATAAGGAAAAAAGTCAGGAAGAACTGGCCATTTCCGTTCTTAAGAGCGGACTTGAAAAAATGCCGGAAAACAAGGCGCTCAGCGATATGATTACTCTGATTGAGTCTGAGGCCGCTACCGTAAGGTACCACAATGCCCTACAAATGCACACCAACGGCCAATATGAAGAGGCCATCAACGAATACAGGAAAATAATCGATATAAGCGAACCTGATTCTGATTTATACGTAAACCTCGGAGCCGCTTACCAGGCATTGAACGATAATAAACAGGCCATAGACGCTTATGAAAAAGCTGTAAAGATTAATGAAAGCAATTCTACAGCTTATTATTACCTGGGCACGGCTTATTTTCAGGAAGAGCAGTATGAAAAGGCTTTAAAAACTTACCAGAAAGCGCTTGCCATTGACCCGAAAAATGAAAACATAAAGCAGGCCATCAGTTCATCAAAACAGGTAATGACAGCAAAACTGCTTGAAAAAGGCATTTCCGAATATAATGAAGGCAACTACAAACAGGCGCTTTTAACTCTTAACACAGCGCTTATCAGCTCGCCGGACAACGCTGATATTTATTACCAGCGGGGCATGGTGTATGACACAATGCAAAAATACCCGCTTTCAATAAGCGATTATGAAAACGCTATAAAATATAACCCTGATTTAAATATGGCGTATTATGCGCTGGCAGTTGATTATGACACATTAAAAAATTATCCTGAAGCTAAAAATTGGTACCAGAAATTTATTGATATGTCTCAGGACAAAGAAAATGAATACGTAAAGTATGCAAAGCAGAGAGCAGCACAGCTGTAGGGATTATTTCCACAAGGACGTAAATATATGTGCCAAACCCTTAACTATGCCCTCTATCGTCACTTTCTCCTTTTTTTGCTTTTGAACTTCTCGGGCCATGGCCTTTATTTGTTCAAAGGTGAACGGTTTTCCTGTTTGAGGATCTATATCGGTTTTATAACCGGATAATTTAGCAACCTGTTCTCGTGGTGAATACCCGGCACGAAAAAACCTGTCTTGAATTCTTCCGGCTGAAAGTTCTCTCTGACTTCTGCCGCAGGCCTGTACCACAGGCGCTATTTCTCTCAATAGCGAGGTCTTTCCTGCTCCAAAATATATATTAGCCCTGTTTAAAACGTTTCCGGCTCCACTTACCCCATGCATATTATAATATTGCCTTTTTATAAAATTTAAAATTGTATGAACTATTTTTATATTAATATTTATACTGAAGTTATGTTAGAAAAGTATTAGAACATACTGTAAAAAATATCCCGAGAAAGTAATTTTGAATAAGATTAAAGTCCTGACAGTATTCGGTACACGCCCGGAAGCCATAAAAATGGCGCCGGTTGTTATGAAACTGGCTAAACATAAAGACATTTTCGACTCAAAAGTGTGCATAACCGCACAGCACCGGAAAATGCTTGATCAGGTACTGGAACTATTCAGCATAAAGCCTGACTTTGACCTGAATATTATGAAAAATAACCAGGACCTGTGGACTTTAACCTCGTCTGTGCTGTTGAAAATGAAGGAAGTGCTTGAACAAAGCAGGCCGGATGTAGTACTGGTGCACGGCGACACCACCACAACGCTTGCTGCCGGGCTGTCAGCGTTCTATGCTAAAATCCCGGTCGGCCATGTGGAAGCGGGACTTAGGACATTCAATAAATATTACCCCTTCCCGGAAGAAATAAACCGGGTAGTGGCGGATTCAGTTTCCTCATTCCATTTGGCACCAACGCAAAGGTCTGTTGATAATCTGATTAATTCAGGTATAGAAAAAAAAAGCATTTATTTAACAGGCAATACTGTTATAGATGCGCTGTTATATACGGTTAAAAACTACAAATGCGAAGTTAACACCGATAAAAACCTTAAAACAGTCCTGCTGACCTCCCACCGCCGTGAAAACTTCGGTAAGCCGCTGGAGGAAATATGCCGAGCAGTTAAGGTTCTGGTTGATAAAAATCCGGATATTGAGGTTATTTATCCGGTACACCTTAACCCAAACGCAAGGAGCACTGTTTACAGCCTTTTAGCGGATATTGACCGGGTGAAGCTGGTCGAGCCTATGGAATACGCCCCATTTGCCGCATTGATGGAGGAGTCGCACATTATACTGACCGATTCCGGCGGCGTACAGGAGGAAGCGCCATCTTTGGGCAAACCCGTACTGGTATTGCGGGATGAAACGGAACGCCCTGAAGCTGTAGAGTCCGGGACAGTAAAGCTGGTCGGACCTCACACTGACAGGATAGTCAGCGCTGTGCAGGAACTACTGGACAATGAAGAAAAATACCGGCAGATGGCCTCAAAAACCAACCCTTACGGCGACGGGCAGGCGGCTGCAAGGATTGTAGAAATTTTAAAAAATGAACTCAGTAAAAAGTAAAGTTTTTAATTACCTCACCAAAGCCCAGAAATCAGACTTTTGCCACTATTTATACGCTTACGTGAAAAAACACTACGAAAAGCAAACGTCTGAAATAGCTGATATGTTCCTTGATGACGAAAAACACTACCTGGAAATTAATTCAACCCGCTTTGAATGGCTGGGCGAATACCTTGAGGACGAAGAGTTCCACAAAGACCTTGAATTATACATAAAAGACTGCCGGAAAAAATGCGAAATGGCTGAAAGACAGCGGCCATACTATGAAAAACAAAAAGAATACGCCCGGGAACAGCGCAAAAAAGCGCAGGAATTTAAAATGTCAAAACTACCCCCAACAAAAGCCCAGATAAGCTTTTATTCCAAACTTGTAAAAAAATATCAGCAGGAAAACACATTAAACCCTGACGAAGCCTCAAGGCTGGATTATAAAAAGGCTATTGAAGACATTTTAAGCAAATTTGATCCTGCTCAACAAACCTTATAGCCTTTTCAATATTAGCTTTTTCAGATAAGACGGTATAAAATTCTTCCTTCATTCCCGGAGCGGCTTTGATTGCGCTGATAAAATCCTGTCTGTCCAGAGAGTTCCGGGATACAAAATCAAAAAATCCCGTTGCGGAAAGGAATTCTTTTACTGTTTCAAAACCGTTATCCTGCACATAGCTGCAAATATAAGTTGCCATTCCGACCTGTATGCCGTGCATGAAAGGTTTTTTGGCTATCTGATCAAGCGCATGCGAAATTAAATGCTCGCTTCCGCTGGCCGGCCTACTAAACCCCGCTATTTCCATAGCTATTCCGCTCATTAACAGCGAATTGGCAAGATGATAAAGAAACTTCGGGTCTCTGATTCCCCGGTCTTTATAGTTCAGTATGTCAAAAACCGTATTATTGGATATTAAATAAGCAAAATCATTGAAACGCTCGCCTTTTAGCTCACTGGCCTTTATCCAGTCTTGCCCGGCGGACAGTTTGGAAATCAAGTCCCCTATACCTGAATAAATACAGGACTCAGGGCTTGTTTTTACCGCTTCAATGTCAACTATGACACCATAAGGTATCTTTGCGCTAAAGCTTTTTCTTTTTCCCTCAACCAAAAGCGATGAATTAGGGCTGCAAAACCCGTCGTTAGAAGTGGAAGTAGGAATGCTCACAAAAGGCAGAGCCAGTACATGTGCGCAGTATTTGCTGTAATCGAGCGCTTTCCCGCCGCCTATGCCCACCAGCACCTGTACGGATTTGGGGATTTCCACTGCGGTGTGGATTATGTTTTCAATGTTTATGTCGTTTATTATGTTACGGTGTTCTACTGCTACCCCGGCCTTTTCAAGGCTGGTGGAAATTTTTTCGCCGAAAATTTCTTCTATGCCTTCGCTGAAAAACAGTGCTATATGGTTAAAACCTTCCTCTTTAAGGTGCTTGCCGACATTATCCAGCTCTCCTTCCGCTATTTTAAGGATTGAGGGTATTAATATCTGTTTCTGGCAAAATTTCATCAATGGTTTTGCTCCTTTAAATACTCCAGCACCCGGCAATAAGCATCAAGCTCAATGCATTCAAGCCCGTTCTGCCTGCACAGGCCAAGCAGGGTACCCCGCGCAAAGACCTTATCAGCCTCCTTTGCCGCGGCAAAATCTGGTATGCCGTCCCCTGCAAACACAACCTTTTTCCCCTGCTTTTTAAGGAGTTTAACCACGTTTTTCTTGTCTATGCCATAGTTATGAGAATAAAAAGGCAACACCTCATTGATTCTGGACATTATCAGGCCTGTTTCCAGACTGTAACTGCCCCCATTGGCGATTATATTAAGGTTATCCCTTATACTGAGGCTGTCCAGTATTAGTTTTATGTAATAATCAGACCCGGCGCTTACTATATATATGTTTATATTGTTTTCATGGCAAAATTTTACCGTTTCAACAAAACATTCCTCAACCGGGAGCTCCAAAATAAGCTCATGCAGTTCTTTTTCCGGCAGCCTGATTTTTTGGAAAATACCGTTTAATGCGTCAAAATGCGTTATTTTGCCCGCCTGGTATTCTTCCCACGGAAGCAGGTCTCCCTCTTCAAGGAGTTTATCGATTACGTAATAAAAAAAATCTTTTTTGGTTATTGTCCCGTCAAAGTCCGTGACAAGGACTGTATTTATTTTTTGCATTTTACTTTCATCAGGTCGATTACCATATCCTCACGGGCCACGGCCACATTTGAAAAAGACCTTTTTGCTTTTTCTTCCATTTTTTTCAGGTCATCATCGTCATATGCAGGGTCAAGGTGGTAAAGCACAAGCTGCTTTGCATTAGACATTTTAGCCGCTTCTATGGCCATTTCCGGCGTGCTGTGGCCAAAGCCCTGTTTTGGCGCAACAGGTGAAACATAATCTTCATAAGTAAACTGGGCATCGTGAATCAACAGGTCAGTATTCCTGGCGAATGTGACCAGCTTGGTATCGCCGCCTATATAACTTTCCTTGTCTGTCGCATAAACCACTGATTTACCATTAGCACTTATTTTATAAAGCATTACACCATCTTTGGGGTGGGCATAACTTTTGGAACAGCTTATAACTATTGTTTCATCCGGCACATCAAATTCTTTTTCTTCATTTATCCTTATTACTTCCGGCTTTTTATTTCCGGAATGTAATAAAATAACTTCAGCTTCATGAATATTTTTTACAGATAAATTAGCTGACATTTCCCTTAATTCAAGGGGAAATATATGAGAAAAAATGGTTTCTGACAAAATTTGCTCAAAATCAGTGCTTTTTGCGCTCATGCCAAATAAATTTATATTACTGCTCTTGATATATGCCGGTTTAAAAAATGGCAGACCCTGTATATGATCAAGGTGGACATGGCTAGTCAGTATTGTTGCTTCAATGGGTTTTCTTTTTGAAAAATCCGAACCGCTGGATATATAGTCCCTGAGAAGGTCATTGCCAAGATTTATGATACCGGAACCAGCGTCAAGCACTATATACCTTCCGTTGACAAAAACCTCAACACATGCGGTATTTCCGCCAAACTCCATCTGATTTTTTGAACAGACAGGGTGACTTCCTCTAATACCCCTGAACTTTATCTTGAATTCGCGGTTATTATTTTCCATATATATATTGTAAATTAAATTTAATTTTAAAGTAAGAGTTTATTAAATTAAAACCTTTTAAAAATGTCGAGGAAGGGACTTGAACCCTTATGGATTTCTCCACACGGCCCTCAACCGTGCGCGTCTACCAATTCCGCCACCCCGACATAAGGAGTGTGAAATAATAATAATTTAATTAAATTTTTCTGTCAAACAGACGATTAATATTATATATGCTCAGGAGTATAAAAAAATGAAATTCCACAAATCCCGCAAAGGAACAGCTCTTCCCGAATATATTTTAATAGCAACGTTATTTGCATTGACACTGGGGCTTGCCCTTTTCCAAACAGCGCCAGATTTATTACGAACTTATTTTGAAAAATCAACTGATGAAAATGCAACCATAAACGGCGGTGACCTTAAATTAACCGTTATGGGAGAATAAATTTATATTTTAAACGTCTTAACCGCCTCGTAAATACTGCCCTGCAAGGTTAATTTACTGCTTAACAGGGAAATCTCCAAGAAATTAAAAACTTTTTCTGAAAAAATTAAATTTTTTGGCAGTTCTATTGGTCGTGCAGGCTTTTGTTTCAGCTGGAACCGGGCAACGGTTATGTGCGGCCTGAATTCATCTTTATTAAAAGCCCTGTATAATTCTGTAGCATTCCCGTTAACGTCATCCCCGGCAAGTACCAGCATACGGGGATACCTGGGGGTTGGCCACAGTTCAAAACGGTTAAAGTTTATTGACAATTCACCGGTTTTAGATATTACATTTTCAATTTTTGTTAAAATTTTTGACAGGTATTTTTTGCTGGTGTCGCCAAAAAACTTCCATGTCAAATGAAGGTTTTCAGGCTTTACAAAGCGCACCGAATGCTCAAATTCGGCGTTTATGCCCTCCAGCTCAACAAATGAACCCAAAAATAATCTTAAAGTTTGTTTTTCAGCCACAGGGTCTTTAGCTCACAGGGTTTAAAAATAATCTCGTCACTATTATTATAAACATCTGAAACCGTTTCTTCCAGAGAATTTGTTTCAATAAATTCACGGTTAAATCCTCCTCCCTGCTCATTATCCGAAATATTCACCGCCCTAACTATAACCCCATCGCCCTTTTCCGGAGATTTAACGCCATAAACAAGGATATTCGGGTTATTAATATTTAAAAAATTCGCATGTTCCGCTTCGCCAAAATCTGCAAGGGTACAGCCCATAAACTCATCCGCTTCCTTAAACAGTTCCTGCGGTGAACCAGCCTCGCAAACTGCGTACCGGGCAACCTGCCTGCCGGGACACTGTGCTCCGGGAGTGTCCAAAGCCGGGCCTGCCGGGAAGTTCCGGGTAGCCGGGGATGTTTTTGACAGTTTGCCGGTTGCTCGCAAAAGGGTTATAAGAAGGCTGCTGCCCCTGATTTCGTATTCGTGCAGCCCCTCGGTGATTATGCCTGTGCCCTGAGCAAATACAAACCTCTGCATTGGTGCGGTATTTGTTTTTAATTCCCGCCCTTTTTCTGCGGGTATTAGGTCTTCTATTCTATAATCCGGGTCAAAGCTCCTTTTTATCAAACCAAATGTATCTTCTGAAACTGTTTCATGTATTTTTTCCGGCAGGCTAAACTCAGCCTGTATGATGTGATCTGTGTCGGGATTTTCCCAGCTTGTGATGAACTCCAAACGTTTTGAGCCGGAGGTGGTTATTATATCAGTTGTAATAACTGTATTAAGTTCATAATGAACCCTTAAAACATTTCTAAATTCATTTTTTTCTATTATTTTCGTCCTTAAAACCTTTGCGTATTGCGGGTTGTCATCTTTTTCCGGGCAGAAGTTATAAGTATCGCCGATATCACGCCTGAAAATAATATTGTGCATGTTTATTACTTTGTCGGTTATTTCCATTGGCGCAGGAGGGTTTGAAGGTTTTACACACCGGGCTGAAAACGGCGGGATATTTTCCACATAGGCAAAATATTCTTTTTCCTCCCGCATATCCTCGCACATCGGGGCTCGTTCAGTATTGAGCATTATTTCCCTCGGGAACATGGGCTGTTTTATGCCCACCACACCTGTATAAGGGTAGTTTGAAAGATTATAAACCGCTATAGTGTTTTTATCAGTCGTATCCTGAGGCATGCACCGCTCAATGAGCGAATCTGATAGCTGGTTTATTTGTTTAAACCTTGATACGTTTTCTTCGTGCACCTCATCGGTCGAGCACCCGCAAATGCTGTCGTGAGGGTGGTTTTTAAAGAGCAGTTTCCAGGCGTAGTCCAGCTCGTTTTTCCTGTTTTTGTCCAGAAAAACGTTCAAAGGCTCTGCCAGCCTTGATAATTTCCAGGTGGCCCGTGCATTTTGCTGTTTTAGATACATTCTTGTTGACAGCGTGCCGGGCAGTATGGGGTTGCGGGCGTTATCCCGCAGCTCACCAGTTACTGTTTCCAGATTATTTTTAAATTTATCTAAATTTTTAAAATAAGCAAAAATATTATTCCGGGTTTTAAAACTTTGAGGATTAATAAAAATATGGTCGCCCCCAACCGGCAGCAGAACCCTGTCCGAAACCGAACGCTGTTTTATTTTTTCAGCAATTTCACCAAAATTTTCATTCACAAAATAACCTTCTGTTAAATACGTAGCCATTACCTGCGAACTATCGTCTGACTCCCAAAGGAACTCCGAAGCCCTGTCCCCGACACCCCGCCACACAACCGCATTTTTTATGCCAAAAGACTTTAATATCCTGGGCATCTGTGAATTATGGCCGAAAGAGTCCGGCATATAACCAAAAATTTCCTCACAGCCATAGCTTTTTGCCTGATTAATTCCGACGAGCATATTCCTCACAAGGCTCTCGCCGCTTACCAGGAACTCATCCGCCAGCACATACCACGGCCCGATAAACAACTTTTTTTGCCTGATTAAATCCCGAACAACAGGTTCTTTTTCCGGGTATATTTCAAAATAGTCTTCAAGGATTACTGTTTGCCCGTCGAGGTAAAAGTATTCAAGCTCATTGTTTTGCAGGGCGTGTATGATTTTTTCCATAATATCAACTAGCCTTATTCTAAAAGCCTGGAACGGCAGGTACCATTCCCTGTCCCAGTGTGTATGGGGAAAAAGTATTGTTTGCATAAAAAACCTAATATTAACTTTTGTTAATTTTACCATATCCCTGCGTTAAATATATTTTTCACCGTACTTATTTCGATACAGTTAAGTTTTTCAAGAGGAAAAAATATATGATAAATAACAATGTGTCTTCAAAATTAAGTTTTGGGCGGGCTCTGACAGACGAGGAATATGAATTATACCAGAAAGCAACTCAGAAAGGCAGAAATAAATTAGGACTTAACAATGGCATATCATCGACAATCGTATTTGATGTTACTCTCCCAAGAAAAGCAAATGAAGATACAGGCATAGGTACAACTTTTTCCCAAACAGGCCGAGAAATATTAGGATTTGTTAAAAAATGGACAGGAATAAATGCAGTACAGTCAGGCCCGCAGGGCAGAATAGACAATGGGACGGGTTATTCGCCTTTCAGCGGTACAGCTTTTGCTATAGGAAGCCAGATGATTGACTTACAACCCCTTGCTACAGAACAATACGGCAATCTGCTGACAAAAGAAGACATAACCTCTTCTGCCATATGTAAAACAGGAAATCCAAACAGAGTAAATTATGCGCATATAAGAGGAAACTCTGAATATGCAGTGCTTTCTGGAGAACAGGAAAATGCACTTAAAACAGCTTTTGAAAAATTCCGGGAATTAGAAGAAACAAGCCCTCTTAAACAGGAATATAATGAATTTGTAAAAAAAGAAGGCGAATGGCTGAAAAAAGACGGTCTTTACGGCGCTCTGGCAGCAATGCACGGTGAAGACCTTTCAAAATGGTCGGAACAGGACAGGGATCTGTATTCAGGAAAGTTTAACAACACCGAAATCAATAATAGAGAACAAGAAATTATTAAAAGCTCACAAGAACAAGAAATTAATACGTACGAATTTAATAACTTCAAACAGTTCATAGCAGACAAACAGCAGCAGGAAACAAAAGCTGAACTAAATAAACAAGGCATCAAAGTCTTTGGAGATGCGCTCATAGGATATTCGCAAAGCGAGGTTTGGGCTAACAAAGCAGCCTTTGATGAAACAAAAACACTCGGAGTGCCTGACAAAAACAACCCAAGCCCAAACTGGGGCATACCCCTGCTTGATTATAGCAAAATGGGTAAAATTGATACTTCAAGCGGCAGAGTAAATGAGAAAAAACTCGGCCCGGCAGGTAAGCTGATTTATAACAAGTACAAAAAATTCTTTGAACGATATGACGGAGTAAGAATAGACGCAGGCTGGCAGCTTGCAAAGCCATATGTATTTGATAAAGGAAGCCAGCAGGGCGGCAGGTATTTATTTGACCAGCCTAATTACAGTGTATATGAACTGATTGACGCAACGGCCAGAGAAGTTCACGGCAACAGGTACTCGCCGGAAAATATCAATATTGAGCTGCTTGGCGGGCCTATTGACGATAAAAACGCAGGCCCTGCAACAAACTGGTCAAAAATCCAGATAACCCGCTACAAGCACGAAAACTGGGGTCGGGCGAACATGTACAAAATCCATTATAATAACGATGAAAGCAAATTCATCCTCGGAAACGGTACGCACGATGATTATTCGCTTATTTCAGATTCAAATAACAGGCATCACATTCTGGACGGAAACAAAAACAGAGCTCAGGTGCTGTCTAAAGACATGAAACTTGGTGCCGGGAACGCTGAAATATACAGAAACGCAAAATTCGGCGAACTGCTGACAACAAGGAACAATTTCTCTACTATATGGGATGTTTTTGGCGTAAAAGAGCAGTTCAATGACCCTAACAACAGCGGTAATAACTGGGGACTGAGGCTGGACAAGGATTATGAAAAACAATACTTTAACGCCTTACAAAAAGGTGAAGGGTATAATGCACCAAAGGCAATGGCAATGGCAATCAAGGCAAAACTCGTACAGGGCGATAACAGCAAATTAATAAAACAGCTTGAAACCCTCGGAGCAATTCTAAGGGAAGAAGGTCCGACAACTCAGGCTGAAGCAAACCGAAAACTCAGCGAAAATCCAGTTGACCAAAGACTTATTGAAGCATTTGGGCTAAAACAACCCGAGCCGAAAACCGGGCAACAAAAAACCCGAACCGAACCTCAGCAACAGCAACAGGCTCAGGATAAAAGAGAAAATCCCCTGCAAACAATAGCAAAGTCACCAGCTTTTAAAACCGCTGATGGAGCGCTGGAAAAAGCAAGATCTGACTGGTGGAAGCAGGGCTTTGAAGTACCCATAGAAGGAAAGCAAACCCCAAAACCACAGGTAATGCTCGACAGCATGAAAGGAGATGACTGGATGAGAAGCGAACAGGTAACACAGGCTATCAATCCGAATGAAATCGTAGAATATTATCGAAACTATGATGGGCTTAAA
The DNA here is from genome assembly GCA_964558005.1 of uncultured Gammaproteobacteria bacterium. Lineage (GTDB taxonomy): Bacteria > Cyanobacteriota > Vampirovibrionia > Gastranaerophilales > UBA9971 > JANQGS01. Next base: position 15,111 of record CAZLCO010000011.1, on the reverse strand, counting down.
CGACAACTAAAGCTCTGATTTAAACGGCCTGTACTCAGTGTTAACACCATCAGAGACCACATTGAGCGCATAGTTCATATCAGTCCTGTAAATTTTAGAATTGTGTCCCTCCAGCAGGGAAATCGTCTCAGGATGAGGGTGACCCCACTGATATCCTTTAGTTCCAACAGATATAACGGATACAGTGGGGTTTATATATTTGAGAAGTTCCTCACTGACAGCGCCTTCGCTGCCGTGATGGCCTATTCTTAACAAATCAACAGGTTTTTTAACCGCTTCACTGATTTTATTAAGCGAATCAGCCTCGCAGTCCGCCATTATCAATGCAGAAAAGTCTTTATAGTTCACATATATCATTATACTGTCTTCATTGTCAGAGCCGGTATTAATGTTAGCCGGCCTTATTGCCATTACTTTAAAGTTATTTTCGTCAAAAACAGTTGTTACATTTGTTATCGTTACTGTTTTTTGCTTGTTTTCCAGCAAATATGTCTTAATTTTGTTATATATTTTTGTATCATCCTCTATCCCGTTGTGATAAATGTTTTTAACCCTTACAGCCTTTAAAATATCGACAGCGCCGCCGATATGGTCGCTGTCAGGATGCGACAGCACAAGCGCATCCAGCCGGTTTATGCCCCTGTCTCGCAAATATGGGACAATTGACGTTCTCGCCGGGCTGTACCTGCCGGGCGGGCCTGTGTCAACCAGTATATGCCTGTTGTCCGGAGCTGATATCAACGTAGCATCGCCCTGCCCGACATCAAAAACCATTATTTCCAGCCTGTCTGAAAAACTCCCTTTAAACAAGAAAATAACAAGGAAAATTACAGGGATGATTGCGGCTTTTCTTGAAAAAACAATAACTATAAAAAATGCATATAAAGCCATAATAACCGGCACTTCCGGCCTTGCCAAATACTGCAGGGAGTTTGGCAGCTCAGCGGTGAATTCTGAGACAAACAACAAAAGGAAAATAAACGGCTCGGCTATTTTATCGGCAACAAAACATAACTTTTCCCCGATAAGGGGTAATAAGCTCAAAATACTTCCGGTGAAGCCCGCAAAGCTGATTACACTGACAAACGGCATAACCGCCATATTGGCCAGCACTGAATACAGGGCAAATGTGTTAAAGTGAAAGACCTGCAGGGGAGCGGCAAATAACTGCGCAACAAGCGGTACAAGAAAGATCCCTGTCCAGAAGTTAAAATATCTCGCATATAATAACAGCCCCAATGTCACAACAAAAGAAAGCTGGAAGCCGATCTCTTTAAGCATCAGGGGGTTAAATAAAAGCATTAAGGCGCATACTATAACAAGAATACCGGTATTGTCAGCTTTTCTATCCAGCAGCTTACCGAAGAGCAGCAGTTCCATCATAAGCGCCGCCCTTGTAACAGAGGGGGGCAGGCCGGTCATGAGCGCATAAACCGCTACAAGGAGCATTCCTGTTATTATATTTGGCCGAAAAGGCAGGCCTGCCCTGCTGGCCAGAAAATACCATATGCCGAAGATAATGCCCACATTGAGCCCGGAAGCCGCCAACAGATGCAGGAGGCCTGATTTAATAAAATTTTCTTCTATTTCGTGCGGTGCGGGCACGGCATAATCACCGAATACCATCCCGCCTAGCACTTCAAGTTTCGGGGATTTAAGGTTTTGGGCGTGGGTGGAAATGATTTTTTCCCTTATTTCACTTAGTTTTCGGCCAAGATACCATATGCCCGACTTTGGCGTCCCGGTTATTTCCCAGTTTTTGTAGCTGACATGAGTTAGAGTGAACACTCCTTTATTGTTCAGGTATTTTTCATAATCAAACTGGCCGGGGTTAGTGGCTTTATGCGGGCGTTTAACAGAGCCTGTAAGCTTTAAAATATCACCGGGCTTTATTTTTTCAAATTTTCTTTCAAAGTCGTAAATATACACAAGGGTCTTGCCCTTATCTGTCTTAAAGAAAAATTTTGTCTTATTTTCCATATCAGGCCGCGGCTCACTCAACACACGGCCGGTCAGTTCTATTTTTGTAGGCGCTTTTTCATATAAAACATCCGGCTGAAGTTTTCTGAAATCAGCGTATAATATTGATAAACAGAAAAATAAAACATATAAAACAAGAAACCGAAAGGATACCAGCTTTTTTGCGGCTAAAAATACCGCTGAAGCAATAAACACAGCCAGTATATATATATTAAAACCCTGCAGATAAAAGCCTGCACCTGCAATAAATGCCGCACAAATCAGCAGTGTTTTTTGCGGTTTTGTAAATCCTGTTTCCATCAGGATTAATTATATAATCATTCTTCTAATTTATCTCTCAAAAAATCGCACAGCTCTTTATCAATACTTCTCATGTGTTCTTTCAACCATTTTTTCATTATAGAGTGCAGATGCAGTATTTTTTGTTTTTCAGCTTGCTCTGTAATATTTTGTTCTTTATACACCGATTTTAGCTGGTTATAAGTGGTTTTAAAGAATTGGTGTGCTTTTTTTAATTCATCTGTTTTGGGGAAATTAAACTTATCAGCATAACCTTCCTCTGTTTCAAAATGCTCAATAGTGTAAGAGTCAAGTTCATTAATTAGTTTTTCAAGCTGCCCTTCTATCTCATCATTTTCAACGGCAATGTATATTTTATTCATGACCTCTACAATATTTTTATGCTGGCAGTCTATTATTATTATGCCGGACTTGCATCCATGTTCTAAATAAATTATTCCTGTGGGTTCCATATTTTCTCCCATAAAAAATTACGCCCACCATATAAATTACAATGAGCGCAAATGTTTTTAATCGGTAAATGTATTAATAAATAATAACTATTCGTTTACTTCAACCTCTTCTGATTCTTCCTGCTTTTCTTCAGCTTCTTCTTCTAATATTACTTCCTCTTTAATAATTTCAGAAGCTACTACCGCAACCGGCAGGTCCGCTGAAACTTTTGAGGTAAGTTTTATCAGCATTTTATATTCGCCAAGAGCGTTTATAGGTTTATTTAGTGAGATATTCCTCCTGTCAACTTCAAGGCCTGTCCTTTCCTGTAGCTCTTCAGCGAGTTTTCTTGTTGTTATAGCGCCGTACAGCTTTCCTGTTTCCCCGGCTTTAGCTTTAATTTCCAGTATGCCAAGGCTCTTAATTGTTTCTGTCCTTTCAAGAGCTTCGTTGTATACTTTCTCAGCTTTGGCCTTAATCCTGGCAAGGTTCTTTTCCCTGTTCTTAAGAGCACCGTCTGTGGCGAGTTCTGCCATGTCCTTTGGTAAAAGATAGTTTCTGGCAAATCCGTCTTTAACTTCTACTATATCGCCGGATTCTCCGAGAGATTGTACATCTTTTTTCAATATTAACTTCATATATTCATTCCTCCTGAATTCATGTTGATTATATTAAAACAAACCTTACTATAAAAACAAGGAAATGACTATCACATGCTGAAAAATTTAAAAATTTATTTTTGGATAAAAATATGTGGTAAAATTTATTCTATGAAAATACTTATACTGCATGGCCCAAACCTTAACCTCCTCGGCAAAAGAGAGCCGGATAAATATGGCTCAAAAACCCTTGAAGAAATAAACAATTTATTATTAACCCTGGCAAAAGAACTGAATGTTCAAATAGAAACACATCAGTCCAATTCAGAAGATTTTTTAATAGAAAAAATACAGAAAAGCCTTGATAACTTTGATGGAATACTTATAAACCCGGCCGCATATACTCACACAAGCATTGCCATCAGGGACGCCATTGCTTCAGTTTATAAACCCTGCGTAGAAGTTCACCTTTCAAACATCCATGCCAGAGAAGAATTCAGGCACACTTCTCTTATTGCACCTGTAAGCGTTGGACAGATTTCAGGTTTTGCGCATGAAAGCTATTTACTGGGACTTAGAGCGCTGGTAACACATATTAAAAATAAAACCTGTTAATCTATTTTCCGGCCGTGTTCTTTTAAAATATCCGCGATTATTTCTTCCCAAAACTCTTTATTTAATGGAGCCCACTGGTGTCTTTTCATAAAAGCGCTTTCTAAAGCATCAAGGTCTTCTTCGGTTGGCTCATAATTTTTTAATTCAGGCAAAACCTCCATTACAACCATAGATTCAGGGTCCTGATGGTTTGTAAATTCAATCAATTCCCTAATCAGAGGGTTTATCCTATTTTTATTTTTTCTAACAACTAAACCGGCAAAGAAATTTTTCAAAATTGAGACCTCTTTTTTACAGATAATATTATATCAGATTTATAAAAAATGGATAATTTTTTGCTTATTTAATTTCGTTTTTTACATAAATAGTCCTGTGCGGGAAAGGTATTTCAATTCCAACTTCGTCAAATTTCTTTTTGAGCCTGTAATTGAACTCCCTGCTGATACCCCACTGCTTTATGGGTCTGGTTTTTATCCTTGCTTTTATAACAACAGCAGAGTCGGCAAACCTGTCAACTCCAAATATCTGGAGCGGTTCCAGAATATCGTTTTTGAAGTTTTCGTCCTGGCATAATTCTTCATCAACCTGCTTCATAACAGCCATTACCTGGTCAACGTTTTCTTTGTATGCAACTCCCACATCAAACACACTGAATGAAAAGTCTTTTGTCATGTTTGTTATAATATCGACTTTTCCATTCCTTATATAATGTACATTGCCGGAAAAATCTCTCATTACAATCATCTTCAGGTCAACTTTTTCCACAAAGCCGCTTTTGCCGGCTATTTCTACCACATCACCTACACGGATCTGGTCTTCTATAAGAATTATAAGGCCGTTTATAATATCTTCAATAAACCTCTGCGCCCCGAAACCTACCGCCAAACCTAAAACGCCGGCAGCAGCAAGAATCGGTCCAATGTTTATACCCAGTTTAGCCAGTATAATAGTAATGCCCACAACTACAATTACTATGTTGGTTAATGATTTAAGCGTATATTTTAATGTATTTACCCTTTTTTCCAGCTCAATATCATCTTTTATAGTCACAAGACGGTCAAAATACTTGTCGATAATTACATTTACAACCTTTAAAACAGCCAGGGATGCGACTATTATAAAAACTATCGGGACACCCTTTTGAACCGTCCACACGGTTAATGCGCTAAAAACAAGGTTTAATTCCATACTTACCTCCTATTTTTAAAAAACTTCAGCTACCGGATCCCTGTTAATGCATTCAATGGCCATTGAAGCGGTGTTTACCAGCTCTTCATCCACCCCTGAAATAATAGTCAACTGTCTTAACAGGTCTATAGTCCGCTTAAATATTCTTACCACATCACCCTCATCAACGTCACTTCCCGCCATCAACTCTTCCCATTCCGTTCCCAGTGCCCACTGCTCTATAAACGCGGAATAGTCAGGACAAAGGTGAATAGGGACAGTTACGCCGTATTCCTGCTGTAGCCTCCACAATTTGCGCATAAGGTCTTGCGCCTCATGGAGGGCTTTCCTGACAGGTTTGCTTATGCGGAATTTCTGATATAAAGAATTCCTTGAGTCCTCTGTAGCTACCGCACAGAGCACAGCGGCCAGCTCAGCATAACTCAAACCCTTTAAAATACCCCTTTCTATAAACTCAATAAAGAAAATTTCATTCTCCGTGCGGGCAGCTGCGGTCATAAACCCTTTTTCTGTAGGGTAATTCTCTTTAATGTGGCCTGTAAGCTCCGCCACTTTCATCAAGTTCAGGAACTGACGCCAGTATATGTCTTTTTCATATTCAATGACTTCTTTTAGCCTGCGGTACTTTTTTTCGAAGCGAGGCAGGATTTCCAGGCTTTTAATGTGTTTTTTGTATGTTTTACAAAAATAGCACTTTGAGGCCTTCATTTTGCCTTCCAATTCCCTTGCCTTTATTTCATAATCGTTTGCTTCACTTGCCCCATCACGCCGCAGGGCTTTTGCGGTTTTTTTATACTGTATATGCAGATTCTTATTCTTATTAAATTCTTTTATATCTTCTTCTGTAAGTTTATATGGACAGTTATAGTTTTGGATATCCTTAATAACCTTATCAATCCTATCGTATTCTGAATAAAGCGGTTTTAACCTTTCGACAGATGTGTGATAACCAAAGCTTTTCAATATTAATTCCCGCGCCTCTTCAACAGTAAACCTTTGCAAAAGATTCATAACCATTGAATATCTTGGAGTAAACCTGCTCTCGAGCGGGTTCGCAGCAGAAGAAGCAAGCTCTGCTATTTCTTCCGGGGGATGATACGGGTCACCAATCGTTATTACATGCCCTACTTCATCCATGCCCCGCCTGCCAGCGCGGCCTGACATCTGCAAATACTCGCTCGGAGTAAGCAACCTGTGCCCGTCGTCTGAGCGTTTGCTTACAGAGCTTATTATTGTTGTACGAGCGGGCATGTTTATACCTGCTGCCAGCGTTTCCGTAGCAAAAACAACTTTTATTAATCCCTGCTGAAACAGCTTTTCTATCAAACCTTTCCACCCGGGCAAAAGCCCCGCATGGTGTGCGGCTACACCATGATAAAGGTATTCCAGGTGTTTGCTCTTTGCGAGATAAGGGTTGTCCACAATAAACTCGTCTATTATCTGGTTCAGCCTGCGCTCTTCAAAGTTATTCAATAATTTCAGCTCGGTACAGTCTTCAATGTTTTTGTTACAGCGTTTCCTGCTGAAAGTAAAATAAATCGCCGGCAGCATGTCCTTGTCATTAAGAGTTTTTATAAGCTTAACATGCAGTTTTTCCTCCCTTGCCGGTCTTTTTGCAAACCTTTTGCCTCTTTTTTCCGGTTTAATTCTTTTATTCAGCTTGCCATCCGGAGTAAACAACGGAAAAATAGAGTGTCCCTGCGATTCCGCAAAGTAAAAAAACCGCAGCGGCACAGGCCTAAAGTCACTGTTGACCAGTTTTGTGTCGCCGTGGACTTCATTTATCCATTCGGTGAGCTCCTGCGCATTAGCTATAGTGGCAGAAAGCGCCACTATCTGCACGCTGGACGGGCAGTAAATTATACTTTCCTCCCATACTGTGCCACGCTGCTCGTCGTTCATATAATGGACTTCATCAAGCACTACATAACTTACACCTTTTAAGTTTTCTTCTATCTTTCCCAGGGTGGTGCCGTAGAGCATATTCCTGAACACTTCAGTTGTCATTACTACTATCTGGGCGTCCCTGTTGATGGAAGTATCGCCTGTGAGCAGTCCTACCTTGTCTTCGCCGTAACAAACCCCGAAATCATGAAATTTTTGGTTGCTAAGGGCTTTCAGCGGGGTCGTGTAGAAAACTCTTTTGCCCTGATCAAGAGCGAGCATGATTGCGTATTCGGCGATAACCGTCTTGCCTGCGCCGGTCGGAGCGCAGACCACAACGCTGTTACCACTGTTTATGTGGTCAATGGCCTCAAGCTGAAAGTCATCGAGCTTAAAATTAAATCCGCAGTTTTCTTTTGTAAAATCTGTCATATTAAATACAGAATAGCAGAAGCAGGGAGGAAAGGAAATTTAAAAAACTAAACTTCCCTCTAATTAAAAAAATCCCCACATTGCTAAAATGGAGATAGCAACAACTCAGGGGGAAATAAAATGCTGGACGACCTTTTAGATAAAAAAATAGAAGAAGAAGCCTACCTGCTGTCTATGAGGAACGGATATAAAGATCCTCTGCAAAACTGGGACGAGGCAAAAAATGATGTAATGGACAGAATCAGGTTTATCGCTTATTATTTACACGAGAGCAACATAAACAAATCAGCTCTTGATAATTGGGTGGATGCCGAAAAAATCTATATTGAAAACTTTTAATGAGCGATAACAATTTTCTGAAAAACTTTAGAATATCAATATTTTTTACAACCCTGTTCCTGTTCTGTTTTGTGTTCGTAATCCTCAAAAGCACCGCAGACCTTGACCTGTGGCACAGGATGGCTGTGGGCAGGATTTTCTCTCAAACAGGCTGGATAATTTATCACGATATTTTTTCTTACTTCCCCACAAAAGATATGTGGGTGGATCACGAATGGTTTTCAGGCATTATTTTTTATTATCTCGGCCACTATTTCGGAGATTACGGGATATTAACCCTGCAAATATCAATCGTATTTGCTATTATGGCCCTTATTTTTGCTATAAACAGGCTCTTCTGCCCGGAAAACAAATACAGGATAAGTTATTATTTCGTTGCCCTGCTGACGATTATCCCGGGGCTGAGCTCCAGCATACGCTGTCAGGCTTTTACTTTTTTATTTTTTACACTCTGGATTTATTTACTGGAAAGGATTAAACGAGGGGAAACAAGGTTTATCTGGGTTTTCCCGGCCACAATGGTACTCTGGGCAAACCTGCATGGCGGGTTCTTAGCCGGCATCGGGCTAGTCGGGTTTTATATTGTCGGTGATTTTCTTGATAAAAAAAATATAAAAAATTATCTTATAATTCTTGCCCTGATACTGCCGGTTACGCTCATCAACCCTTACGGCATACACTATTGGGACTATATGACTGAAGCGGTAACAATGCCCAGACCCCATATAACAGAATGGGCCGCATTCGACCCCCTGAAAAGCGTTTATAACCAGCCGGGCGCAAAAATTTTATTTGTATTTTTACTTCTGGGCTATGGATATAAGCTGTTTAAAAAGAAATACGACTTTGACAAAGTAGAGATAGTCGCACTTCTGGCAACGATTTACCTTGCTTTCAAACATGAGCGCCACATTATGTTTTTTGGCATTGTAAGCGCTATATATGGATACAGACATTTTGTGGCGTTCCTTGACACTCTATTTAATAAAATAAGACCTAAATTCCTTGCATTAATTCCTATAGACAGGGTTGAACAGATATATTTCCTTAAAAGCTCTTTTGTTTATATGTTTTCAATAATGCTCTGCTTTTACATAATTTCCACCACTGAAATATCTTTAAAAATGGGTTTTTACCCGACCAGAGCAATAGAATTTTTAAAGATAAACAATATTTCCGGCAACTTATTCATACCTTTTAACTGGGGCAGCTATGCCTTATGGAAACTTTATCCGCAAAACCTTGTATCTATAGATGGTCGGTATGAAGAAACATATAAAAATGAATCATATGATGATGTGTGCCAATTGTCATTCTTCGGAAAACGCTGGGAAGAAGTGCTTAACAAATACGACCACGATATTTTGCTGCTGGAAATTGATTCTGATACATATAAAAAAATTAGGGATTTGCCCGAGTGGAAAACTGTTTTTGAAACAGAAAAAGCGGCTGTATTTTTACCGGCCAGTGATACAAGGAGCGGGTGGAAAGAGCCTGTTGATGACGATATGTATTATGTAAAAACAAAGTATGAAAACCGGATAAATTTTTAGATTAGTTTCCTTAAAATTTTATAAAAACAGTGAAGGCGAAGCCTTCATATACCTTATGGGCGGGCTGGGTGGGAATTTTAAGGAAATTAATGACCATATTAAACAGTTCACGTTATAATAATTAATCATGCAGGTCATAACAGAGTTAAGAAAAAACATATTTTCCGCTTCCAGCCTTGCGCTGGGAGTGTTTGACGGCGTACATATAGGCCACCGCAAAGTTATCGCCGAAGCCGTCAAAAAAGCGGAAGAGCTAAACATAAAATCAGCCATAGTGACATTTTCCTGCCATCCAAGATACATTATTACAGGCGCAATGCCGGAAATGATTACACCGCTGGACGAAAAACTCGAACTGTTCAATGAACTCGGTGTAGATGCCACGGTTATCCTTAAATTTAATGAAGAATTCGCCAAAATGACCGCCGATGAATACATTAAAAATATTCTTGAAGGTTGCTTTAACGTAAAAAGCCTATCTGTAGGCTATAACCACCAGTTAGGCAGCGACAAAAAAGGCACCAGCGATTTTTTAAGACAATACTGCTCTGAGGAAAATATTCACCTGAACATAATCCCGCCTGTAAAAATCAACAACCACGTGGTCAGCAGCTCTGTTATAAGAGGATTTATCACATCCGGCGACGTGGCTTCAGCGCAGGAATTCCTAGGCAGACCGTTTAAAGTAACGGGCACAGTGGTCAAAGGCCAGCGGCTGGGCAGGCAGCTTGGGTTCCCTACAGCCAATTTGCTTGTTAATGAAGACTTAATACTGCCTTTAAGAGGTGTTTATTCAGGCACGGTAAAAGTTAAAGATGTTTTATACAAGTCAGTTATTAATGTAGGAAGACGGCCTACTATCGGAGACCTTGAAAAAGACCTTGTAGAAGCTCATTTACTTGATTTTGACAGGGATATTTACGGTGAAACAATAGAAGTTTATTTTTTAGAGAGAATCCGTGACGAAAAAAAATTTGATTCGCTTAATGAGTTAAAAAAGCAAATAGAGCGGGATTGCCAATTAGCGAAAATTCATGGTTAAAATATAATTATGAAGATGTTGAAATTTGCTGTTTTATTAACCATTCTTTTCTTCTGGCCCATCCTGCCTGCTGATGCAATGAAGATTGGCCTTTATACAGAAACTGAAGAAACAATTTCTGTTGGAGTTTCAAAAGGCGGGGTTATAGCAGATGCGGAATCAGGCAATTATATAATGCTTTTAAACCCCATGAAACCCTATAAATTAAAGGACAGAGGGGATTATATGGTCATAAGCATTGACGACAAGCACTACAGGATAAGGAACGATAAAATAATTATTCAATCCACAAGAGAAAAAGGGCTGGTCTATACCAAAAAAAAGTGGTACAGGGGCAGGCTGCTTGTTTTAAACACCAAAAAAGGGCTCACAGTAATAAACGAGGTTGACCTGGAAAACTATGTGAAAGGCGTGGTCCCTGCCGAAATGCCCCCGGCATGGAATATCGAAGCTCACAAGGCACAGGCTATCGCCGCCAGAAGCTATGCTATAGCTTATAAGGGAAAAAGAAAAAAATACGGCTATGACCTTAAGGATACGCCCCAGGACCAGGCATATTACGGGGCATCAGCAGAGACCGGCCAGACAAACCAGGCTGTTGACGCAACAAAAGGACAGGTGCTTGTATATGATAAAAAGGTTATACCCGCCTACTATCACGCCAGCGCAGGCGGATGGACGCTATCAGCAAGGCAGGTGTGGGGCGAGGACGTACCATATACAGTGCCGGTGAGGTCTTTTGATGAAAAAGTGCCAAAAAACGGGCACCGGGTAGGTATGTCGCAGACCGGCGCAAATGTGCTGGCCAACAGGGGTTACAGTGCATACCAGATATTAGGGTATTTTTATAAAAACGTTATGCTGAGGAGGCTATATTAACCTAAAACAAATCAGAATGCGAGCCTGTCCTTACAAGTACTACATAATCATCCGTTAAAAGAAATATTAATAACCAATCTGGTTCAATATGGCATTCATGGTGATTTTTCCATTCGCCCGTTAACACATGAAGTTTGTTTTTCTTTGGCAACGGATTTTCAATAAGAAGATGATTTACTATTTCCTGAAGTTTATTGACGTTTTTACCCCGTCTTTTAATTAAAGCATAGTCTTTTTCAAATCTTTTGGTGCTTTTTAACTTTTTACGCATTAATCAATTTTTTTCATAAAATCTTCAAAACTGTCATATGTGCTAAGGTTTTTATCTTCTATAGAGTTCTGTAAAGCCTCCAGGGTTTCTTCATTAGTAATTTTAACGTCAAAAGGTAGACCCTTGTTAATAATTACCTGATGCAAAAACATATTAATTGCTTCTGTAGTATTTAAACCAAGAGATTTTAATATTTTTTCAGCCCTGATTTTAATATTTTCTTCTATTCTCGCATGTATAACCGCTGATTTAGGCATAATGTTACTCCTTATTATAATTGATTGTGTTACCATTGTATCACATTTGCAACACATTATCAATGTTTTTTAACCCTCAAGAAGCGTAAGCAAAATCCTAAGTCCGATTGTTATTACAACAATTAGCAGTATTGCCCTTAAAACAGATGCAGAAAGAATGCGATTAAGGTTTGCGCCCAGTGCTGCACCGAAAAATGCTCCTATTATTATAAAAATTATTAAATCAAACGGCACAAGCCCCACAGACGCCTTGCCTATAAAAATCATGGCCGTGGAAATCATAACCACAAATGTTGTTGTGCTTATTGCGACCTTCATTGGCGCCCTGCAAAAATGGTTCAGTATAGGAATAAAAGTAACCGCACCCGCAAAACCCAGCGCCCCGGAAACAAAAGTGCCCGCAAGTATAAGCAGGTTTGTGCTGACAGGCCGCTCAAAAGAACAGCTACCGTCTGTATTTGTGCACTCTGACCTGGGTAGAAGTATAAGGACTCCGGCTATTATAAGCAAAATTAAATACATAACCAGTAAAGTATGTTCTGTAACAACTTTTGCAATCAATGCCCCTGACAAAGCCCCAAATATACCGGCAGGCAGAACAGCTTTTACCAGTTTAAAATTAACTGTGCCGTGCTTCCTGTGGTTTATGAAAGAAAACGTAACACCCGCAAGCGACTGTGCTGCGGCGATTCCGGTTATTTCATTTACGGTAAATGACTGGAAGCCTAACAACGGCATAAGATATAAAAACGCCGGAAATATAATTATACCGCCGCCTATGCCCAGTAGCCCGGAAAAAAATGCGGCCCCAAGGCTTACAAAAATTACTATTATATAATAAAATTCAATCATAACCTTTTTACTTTAACATAGAGAAACAATTAAACCACTGAAAAAGAGGCTTAAAAATGGATCAGGAATATAAAAAATACAAACTACTGCTTGACTCGGTTAACCATAGCGTAAACCAGCAATTTGAGAACCAGAAAGACTATATAAAATGCCAGATCGGATGCTCAATATGCTGTCAGGGAGGGTATTACCCAACAACCAGAGCAGAGGCAAAACTTATGCAGGAAGGAATTAAGAATCTGCCTAATGCATTAAGGGAAAAAATACAGATGAAGGCAGAACACCTCAGAAAGGAAAAAGAAGCATTTGTTGCGCTGGGAAATGATATCCTGACATTTAAATACACCTGTCCGATGCTGATTGATGATAAATGTTCTATTTATGAGTACAGGCCTATGATGTGCAGGCTGCAGGGCCTAATACAAACAAGCCTGACAGGGAGCCTTAATTTACCGGCGTGTGTTTATAAAGGTTATAATTATGCAAATATCTGGGACGAACACAAAGAATGTTTTTCAGAGGAAAAAATCACTGAACTTGGTTTAAAAACAAACCCTCAGGCCCTCGGATTTTCTTATGAATACCTGGCTGCTGTTCTGGGGTATAACCCTGATAAACTGCTGGATAATATAGCAAATACTGAAAACGATGAAATCAAAATGATTTTCGAGTGGGTAACAGCTGAAAACCTAAACAAATATTAAGAAAAAAACAAAAAAATAAAATTGTTGTAAAATCTAATTTAAGGTTAACCAATTTATAGGGGGAAATGTGCTTTTTCAGGATAATTTTACATCAGGCCTAATCAAGTCACTAAAATTTAACCGCTTTCTGACTGTTTTTATTGCCCTAAATTTAATCTTTTACTCATCGGCATTCAGCTGGATAGTCCTTTGCGTTTATATCATCACAACTGAAATATTTATCCGGCTAACAAACAACAAGGCTCTTTCCAGCAAAAAAATCCGCAACACAGTTTTTAATGCCAATATAATATTAAATACAATCTTTTTAATCCTGGTATCCTTTGTTTCCGGTAATAAAGACTATGTATTCCTTTGTCTTATACCGATATTTTTGTCGGCGCTATACAGAAAACCTGTGCTTATAATGACAACAATAGGCGCAACAAGTGCATGGATATTCGCGGCAACATTTTCCGTCGCAAAGTTAGCTTCTTTTATTACAGTACTGGGCATATTGACTTTTCTGGCGATAATGCTGACAAAAACCCTGAACCGCTCGCACACAAAAGCCGGATACCTTCACAGTATCGCCACAACAGACGGACTGACAGGGCTCATTAACAGGAGGGAGTTCGACAGGAGAATAACAGAAGAATTTTCCAGGTCAAAACGGCATAAGACCCAGCTCAGCCTTGCACTTTTTGACATAGACTTTTTCAAAAAAATAAATGATACTTACGGCCACAACACAGGTGACGTAATTTTAAAGGAACTCGCCCGCTTAATCGCCAACAACACAAGGAGCTGCGACATAGCCGCCCGTTACGGGGGCGAGGAATTTGCGCTAATACTGCCCGAGACCTCACAGCTGGAAGCATTTGAGCTAATGGACAGGCTGAGGGAAAAAGTGGAAAAAGAGCTTTTCAACAAGGAGAAGAAACCTATACGCTTTACAATAAGCGTTGGGGTTGCTCAGCTTGATTTAACCGATTCTAACCACGTGGATTTTGTTGAAAGAGCGGATAAAGCGCTCTATAAAGCCAAGCAGGAAGGAAGAAACCGTGTAGAAAAAGCGCCTTTTGGTTTCCATTTTATTGCCAAAAAGAGAGAAGCGGTTTAGTTTTCACCGGGCACATAGGACGTATAACGCTGCTGCTTCTGCCGCACAGACACTATATAATCAAGATACCCGGGTAGTTTATATAAATAATCAAGCGGGTTAACCGGTTTTCCCCCGTAAATAACTTCAAAATGCAAATGCGGGCCGGTAGAGCGGCCTGTTGAGCCTACATAGCCGATTATTTGCCCTCTTTTTACATAATCCCCTTTTTCTACAATGTTTTTTGCGTTATGGGCGTATTTTGTCTGTACACGAGGGATTTTGGGCAAATCCGGATAATAATGGTCAATCACTATACATTTTCCATATCCGCCGTCCCACCCGCTAAAAATCACCCTGCCCTCCTGCAGCGCATAAATAGGTGTCTTGTAAGAAGCTGCTATATCAATGCCGTTGTGGTGAGCCCACCGTCTGGTAAAAGGGTCAAGCCGGGGGCCGAACGGAGAGGATATGCTTCCCTTTGTCGGGGAAGCGGGTTTGTGTTTGGTTTTACAACAGGCCGGAGATATGAAAAACAAAATTGCTATTATTGCAATTAATATTTTGTTTAAAGTTTTCATACTCTTTCAATCGGCAAACTTTAATAAATTCTTTATTTCAAAAAGTAAAATTATTCTGGTATTCTTAAATAGTGAAAGCGGATTGCTTGTTAAGTAATTCATAAATTTCCTTAAAATCGCCC
>CAZLCO010000010.1:0-52136 GCA_964558005.1 uncultured Gammaproteobacteria bacterium | reverse complement strand
AACTTTATTTTAGGAGGTTTACAACTTTTTTAAAAATTTTTACCGGACAATAGTGGCAGAAAATAATTTATCAGACACTGAATTTAAAAAATATAAAGCAGCCATAGAAGACCTGGACGATTTTACAAACTTACACCAGACAAAAAACTCCAACGCAAACGCAGCCTATATACAAAAAAGTGATTCAATATATATAAATGCAGATAAACTTTTAAAAGATGTCCCCATAGATAGAATAGCATCAACCCTTTTACACGAAACAACACATAAAATTCAAAAAATGGAAGATCCTGAGTCAAGAAGCGGAATGGCCCATGAAGGACAAGCCTATTATTACCAATTCCAGATGCAAAATGCTCTTTCCGTCGACCCCCCTGAACCTGGAAGTTTACAGGCTTATGTAACTGAACTTGAAGCCCAGAGTTTGCCTGATTATGAACTTATGGAAAAATTAGGGATTGCTGTACAAAACAAAATGGGTGACCTTTATGGAAAGATGCCTAAAGGAAATGCTAATTTATTACCTGATATTGACGGGGACGGAATCCCCGGCTAGAAAAATCCTCCAGCGGTTAATCTTTTTTTTTCAGTTAAAAAATTATCTTATTTGGCAAAAGCTCACAATAATGTAAAATTATCTTATGAATAAAACTGATAAAAAAATTATACTCGCCTCCGCTTCTCCAAGAAGAAAACATCTATTGGAAAACATCGGCCTGGATTTTTTGGTAATTCCCTCTGCAATAAAGGAAAAAGTGGAAAAAATCGAAGACGTGGAAACTACTGCCCTTGAAAAAGTGCTGGATGTGTCGAAAAAAATAATATTCCCGGCGATTATAATCGGCTCAGACACTATAGTCACAATAAACAACACAATCCTGGGCAAACCGGAAAACAGAAAAGATGCCATTCAAATTCTGAAACAATTAAGCAATAAAACTCATAGGGTAATATCAGCTATAGCGGTTTATGATACAGAAACAAAAAAAACAATCAAAACAAGTGTAAAAAGCGATGTAACATTTCGAAAACTTGATGAAGAGGAAATACAAGCCTATCTCAATACCGGTGAGCCTATGGACAAAGCCGGGGCATACGCCATACAGGGTCGAGCATCCGTATTCGTAAAGTCCATAAACGGCTGTTATACAAACATAGTAGGCATATCGGTCTATAAACTAACTGAACTACTTAAAGACTTTGGAATAAGGGTTTTATAATGCGCATTCTTGGTATAGACCCCGGGCTTGCAATTGTAGGCTACTGCGTACTCGATGAGGACAAGAACAATAAAATAATTGACTGCGGATCTATCCAGACCCGCAAGGATCTGTCTTCCCCAAAAAGACTGGCTGAAATCCATAAAGACCTTATTTATCTTATTAATAAATACAAACCTGATGCAGCAGCAGTTGAACAACTATTTTACTTTAAAAACGCCAAAACAATTACAAACGTGAGCGAAGCGCGGGGTGTAATTTTAATGACTCTGGAAATAAAAAACATTCCTATATTTGAATATACCCCGCTAGTGGTAAAACAAACCATTACCGGGTATGGCCGTGCCTGCAAAAACGAAGTCAAGGACATGATAAAGGTTTTATGCAGCGGGCAAAATATCCCCAAACTGGACGACACAACCGATGCAATAGCACTAGCTGTATGTAAAGCCATGAATAAGAAACTATAAAATTACAAGGAAAACTTTAATCAAATCCATGCATCCATTTTTTAATAGGTTTTGCAAAGATAAATGCCGCCAACCCTGCTGTTCCGGTAATTAATACCGGCACCATAAAGAATTCAGCCATTCCCAGAGTATCATATTTACCTGCAAACAACCCCGCAGAAAGATTTGCGAAAAAACTGGCCAAAAACCACGTCCCCATAAGTAATGATGCGAACTTTACCGGAGCCAGCTTGGTTACAGTAGAAAGGCCCACCGGCGAAATGCACAACTCTCCCAGCGTATGGAACAAATATACAGCCAGTAGCCATAAAAACGAAACCCTGCCTGCTGTTTCAGATATTGATGCGGCTATAACCATCAACACAAAAGCAAAACTGACCAAAATCAACCCTGTACCGAACTTTACAGGTACAGACGGGTTTTTGTTTATACTCCCCAGTTCAACCCATAACCTTGAAAACAGCGGCGCCAGAAGAATTATGAACAAAGGGTTAACTGACTGAAAATAGCTCACAGGAAACTCCCAATTCAAAAACGGTATAACCCTGTCAGTCGAACGGTCAGCGAACAATGTCAGAGAGCTGCCCGCCTGTTCAAATGACATCCAGAAGAACACACTAAAGAACATCAGTATAAAGATAACCGCTATGCGGTGCTTTTCTTCCAATGTAAGTTTATTGTCATCCCGCACTTCTTTATTGTCACCCCGCACTTGATGCGTGGTCTCATATGGCGAGGTATTGCCGACATGGGAACAGTATTTTTCCTTACCCCACAGGTAAATAATAAGCCCGATAAGCATCCCCACACCGGCCGCGGCAAAACCATAGTGGAATCCGACTTTCTCGCCAAGAGTCCCGCAAACAAGCGGAGAGAAAAAAGCACCGATATTTATTCCCATATAAAATATAGTGAAACCCGCATCCCGCCTACCGTCACCTAAACCTTCATAGAGCTGCCCGACCAGAGTGGAAATGTTTGGTTTAAAAAATCCGTTCCCGATTATCAAAAACCCCAGAGCTAAATAAAACAGGGGCAACCCGGGCAGTGCCATGGCAAAATGACCTAGCATCATTAATATTGCGCCTATAAGTATGCATTTTTTAGGGCCAAGGTACCTGTCCGCTAAATACCCGCCTATCAGGGGAGTCAGATATACAAGCCCTGTGTACATTCCATATACACTGCCGGCGTGTTCAGTACTAAAAAGCAGGTACTTGACCATATACAGGGTCAATAAAGCCCGCATTCCGTAGTAACTGAAGCGTTCCCACATCTCAACGGTAAACAGAAAATAAAGACCTTTTGGGTGGTGGATTTTAACTGTTTTCATAATCTAAAAAATAATTTCTAAAACCGAAAACACAGACTGCTGCATCGTTTCAGCTATATTAAAAATTATTCTTATACTGCCTGTAAAAATTAGTATAAACAAAATCGGAAGACTATATGGTGCGAGCCTGAAATATTTTTCAGCCAGCTCATCAGGAAGAAGGTTTGCTATTATATTTGACCCATCCAAAGGCGGCAGGGGTATAAGGTTAAATATACCCAGCACAAAATTTATCCGAATAAGTAAAATAAATAAAAATATTATTGATAAGTATTTAAAAGCAAAATAATTAACTAAAAAGAAAAGTATAAAACTGAAGAATATACCCAGTATAAAATTACTCAAAGGCCCTGCAAAAGATACCAGTATTAATTTAAGCTTTTTATATTCCTGGCTTATATTTTCAGGATTTATTTCAACAGGTTTTGCCCAGCCGATACCTATAATAAAAAGCATTAAAGTACCAAGGGGGTCAAGGTGTTTGAAAGGGTTTAAAGACAACCTGCCCTGTATTTTAGGGGTAGGGTCTCCAAATTTATAAGCTGTAAAACCGTGCGCCCACTCGTGAACTGATATACTTATTAAAAGCGGTATAAATAGCAATAATATAGCCGCCACAAACTGCAGCGGATCTTCCATAAGTATTTTTAATAACTGAATTAAAAGCATATGAAAATTATATCAGAATGGATTTTTATTATTGACATAAATAAAAATTTCATTAAACAGAATTAGTTAAATTAGACAATAACAAGTTTTGTTAAATTAACAATTAGTACATTTAATAAAGCTAAAAATATCTTTATATTTATATTAATTGAAAATAAATTTCATAAAAAAAGGAGGCGATAAGCCATGAAAAACCTGTTAGCTATATCTTATGCCCTGATTATAATTGGCGCATTAAACTGGGGACTTATCGGATTTTTTGCTTTTGACCTGGTATCATTTTTATTCGGCGAAATGTCAACATTAACAAGAATAGTATATGCCCTTGTGGGTATTGCAGCTATCGTACATTTGGTTGCAGCATCTTCAGGTTACAAAATGGAAAAAGAAACGGCATATTAAGTCATTAAAAATTTAATAATAGGAAGTTACAGGGGTTAAAACCCCTGTAACTTCCTAGGAGGTGGGATATATGAGCGGAAAAAGAACTTCTAATTCAAATATAAAAAATATAAAGAACAAAAACCTTACAGAAAGCGGAAAAAAACACTTAAATAAAGCCTTTTTAAACAGGGTAAAGTTAAAGAAAATGAAGAAAAGCGATTTTCACAAGGATTATTATGTAGCATAATATTAATTATTAATAATTATGTAAAATTTTATGAACAGCATGGTTTTTAATTAAACAATCTGTAGAAAACCTGTTTAAAACCTGTCCAAAACTAATAAAAATTTGTAGAAAAATTAATTAATAAAAATTTACGTGTATAAAAACCCTATATTTTTATACAGTTTTTTAACAGGTTATGAACAGCCGAAATTCTTGTAAAAAGTACACTTTTTATATTTTTCTACAAAAAATCGTGCCCTATACTAATACTAAATATAAAAATTTATTTAATTTATTAGTTTTTTGTTAGTAAAATGATTTAGGTTGAAATTTTCTTATAAAGGTGAGGAGTTTAAATAAACATGAAGTTTTCCGTTCAAAAAGATGTTATAAACAATGCTCTGGGAGTAGTTACAAAAGCAGCTGCAGTAAGGGGAATACAGCCAGTTTTATCAAATGTTCTGCTTGAAACTGTTGATGATAAGGAAATAAAACTTTGCGCAACTGACCTTGATATTTATATAGAAATGACGATTCCGGTAAAAATAACAGAAACCGGAAGTATAACAATTCCTGCCAGGAAACTGAATGAAATTATATCAAAACTTCCAAATGAAAACATTGATTTTAATGTTGAAACAGAAACTAATACAGTAAAAATTAAATGCGGCTCTTCAAAATTTGATATTAAAGGAATTTCAGCAAGCGAGTTTCCGCCTGTTGAGCAGCCTGAATCAGATGATTTTATTGAAATAGAAATTGAACCTTTCCTTAAATCAGTAAAACAAACTATATTCGCTACAGCCACTTACGACATAAATAATGTATTAAGCGGTATATTTTGCAAAATAGAAGAAAATACTCTTGAAATGGTTGCCTTGGACGGAAATAGGCTTGCAAGGGTAACAGAAAGTATTGAAAATAAAGAAAATAAAAGTTTTTCAGCTGTAATCCCTTCAAGGACTTTAAAGGAATTTTCAAGCATATTATCAGGTTCAGAAGAAGAAAAAGTATTAATTTCAGTTAAAAACGGCCAGATTTTATTTAAATTAAATGACCGTTATATTACTTCAAGGCTGATTGAAGGCCAGTATCCTAAATATGAACAGCTTATACCTAAAAATTACACAAAGAATACTGTCATTAATAAAGATAACCTTATGGTTGTTCTTGACAGGGTTTCAACAATGGTAAACGAGAGAACAAACATAGTTAAAATGTTTTTTAGTAAAAACAACCTTAAGGTAACAGCAGATGCACCTGATTTAGGCGATTCCTGCGACGAGGTTGAAGTGGATTATAATAACGAAGATTTAACAATAGCATTTAATTACAGATACATTCAGGACTTTTTAAAAGTTATAGAATCAGAAGGTTTAAAAATAGAATTTGATGGTCCTTTAGCGGGTACAATATTTAAAACAGATGATGAAAGCGATGTTATCTGCTTAATAATGCCTGTACAGGTGGATTAAACCATTAAAATAAAATGCAGTAAGTTAGCAATAAATATACCAAAAATAGTGCCAATTAAAACTTCAAAAGGAGTATGGCCAAGTACTTCCATAAGTTTTTCCTGATGAGAAATAGGGTCTTTTTCAGAATAATAATCATCAATCATTCTGTTTAATAAAGCGGCCATATGACCGGCAGAACGTCTTAATCCTGCTGCGTCATACATAACAATAAGCGTAAAACCTAAAGCTATAGCAAATTCAACTGAATTAAAACCTAATATCAAACCTACGCTCGTCGTTAGTGCAACAGAACCTGCTGTATGACTGCTGGGCATTCCGCCGGTTGTTGTTAAAACCTTAAAGTTAAATTTTTTATATTTAATGTAATAGGTTAAAAATTTAATAAATTGTGCATTAAAAGCTCCTAAAAAACCTGAGAGAATTACTTCTGTACCTGAATTTAAAATCATTTTACTGCTTTCATCACTATATTATCTGATAAGTTTAATAATAATTCTGAATTTATATTATTGTCCAAAAGTTTATTATTTGCCTGTTCACAAATTTTTTTAAGGTCGTTTATTGCTTTATCAATCCCGTAGATTGAAACATAAGTGTTTTTATTTAATTTTTTATCTTTTCCGGGTGTTTTTCCTATTTCTTCAATTGTCCCGGTAACATCAAGTATATCATCAGCTATTTGAAAAGCATAACCCAGTTTTTCACCATAAAATGTAAGCGCATCCAGTTTTTTCTGATTAGCTTCTGATAACAAGGCACCTGCCCTTGTTGAAAATTTAAAAAGTTCTCCGGTTTTATGCTCAATAATGTAACTAAATGTATTAATATCAATTTTTTTATTTTCGGATTCAATATCCACTACCTGTCCGCCAACTATGCCCATAGCTCCGGCAGCCTTTAAAAATTCATCAAGTACCTGTAAAAGTATTTTTTTATTAACAGTTTCCGGAGTATGGTTTATTATTATTTGCGGGGCAAGCGATAAAAGCGCATCGCCCGCTAATACCGCAGCAGCTTCGCCGAAAACTTTATGGTTTGTTAATTGTCCTCTTCTGTAATCATCATTGTCCATACAGGGCAAATCATCGTGAATTAAGCTCTGGCAGTGGAGCATTTCTATTGCGCAGGCTGTGGGGATTGCATTATTGATTTCCCCCCCACAAACCCTTGCGCTTTCCAGCACAAGTAAAGGTCTTATCCTTTTTCCTTTTGCTAGCACGGAATAACGTATTGTTTCCCATATAGTCTGCGGATACCTTATTTCAAGGTATTTATCAAGGTATTTGTTTATGAGTTCAATGTCACTGTTCATGTTTTTTCCCGACTTTAATAAGTTTGGTCTTTTTGCCCCCCGGCGCATCAATGTATTTTGTGGTTTCTTCCTTTTTATTACCTGAATAAGTTATTTTCTTTTTATATTCAAAAGCCTCTTCCACAAAGATTTTATAACTTTCATACCTTTTTTCATTTATTTTGTCTAAATTATTTATTACATTACACCCTTTTTCGTTTAAATGCAGGCAGTCTGAAAAATAACACGTTTGTGAAAACTTTTTTATTTCATCAAAAAGATTGTTTATCTCAGCAGGCATTATAGTATCGAATTTTAAATAACTGAACCCCGGTGTATCAGCCACATAGCTGTTTTTATCAACAGTAATAAATTCAATGTGTCTTGTGGAATGCGTTCCTCTTTTTAATTTTGAACTTACATCCTTTATTTTTAAATTCAGTCCCGGGCATAATTTATTTAACAGGCTTGATTTTCCGACACCAGACATACCTGACATAACAGAAATTTTATTTTTTAAAAGTTTTTTTAAATCTTCAAGACCGGAGTTTTCAAGCGCAGAAGTAAATACTAATTTATATTCAAGCGGTTCATAAATATTTTTTATTTCATCAATTTTTTCTGAATCCCTGTCAATATCAATTTTGTTTATGCAGATTATGGCCGGGATGCCGTACAGTTTAGCATGGCAGAGGTATCTGTTTAGCTGAATAAAGTCCAGGTCGGGTTCAAAAAGCGAGGCGACAATTATTATCTGGTCTATATTAGCTATTGATGGCCGGGGTATAAAGTTTTTTCTTTCAAATAACTCTGTTATCACTGCCTGGTTTGTTTCAGGGTTTATTTCCTCAATTTTTACGTTATCGCCGACCAGTATTTCTACTTTTTCCTTTTTAAGCCTTTCCCTGACCTTGCACTCAAAAATACCGCTGTCGGATTTTACATAAATAAAATCCGAGTGTCTTTTGATAACCTTTGCGTTTTTCTGCTCCATGTACTTTATAGTAGCCCATGCAGGGCTAAAGGGCAAATTTGGAATTATTCAGTTAATCTCTGTAATGCCTTGTAAGCTTCATCATCAGCGGGATTTAATTCAAGGCATTTTTGATAAAATTTGACAGCCATATCTTTATATCCCAGCTGTTCCAGAGTTATGGCTATATTGAAATAAATATCAGATTTGTCAGGAGCAAGTTTCATTGCCTGTTTAAAGGAATCTATGGCTTTTTTATATTCTTTCTTTTTATAATACAGGTTTCCAAGGTTATAGTGCGCATACATAAAGTCCGGCTTTATTTTTGTAATTTGTGAGAGATTAATTTCAGCCAAATTCAATTCATCGTTTTTATAAAGCGCTATAGCGTAGGTGTATAAAATTTTATGGTCATTAGGTTCTAAGTCAGTCGCTTTTTTCAGGAGTTCTATTGCAGTATTGTTTTCGTCTATTTTTAAATAAAGTTTTGCTATGTTAGTAAGGTTTACGTTATTATCGCCCGCTTCATCCCGGAGGCTGTCGAGAATTGATTTTGCCTGGTCAAAGTTTTTACCTGTATCTATAATTTTGTTTGCGGCATTTAATTTTATTTTAAAGGTATTTTTTTGCAGTTCTTCTCTTTCGTTTAATTTTATGTTTTGAATAATATTATCTTCAGGTCTTTCCTTGTTTTTTCCTTGTTTTTGCATAGGTGGTTTTGGGTTTTCAGCTTTTTTCAATATGTTTGGTTCAAAATAAGGACTCCTTACCGAAAAAAGGTCGTCCCTCCTTAATGTGCCGGCGGCCATATCAAAGTTTGAAGTAAAAATATCATCAAGGTTAAGTTCAGTAAAAATTTCTTCTATTATTAAAGTCCCGTAAAATTCAGCAAACTCTTCCCTTGTAACCCTGGCTTTTAGCTCAACAGCCAGGGTGTTCAGGGTCAGGCCCAGACAACAAAAAAGCAATAACAGTTTTATGGATAATTTTTTCATATTAATTAATTTTAAAAAATTTTCCGCAAAAATCCAGCAGCAAATAAAGGATATTACTCTTCCTCTTCTGCTTTATCAGGGTCAAGGTTTTTTAATTCATAAACATCAACCCATGGGTCATTAAGCGCTGTGGAAAAGACTTTTCCTTTAACAATGACTCTGTCGCCGCTTTCTATATCCAGCATTTTTTCTGCTTCTTCTCTTTTAAAAATAAGTTTTAATTCAGAAAGCGGGATGGTAAAGCCTTCATCGATGCCGGGTTTTTTAATAAGAAAAGATATATAATCTTTGGAGTCCCTGAAAGCACGGTTATAGTCAAGGCCAAGTGTGGAAAATTTGTCGAATTCAGCGCTAAATTGTATTTCTTTATTTAGATATTTAGCGGGATTTTCAACCAGCTCAAGCGGCTTTACTTCTAAATTGCACGGAACGGTTTGTTCAGCGGCGCAAACAGAATTCATATTAATTGTTAATACAGAAAAAAGTACTAATGCTGTTAGTTTTAAGTAATCTTTCATAAAAATCAATCCTTTTTTAAAAACCATCTCTTATAAAAATATATTAGCACTTATTTTTTGTCATCGTCAAAACGCAAAAATTATAATATAACTTTAGTCTTCTTCATAGTGGTCATACTCTTCATGATAAATCCCGCCACCGCATATAATTTCAATTGAGCGCATAAGAAATTCGCGGGAGGCGTCTGCCTGGTTGAGCAGGAATTCTTTATCCTCAATATGCCGTACTTTTAAAATAGCCGGAGCTGTTTTATCAGCAGGTATGTATAAAGAAGCTACCTCACACTCAAGAATGTCAGGGTATTCCTGGTCAAGGATATCAAGTGAAGCGTCGTAAAAATTACCGTTAAGGGCTATTATCCTTCCGGTAAAAAGCGGCTGGCTGTCTTCCCGATAAAGGGCCTGCGGTTTTGTGTTTCCTCTGGTTGTAAAACTTATACTGTTCCAGAGGATATTTATAATACCGACTGAGCGATCTGAATCAATATGGTAGTTTGCGCTGTTTGCGTTCAACTTTCTTTTTACAAAGGTATTTTGCAGGTCTGTTACGGTTTTTTCCATATCCTGCAGAAGTTTTTCAAATATTTTGCGGGTATTTTCTGCGGCTTCCGTGTGCTCCTTATGCTGTTTGAGCATATGGCCGGCTATGAGGTTTAGTCTTTCATTAAAGGAAAAAGATTTATTCATTTTTATTAATATTAACCTTTAGATTAACTTTTAAAGTTGTATATACATCTTGTGAAGGATGATAATACCCTCTGTATAGTGTAATTTTAATATTAACGTGTAGGTATTTGTATACATATTAATATAAATAAGCGGGATTCGGGTAGGATGGAAATATCAAGCTTAGACATTACATTATCTCGTATAAGGCAGATTGAGTCCAGAATAAGTCATATTGACAAAAAACTGGGGGAAATCGCCGGATCAGAAAATAAAGGCACAAAACCTTTTGACAAAATTCTCAATGAAAAAATTCAGGAAAACCCACCCGCAAAAGATGATGATATAAATAAACTCATAGAAAAATACTCAAAGGAAAACAATATTGATAAAAACCTTGTGCAAGCTGTAATTAAAACAGAATCCAATTACAATAAAAATGCGGTTTCTCACGCCGGAGCGCAGGGTCTGATGCAATTAATGCCATTTACCGCACAGACTCTGGGGGTCACAGACCCGTTTGACCCCGAAGAGAATATAGCGGGGGGCACAAAATATTTAAAAAATCTTATAAACAGGTATAATTCGCTAGAACTCGGACTGGCCGCATATAACGCAGGGCCGGAGGCCGTAAATAAGTTTGGCGGGATACCGCCGTATGCGGAAACGCAAAATTATGTGAAAAAAGTGCTGGAACTTCATAGAAATAATTAAAACGGAGGGTAGAAGGTTAAATGTTCAGGGGTATAGAAATAGCGGCAAAAGGAATGGAAAGTATCATTAATTATAATGATATTATTGCCAATAACCTGGCTAATATAAACACGCCTGGATTTAAGCAGCTAACCCCTGTTTTTAAGGATATTCATCAGATGGCACTTAATAATAATGGAGAACAGGTAACAGCTTTAGACGGGTCGAAAAAAATTGGTTCTTTAAGCGCAGGCAGTATGCTTGATATTACCCAGCTTGATTTTAGCCAGGGTTCTTTAATAAAAACAGACGGACGCCTTGACGTGGCATTAAACAGCAAAGGGTTTTTTGTGGTGCGCACTGAATCAGGCGAAGAAGCCTATACAAGAAACGGCGGTTTTTTTGTTAATGAAGACGGCGACCTGGTAACCAGGGCGGGCGATACAGTGCTTGGTGAAGGCGGAGGGGCTATAAACCTTGATATAGGTACTAATAATATTAGCGACATTATTATTACGACAGATGGTCGGGTTATGGCAAAAGATCAGGAAATAGACAAACTTAAAGTAGTAGATTTTGACGATACGACAAAACTCAAGGCCATGGGCAACACGCTTTTTAAAAACATTGATGAAAAAAATAATGCTCCCCAAAATACAGATAATTATTTGGTAACTCAGGGATATCTGGAAGGTTCAAATGCAAATGTAATAGAGAGCATGATTAATTCAATAACCGGAACAAGGACATACGAAACACTTTCAAAGGTTGTGCAAAATTCCGATTCTACCTTTAAAAAAGCGGTTAATGAAGTAGGACGGGTATATAGATAAAAACAATAAACAGGGAGGAAATATATGTTAAGGTCTTTGACAACAGCAGCAACAGGAATGCTGGCCCAACAGTTAAATATAGACGTAATATCCAATAATCTTGCTAACGTTAATACAGCAGGGTATAAAAAAGCTCGGGCAGAATTTCAGGACCTCTTGTCTCAAACAATAAAAGCTCCCGGCGCTCAGATTTTTCAGGGTACAAACCAGCCTGTGGGCATTCAGATAGGACTTGGTACTAAAACAGCCGCTACGGTAAAGGAATTTAGCGAGGGCGCTTTTAAGTCAACAGGCGGGACTCTTGACATGGCGATAGAAGGCAATGGGTTTTTTCAGGTGCTTATGGACGACGGATCAACGGCTTATACTCGAGACGGCAGCTTTAAAATGGACGCCAACGGCCAACTTACTACAAGCGATGGTTTTATAGTCCAGCCTCAGATCGCAATCCCCGTTGATGCCCAGGATATTACAGTAACGCCTGACGGCAGGATTTCTGTAAGGGTAGCCGGTGATACAACCCAGACAGAAATAGGTTCGCTTACTCTGGTGAAATTTCCTAATGCAGCAGGCCTGTCCTCTATAGGTAAAAACCTTTACCTTGAAACAGCAGCCTCAGGCACTCCTTTTGAGGGAAGTCCCGGGCAGGAAGGAATAGGTACTATACAGCAGGGCTATATTGAAAGCTCTAATGTGCAGGTAGTTGAAGAACTGATAAATCTTATTCAGGCAGAAAGGGCTTTTGAAGCCAATTCAAAACTTATCAGGACATCAGATGAAATGCTCAGAATACTTAACAGGATGAGCTAAGAATAAAAATAAAGGTGATAAATTGAGAAAATATATTGTAACAGCTTTAATAATGCTTATAATAACCCTGGGTTTGACTCCCGGGGTGAGCGGCGCTGTCCTTGACGATCAGTTTATCTCCAGGCAAATTAAAAAAAATATTATTGAACAATTAAAACAGAAGCATGACGGGAAAATAGAGGTTGAAATAACAGCCCTTCCTTATAAATCAATAGAGGTTCCGGATGGCGATATAAAAATTGAAACAGGTACTGACCTTAGCAGTTTTAATTCTACTATTGTAAAAGTGGATGTTTATTCTGATGATATTAAGGTCAAGACATTCGGTGCCCGTGTGGAAATTAACGTTTATGACAAGGTCTGGGTAGCAAAAGACTGGATAAAAAGGGGAGAATCCCTTAAAAACCTCAAGCTTGTAGAAAAAAATATTTCTTCAATGGTTAATGAGGTTACAAGCAAAGACTTTGAACCGGGACAGTATCAGGCCAGAAAAAATATCAGGCCAGGTGATGTAATAAACCGTGATTATATTGAAAAAGTGCCTACAATCGTTAAAAACAGCCCGGTTTCACTTATTTTTATAACACCGCAGGTGTCGGTGACAATCCCGGCTATTGCGATGACCAGCGGGAAAATAGGCGACTTTATAAAAGTAAAAAACAAAGATTACAAAAAAAGCTATGTAGGCAAAATAATAGGTAAGAATTTGGTTTTGGTCCATATATAGGAGTCTTGGGGAGATGAAAAACAAACTGGTAAAAATATCAATATTAATAGCGGCGACGACTCTTTTAAGCAGCAGTACACCGGCTGAATCGCTGTTTCAGGTAAATGCGTCGCAGGCGGTTTATCAGGTGCAGCCGAGGTCCCTGTTCAGCACGGTCAGGGCAAAAACAATCGGCGATGTAATTACTGTAATAATAGATGAAAACGCAACGGTATTGAACGACCTCCAGCTTAATGTAAAGAGCACTTCAAATATGAAAGACAGCTTTACATCAGTTATAGAGGATATATTCAGCAGCGACAGAAAGGGAGTCAGGACAGAACTTCCGGAGCTTGATAACTTTGGCGGCAGCTCGACCACCAAAAACACAGCAAACGTAACAAAGACATTGGAAATACAGGACAGGATGACAGCCCAGGTAGTCCAGGTTATGCCTAATGGAAACCTTGTGATACAGGGCAAAAAAGTGGCGATAAATTCAGGGGAAAAAACACAGATAATATTAAGCGGTATTGTTGACCCGAGATTTATCACTAATACAGGCACAGTCAAGTCGGAACATGTTGCAAATCTCCAGCTTGCTGTGGTAGGAAATGGGACAGTATCAAGACATGACAATGAAAGCCTGATTAACAGGATATTCAGTCATTTATTCTAGGAAAACAGGAGACGGTGTTTAGTTATGGAAAAAATAAAGAGAATAATATCAATATTAATGATTTTCATGCTGTGCCAGCCGGCAATGGCAAATAAAGTCAGGATAAAAGACGTTACCCATATCGACGGCATAAGGGAAAACCAGCTTGTGGGCTACGGAATAGTGGTCGGTCTTCCGGGCACAGGCGATAACAGCAGGTCAACCCAGATAACAAATGTTTCCCTGCTGAAAAACCTTGGTACAGTTATAGACACGCCTAACGACATTAAAAAAGGCAATACAGCCGCGGTTATTATAACAGCAAAGGCCCCTCCTTTTGCCAGGAGCGGAGACAGAATAGATGTTACGGTTTCATCCATGGCAGATGCTTCAAGTCTTGAGGGTGGCGTATTAATCCAGACGCATCTGCTTGCCCCGAACGGTGAAGTCGTTGCGGTTGCGCAGGGCCCAATAAGCGTAGGTGGAACAAGCGTTGCGGCGGGCGGCAGCTCGGTAAGGACAAGCATTGTAACTTCCGGCAGAATTCCTAACGGCGCAATTGTTGAAAGGGATATAACAACACAAATAGGTGATCAGACCGGGCTTAAGCTGGTATTGAACAAATCAGACTTTACAATGGCAGCAAGGGTCGCCGAAGTGGTGAATGCTTCGCTTGCCCCGGCAAGGGCTATAGATGGCAGCACGATAAGAGTTGTTATTCCACAAAATTTTGATGATGACAGGATAAAATTTATTTCAATACTGGAAAATATGACATTACACAGTGCAGATTCCATCGCAAAAGTGGTAATCAATGAGCGTACAGGCACAATAGTAATCGGAAGTGATGTTAAGCTTCTTCCTGCTGCGGTTGCGCACGGAAATTTAAGCGTGACCGTTACTACAACTAACCAGGTATCACAGCCGGGAGACTTCTCTTCTGTAGGACAAACAATGGGTTTTTCCAACTCTGAAATAGTTGTCACAGAAGAAGAAGGCCGGCTTGTTGAAGTGCCTGCAAATGCCAATTTAAATGAGCTGGTCAGAGCGCTTAATTCCATAGGGGTTACGCCTTATGACTTAATTTCAATTCTTCAGGCCTTAAAGGCAGCAGGCAGTTTACAGGCAACACTGGAGATAATTTAAGATGATAAAATCAACAGGTTTAGAGCAGTCAATGGTTAATATGCAGGAAGGCAAAATAAGCATTCTTTCTGGCAAGGATTTGAGTAATGCTAAAAAAGAAGAACTAATGGCTGCGGCACAGCAGTTTGAGGCCGTATTTATAAACCAGCTTTTTAAGGCCATGGACTCAACGGTTCAAAAAGACGGCATGTTCACGGGCGGCAGGGGTGAAGAAATGTTCAAGTCAATGTTTTACGATGAAATAGCAAAGGATATTTCTTCAAGTCCAAATACTTCGTTTGGATTCGCAAAACAAATATATGAACAGATGCAGGATATGGTGTAAGGGGAGTTAAAAATGACAATAAGCGCAATAGGATCACAGGTCAGCAGTTTACAGGCAATAAGGGCACAGAATGCTTTTACAAAAAAGCCGACAGAGGATGTGCAGAATAAGCCCACAGAGCCAAAACAGATTGAAGAAAAAGAGACCCTTAACTTTGCCAGGGTAGATAATAAATTTCTTAAAGACATCAAAACATTCGCAGAGCAAAACAATATAGCAGACATAGAAGAAGAGGATATTCATTACGCAATGAGTTACGGCACAAGCCTTTTTGCCGACTACAGCGCATAACAGGGGAGAAAAACGATGAGAAATGAAATACTGGAACTTGAAAAAATTTTGGAACAGGAAATAGACGCCTGTAATAATCTTGAAAAATATATAATCGAAAAAAATGATTACCTTATTAAAGGGGATATAGAGGGGCTCATAAAAACAGATGTTGAGCTGGAAAAATACAACGAGGCCGTCAAAAAGCTGGAGCAAAAAAGGCAGGAAATCTACCCGGATAACCCTCCGGCGCATATAGAAGAGTTAAAGCAGGATCTTAAAAACAAATTAATAAGCATAGAAAAGAAAAATCTGCTGAACTCGGAATTATTAAAACATGCTCTGAAAATAGTGGCAAGTTCAATAACTTCTATTACAAAGGTACTTGTGCCCGAGAGTTCTTCTTATAACTGTAAGGGAAAAATAAGCAGGGAAGAAAACACACAAACAATAAGCTCGATAGTACACGAGGCTTAGTTAAAACCGGAGGTTAGTATGGGTTCAACTTTATTTGGAATATATAATGCTCAGAGGTCGCTGTCGCTAAACCAGGCGGTTATTGACCTTATCAACAGCAATATCGCAAATATAAATACGCCTGGCTACAGTAAGCAAAGGGCAGAAATATCCCAGTTAACAACAGGGCAGTATTCCACAATTCCCCAGAATGCGGTGCAGGACTCCATGGGGGCAATTATAGACTCAATATCAAGAAACAGGGATTCTTTCCTGGACAGTTACTACAGGAGTGAAAATACAGGTTATAACTATTATAAAGAACTTGATGACGCCGCGGGCATTATTGAAGATATAACCAGTGAATTAGATAATACAGGTATTAACAGTTCATTAAATTCTTTTTATCAGGCTATGAGTCAGCTTGCTTCAAACGCCGGCGATTTTGTCATGAGGAATAACGTAGTCCAGAAGGCTGTAGAATTAAGCATAAAATTTAATTCCACATATGATCAGCTGGAAGCCCAGAGAGAAAACCTTGTAGGAAACTATGCCCAGCCGGAAACTCTGGATCGCAGTAAAATAAAACTTTTAGCAGATGATGTTAATAACAAGCTAGGCTCTCTGGCAAATTTAAATGAATCAATTATTCTGGCCACGGCTCAGGGCTCTTCCCCAAACTATCTTATGGACAAGAGGGATAAGCTTTTGGATGAACTTGCAGAGTATTTTCCTGCGGAAATTACTTTACAGACAAACGGAGCTGTTACAGTTTCTCTGGGGACGACAGTTCTGGTTAGCGGAAAAGAACAATCAGGTTTTTTCAGTGTAATTTCAGGAGATATAGATAATCCTGCTGTGCTTCAGGTAGAAAACTCAATCGGGGGAATACTTATATCAGATGCTTATTCTCTTGTTGATTCAGGCAAAATGGGGGCTGTTCTGGAAATGGGCGGCTCTGAGTCCGGCAAGCTGACTATAAAATCAGTAATGGACAATCTTGATACTCTGGCGTATGAATTTGCGGGTGCCGTAAATACTTTGCAGACAGGCGGCCAGTATATGGTGGAAAACCCGCCGGGAAGCGGTACTTATGAATTAAGCGGTGATCCATTAATAACAATACCCCCGGACTTTTTTGTTGATCCTTCAACAGGAACGGCTCCGGCGGCATCAGACGGCTTTGCGGGGCTTATAAGAGTTAATGATTTAATAGTTAACGATCCTTATCAGATAGCTGCGGCAGATGCTGCCTCAACTGCTGAAGAGACCGGAGACGGGGCCAATGCACTTAGTATGTTCCAGCTCAGAAATACGGTTATAGCCGCACTGGGAGGCGCTACAGGCGAACAGTACATTATTAATACCGTAAGCGATATTGCCAGCAAGGCAAATACAATTAAAAACAATTATGATATCAGGGGTAATATAACTCAGCAGCTGAAAATGCAGAGAGAGTCCATCATAGGGGTTAACCTTGATGAGGAAATGACTGATTTGATAAGGTTTCAAAGGTCTTACGAGGCTTCTGCAAGGGTTTTTTCGATTGTGGATCAAAATATAAAGACGATAATTTCAATGGTGGGGTAATAAATTATGTATCAGAGAATAACCAATAACTATATTAATGAAAATGTTTTAAACAACCTTTATACTAATAGAAATATACTTGTTGACCTGCAAAAGCAAATCGCCTCAGGAAGAAGGTTCGACAGGACATCAGAGGATGTTTTGTCCTCAATAACAGTTATTTCCGCAAATTCAACTCTGGGGAAAATAGAAAACTATCTTAAAAATATTGAAGCGGCAAAAATGGAAATAGAAACTGCCGACAAGGCAATTTTAACTTCAATGGACGCGCTGCATAAGGCAAGGGAGCTCACTATCCAGGGGCTTAACGCCACCTCCGGGACAGAAGAATTAAATATGATGTCTGCGCAGATAGAGCAGATAGTTAATCAAATTAAGGATATTGGGAATACCAAGTATGGTTCCAAGTTTATTTTTGGCGGAAAAGAAACAAGCACCCCGCCGTTTATTGACCCGCCAAATCCGCCTGTTGTTAACGGGGAAGGTATATATTATTCGGGTTCAGTAAGCGGCAGTCATGAGCGGGAAATTGAAATATCAGAAGGCGTGACAATACCTATAAACCTTTGCGGGGGCGATATTTTTGGAGAGTATTATAAAGATGACCCGGATGGTATTCCTGATAACGGTGATGAAACAACAACAGGCAGCGGTTTGCTTTCGGCCCTTTCCATTATTCACGAACAGATGGCATCATCAACGCCGGACAAAGACCTTATAAGGCAGCAGCTGGATAATCTGGACAATAGTCTTACAAATCTTTTATCAAGCCAGGCAACGCTTGGGAGTTTATTAACAAGGCTTGAGATTACCGAGTCAATACATAAAGACGATAAAATTTCTTTTATGGACAAAAGGTCAGGGGCCCAGGACATAGACTATGCAAAAACAATATCTGACCTGAAGTTTCAGGAGTCTGCGCTGAAGGCTTCTTTGCAGGTAGGCGCGCAGATAATCAAGCCTTCTATATTAAATTATATGTAAAATATCCTACCTACCGTCTCTTAATGGGGGGTTTTTAATCCCCTTTTTTGTTTTGTAAAAATTTATTGCGAAAAGCATTAAAAAATTTTTTTAGGAGCTTTATATATTGTGTTACACGAAATCAGGAAGTCTGTTTATGTTAAATGCGGTAAATAATAGTTTTAACCCACATTGTTATGAAAAAAGCATTCAAAAAAGAAGTTTACAGGAATTTAAAAAAAGTTCAACAGGGCAAACAGGGTTTAAATCCGTTAGATTTGCAGATATAGCGCCTTATTTTGCTTCAGGAGGAATAGAAACAGCTTCAACAATAAAATTGCCCGGCACGGACAGGGGGGTTGAGCTGCTTTGCGGGAAAAAACTTTTGCAGCCGGTTAAAGACAGAATTTCTGCTGAGTCGGCGAAACGTGTAAATGGAGAGTATAACTGGCCAATAAAAAACGGAGAGCCGCTTGTGCCCTGGATGGTATCAGCAGAGACAGCTACATTTATGAAAATAGGCGGGCTTGCCCAAATTGCGGTTGACCTGCCGGGGGCGTTTAATGAAAGGTTTAAGGATCGTCCTGATACAATGCCAATAGTAACGCCGCTTTATGAGAATGACAGCCCGGAAAAAGGTGAAAAAACAGGAAGACTTCAGTATAAAGGCGAAAATAATTATACATATAAAGCTAACGGGAGCGAAATAAATTTAAAAGAAGTAAAGAAATTATATGTGCCTGCTTATGAAAATGGTAAACAAAAAAATAAGCCTGTAAGTGTTCTTGCAGGGAAAATGGGTAATACAAACTATATTTTCCTTAGAAACAGCGAATATTTTGATGTTAAGCCGGCACCGGATAACCTGCCCGTCAAGGAAGGGGCATATGTCCTTAACAGAAAGGGAATAGACGAAACAGAGCGTTTTGCGTTCTTTTCAAAAGCAGTTTATGAACTAATGAAAGCAAGAAAAGAAAAAGAAATTGAAGGAGTGCCCGAGCCGAATATAGTTGTTGCAAATGACTGGCATGCGGGTTCAATAGCCAGCCTGACAAGGTATAAAGGTATAGCAGAAAAAGAAGGCCAGCCTTTAAAGGACATTCCGATTGTGCATATAGTGCATAATCTCCAGCATCAGGGCTGGGATTATGGAAATACCGACAAAATACTAAATACGCTTTTTGAAAAGTCGGCAAAAGATATAGTAACAAGCGCAAAAAGTCCTGTTGAAGACAATCCGGAGGTTAATAACTCTCTATACGTGAGGGGCACATATAATTCGGTATCGCCGAGCCTTAACCTTGCAGACAGGGTGGTGGCTGTATCGCCGCATTATAAGCAAGAAATGCTACAAACCGATATTTTAAGTTATGATTTTCAAAAATTGTTTGAAATGCGGCAAAACGCCGGTACAATGCTGGGGATAACAAACGGGTATGACAGGGCAAAGCTTGAGCCGTCAGAGCGTTTTGTTGGCGATATAAATAATGCGTTTGGGCTTGAGGGAGATGATGCGTTCAAGCCATATGAACTTGATAGGTCAAAAATGGACGATAATAAGAGGATAGAAGTTAAAAAAGAAAACAAGAAAAAATTTATATCTCTGCTCGAAAAAATAGTTAATGGAGAAAAACAGGCAGAAGGTGTTGAGTTATATAAAACTAATGGCAATGGGCTGGATTTTTCGCATATAAATCCTGAAAAAACTCCTGTAATTGTATCAGTAGGTCGGCTGGTAAACCAGAAAGGCTTTGACATGCTTGCTGATTCCATTGAAGAACTCGTAAAAAGGAGTAAGGATGATAATAATTTTCCTCTTGTGGTTATTCTTGGTGCGGGTGATGAGTATCCGATGAACAAGCTTAAGGATATGAAGCAAAAACTTTCGCAGGATCATCCCGAGGCGTCAAAGCATATATTTCTCTTCCAGGGCTTTAGTAATCCTTTAAGAATGGCCATGATGGTTGGTGGGGACATGTTCGCTATGCCCAGCAAGTTTGAGCCTTGCGGACTGACGCAGATGGAATCTATGCCTGTAGGTTGTGTGCCGGTCGCAACAGCGACAGGCGGACTTGTTACAACTATTAAGGACAAAGAGGACGGATTTTTAACGGATGAGTTTTATTCCCTGAAAGAAGAAGAAGTTTATAAAACAAAGGAAGACGGTTCTTTTGTTCTTGTTAACGGCAAGCCCACAGTCAGTGAGGTCAAACACCTTGGTTTCCATAAAATAAAAGGAGAAAAAGGTAGTAAAGAACCGAGAAACGCTGTACAGGCCTATAAAAAAGATGTGAAAATCTTTGCTGATACTCTGGGAGAAGCTATTGCTAAATTTGATCAACAACCGAAAGAGTTTGAACAAATGCAGCTGAATGCCATGAAAAAAGATTTTAGCTGGGGCAGGGAACTTGGCAGTCTTGATGCTTATGTTGAACTGTTTAAAACCGGCAAAGTACATGAAGAAAAAGGCATTACTTTTTAATAATATGGCCGCAGTTTTTACAGGCAAGGTATTCCTTTGAGCTGTCTATGGGCAGGTAAATATGGCCCGGGCAGTCTTTTTCTTCAGGGGTTTCTTTTGGCAAAAGCATAAAGTTATTTTTATTTTTTTTCCTGAGCATTTTCAGTTTTTTCAGTAAAACTTCTATAAAATACATATTCTTTACCTGTATATAAAAAAAGTGTAACATAATGAAATGGTTGAGGAATCGAAAACAATTCAAAGATGGTATGATACTGACCCGGTTGTTTCAAAATGCGTTTCTAAACTTGAGAAAACCGACAAAAATATGCAGCGCAGGGTGGCGGCGTTTTTGGTTGAGGAAATCATCAGAGAACATTCTGAAGACATATATGACAAGGTTATGGAAGAAGAAAGAAAACGCAGGTGGTATGATTTTGATGAGGTATGCAAGATATTTATGGAGCTTTTGCGGCACTCATCAGAACAAACAAGAAAAGATATTGCGGTAAAAACAATTATTTTTATGGAAGATAACAGTTAAATGATTGCAAAAGTTTTGTTCGTTGTTACAATATTTAATCTCTGGTTCGGCACTACCTTTGAGCTTCCCAGACAGGACCTTATTATTCTTGAATCAGGAGAAAAAATAAAAGGACATATACAGGACATTCAGGGAGGAATAATAAAGATAGACACTGCCCAGGGGCAAAAAACAGTTATAAGGGAAGTAAATATACATTCTCCCAGGGATATTATTGAAACAGGTATTATAAGGACAAAAAGGCATGCGGGGTTTGTAAAATACCTGGGGTCAGATAATTTGAGGATGGATACATCCGCAGGCCTTTACGAGGTCGAGAGGGCGCTGGTAAGAAAGATAATCCTTTCTCATGAAACAACAATACCCCCGCTGGATTTGTAGGGAAAAATCTATTAGAATATATAAAAGTAATTTAGTTTAGAGTATGGGTGGAATTATGAAGAAGAATATTATAATTTACAATCAGGACAAAAAATCAAAGCTGGAATCACAGATTTTAAAAGGCGATAACTATTCGGTACAGATTAAACCTCCGGAAGAAATAAAAAATATGGAGGCTTTGAGCCCGGATCTTATAATTCTGGACAATCCTACCCAGGTAAACGAAGACATCCTTATAAGAAATAAAATCCCTGCCCCATTGCTGATTGTCAGCGATCATGTGTTTGAAAATATTATGATAAGGGCAGAGACCTACGATTATATAATTAACCCGGTTAATTACGCAGAGCTTATGGTGCGTATAGCAAACCTGTTGAAAATCAAGGACATGAAAGACCAGGTAAGAATCGTTGCTACTACTGACGAACTGACCGGCTTATATAACAGGTCATGCCTGCACCAGAGGCTGGAAGAAGAACTTGCAAGGGCAAAGCGTTATAAATTGCCGTTGTCCTGCATCCTGCTTGACATTGACTACTTTAAGGTTGTTAATGACATTTACGGCTATGACTGGGGCGACGTGCTCCTTAAGCAAATCACGGAAATCCTCAAGCGCCGCGCGAGAAAAGAAGACATCCTCACAAGGTACGGAGACGAGGAATTCATCCTTGTGTTGCCTAACACCGGCGAAGAGAACGCCAAGATATTCGCTGAAAGGGTCAGAAAGGACATCGAAGAGATGGAATTCATCCCTGAAGGAGAGGAAGAAAAGCACCCAATTACAATCAGCGCAGGCATTGCCAGCTATCCGTTCCTTATGGAAGTTGATGAGAACACCAACACCATTATCCGTTACGCAGAGCATGCCCTTTATGCGGCCAAGAAGCGCGGAAAGAACCAGGTTGTGCTATTCTCGGAAATGAACCTTGAAATTTAGGGCGGAGCCTTGAAAGCAGAGAAAATAAGCGTAATAATTCCTGTTTATAACGAAATAAGCACCCTTGAGAAAATGCTCGAAAAAGTGGAGCGAGTGCCGCTGTGCCTTTTAAACAAGGAAATAATACTTGTTGACGATGGCTCAAAAGACGGGTCACGGGAGCTTTTGAAGCAGATGCAGAAAAAGCAGGAGGAAAACGGGTATAAGATATTTTTCCACTCAAAAAACATGGGCAAGGGTGCTGCAATCCGTACGGCTGTGCATTATGCGACCGGCGACATAATCGTAATCCAGGACGCTGACCTTGAATACGACCCCATGGACTATGAAGACCTGGTTAAGCTCATAATCGACGACAGGGCGGATGTGGTTTACGGTTCGCGGCTCTGTGGCGGGAAACCGTCCCGGGCGTTCAAGTTTACGCACTTGCTGGGGAACAAGTTCCTGACCTTTGTTACCAATTTGCTATATGATTCCACGCTGACGGACATGGAGACCTGCTATAAAGCTTTCAGGGCCGACGTTTTAAAGAATATTAATATCAAGTCTAACAGGTTTGAGTTTGAGCCGGAGATAACCGCCAAGGTGCTGAAAAAGAAGTATCACCTGTACGAAGCGCCGATATCTTACTATGGCAGGGATTTCCACGAAGGCAAGAAAATCACATGGAAGGACGGCATCACAGCGTTGATTGCGCTGGTCAGGTTCAGGTTTTTTGATTAGCTGCTGAGGTAAATTAGTAATTATCCGAGGTGATCATCTTTGATATTGCGCTGATAGCCTCTGATAGAGCTTTATTTGTGCGAAGCTCCTCTTTCATTTTTTCATATGAGTAAAGGATAGTGGTGTGCTTTCTTCCACCAAAAGCTTCGCCAATCGTGGGGAAGCTGGAATTGGTCATGTCCCTGGAAAGATAAACAGCCACTTGCCTGGCATATGCGATATCCTTTGAGCGGGACAGTCCTTTTATTTCAGCGGATTCAATTGAGAAATATCTTGCTGTTGACTCGATAATCTTTTCTATGTTCAGGTTTCTGACTTTACCAGAGAAGTTAAGAATTTTCTTAACGGTCTCAATGGTAAGTGGCTGGTTGTTTATGCTTATGAAAGCCACCACCCTGTTTAGCGCACCTTCTAATTCCCGGATGTTGTTCTGGTAAGCGGTTGCTATGAGTTCGAGTACGTCATCAGGTACGATCAGGTTATCTCTTTCGGCTTTGTTTCGGAGGATAGCAATCCTTGTTTCTAGTTCCGGTACCTGTATATCAGCCAGAATACCCCACTCAAAGCGGCTCCTGAGCCTTTCTGTGAGTGTGGAGATTTTTTCGGGGTGGCGGTCGCTGGTCAGCACTATCTGCTTGCCGGAGCCGTGCAGGGTGTCAAAGGTGTGGAAGATTTCCTCCTGGGTGGTTTCCTTGCCTTCGATAAACTGGATGTCGTCGAGCAGCAGCACGTCAATCTGCCTGTATCTTGCCCGGAAAGCGGGCATTTTGTCGTTCCTGAGCGAGTTTATGAGCTCGTTGGTGAACATTTCCGTACTTGTGTATTTGATTTTCAAGTCAGGGTGCTTGGAATAGATATAGTGTCCTATTGCCTGCATTAGGTGTGTCTTGCCGAGTCCGACCCCGCCGAAGATAAATAGCGGGTTGTGGGCTTTTGCCGGGTATTTGGCGACGGCAAGCGCCGCGGCATGGCAGAACTTGTTGTGTGAACCCACTACAAATGTATCAAATGTGTATTTGAGGTTCAGGTTATTAGCCAGCGCTTTAAGCGAATCTGCCTGCTTTTCGGTTACGGATATGGTGTTGTTAATAGGCACTGCTTCAGCTTCCACCTCTTTTTCAACATTAATTTTTATTTCCGGGACTGTACCGGTTATTTCGCTTATCGTTTTTTTAATAACTTCAAAATAGTTTTTATAAATCCTGTCTTTGCCAATATTGCTGTTTGTTGTTATTACTATGCTGCTATCCCCAACAGAGTGTATTTTCAGCGGCTTTATCCAGGATTCAAAAGCAGGAGTAGGAAGTTCCTGTTTTAATTTTTCAAAAAGTTCAGATTCCAGAGATTTTTCGTTAATAATTTTTGTTGCCTGCATGTATAACTCCCCAGCATTGATGTTATTTTATTTTATTACGAGCAGTCCGAGTTGCAATAACCATGAGAAAAACTATTAACAAAAGTTGATTAAATTTATTTAATATTGGTGATGAAAGGCAGCCTGTCACAGTATTCTTTTTCCAGAAACTCAATAAATTTATCTGAAACATCCGGGTTTTGATTCCATTTTTTAGATAATTCTGTGAAAAATTCCATTTCATACTTAAAATGCAAAAGATTTTTTATGTATTCATTTATCCCCTGCTCAAAATCATCCTTCTCAACGGGGCGTGGACAAAGTCCGTACGGCAGGGCCTGCCAGCGTTTGTTATCAGGATTTGTGTGTTCATAATAAGGGTCATGCATATAAGGTTTTCCGTCTTCGCCCAGTTTTGCAGGGTAGTTTCTGCAGGCAATCGGGCGACAGTCATATATGCCGCACCTTCCGAATACGCCTTCTATGTCTGTAGAATTGAGTTCGCTGGCGTCCCACTCCTGCAGGAAAATACACTTGCCGTGAAATTCAAAATACTTGCTTTCCACCGATTTTAAGTAGATTTCATAGTATTTTGGCTCCCCGCTGTCAGTAAAAATAAATATAGGGTCTTTATCCTGCCAGTTTTGGAGCTTTTCGCCGGTTACTTCCTCCACCCCGCAGAAAAAATAGGGATCCACGTCTATTGTTCTCATTATTCTTAATGTATCAAAACCGGTAATCGGTACGCGAAAAGCCCTGCAGCAACCGCCGGCACAAGTTTTACACACTTTCATGGAACTCTCCCTTAAAAACTTTTAAAAACTTATCTTATTTAGTATTATAGCTTTATTATGATAAAAATTAACCCGGAAATAAATGAAATAAAACAAAAGTTATACAGCTCCGGCAAGAAAACATTTGTGCCGTTATGGGCAGAGTTTATTGCTGATCTGGAAACCCCGGTATCCGCCTATAACAAAATAGCCGCAGGAGAAAAATACTCATACCTTCTGGAATCCGTTGAGGGTGGCGAGTCTATGGGCAGGTATTCGTTTATAGGGTTTGATCCGGCTTTTATTATAAAGTCGGATGAAGTTAACTCGCCATATGACGTGCTGGACAATTTTTTAAACGAGTACGAAGTGTTAGATTTCAATGTTCCTCTGCTTCCGGGGGCTGTCGGCTATTTCGGTTTTGACACAATAAGGTTTATTGAACCCAAATTGCAAAAGTCATACGAGGATATTGAGAAATGTGAAAGCTTTCCTGACGCTTACTTTATGGCAGGCGGGATGCTTATAGCTTTTGACCACGTAAAACATAAAATATACGTTATTGATAATATACTTTTTAACACTGGCGACGATATTGAAGCGCTATATAAAAAAGCCGGGCAAAAAATATCTGAGGTTGTTGAAAAATTTTCTGCTCCGCATAGTCTTGAGCCTTTTCATCTCAGGGTAGAAGAGCAAACAACAGGCATATCATCCAATATTTCCCGTGAAGAATGGGACAAAGCAATATTAAAGGCAAAAGAATATATAGAAGCCGGTGATATTTTCCAGGTGGTGCTGTCCCAGCGTTTTTGCGTGGACAAAACAGGGGTGGATGATTTTACCATATACAGGGCTCTGCGGAGCATTAACCCATCGCCTTACCTGTATTACCTTGATTTTAACGAGTTCAAGGTAATAGGCTCTTCACCTGAAGCTCTTGTAAAGTGTTCTAAAGAAAGGACAATTACCACAAGACCCATTGCCGGGACAAGAAAAAGGGGGGAAACCCCCGATGAGGATAATGCGCTTGCAGAAGAGCTGATTAATGATCCCAAAGAGCGGGCAGAGCACGTTATGCTTGTTGACCTGGCAAGAAACGACATAGGCAGGGTAAGCGAATACGGCACTGTAAAAGTTGACAGGTTTATGGCTATCGAGAGGTTTTCGCATGTAATGCATATAGTAAGCGATGTATCAGGCAAATTAAAGGATAATTATACTTCAATAGACCTGTTAAAGGCATGTTTTCCTGCCGGGACAGTATCAGGGGCTCCGAAAGTAAGGGCAATGGAAATTATTTATGAACTGGAAAAAGCGGCAAGAGGTCCCTACGCCGGTTGTATAGGATATATAGGCCTCAACAATGAGTTGAATGTGGCAATTACCCTGAGGACAATGCTAATTAGAGGCGATAATGTTTTTGTACAGGCAGGCGGCGGAATAGTAGCGGATTCTCAACCTGACTTTGAGTTCCGTGAATCCCAGAATAAAGCTGCTGCTCTAATACAGGCGGTGCTTAAGTTGAAATATCCTTGATATTAGAGATTAACTTATTTTTTTCTTTGGTTTTGTGTTGTAGTGCAAGGCGGGCGATTGGCTCCATGCGGACGCTTTTGTCTCGGAGAAGGACATTTGTTATACTGGGTATTTTTTCAGCATCTTCTATATTATTTTTAACATTTAAAAATTTTGTAATCATTTTTTCAGCCATAGTTAATTTTTTAATCGGTCTTATATAAATAAAAAAAAATTTTTAGCATAATTGA
Organism: uncultured Gammaproteobacteria bacterium; assembly: GCA_964558005.1. Lineage (GTDB taxonomy): Bacteria > Cyanobacteriota > Vampirovibrionia > Gastranaerophilales > UBA9971 > JANQGS01. Next base: position 24,521 of record CAZLCO010000010.1, on the reverse strand, counting down.
TACCAAAAACCTTAATTCTTTGTGAAGATTTTTTTAACAAGAAAAATTGACTTTGTGCTGGTTGCTTCCTCAAATATTTTCCATTCGCCATTTTCATTTTTGCCGACAAGTATGGAAACCGGGCCGGTGTAGCCGTCAGAATTTTTTCTTTCCCCTTTTATTCTGACTTTTTCTCCTTCGGTTTCGTATTCCAGATTTTTATAATAGTTCTTGTAGCCTTTTACCTGCGCTAAAAATTTTACGTATTTAAGAAAATTTTTGTATTTTTCTGTCGGCAGTACCACTTTTTGTATTTTACCGTCATCATATTCCAGTATTCTTATTATTTTTGCTTTATCCGAATACATATCAGTAAGTCTTTCATCGTAATTGTGGCTTAGGTTCTGGAATTTATCAATAAAAATCCTGGCTTCCCTGATTTTTTGCGAGTCCGCAAAAGAAGGGAATGAAATCAGGAGAAAAATAGAAATGATTATTAATGTAATAAAGTTTTTAAATTGCCTCATATTAATAGTATAATCTATCCTGAACTGATGATTTAGTGATTTAAAGAAAATTTTATAAAAAATTTAATTTACTGGAAATTGGCCAAACAGGGCAGGAGTAATAATAAATGAAAAATCTTGAAAAAACATATAATCCCAAAGATACAGAAGAAAAAATATATAAATTCTGGGAAGAGCAGGAAATTTTCCAGGCGGATTCAAACAGCAAAAAGAAACCTTTCAGTATAGTTATCCCCCCGCCTAACGTTACAGGAGTGCTGCATATGGGGCATGCCCTAGACGGAACCCTTCAGGACATTCTTATAAGATATAAAAGGATGAAAGGGTTCGAGGTGCTGTGGCTACCCGGTACAGACCACGCAGGCATTGCCACCCAGAACGTGGTTGAAAAAGAATTAAGAAAAGAAGGCAAAACCCGTCACGATCTGGGCAGGGAAAAGTTTCTTGAAACAACCTGGGAATGGGCAAACAGCCACAGGAGTAGGATACTCGAGCAGTTTAAGAGGCTTGGTGCATCTTTTGACCTCTCAAGAGAAAGGTTTACTCTTGATGAAGGGTGTTCAAAAGCTGTTAAAAAAGTGTTCGTAACTCTATATAACGAAGGGTTAATCTATAAAGGCGCATATATAGTTAACTGGTGCCCCAGATGCCGCTCAGCCATCAGCGATATAGAAACAGAATACCTGACAGAGCAGGGCAACCTCTGGGAACTCGCTTATCCTTTCCGGGACGAATTCGGGGCTCTGGTAATCGCTACAACAAGACCTGAAACAATGTTCGGGGATGTTGCCGTAGCGGTTAATCCAAAAGACCCAAGGTATTCGCACCTTATAGGCAAGACAGTCGTACTGCCTATGATAGGCCGGGATATCCCGATTATTGCAGATGATGCGGTGGAAATGGACTTTGGCACCGGAGCTTTAAAGATTACGCCTGCCCATGACCCCAATGACTATGAAATCGGCAAAAGACACGGTTTTGCCCCGGTATGGGTAATAGACGAAGATGGCAAAATGGCTGATAATGAGTATGTTCCTCAGGAATTAAGGGGCCTTGACCGTTATGAGGCAAGGCAAAAGATCCTTGAGCAGCTAAAATTGCAGGGTGAGCTGGTAAGGACAATCCCTCACGAGCATAATGTAGGACACTGCCAGCGCTGCAGCGACACAATCGAGCCGTATCTTTCCGAGCAATGGTTCGTTAAAATGGAGCCGCTGGCTAAAAAGCCCGTGGATGCTATCAGCAGGGAAGAACTGACTTTTATACCTCCACGCTGGACAAAGATTTATCTTGATTGGATGACTAATGTACGTGACTGGTGTATAAGCAGGCAGTTGTGGTGGGGACACCAGATACCGGCTTATTACTGCGAAGAGTGTGACCATATGATGGTTTGCATGGATCCGCCGGAAAAATGCACCAAATGCGGCAGTTCTTCAATAAGGCAGGAAACGGATGTGCTTGACACCTGGTTTTCATCTGCGCTGTGGCCTTTTTCTACTATGGGGTGGCCAGATAGCCAGAGCAAAGACCTTAAAAAATTCTATCCGACAAGCGTGCTTGTTACCGGTTTTGACATAATTTTTTTCTGGGTGGCCAGGATGGTGGTTATGGGCTATAAGTTTACTGACAGGTCACCGTTTGAATATGTTTATATCCATGGGCTTATCAGGGACGAAAAAGGCCAGAAAATGAGCAAGTCCAGGGGCAATACCATTGACCCGCTTGGTATAATTGATAAATACGGCTCAGATGCTTTGAGGTTTACTTTAACAAACCTGGTAACATACGGCGGGCAGGACATAAGGCTGTCTGACGAGCGGTTTGAGTTCGGGCGGAATTTTGCCAACAAAATCTGGAACGCTTCACGGTTCGTGCTCATGAACCTTGAGGGTATTGACGATAAGCCGGTTGATTTTGGGACACTTACCGTTGCGGACAGGTGGGTTCTGCATAAATACTCCGAACTTGCAGACGCTGTAAATAAAAACCTTGAAACATTCAGGTTTTCAGAAGCAACGCAGCAGCTTTACGACTTTTTCTGGAGCGTATATTGCGACTGGTATTTGGAAATTGCTAAAATCCAGCTGAATAACCCGCAAACAAAATTAAATACCCAGCGGGTACTTAAATTCATACTGGAAGGTCTGTTAAAGATGCTTCATCCGGTTATGCCGCATATAACAGAGGAAATATGGCTGTTAAATAATGAAAAAACAATTTCTTTTGAAGCTTTTCCGGCCAGAGAAGCGCTGCTAGTTAACGAGCAGGCTGAAAGAAAGCTCAATAAGGCAATTGAAACAATAAAGTCATTAAGAAATATAAGACAGTCTTTTAATATACCTGTTTCAGCGCAGATAAAAGCCCGTATATATTGTGAAAACGCAGAGGATAGGGAAGATTTTGAGCTCACGGGCGATTATATAAAACAGCTGGCAAGGGTGGAGAGGATTTCGCTGGAGTCAGGCCTGCCCGAAAAGGTGCCTGCCTGTTCAGCTACGGCAATGATAGGAAAATCGCTTATTGCTGTACCGCTTGAGGGGTTGATTGACCTTGACAAGGAAATGGAGCGGCAAAATAAAAAAATTGAAGCGCTGGAAAAAGAAATGAAAAGCCTTAGCGGCAGGATAAACAGCCCAAAATTCCTTGAAAACGCACCAAAAGAAGTTATAGTCCAGACCAAGGAACGTATAAAAGAAATCCAGCAGCAGAGTCAGGCTATTGAGGATTTGTTAAAGTCGCTGGTGGGCTAGGGCAAAATATGATAGAATTAATTGCATAACAAGGAGGCTTTATAATGCCTGACAAAGCCATTCTGGACAAAATCATAAACGCAATATTAAAAGTTATAACGCCTGATAAAATTATATTGTTTGGTTCTCAGGCTCGAGGGGATGCCCGGCCTGACAGTGATTATGATATCCTTGTTATTGCCGAACGGATAGAGGATGAATTAAAAGCAGAGCGATTAATATACAGGGCCTTACTTGGTTTTAATGACCCTGTAGGAGTTGATGTAATTGTAAAAACGCCGGCAGGAGTTGAAAAATCAAAAAAAATGCTCGTTTCAGTAGTTAAAGAAGCCCTGGAAGAAGGAATAACAATTTATGGCTGATGCTTTAGAATGGTTAAAAAGGGCAAAGAGTAATTTAATGCTTGCTAAAAATATTCCTCATGATGATTTTATGATATTTGGAGGCGATATTTTCTTTGAGGAACCCTGTTATGAGTTGCAGCAGGCTGTAGAAAAAAGTCTTAAAGCAATGCTTTTACATAATGGAATTATATTCCCCAAAACCCACGATATAGACTTGTTAATAAAACTTTTACGAAATAATTTTATTGAAGTTCCGGAAAAAATTCTTGATGCCTCAATAATGACCCAGTATGCCGTAAGGACGAGATATCCTGACGAGATCAGAAAAGTTACTAAAGAAGAATACGAAGAAGCGATTGCTATAGCGGAAAATGTTTATAATTGGGCAAAGTCGCTGGTGGGGTAAAGTTATGTCCTGTAATTATGAAGCAGCAAAAGCCCTCCTCACCTCGCAGGGTAAGTTCTACATAAAACTCGGCCTTGAGAGGGTTCAGGAGCTGCTTGAATACTTTGATAACCCGCAGGACAAAATAAAGTGCATTCACGTTGCCGGAACCAACGGTAAGGGTTCAACCTGCGCTATGCTGGAAAGTATTTTAAGGGAAGCCGGGTATAAAACAGGGCTTTATACCAGCCCGCATATCTATGAATACACGGAAAGAATTAAAATAAACGGGCAGGATATATCGCAGGACGAGTTTGCAGGGCTTGTTTTTAAAGTAATAAATATCGGTGAAAAACTGGATATCCCCGCAACCGAGTTTGAAATCCTTACAGTTGCGGCGTTCGTTTATTTTTGTGAGCAGGGAGTTGATTATGCGGTGATGGAAACCGGGCTCGGCGGAAGGCTGGATGCGACAAATACGATTAAAAATCCGGTAGTGACTATAATTACTTCAATAGATATAGACCATGCCGACCGGCTCGGCAGCACAATAGAACAGATAGCATACGAAAAAGCAGGTATTATTAAGGCAAACATCCCGATAATTACCATGAAAAACAATAAGGGACTGGAGATTATAGAAAAAACAGCTTTAGAAAAAAATAGTTTCCTGTTTTTAGCGGAAAAAACCGATATAGAAACAAATTTAATGGGATTGTGGCAAAAAGAAAACGCTTCTCTTGCAATAAAGGCTGCTGAGTTACTGGGAATTCCCGGGCAGGCCATAAAAAATGGTTTAAATAAAGTCAAATGGCCTGCAAGGTTTGAATATATTAAAGATAAAAATATCATAATAGATGCTGCGCATAATCCGGCGGGAGCAAGGGCTTTAAGACAGAGTCTGGATTTTTATTTTCCGTCGCAAAAAAGGGTATTTTTGTTTTCCTGCCTGAATACAAAGGACTATAAAGAAATAACAAAACAGCTTTTTAGAAAAGAGGATACAGTTATTCTGACTAAAGCTTTCGGCTCTTCAGCAGGGCTAAGCCCTGAAAAGATAAGGGAAAATCTGCACTGTTGTAAAATATATATAACTGATAATGTCAGTGAAGCGGTAGATTTATTGGAAAAATTTAGTGAATGCGGGATTATAAGAGTAATAGCCGGCTCTATATATACAATTGGCGAAATATATCTAAATGGGTAATATACAGGCAGTTATATTTATTATTAAATTAAAATCATAATAAAAAACTGAAGTCTGTACTTTGTCAATATTAAGTTGGGACCTTCGGGAGTAAAGTTAATTTAAATAAAAATAATATTAATAGTAAAATTGTATTTAGAAAGGGACGGATAATGACTATTTTAAAGAGTGAAACGGTAAAAGTAATTATTGTAGAAGATTACAAATTGACAAGGGTGGGCTTAAGGTCTTCCTTGAACGAGTTTGAAGGAGTAAAGGTAGTTGCGGAAGCTGAAAGCGGGGAAAAGGGGCTGGAATTAATAAAAGAAATTCGTCCTGACGTGGTGCTTATGGACCTGGGCTTGCCTGGAATGAACGGTATAGAGGCAATACAGGAAGTTAAGGAATTTGATGAAAGCATAAAAATAGTTGTGCTTACTTCACATGAAAGAGATGAAGAAGTCCTTGCTGCGCTTGGTTCAGGAGCGCATGCATATTGCCTTAAGGATATTGATCCGCAAACACTGGTGAATGTAATAAAAAACGTGAATCAGGGTGCGGCATGGCTCGACCCGAATATTGCCGCAGTTGCTTTAAAGCTTTTCCCCAGGCCGGAATCTGCCAGGGTATTGAACTCTGCGGCAGTCACAGATGCAAGAAGCCAGCTGACAGAAAGGGAGATGGAAGTGCTGAAGCTTTTGGTAAAAGGCAAAAGCAATACAGAAATAGCTAAAGATCTTATAGTCAGTGTGCATACAGCAAAAGCTCATGTATGCAGTATCCTTCAGAAGTTGTGTGTTGATGACAGGGTACAGGCAGCTGTAAAGGCTATTAAGGAAAATATAATTTAGACCTTATAGCAAACTAAAAATTTTTTCCTTAACTAATCCCTATCATATTACATACCTGGTTTTTAAGTCTCAGGGTTGCGATTTTTAAACTGGCCATGAGGCCAAGGCCTTCGTTTGGGGTATGATAAGGTGAATACTCGGGCATGGAAGCGTCTCTTGATCGGTAGGTTTCGCCAACTTTTTGTCTTAACTTTTGCGGGTTTTCTTTGTATAAATCTGTGGCATAATCAAGTTCCGGGTCTTTGATGCCTTTATTGTTGGCTATCCAGAATTCAATGGATTCTTCATAAGCGTCCTGTTCTTCTCTTATGGAGGAAATACCGTCTTTGTCCCTTGCATGGACAGCCTCATGTACTACATAGGCAGCGGTTACTTCGGGTGCTGCCCATATATAATCGCTTGTTATAACAATTTTCCTGTTGTGGTGTTCATACTGGGCAATGTTTTTGTGGCCGGATAAAGAATCCGTTTCATTAAATAAAATAGTTAGCTGATTAAGGTTTTTTGTAAGTTCAGGAGGAGTATGTTGTCGTACTAGCATTATGGCCTGTTTTAGATTTTTTTCAGCTGTTTGTCTTTTTAATTCTTCTGCCTGTTGAGGGTTTGAATCTTTAAGTATAAGATATTCTGTTTCTTTAAGAGTTCTTGCGGCAAAATCATATTTGGGGTCTGTATGCAGGGTTTTTTCAAAGATTTCTTTTGCGGTTGTAAGATCTCCTTTTTGTTTGTACCCCTGTCCCATCAAGGTACGTGCCTCAACTTCTTCCGGTTTTATCTGGAGAAGTCTTGCATAAGTGCTAATGGCTTCATCGGTTTTTCCTGCACTTTCATATACTTTTGCGAGGTTATAATAAGGTGCGGTATAGTCCGGCCTATAGTTTATGGCTTTTTCATAATAATAAACAGCCTTGTTTTCCTGGTTTTTATTGGCATAACTGTCGCCCTGAATTTTAAGTTTTCGGGCAATCATTTTATTTGTGAAAGAATCTGAAAAACTGTAATTAGCCTGATTGTTATTAGCACTATTGGCTTTAAAATCAGGCGGAATATTAATTTTGTTATCCAGTATTCCCGGATGAACCCTATCCGAGCGATATATACTTATCATTATCTAATCCGCAAAAGTATTGACATGATGTTTAAAAACTGAAAAAAATATTAATTGACAGTATAACAGCAATTTATAAATTTTTATTAAGAAATAGTTTAGGTAAAAACTTAAGTTTTTACTTAAACACTTTCAAGGGTGTATTATAATAGGATAATAAATAATTAAGCGAATATTTGCCAAGGAGAAAAAAAGTGGTAGCTGAAAGAACTAAAAAAATGCCTAAAGGGGTGGGAAAACGCATTGTTGAATCTTTAAAGAGCAAGGAAAAAGAACTGGAAGCAGATGAAGACCTCGAAAGTGAAGTTAATGAGGTTGATGAAGATATACAGGCAGAAGAAGAACCTGAAAAAAAACCGGTAAGAGGGAAAAAAGCACAAAAAGAGGAAGAGGAGCAGGAGGAAGAAGAGGAAAACCTTCTGGAGGATGATGAAGAAGAGGAACAGGAAAGCCCGTTGAGTGATATAAATGATCAGGCTAATACACCGTCTTCTGATATTGACACTCTTTTGCATTTAATTTCCAAACTTCCTTCAGGGGTAACAAAACAGACAGGCGCTTTAATAATCAGGCAAACAATGGAAGCCATGGGTATTTCTATGAATAATGTGCTTTCAAACGCTCAATCAGCGCAGGAAGAGCTCGAAAACAACATAAAAAACAATGTTAATGTAATAGAAGAGTATAGAAACAATATAAAAATTCTTGAGCAGGAAATACAGAAATATAGGAAAAAAGCCCACGAGCTTGAAGATATAATAAGCCTTTTTATTCTTTCAGAAGATAAAAAATAATAATGAACAAAGATAAAGATTATTACAAAATCCTCGGAATCAGTTATGATTCCGATAAAAAAGAAATCAAAAAAGCTTACAGGCAGCTTGCCAGAAAGTATCACCCTGATATAAACCCGGGCAACAGGCTTTATGAAGAAAAATTTAAAGAAATAGGTGAAGCATATTCCGTTTTAATGGATGACAGAAAACGCATTCAGTATGACATATTGAAAGGGGTTAAAAGAACAGGCCCGGACTCCGAACAGGTTAAAAAACAGGCAAACACAGCTTATTCCGGGCAGAAAAAAGAAGAGCCGTTAAAAAAAGAACCTAAAACTCAAAAAGAGTTTGAAAGTTTTTTTGCGGGTTTTGCAGGCAGGTTTACAAAAAAGTTTACTGCTCCTGATGCTAAAAAGGGCGATGATATAACCACAGATGTGCATATAAGTGCATCAGAGGCTTTTAATGGTACGGTAAGAAACGTAAACATTCTCAGGACGGAAAAATGTTCTAAATGCAAGGGCAAGCGGGTAATAAACCATGTGTCATGCGACAAATGCAACGGAACAGGCGAAATTTCCACGCACAAACAGCTAAATGTTAAAATTCCTCCAAAAGTAAAGGAAAATTCAAAGATAAAAATTACCGGGGAAGGAAATCGGGGCATTAATGGCGGGGCAAATGGCGATTTGTTTTTGTTAATACATATTATAAAAAGTTCTTACTTTACTTATGAAGGGTTGCATGTGCACTGTGAAGTGCCTGTTACTCCCACAGAGGCAGCACTCGGCGCAGAAATCCAGGTGCCATCCATAGAAGGTTTTATTAATATGAAAATTCCGCCGCAGACCCGTTCCGGCCAGAAGTTCAAGCTGGCAGGCGAGGGGTTGCCCGATACGAGCACCAGTAAACGGGGTGACCAGATTGTCACGGTCAAAATAGAGATACCGCCTAATTTAACAGACAGGGAAAAGGAGCTTTATAGCGAACTTGCAAAAGTGCGGAAGTTTAATCCCAGAGAGCACATTATTTTTGATAAATAATTTTTCAAAAGCCTTATTAAAAATATTTTCTTGAAAACTTTATAATCTTAAATTATAATTTTTTAGAACAAGGGGCTGTAGCTCAGATTGGTTAGAGTACCTGCCTGTCACGCAGGGGGTCGCGGGTTCGAGCCCCGTCAGCCCCGCCACTAAAACCCCATCTCGCATGAGAGGGGGTTTTTTAGTGCACAAACTTTATATAATTTTATTAATTTTATTTAAATGCAATTTTTTTTATATTTGGGTTTTATAAATATAGTTTATTTTAATTCTTTAATAATTTATGAATAATATTGTTACATCTAATTCTTTTTCCTTTTACGCCTAAAACAAAAAAATTAATCAACATCTGTTTTTTGGTAAATTGCCTAAAAAAATAGTTGGTTATACTGAAATAATGCAACACAATAAGTCTTTAGGGGTTAATGTTGTTGCCACTCAAATTGATGATAAAAACATAAATTTAAGTTTAATTAGGGACGGAGAACTTTTTGGATTTACAACTATAGAAAACAAACCAGATTGTATAGAGGTAGTATTATTAAATAAAACAAATCCTGATGCATTAAAAGTTGGCACACAGTTATTACAGGCTGTTATTGAGGCAGCCCTAAGAGTTAATAAAAGAGTAGATAGGTTCTGCGAGGATGGATGATGAAAGTGATAACCCTATAATGTTTTACTATTCAAAAGGATTTGTTCCTGTTAACAGACAAATACACTTTTTAGTAAAACAAGAAATAGCAAAAGCAGCAAAAGAGCAAAGAAGGCCAAATCCTAATATATTTGACCAGTTTGGCAAGATTAAAATGGAATTATTACAGACAGAAATACAAATATGGAGAAAAAAAATATAAAATTCTCCTATTTTACATTAGATTTTGTATTATCATTATCTTATAAGAATTATACAAAGGAGCAGTTATGTACCACGTTTATATTAAAAAAGATACCGGTTTTGATGATAGAAAACTGCTTGGCGAATATAGCGATTACGACGTAGCATGGGAAAAAGTTGAAGCTGAACTGGCAAAGGATAAAGACCTTAAGTACGTCATAGAAGAAACCACAGGCGCAGTTGATGTCTACGGTAACTTAATAACAGATGTCATAGAACAAAACTAATATTTTATTTTAACAATAATAATTAAGTATTGGATACTGTCCGAGAACCCCACTGCTTTGCAGAAGAGCCTGCCGTTCAAAGGGGTTAAGCGTTGCGGGCTGGAATGGCTGTATGCCCGGAGGTACAGGTGAAAAAGGTTGCCCGGTCAAAATAGGATACTGTCCCGCCACGCCTGATTCAATTAACATTCTTTGCCTTTCTGCAGGGTGAAGCCGTGCAGGCTGGAATGGCTGTATGCCCGGAGGCACAGGCGAAAAAGGCTGCCCGGTCAAAATAGGATACTGTCCGAAGACACCCCCGCTTTGTAAAAGAGCATATTGTTGATATGGATTAAGTCTGGCTGGCTGGAAAGGTTGTATTCCCGGCGCGGTGGGAAACATTGAGTAATTCATTTAAATCTCCTCCGGTTGTCGTGATTATTAAATAAATCAGACACAAAAAATACTCTCTCTGTATATATAAAAACAATTTAAAAAATTAAAATTCAGGATTTAAAAATTTTGTAACAAACACTCCCGAATTTTCAAATTCGGGAGTGTTTTGGTGTTTTTTAACAAGGAGATGTGTTTTTTGCAAAGCTGATTGTAATAATCACCCTGCGGGTTTAGTTATTGTAATTAGGAAGGATTTCTGCCTTCTTTTTGTCCAAACATCATGTAGTGTTCTAATCCTGATGCGAACTGACCACTTTTTACTGCTGCTGCTACGTCTTTATTTCTGGTCAAGTATCCGGCTTCATCAAATTGTATTTTTTCCCGGTTTGTATTGAGTGATCTGTTTTCTTTATTTCCGAAGTGAATGTAGTGAAAAAGTCCGGATTCCATTGTACCGTTCTTCACGGCTTCTGCTACATCCTTGTTGGCTGCCAGGTAGGCTTCTTCATTAAATTTGGGGGTTTTTGATGTTTTTGGGGGTGGAGCTGGGCCGACGGATGTAGTTTTGGTTGTTTTATTGGTGCTTAATAATTCCAATAACTCTGGCCCCAATAGTCCAGATAAAGATTCTAATGATGATGCCTTGGGGTCAAGTGATGTCCCTATAGGGCTGGTATTATTAAAGTTTAATTTCAGTCCGCCTAAAAGACCGTCTTGTCCGTATAAATAGTCTTCAGTGTTTATAAAAGGATTTACTATACTATTTGAATAATCAGCCGGGTTTAGTTCAGGAACAGGCATTCCTATAGGAACATGCGGCCTGAATGTAGGCATTTGCATCATTGGCATTTGCATCATCGGCATTTGCATTGGCATTTGTTGGTAAACAGGTTGTTGAAAAATCGGGTATTGTGCGGCAACTCCACTTATTTGCATAAGCATTTGCTGCTCTATGGGGTTAAGCCTTGCAGGCTGGAAAGGCTGTATGCCCGGTGCCTGATAAGGGAAAAAAGTGTTTGGATACATTTGATTTTCCTAATTGATAACTGCCATGTAAGATACAAAAAATATAAAATGTACTGCCTATATATATACAAAAACAATAAATGTTAAAAAATTGCTAAATTTTTGAAAAAAATTTTAACCCTACTGATTTTTTCAAAAAAAGAGCGTTTTTGTAATAAGATTATAAAAGATGAATACTGAAGCAAAAATGCAAGTTTCCCCCCTCTATACCCCTCTAAAAGGTGTTATAGAAATGCCGCCTGATAAGTCCATATCGCATCGGGCTGCAATTTTTGGTGCCCTGGTTAAAAAACCTGTATTGATAAGCAATTTTTCCTCAGGCGCTGACTGCAAAAGCACCTTGCGTGTACTTGAGCAGCTGGGTGTGAATGTTGACTTCCAGACGGAAAAAGATGTTGTTATTTATAATAAAGAAGAGTTTAAACAACCTGCTGATATACTTGATGCAGGAAATTCCGGGACAACTATAAGACTTATGTCGGGTGTGCTGGCAGGTTCAGATATTGAGTGCGTTCTTACAGGCGATGAAAGCCTTAAAAAACGCCCAATGTCAAGGGTAATTAAGCCTTTAAAGCTCATGGGCGCAGATATCCACGCGGAAAATGAAGATAAAAACGCTCCAATTTCAATAAAAGGAACTCGTTTAAATGGCATTATGTATAATTCTCCGGTGGCCAGTGCGCAGGTAAAATCATGCATACTGCTGGCCGGACTGCACGCAGAGAGCAAAACAGTAATAAGAGAACCATTTTTATCCAGAGACCATACAGAAAGGCTTTTAAGCTATCTGGGAGCTGAAATTAAAGCAGAAAATAATAAAGTCCAGATACAGAAGTCTCAATTGAGTCCTCAGCCCATTAATATTCCCGGGGATATTTCATCTGCGGCGTTTTTTATGGTAGCAGCATGTATTGTGCCGGGTTCTGAGGTGGTTATCCGCAATGTGGGACTGAACCCTACAAGGACAGGCATTATTGATGTGCTGAAGCAAATGAACGCAGATATAGAGGTTTTAGACCAGAGAACTGAATGTAATGAAGAAGTAGGCGACTTAAAAGTTTGTTATTCGGAATTAAAAGGTATAGATATAGGAAAAGAAATGATTCCCAGAATCATAGATGAGTTGCCGATTATTGCTGTTGCCGCTACCCAGGCTGAAGGGGAAACAATAGTAAGAGACGCTGAAGAACTCAGGCATAAAGAATCAGACAGAATCAAGACTACATGTGAAGAGTTAAAAAAGCTGGGTGCCGGAATAGAAGAAGCTATTGACGGATTTGTAATTCATGGAAAAACAAGATTAAGGGGTAACTGCTTTCTTGAGTCCTATCATGACCATCGTATCGCAATGAGTGCATATGTGGCCGGACTTGTGGCGGTTAATCCTGTGCAGATAAATGAATTTCAATGGGTAAACATATCATTTCCCGAGTTTATAGAGGTTTTTGAATTAATTAAGAGCTAAAGCCATTTAATTTTAATGAAATTTTAATAAAATTTCAGGCAATTTCAGGCACTTGGCTGCTTTTTAAATGAATATTTTAAATTTAAGTCTGGTAGAAAAGCTAAAGGCCAATAATAATATTAATAGTAATATTTTGACTGAATCCACAAAAAAAGATGAAAGCATTTTTAGTGGAATAAATAAAAAGGAAGGTTTTTTATTAAATTCAGGCTTGGATAAAAACACAGAACAAAATAAAAATATTGATTTTTTAATCCCTACAACTTCTAAAAAGAAAGAAACACTTAACTATTTAAAAATAATAAAAGAGACTGATAAGGCTGAAAAAACTGATAAAACAGGTAATAAACCAGATAAAGAAGCAGAAAAAGCAGACCAGGCAAAATTAAAACAGGCACTAGCTTCGGAAAGTGCAAGGGTGGCGGCGGCTAATAGACCTATTCTGGAGCAGGGCCTACAAAATACATTGCAAAAACTTAATGATGGAATTGTTGCAGAAATAATACGAGCCAGACTTAATGATGATAATCCCGACATAAAGAATTTGATAGTTATTCCTGATGTAAAGGGAATAAACGGCGGCAAGGGTGATTTTAATATCGGTAAAATAACTGAAGAAAAACTTGATTTGTTTGGTTTTATAAGTGATAAAGCCGAAGTAAGCATAACAGGACATGACGGTAAAACCTTGAAAGCCAGTGCGCCAGCTATAACTACAGGCGTAAAGGATAAATCTGTTGATAAAACTATGGTTAAAAAACTGGTTGTAGCTTATTTTGCCAAAAAGGGCTATCTTGACAGGGTAAAGCAAATGAAGCCGAGAGAAATGATAGTTTTTGAGTCTGACCCTGCGACCGGTAAGCCGTGCGTGTGGGCTATAAAAAAAGGTAATTTAACAATAATAAAAATTGAGAAAGCAGGGCTAAAGTTAACTCTTGAATTTTCCGGGAGTGAACAGGACAGTGTGGTTTCAGCAGGAAGTCAAGGCGTCAAAAATTAAATAATAATTAAACAGCCTGAATCGGTATTTTATATCATAAAATTTTATGATATAAAAAACCTTATGAATGAGGAGCAACAAAAAGAAACTTTAATACCGCTTATACCAATGAGGGATATAGTAATATACCCTCAAATGATGGCGCCTATCTTTATAGCCAGAAAAAAATCACTTATCGCTGTTGAAAATGCTGTGTTGACCGAAAGCCATCATGTCCTTCTGGTTGCGCAAAAAGATCCGACAGTTGAAGAACCGGAAGCGGAGGATTTATATGAATACGGCATACTGGTAAAAGTTGTCCAGCTGCTTAAATTCCCGGATGGAAGTGTTAAGGCGCTCGCTGACGGATTAAATAGAATCAGGATTTTTGGTGTAGAAAAAAAAGATGACGGGTTAAGGTCTAATTATGAGGTTTTAGAGGAAATAAAGGTTGAAACAGAAGAAACAAAGGCCCTGCTTAACCTTACTGTTGATAAATTTAAGGAATATGTTAGGAAAACCACTAAAATTAACGCTGAAAGTTTTGTTTCGCTTGAAGAAATTAAAGACGCGGGCAAATTATCAGACATAATAGCGACTTATTTGTCGGTTGAGCCATCTGAAAAACAAAAAATACTCGAAAATATTAATACCTATGAACGTCTTGAATATGTGAGCAAGCTTCTGTCTAGGGAAATAGAGCTTCTGGGCATAGAAGAGGCTATTCAGGAAAAGGTCAAGTACAGGCTGGGCAAATCACAGAAAGAATATTTGTTAAGGGAAAAATTAAAGGCCATTAAAGAAGAACTCGGCGGCGAAGAGGGAATGGATGAGCTGGAAGAGCTTCTTGACAGGATAGAACAGGCTGAAATTCCGCAGTATGTCAAAGTAAACCTTATAAAAGAAGTAAATAAACTAAACAGAATGCCTTTTTATACAGCAGAAACTTCTGTTATAAGGACTTATGTTGATACGGTGCTTGAACTGCCCTGGGAAAAGCGTACAGAAGACAGGATAAATCTTACAGAAGCCCAGGATATTCTTGATGAGGACCACTATGGTCTTGAGGATCCAAAAGAAAGAATCTTGGAATTTCTTGCCGTAAAAAAACTTTCAAAATCACCGCAGGCAACAATAATATGTTTTGTAGGCCCGCCCGGTGTGGGCAAAACCTCACTTGCCCGGTCAATTGCCCGCAGCCTTAACAGAGAATTCTCACAGGTGAGTCTGGGGGGCATTAATGATGAATCTGAAATCAGGGGGCATAGAAGGACATACATAGGCTCAATGCCCGGCAGGATAATCAGGGCGGTCCAGAATGCCGTCACCAAAAACCCTGTAATCCTTCTGGATGAAATAGAAAAAATGCTGCCGAGTCACATGGGTGACCCTACTGCCGCTATGCTAGAAGTGCTTGACCCTGTGCAGAACTCTCATTTTACAGACCATTATATAGACATGGAATATGACTTATCGGAAGTTTTCTTTATAGCTACAGCCAATAGTGTTGATAGGCTTTACAAGCCTCTGAAGGACCGGCTGGAAGTTATAAGCCTGCCCGGATACACAGAAGAAGAAAAAGTAAACATTGCCCGCAAGTACCTTGTCCCTCGCCAGCTTAAGGCCAATGGAATCAGGCAGGAACAGATGGAGTTTTCGGATGACGTTATAAGGGAAATTATCAATAAATATACAAGGGAAGCAGGGGTCAGGGAACTTGAGAGGTTTATCGCCAAAGCATGTCGTAAAGCTGCGGTTAAAATAGTTGAAAACCCTGAATTAACAATAGAATTAAAGCCCGAAGATTTGCCTGAATATCTTGGAGCTTATAGATATGTGCGACAGGAGGCCGAAAAAGAATCACAGATAGGTCTCGTGCATGGGCTGGCCTGGACAGAGGTCGGCGGAGAGCTGCTTGAAATCGAAGCAAGCATTATGCCGGGCAAAGGCAAATTGAATTTAACAGGCCGCCTTGGTGAAATCATGAAAGAATCAGCACAGACAGGCTTTAGTTATATTCGCAGCAACCACGATGAACTTGAGCTTGAAGAGGACATACAGGAAAAATATGATGTCCATATCCATGCGCCAGAAGGAGCAACCCCAAAAGAAGGGCCGAGTGCGGGCATTGCACTCACTCTGGCAATGATAAGCGCATTTACAAAACAGCCTGTGCGTTCTGATGTTGCCATGACCGGTGAAATAACTCTCAGAGGCCGTGTGCTGGCGATTGGCGGATTGAAAGAAAAGTGTATTGCCGCATTAAGAAGCGGAATTGCAAATATTATTGTGCCAAAGGCCAATGAAAAGGACTTAACGGATTTTCCTGACTATATAAAAGACCAGATTAATTTTAATTTTGTGGAAACCTTTGATGAAGTGCTTGAAATAGCTTTAATGAAAGAAGAAGCTGCTATTTAGTCCGCATCGGCGCAGGGTGTGCAAATTTCACCTAATTCGCAATGACAGCCCTTTAGTTCTTTAATTAATTCCAAAACCTTTTCCACCGTTTCTTCCACAGGCACTTTAAACATTTCAACGGTTGAGCGAACTTTTATTTCCACAACGCCTTCTGATAAAGTCTTTCCTGCGGTTATTCTTATTGGGAAGCCTATCAAATCAGCGTCTTTAAATTTTACACCCGGTCGTTCGTCCCTGTCATCAAGCACAACTTCAATACCATCCCAGCGAAGTGAATTATAGATTGATTTTGCTGTTGACATTTGCAGTTCATCACCAACATTTACCGGTACGATTGAAACCTGATAAGGGGCTATATCCATTGGCCACTGTATACCGTCCTTGTCGTGGTACCTTTCTACAGCGGCAGCGGCTGTCCTTGATACCCCTATGCCGTAGCAGCCCATGATAAAAGGCTTTTCCTGCCCGTTTTCAGCGGTAAAGGTAGCGTTCATTTTTTTTGAGTATTTCGTGCCAAGCTTGAAAATATTGCCGACCTCAATGCCTTTGGTAATTTCAAGTTTTCCTTCGCACTCCGGACAACCTTCTCCGGGTTGTGCAAGCCTGATATCGGCTATGGTTTTGGGTAAATCAAGGCTGTCCCCCCAGTTGGCGCCGGTTAGGTGCTTGTCAGTTTTGTTTATGCCAATTACGAAATTTTTCAGGTCTTTTATGCTTTCATCGCCTATCAGCCATATCTTGAGCCCGAGTGGCCCCATAAACCCCGGGTCAGAACCCAGGATTTCTTTTACTTCATCATCTCTGGCTATCCTTATCTCGTTTACACCAAGTGCGTTCTGGAGCTTTGTTTCTTCGATGGCCTGGTCGCCCCGGATCAATGCCATAACCGGTTTTTTATCGGTAATGTACAGAAGTGCCTTACAGATTGCAGACTGCTCAATATTAAAGAATTTGGCCAGGTCCTCAATTGATTTTATGCCCGGGGTATCGGTCTCTTTTGCTTCCGTAAACTTGCCGTCGGTGTCTGCTGGCAGCATGCGTGATTCCACCCTGTTGGAGTTTGCGGCATATTCGCATGTGTCGCAGAATAAAACGTCATTTTCTCCGCTTTGGGTTCTTGTCAGCACCATAAATTCATGGCTTACGCTGCCGCCGATTGCGCCGCTGTCGCTTCTTACCATTCTTGTTTCCAGCCCGCACCGGTTGAATATATTGGTATAGGCTGTAATCATTTTCTGGTAATTAGCTTCCAGCCCTTCTTCGTCCGCATCAAAGCTGTAAGCGTCTTTCATTAGGAACTCACGTCCCCGCAGAAGTCCGAAACGTGGTCTTATTTCATCCCTGAACTTGTCCTGTATCTGGTAAAGATTAACCGGGAGCTGTCTGTAGGATTTTATTTCGTCCCGGGCAAGCGCTGTTATTATTTCTTCGTGAGTAGGGCCAAGTGCGCCTTTTCTGCCGTGGCGGTCTTCCAGGCGCATTAGTTCTTTTCCGTATACATCCCAGCGACCGGTTTCCTGCCATAGTTCTTCGGGCTGGAGTATGGGCATTAAAAGTTCCTGAGCGCCCTGCGCATCCATTTCTTCCCTTATTATATCGGATATTTTCTTTATTACCCTGAGCATAAGGGGCATGTATGTATAGATACCGCTGGTAAGTTTTCTTATATAGCCTGCCCTGACCAGCAGCTGGTGGCTGATGACCTCAGCGTCGGCGGGGTTTTCTCTTAATGTATTAAAAAAAAGGTTTGACATTTTCATTATATCAAATCGTCCTTAACAGCCTTCATCGCAGCCTGAGTACGGTCTTCCACTTCAAGTTTCTGGAAAATGTTTTTAATGTGTGTCTTTACCGTATTAAGACTGATACATAACTCATCTGAAATTTCCTGATTGCTTGAACCTTTGGCTATAAGGTTCAATACATCAACTTCTCTTTCGGTAAGGTCGGTTGTTTTGTCCGGCTTTAAGAACTTGCCAAACTTATCTACGAATTTATTAAGTACTATCTGGGCGATTCTGGGATCAAGCCAGGAAGCTCCTTCATGTGTACTTCTTATTACGGAAACAAGCACATCAGGCTCAACGTCTTTCATGCAATAGGAATTTGCTCCGGCGGACATAGCCTCCAGAACATCCTGCTCGCTTTCATGAGAAGTGAGCATAATTATTTTTGAGCCCAGGTCCTTTAATTTTTTCAGTTCCCTGGTTGCCTTGATTCCATCGAGGATGGGCATGCCTATGTCCATTAAAATAACATCAGGCTTTAATTCCTGGGTTACTTTAATAGCGTCCTGACCGTCGTTAGCTTCCCCAACTACTTTGATATTATCAAACTGGTTTAAAGTTGTTTTCAGTCCAACAATTGTAAGCTTGGAGTCATCTACGATTAAGACATTGATTTTTGCTTTTTCGCTCATAGTGTTATTTTTCCTTTAAAGATTAAGTGGTAAGGTAAACTTGATTGAGCTTCCGCCTTTTTCTGAGCTTTCTGCCCAAATTGTTCCTTTGTGTAGAGTTATAACCTGATGGGAGTAATATAGGCCCAGTCCGCTGCCGGAGGGTTTTCTTCCCTTGCTCAAAGAGAACCTTTTAAATAGGTGGGCCATATCTTCTCTTGCTATTCCAACACCATTGTCTTCAATACTTATTAAAACGCTTCCGGATATTTCCAGGGGTTTTTTAAGGGTTGTATAGTTTTCTGCTGTTGATACAGGATTATAAATAATATTACCACTTATCATTTCCATTTTGCAATTTACAAAGCCTCTGTAAATACCATGATAAATCGCATTGCTGACAAGGTTATGAATCACTCTCTTAATATCTCGCTGGTCAGCTTTTATCATTATATTTTCGTGTGAAGGAATAATATTCAGGTCAATTTTTTTATCCAGGCTCAGGGATTTAATTTGTTGAACAGATTCATGCATCAGCTCAACAAGGTTAAATTCTGTTTCATACAATGCAGCATTGCCTGAGTCATAACGATAAACTTCCAGCAAGGTGCCTATCATTTCAAGTGATGATGAGTTTGTACTTTTTATAAGTTCCAGAACCTCTTTTTGTTCTTTTGTTAGAGGTCCATAGGTTTCATTTAAAAGGAAAGAAACAGTCTGGTTTTCTGCCAGCATAGGAACTTTTAAATCATGGGTCAGAGTGGCTACAAAATTATTTCTTAGCCTTTCTTCCTTTTCCAGGTTGCTAACCATTTTATTAAATGAATTACAGAGTTTTGCGGTTTCGTCATTGCCCCGTATTTCAAGTTTATAGTCCAGATCTCCCAGGTTAATAGATTCTGCTGCTTCTGACAGTGCAAGAATCGGGTCTGTGATTTTTCTGGCAAAAAGGGCAGCAATTATAATTGCCACCAAAAGGCTTATTATCGCAATAAAACTTATGAGCCAGTAGTTTTGATTTATTAATCCTATGAAATCCTGAGTAGAAAAACTCAAATAGACATATCCCACGGGTTCGTTAAAAAAGTTTTTTAGAGGGAGTACGCTGGTAAGATCGTTTTCATTTTTTTGTTGCTCTATTTCATTATTTTGGCTGAAGATTTTAACTTTTGCACCGGTGGTTTTGTTTAAAAAAGATTCAATCTTTTTTTCATCAAGAAGCCTTCCTGCTATTACTACAGAGGCGGTTTCGTCCGAAACAGGATTTATAATTATTTGATAAAGTTTATCGTCAATATTTTCAGTTAATAAAACAGGTTCTTCAGCTGACGCCAGTTTTATCAGTTTTTTTAACTTTTCAACAACCAGGCCTGTTTCAATGTTTCCAAAAGCCTTTTTAACATTTTTGTCTGAATCCAGTAAAAAGATAAATGATAAATCTTCGTTGTTTTTAAAAATGTCCCGAGAGTCTTTATAGTTTGATAAAGTATTAAGCTCGTCATAATATTTTTTTAAAAAAATGTTTTTGCTGATTTCAAGCCTTGCTTCAGCGTTTTCTATTATACTCTGGTTAATAACAGCTGTTGAAAAATTTGCCACAACGATTAGCGGAATGGTAACACAGCAAAGAACCAGCAATAGAAGCTTTGTAGTAATAGTGTCAATAGAGCGAAAAGCCTTTATAAAAAGTTTTTTAACCGGTTTTAGTATTTTCATATTACGCCTTCTTTTATCAATCTTGCTTTGATTTTATCCAGTGCAATCTGGATAAGTTTTGAGACCCTTGAAGAAGATACACCCATTTCATCAGCTATTTCTTTTACTTTTTTATTTTTGAAAAATTTTGCCTCAAGAACAAAACGCTCTTTTTCCAAAAGATAAGCCATAGATTTCATTACAGCTTTTTTTAATTCCTGCAGTTCAATTTTTTGTTCCGGGTTGAGGTTATGGTCCTCAATTTGAATAGGGTTTTCCGCACTTTCCAGCTCATCAATGGAAAGGATGGTTTCATAAACAGTTTCTCTTAAGTATTCCCTGCTGGGCTCTGCGAATTCTTCTTCCTGCTGGTATTTATTTGAATACCATTTAAAACGGCGTCGTAATTCATTTCTTATTGCCCATTTGATTGCGGTAGAGATATAGGAATTATTATGATAGCTCTCGGGTTGAGAAGATAAAATCACGTAAACAGCTGTTGCGCCGATGTTTATGAGTTCTGAAAATTCCAGGAGGTGTTTAGAGGTTGAAAGTCTGGAATATTCCACTCTCGCAACAGTTTTAATAAGCTCGGAATACTCTTCAAGGTTGATATTTTTAGTATTTGATGAACTTTGCATACTTAAAATAAATAATAGCAATTTATTTGAGAATTAACAAGATTGTTTAATTTACGTGATTAATTTACAAAAGAGTATTTTTAACATATAACTTATTATACTTATCATTTAAATTTGAGGTAGGTATAAAATGAGTAACAAATCTTTTCTCGGGATAGATGTAGGTTCTGTAACAACTAAACTTGCGCTGGTTGATGAAAACGGACAATATATTGACGGCATAATGCTCAGGACAGCAGGAAAGCCTGTTATGGCTATCCAAAACGGCATGACCAATCTTGTTGAGAAGCTTCAAGCTGAAATAGAAGTGCTTGGTGTGGGCACAACCGGCAGCGGAAGAAACCTTGCAGGAGTTCTGGTGGGCGCAGATGTGGTTAAAAACGAAATCACAGCGCACGCTGTAGCAGCAAGTATTAATGCCCCTGGTGTGCAGACTATCCTAGAGATTGGCGGTCAGGACAGCAAGATAATTATTTTAAGAGATTCTATTGTTACTGATTTTGCTATGAACACTGTTTGCGCGGCAGGCACAGGCAGCTTTCTTGACCAGCAAGCCAGCAGGCTGGGTGTTCCGATTAATGAATTCGGACCATGCGCTCTTAAATCAAAAGCACCGGCAAGAATCGCAGGCAGATGCGGCGTTTTCGCAGAAAGCGACCTTATCCACAAGCAGCAGCTCGGTTACCAGATGCCGGACCTTTTATACGGATTATGCCAGGCATTGGTAAGGAACTATCTTAGCAACCTCGCACTTGGCAAGGATATACAGCCAAAAATAGTTTTCCAGGGCGGTGTGGCATCAAATATAGGCATGGTAAAAGCTTTTGAAGAAGCATTGAAAACTGAAGTTATTGTACCTGAGAATCACCAGATGATGGGTGCAATCGGAGCAGCATTGCTGGCTATGGAAAACCATCGCTTTAACGGAAGCCCGACCAAATTCAAGGGCTGGCAGGTAAAGGACTTTACGTTTACTTCATTCACTCACGAGTGCGCTGACTGTGCCAATAACTGCGAAGTTGTTTCAATTGTTCAGGGCGAGTGCAAATGCCAGGATCCAAAAACACCTAAAGAAGTCACAGGCAACATAATCGCCAGATGGGGCGGTACATGCGGAAAATGGGACCTTGCAGCCTCATGCCAGAATGAAGTGGCACATAAGTAAAAATTATATAATAATAAAACTATGAGACCCAAAAACGTAATATTTATAGTTTTGCTTGTTGGGCTGGCGTTTTTCGTACTCAGCAATGTCTTTCATATAGACAAACCAGAAGCAGAACAGGAAAAAACTGCTTCTGCATTTCCAAAAAAGGAAGAACAGGAATTTAAAACTCAAATAGGCCGCTATGGCGGTACACTCCATAATTCCACCATAGGCGAGGGCCCGAAAACATTTAACCCGTGGAATGCCAAGGACAACACTTCCGGTGAAATGGGCGCCCTGATGTTTGACGGGCTGGTGACCACAGACCCTTACACCGGAAAAGTCATACCCCAGATGGCAAAGTGGTTTGTAGTGGACGATACAGGCACGGTGTATACTGTAAAACTCCGGGAAAATCTAAAGTGGTCGGATGGTGGGCCCATAACTTCCGAAGACGTCGTTTTTACCTGGAATAAAATTATAGCCGAAGGTTACGGCAATACAAGCGCGCGGGATAATGTGCTGATTGACGGGAAAATGCCCAAAGTTTATGCTGTGGACGATTTAATAGTCCGGTTCGTTACCCCAAAACCCTTTGCCCCATTTTTAAGGCTGTTAAGCCAGAGCATAGCTCCGAAGCATGTGTTTGAGCCGGTCGTAAAAAAGGGCAAGGCTGCGTTTAACTCGTTTTACGGCGTGACAACCCCGCCCGAGGAGTTTGTCACAAGTGGCATGTTCCGTCTGGAAAAATACATCCCCGCCCAGAGAGTAGTATTTAAGCGCAATCCCGACTATTACAAAAAGGACGCAGAGGGACAAACCCTGCCATACCTTGATAAATACATATTCTTTATTGTCGGTGACATTAATAACCAGGTGTTGAAGTTCGAATCCGGCCAGCTGGACGTTTTAGCCCTCTCCGGAAGCAGCGTTGCCCGCTTCAAGGAGTTTGAAAAACGCTCTGACTATAAAATATACAACCTCGGGGCTGATACCGGCACTATGTTTATGTCTTTCAATCTGAACAGGCGCAAAAACGAGGACGGAAAGCATTATGTGGATCCGGTAAAGCAGGCATGGTTCAATGATAAGAACTTCAGGAAAGCGGTAAGCCTTTCTTTAGACAGGATAGGCATTGTTATGAACGTCTTGAGGGGCGTTGGAGCACCGCTATACACGGCAGAGAGCCTATGCTCAATCTTTTTAAACGAAGAATTAAAAGACGGAGAGCCCAGAAACATCGAAAAAGCAAAGTCCCTGCTTGAAGAATCCGGTTTTAGCCGGAATGAAAACGGCCAGCTTTTTGACAAAGACGGAAACCCGGTCGAATTCAGCCTTACGACAAATGCCGGGAACACAGAACGGGAGTCTGTCGGCGTTATGATAAAGCAGGACCTTGAAGAACTCGGCATGAAGGTCAACTTTAAGCCAATAGAGTTCAACGTGCTGGTGGGCAAGCTCTCAGACTCATTTGACTGGGAATCGGTAATCATCGGCCTGACAGGCAGTCCGCTCGAGCCGCACAGCGGCCGCAACGTATGGAGCAGCACCGGGGCATTGCATATGTTTAACCAGAGAAAGGGTGAAGACCTCGACACAAAGGCGGATTTGCGGGATTGGGAAGCGGAGCTCGATGAAATATATGAAGAAGCCGCCACCACACTGGATTTTGAAAAACGAAAATCCTATTATGACCGCTATCAGGAGATTGTGTATGAACATAACCCGTTTATATATATATATTCAGGGTTGCGGGTGTATGCGATACGTGACAGGTTCGGCAATTTAAATCCTACGCCGTTGGGCGGCCCGCTGCATAACCTTGAAGAAATATATGTGAAAAATTAATACACCAGAAAAATTTTTAGTTTTTTTTAAATTCACTTTCGTAATTTAATTTTAATTTTTTATATCAATTATATTATACCATATATGGGCAGGTTTTTCAAGTGGCGGGGCGGGAAAACTTTGTTCGGAACGGGTTTGGGGATTAGCGCGGATGGGCGGGTTTGAGGGTTTTTTGTGATTTTGGGGGTGAATTTTTGCTTGTTTTACCCTTGTTATTTCCTTGTCGTTTTCTTGTTTTTTTGAGGTTATTTTTGGGGATTTTGAGTCAAAAAAGGGGTGATTTTAAGCAAATTTTGCAGGATTTTGAGCAAAATAGATTTGGTGGGGAATTATCCCCTGCTTACTTATTAAGGTGCATAAATGCACCCTACAAGGCTGTACCACGGTAGGAGACAACTATATTACCACTGCCGTCAGTGTATGCAGCGGCTGTGAAACCGTTTGCTGCT
>CAZLCO010000009.1:0-55845 GCA_964558005.1 uncultured Gammaproteobacteria bacterium | reverse complement strand
ATGGGTAGTGCTTCGCCCTACACCAAACCCAAAAAATTAGGTGTGAAAATTTTTTATTCATTCTTTAACTTCTATTATTAGATATCGGAAAATAATATATTTACTTGAATAAACCTGAATCGTAACCGGAGAAGAACTTATCCAGTAATTTCCCAATAAATATATCCCTATCCACATGCCGACCCAAAAGCAAATTCAATGAAATAGCAGGCTGATCAATTTTCTCCAGATACTGTTCCGACAAATTAAGATTTATACCTGCACCTATGACTATACCGTTGAGCTTATCCCCCCTTGTAGAAGACTGCGATAGTATGCCGGCGATTTTCTTCCCGTCAACTATAACGTCATTGGGTTCTTTAATCTGGGGCATAACCCCATATTCCTTCAACACTCCGCAGATTACCTCAGCCATATACGGAGTCAGGTTCAAAAGCGGCAGGTCTCTTAAAACAATAGAAAGATATACATTCCCTCTAACATCAGAAAACCACTTCCTGTCGAACTGCCCACGCCCTGCTGTTTGGATATCAGCAATAATCACCTGCTTGTCCGGCAGGCTGGATAAATTCTCCACCGCATAAGAGTTAGTGGAATGGAGGTCCGGGAAACGCAGTATGTTATGTCCCAAGATAATTCCTGAGGCTCCTGACGCCGCCGTTGTTCCTGCAAAGTCTTTTGAGCTTGCTTATTGCGCGGTTTTCAATCTGACGAATTCTTTCTCTGGAAACATTGTATCTCTGCCCGATCTCTTCAAGTGTTTTCTTGTTCCCGTCATCATCAAGCCCAAAGCGCATAATGAGGACATCTCTTTCCTTCTGGCTGAGCTGGTTTAAAATCTTTCTTATTTCAGAAAACAGGTTTTCTTCAATAACTTTTTTATCAGGAGAACTTAAATTGTTATCAATTAAAAAGTCTCCTATCCTTGTAGACTCTTCTTTTTTATTAAGCGGAGTTTCAAGACTTATTGTAGACTGAGCTGATTTCATAACTGCCCTGAGCTTTGAAACAGATATCTCAAGCCTCTCAGCGATTTCTTCTTTTGTTGGTTTTCTGTTTAGTTCATTTGTAAGGTCATGTGTAACTTTTTTTATTTTACTAATTGTTTCTATCATATGGACAGGCAGCCTGATAGTCCTTGATTTATCAGCTATACCTCGCGTTATTGCCTGCTGAATCCACCATGTAGCATATGTACTGAACTTATAACCCTTTTCATAATCAAACTTTTCTGCTGCTTTTATTAAACCCAGGTTACCTTCCTGAATAAGATCAAGGAAAGACAAACCCCTGCCTATATATTTTTTTGCAATACTAACAACCAGTCGCAAATTAGCATTAACAAGCTTTTCCTTTGCTTCTAAGCTGTTATTATCTTTTATTTGTTTTGCAATTTCTATTTCTTCTTCAGTACTTAAAAGCTTTATTCTGCCAATTTGCTGAAGATAAATTTTCACAGCATCATCAGTCGAAGAAGATTCTTTTTCTGACTGCAGCAAATTACCCGCAGATTCTTCTTCTATATCAAAAATATCTATATCAAAAGAATCATCTTCTTCAAGCTGTTCTTCGATATCTTCTTTTTCAATATCTTCCTGTTGATTTTCCAGATTTTTCTCTGTCATTTTTTTTTCTTTGGCGGCTTTCATTTAATGTCCCCCATATTTATTTTATTATAAATTTTTATAATAATATACTTCATCTGTGTGAAATGTTATCATTTATTATTCTTTATTTAATATTCTCTGCCTTACTAGTTCATAAATTAATATACTTGAAGCATTCGCAACATTAAGCGAATTAACAGTGTTTATCATGGGTATTTTCACTATAAAATCACAATTCTTTTTAACCAGTTGACTAATGCCTCGGTCTTCACCTCCTATTACTAATGCACAATTCATATTATAATCCTGCTCAAAATAATATTTTTCAGCATCAGCTTCAGCTCCAATTATCCAAAAATTATTTTCCTTGAGTTTTTCTATTGCATTCGTAAGATTTGTTACCCTTGATATTTTAACCATTTCGACCGTACCTACGCTGGCTTTTTCTACTGTGGGAGTAATCGGCGAGGAATGCCTGCCGGGAATGATTATACCATCAACCCCGGCCGCTGCGGCGGTCCTTATTATTGAACCGAGGTTATGCGGGTCCTCTACCCGGTCAAGTACAATTAACAAAGCCCGTGTTTTGTTTTTTAAAGAGTCGACCAATTGGTCAAAATCAGCATACTCAACCGGCGAGACCGATGCGGCCACGCCCTGGTGGACTCCATTGACCAGCTTGTCCATTTTTTCCCGAGGAATTTCCTGAATATTTATTTTAAAATTTTTTGCCAGCGAATAAATATTTTTTATTTTTGTGTCAAATTTAACGCCTTTTATAATAAAGACTTTGTTTATTCTTTCAGGCTTGTTCTCCAAAAGGGACTCAACAGGATTTTTGCCGTATATTATGTCAGGGTTTTCCATAAAAACTATTTTATCATTAATTTTTGTAAAGAAAATAAAAAAATTTAATAAAAAATCAGCAATTAATGCCAGGCTATATATTTTATATATATAAGATGAATAGCCACATGCAGTAAAGGAGACATATTATGACTAACATGAATGTATATATGGGCTTTGGTAATAACAACGGATTTGACAATGCCCTTGGGTCATACTTATTGGTAAATGAATATAGAAGATCTAATGTTGATAACTATATTAACGGCAATTCCAGCTTGTTTGATTATAGCTTTTTAGGCGGAAATAATCCCTACACAGCATCTTCAAACCTGGCTAACCAGTGGAAATCAAACTTCACATTACCAACATTACCAACAATGCAAAATAACAACCCATTAATTGCGTTAATAGCTTTATTAACCGGACAACAAATAAACACAGATGATGAACCGAAAACAGAACCAACTTTACCGGCAAAAAATATTGATAAAGAAGTTTTTGACAAAGACGGAAGCCTTTTATCCAAAACAGTAACAAATGAAAATGGGACAACCGTAAAAACACATTATGACAAAGAAGGTAATGTCGTTTATACATCTACAGAAATAACTCTTGAAGACGGAACCAAAGAAATTACACATAAAGATGTAAATGGAAACAGCGACGGCAGCACAACAATTAAAGACGGCGAAGCCAAACGCTATGATAAAGACGGCAAGTTATTATGGATTACAAAACCTGAAAAAGACGGACAACAGGAAGTAATATACTATAACGCAGACGGCAGCGTTAAAGAAACAGCAACAAGAATCTCCAGGGAAGACGGAAAAATAGTTGATAACAGAAAAGATGCCGACGGAAAAGACCTTGGACATAAAGTATATGATAAAAATATGAAAATTCTACATGAATTAATCAAAAATGACGATGGCACAGAAACTATAAAAACTTATGACAATAACCAAAACCTTACTAAA
This sequence comes from uncultured Gammaproteobacteria bacterium, assembly GCA_964558005.1. GTDB lineage: Bacteria > Cyanobacteriota > Vampirovibrionia > Gastranaerophilales > UBA9971 > JANQGS01. The sequence continues at coordinate 52,412 of CAZLCO010000009.1, read as the reverse complement.
ATAGCAACAAGGACTCATAATGAAGACGGATCTTATACTGATGTAGTAAAAGATACTGAAGGCAAAAATCTCTACAGCGCAAACGTTAAAGACGGTGTATTAAAAGGATATGATGCCAACGGAAATTTATCATGGGAAGATAAAAATAACGAAGACGGAACCAAAGATATTACCTGGTACAATCCTGATGGAAGTGTAAGAGAAACTTCCCATAGAGTATTGGAAGAAAATGGAGGCTACACCGATAACTTTAAGGATGCCTCAGGTAAAGATATAAGAAGAGAACGCTTTGATAAAAATAATGTAAAACAATGGGAAGTTAAAAATAATGATGACGGAACAAATGATTGCACCTGGTATAACAGCAAAGGTGAGCTTACAGAAAGAGCCGTAAGAACTAAAAACGCAGACGGCACAAATACTGATATTTTTAAAGATAACGAAGGAAATACCATCAAAAAATGTATTTGGGATGCTGACGGTTATAAAATTTACGACAAAGATGGAAACCTCGTACAATCCGGCATAAAAACAGATGAAAATTCAAAAAAAATAACGAATTTCAACACTGACGGTAGTATAAAAGATACCATAAACCGAATATTTGAAGAAGACGGCACCATTACAGATTACTGCAAGGACACTGACGGTAGCCTTGTTAGTACTAATAAATATGACAAAAACTGGAGACCACTAGAAAAAAATATTGTAAAACAAGACCAGACTGAAGCTGGCGCAGAGGAAACCAAAACTTCTGAAACAGTTGAAGCAACAACTACTGAATCTACAGACAATTTAGAATATACACAAGAACAACTTGAAGCAGCTCAAAGATGGGCAGAAAATGCAACATCTAACGCAAGTTCTATATACGCAGGTAGCACTAATTACGAATTTACCTTATAAAAAATTAAATAAATACTTATATAAAGCTGGATGAACAGGATAATACCTTATACATCCAGCTTAATTATTTTTTTAAATACTTTATTAAAAAATAATTTAATTTTTTTATAATAGAAAATTCTGTTTTAAAATTAATTCAGTAGATAAAACATAAAGGAAATAATTATGAGCAAAAGACTTGAAAAAATCATAAAAATAGCTGAAGAAGCAGGCAGCGAAGAAATTGAAATCTGGACAAATTCATTTAAGGCAATGGGCACTCTTTTTAAGGATAAAGAACGTATAGAAAAAGGCATAGTGTCAATTCAAAACCCAATCATAAGCCCCCTGTTTGTTGAAAATGAATGCACAGACACCACCTACGACTGGCTGAATGTGTTTGAAGACCAGGTGATTGCCTTTACCGTGGTGAAGTAGTAAAATCTACATATGCAAAACATTCCGCTCTCAAAAGCCGTCCGAGGCGCAATAACTGTTGATGAAAACACAGCTGACTGCATTTGTTCAGCAACTATTGAGCTGCTAAACAATATAATCAAACAAAATGAAATATCTGAAAACGAAATTGTATCAGTTATTTTCACACTTACCCCTGATTTAAACGCCGAATTCCCGGCAAAGCCCGCCAGGGAAGTTCTGGGCTGGGATGACGTGCCAATGGTGTGCGCATCGGAAATCCCGGTGCCCGGCAGCATGAAAAAATGCCTGCGGGTAATGATTACCTTTAACACAACCAAATCAAAGCAGGAAATTAAACACTCCTACCTAAAAGGTGCGCAGGAATTAAGACCGGATTTGGTCTAACCTCCCTGCCGCTTTCTGAGGGCCTTAAGTTTAAGCATCGCCGCTTCGCTCTCGAGCCTTATCAGCTCAAACCTTGTTATGTTTTCGTTCTTGTAATATCCAAAATGGCAAAATATGTCCGGGTGTTTTTTTATTACTTCATTATCAAAATGTTCGTCAATCGGCAGGTCATCATAAGATATTGTTGATTTTATCCTGTCAAAAGACACTTCATAATTATCTGTCAGCTCAGTACCCGGCAGCGGACATAATACCCTAATATCACTGCGGTCAACCCCCCACTCCAATAACTTTGAGTGCAAATCAAAGGTCTGCGCTATATCTTCTTTTGTTTCCCACGGAAAGCCGATAATAAAAGATGTTTCCACCTCAAACCCCATATTTATTGCGTGCTTTATAAGCTCGACCTCTCTATCAAGTTTTATGCTCTTTTTTATCTTCTTAAGTGATTCAACTGATGCGCTTTCAACCCCCACAAAGAATTTTCGGCAGCCGCTTTTCCACAACACCTCAAAATCTTCTTTTTGCAACAAATTTAGCCTGAAATACCCTCTCCAGATAAAATCATATTTGTTGTCTATAAGATAATTACAAAAACTCAATAAATTTTTCCTTACACTCGCAAAATTATCGCCAATAAAAGAAAAGTGATTACATCCGGTTTTTTCATAAAGGGAATTCATCTCGGAAATAATACGCTCATTTGATTTGTAACGTATATTATCCCCCCAGAAAAGACGTGTTGAACAAAAAGTGCACCTACAAGGACAACCCCTGGCCGCTTCTAAAGGAATTTCCTCGGGCTTGTCGCCTATATCACCATTGGGCAAAATTTCTCTTGGCAGCATATTGATAAAGTTATAAAAATCCCTTGCTTTCTGCAAATCCGGCAAATCATCAAGGTTATGAATCAACTCCGGCTGAATAAATTTCTCACCCCGCACCATAACACCGGGTATTCCCCTCAGGCTAATATATCCTTTTTCCCTCCGCTCAAGCGCTGTTTTTATGGTATTTTCACTTTCCCCGTAAAATATAGCGTCAACTTCAGGGAAATTCTCAATTATTTGTCCAGCTACCGCGGTAGCATGCGGCCCGCCCATGCATATTTGAATTTCAGGTCTTTGTTTTTTTATGAGCCGGGCTATGCGCAGAGAATGATGAAATGCATTACATTTACAGGAAAACCCTATTGTGTCGTACTCATCAAGGTTTATTCCACCGACAATAGTTTCAGCCAACTCTTCTGAGTCGTTGAAAACCTTTGTACACAGGTCATAATCAAAATTCATTATGTCTATTTCATTATTGTAGTCAGCTGAAATTGCCTGCAAAGATAGCAACCCCAGAGGCATATACGGCCCGATTCTTTTATAAAAAACATTTGTGGCAGGGATTAACAGAATTTTTTTCATTATTTAATTTTACACTGTTTTTCAAATTTCATGTACTACTACTAAAATGCAATCAAAGCTTAACTGTGGCGCAATAGTCGATAACATTCATATTTTCATATTAACTCTGGCGCAAAAATAGTTTTTGTTAGTGTGAGCCGGCCGCTATGCGGCCGGCTCACACCTTATAAACAACTTAAACGTCTTAATATAACTTCGAGTTATAATAATTCATATGGACAAACTTATCCCCACAGAAGAAAAAAATCAGGCTTCTGCCGATATAGACCAACTTTCCACAGGGGAACTACTGGGTATCATCAACGCAGAAGACCAGAAAGTTGCACTTTCTGTGCAAAAAGTACTCGATGATATAACAAAAGGAGTCGATATAATAGCCGATGCGTTTCAAAACGACGGCAGCCTGTTGTATTTTGGCGCAGGCACGAGCGGCAGGCTGGGTGTACTGGACGCATCCGAATGCCCGCCGACATTCAGCGCTCCCGTGACTATGGTGAGAGGATACATAGCCGGAGGCGATAAAGCGCTGCGTTTTGCCATAGAAGGTGCGGAAGATGACTTTGACGGAGGGGTGGAAAACTTAATAAATTCAGGCGCAAACGGGCAAGATGTCGTTGTCGGCATATCAGCCAGCGGCAACGCACAATACCTGCTCGGTGTTTTAAGCAAAGCAAAGTCACTAAACATCAAAACAATCGGCATTGCCTGCAACAAAGACGCTAAGATGAAACAATATTGCGATGTTTTTATTTGCCCGGAGGTAGGCCCCGAGGTCATAACCGGCTCCACAAGGATGAAAGCCGGCACCGCCCAGAAAATGGTGCTTAATATGCTGACTACCGCCTCTATGATAAAGATTGGCAAAACATACAAGAATTACATGATTGACTTAAAACCAACCAACACAAAGCTCAAAGCCCGAGCAGCAAGGATATTATCAGAAATAGCGGGCATAACCACAGAACAGGCGGAAAGCATTTTATCCGCTAAAAACTGGAATCTAAGGAAGGCACTGAAAAGCCTCTAAATTATCCAGTGTTTCCTTGATTAAGTCTATTTCCTTGATTTTATATTCATTTTTGAACTCAATCAGTTCGTTGATTGCGTTAATAAAGTTCTGAAACGCCGGCAACTCCTGTATTGTGTTAAGGTTCACGCTGCCAATAAACCGCATCTCCAGCTGGTTTTCACGTATATTTATAATTTCAATCACTCTGGCCGCATCCAGCAATTGTGCGCAGGAAAACACCAGCTCATTTGATACACCAAGTGAACAGGCCACTTTTTTCAGGTCAACGTTGCCACCTTTTTCTTTATATGCGTACCTGAACATTCCCGATATTTTTTTAATTAACTCTATGGGGTCATATTCGCTTAAAATGCCAAACAAATGGATTTCTGAAGGGTAAGTTTCCCTGATTATATTAACAAAATCCATATCATCAGACGGTAAATCAAGGAATACAAGACACTCAATCTCCTTTAAATTCAACCTGTTAACCGCCAAAGGCTTTAAAAAAGGTATTTTCTCAATTATTTCAAACGCTTTTGCACTTTCCGCAAAAACCGACACACTCTCCCCTTTTGATTTCAGGTATTCCAGAAAATCCTTTTTAAACCCTGTCTCCATCCTGTGGTCCAGCCACTGAATACCATCCTCATCATCCACACAGATACAATGTTCGTGTGTACTATCCGCATTCACTCCCTGTAAGTCTTTTAAAATAAGCTGAACAACTTTCCTTCCGTTAAAATGATTTATTGACGGGACAAATGCAACGTTCACGTTATCCATCGGGCACGCATCAAGACAATCTTTCTGCCACCACACTGCTTCAAGGTCATTATCATAACCATTACCAAGCAATATTTTTAAGTGATTCTTCTTTGCCCCCATTGTTTTATAGCTTTTCAGCTTAATATTTGACAGGCTGAACAGCGGATAAGGGTTCAACTCTCCATAAGGTGCCAGCTTTTCAAGCTCATCAATAAATTCCTCCGTTACATCCCGGGATTCAAGGTCAAGATCAATATTCAGCTCCGCCTGAAGGTATTTGTTTTCAAGGTTCTTGTTTATATAGCTTAGTATAAGGTTTTTAAGCGTATTAAAATCTATTTTTTCCAGACTGGCACAAAAGCCCGCCGCCAGCGAGTGACCGCCAAAATGTTTATAATATTTTGTAAAATTTGAAAGGGTTTCAAACAGGTTAAGCCCCTCAATACTTCTTGCTGAACAACGCACTTCTTTTTTTTCTTCGTCAATTGAGAATAATAATGCGGGTCTATGGTATTTTTCTACTATCCTCGATGCCACAAGCCCTATTATGCCGGGGTGCCAGTTTTCATCCCCGAGAATAATGGCCTTATCCCTGCTTAAATCGACTTCTCCATTACTGATTTTTTCTTCCGCATGATTTGCTGTCTCTTCACAAATCTCCTGACGCTCCCGGTTGTTTCTTTCCAGTTCTGTTGCATACTGGTTGAGTTTTGCCGGGTCTTCCGTTATAAGAAACTCAACCGCTGTAAGCGCTTCTGAAAGGCGGCCTATAGCGTTTATTCTCGGTACTATTGTGAATGCAAGCACTGAGCTTGTAATTTTTTTATCGGACTTAAAACCCGCTATATCCATCAATTTATCTATGCTTGCGGGAGTTTTTCTGTTAATTATTTCAAGTCCCCTGTAAACAAGCAGCCTGTTCTCTTCAACAAGCGGCACAACATCGCCCACCGTGCCTATGGCGACTAAAGGCAGTATTTCTTCAGCAAATTCAGGCTTCCCGTGCGCTTCAAGCAATGCCTGTGCCAGCTTAAATGCCACGCCTACACCTGCTAAATGCTTGATTTTATCATTATCAAGCATTTTAGGGTTAATAATTGAATAAGCTTCCGGCAGTTCTTCAAGCGGCTCGTGGTGGTCGGTTATTATTACGTCTGTACCGAGGTTATGAGCCATTTTAACTTCTTTAAGGTTACTGATACCGCAGTCAACGGTTATAATAAGTTTTGCTTTTGCCGAGCTCATTAACTTGCATAGTGCTGCCCTGTTAAGCCCATGCCCCTCATCAGAACGGTCAGGTATATAGTATCCTACTTTTGCGCCAATATATTTAAGGGTTTTATACATCAATGAAGTGCTTGTAACCCCGTCAGAATCAAAATCGCCATATATAACTATATTTTCCTGCTTTTCTATAGCGAGGTTTATTCTTTCGACTGTTTTTTGCATATCAGAAAAAACATAAGGACTTGTTAGTTCGGCTTTATCAGGGTTTAAAAATTCTTTAACCTTAACAGGGTCAGTTATACCCCTGTTAACAAGAAGGTTAGCTATTATATCAGAGCCTGCCGCTTCCCTGATTTCGGAAAACAACCGGGCATCAATATCTTTATTCCTGTAAACCCACTTATAGTTTTTCAATCCTTATTATCCTGTAATTTTCTTTCCAATTTTTCTATCTTTCTCTGATATTTTCTCACATTCCTACCAGCATCAACAAGAGTTATATATGCTTTGTAATGCTCAACCGAACGGTTATAATTTTTTATTTTTTCATAAACCCCGGCAATACTTTTATGTGCTTCCATAAGATATGGATCAAGCGATATAGCATCTTTGTAGGCTTCTATAGCCGCATTATACTGCTTTTCATCGTAAAAACCTTCAGCTACTTTCATTTTTGAAACAGCATGATCTTTATTACAGATTATCCTCTCAAAAAGTCGCTTTGCCCTTAAATTTTCCCTGTTTTTTGTCAAAACCCTGTTTATAGCTATTTGTGCAGGAGAATAAACCCTGTTAATAATAAAAATTTCCGCCAGCTCAAGCAGGTCATCATCTGTATTTGTCTGGTTAATTGCTTTAACAAACTCTCTTTCAGCGCTCCCATATTCATGTACCGTCAAAAACGCCTCGCCTTTTATAATATAACTTACTTTGTTATCCCTGGATGTTTCCAGTATTTTTTCAAGGTAATAATCCGTTTTGTCAGATTTTTTTGATATTCTGGACACCCTGAGCAGCGCAAGGTAAAGCTCCAGATTCTCCGGGTCATAACTGAGCGCCTGCCGCAGGTTGGATTCCACCTGTACAATATCTCCAAAATGCGATGCGTCAGCCTTGAGAAAATATGCGCGCGCAAGGCCTTTTAACGCCCTGTCCTTATACTCGGGCACCTCAAGCAGTTCTTTATAATACTTTATGGTATGGTTTGTTTTCCCGATATTAAGGGCTATTTCAGCCAATTTAGCCTTTGCTTCATGAAAATCAGGATTAATAGCTATGGCATTGCGCAGTTCAACCATCGCAAATTCATCATCGCCCCTATTTTTGTATATTTCAGCAAGGCTAAGATAAGGTGCCGCAAATTCAGGTTTAATCATAGCGGCTTTTTTGTATTCTGCTATTGCCGCCACTTCATTACCCTGCATTTCATAGGCCTTGCCCAGCATATTATGGACAGGTGCGCTGTTCGGAAAAAGATAAAGAGATGTCTGGAGCTGTTTTATGGCTTCAGAATACTCTTCCCTTGCTATTAAAGCTTCACCAAGGTGATAATACGCCGATGAATTCCTGCTGTTGATGCTTATTGACTTCTCATATTTTTTTATAGCTTCATCAGACTTGTTTTTTGCAAATAATACCCGGCCCACATTTTCCACAGCTTCCGAATAATCTGGTTTCAGCTCAATGGCTTTTGTAAAATAATTTTCCGCCTCCGGTATCCTGCCAAGTTCAAGCAATATTATGCCCGCATTATTATATGCCTGATAATATGTAGGGGCGTATTTTATCGCAAGGTTAAATTCACTCAGCGCCTTGTTAAGCAATTCAGGTATTTGCCTCCTGTATTCCATATCAGAAGAAGCTGTCCTGCGATAATACACCATACCCAGCCCATTATGCGCAGCGGCATTTTTTTTATCCTTTTCAAGAATTTTTTTATATTCTTCTGTTGCAGCTCCGAGTTTATACTGAATAGAATAGATACTGCCCAGATATGCCCTTGCGTTGAGGTCATTTGGATTTTCCCCAAGAATACTGTTTACTTTTTTCAATGCTTCGTTATACTGCCCTTTTCCAATCAGGGTTTCGATTATCATATGATTTTTGCATACTTTACCTGAATATGTATGCGCAAAAGCTCCAATGCCAATAAATGCGACAAAGACTGCTAATACGATATGCTTTTTGATTTGCAATTTATAATTCTCCAAACCGATTCGTTTATTAATTCTCTGGATAATACACCACTTTCAACGCAATCCACAAGTGAATTTATTATATTTATTGTACCATCATCAGAATACCTGAAAATAAATAAATCTATACCTGCTTTTATGCCTTTTATACAGGCCTCTGTGCTGTCATAATAATTCTGTACACCGCCCATAACCATATCATCAGAAATAATAAGCCCCTTAAAGCCCATTTTAGCTCTTAAATAATTTTTAATAACGTTTTCAGAAAGCGAAGCGGGCAGGTTCTCATTGTCAAAGGCTCTGTAACATGAATGAGAAACCATAACAGCGCTGACCCCGTCTTCAAATGCTGTTTTAAAAGGCCTGATATGGACATTTTCCAGTTCTTCAAAAGAAAGGTTAATACAGGGCATTGTGTGGTGCGAGTCCTCGCATGAGTCGCCGTGGCCGGGGAAATGCTTTACTACAGGGATTATATTATTTTTCATAAAAGTTTCATAAACCGGCTTTGCAAATTTTATAACAGTGTCAGTATCATCGCTGAATGCCCTTATGCCGATTATAGGGTTATGTTTGCAAGTATTCACGTCCAGAACAGGAGCAAAGTTCATGTTAATGCCCATATATTTAAGCTCATCAACCATTTTTTCCGCCTGAACCCTTGCATTGTCTGGACTGCCGGTCTGTGCAAGGTTAAAAGGGGAAAGGTAATTAATTTTATTTTTAACGTTAATAGTCCTTTCGACCCTGCCTCCCTCCTGGTCAATGCTCATAAACAGCGAAACCTTTGCCATACTTTGCAGGCTGGAGGTTAATTTTGCCGCCTGTTCATAAGAATCTATATTTCCCGAGAACAAAATAACGCCGCCAAGCCCTGATGTTATTGCATTTTGAATATTTAAATTCTGTTGATTTATTTCTATACCGGAAAAACCGAGTATAAACATCTGAAAAATTTTCTCTTTAAGAGAAAGCGAACTAAGGAATTCTTCTTTCCTAGTCTGATAATTTTGTGATTTAAATTTATCCATTCTAATTAATTTTAGTTTATATGGCAGAAATTTAAAAGAAAAATTTATATGCTAATTATTTTATAAACTGCAACTTAGCCTTAAGATAAAATATTTTGATTAAGTTTTGTTAAAGATTAAACAATTATTCATACATTTAACCGAAGCTTGGTAATATAGTTTTAATGTAACCTGATATAACACGGGTAAGTCAAAGGGAAGAGCATGAAAAATCTATTTACAATTAGTTTTATATTTACGGCCATAATGGGTATACAGTTATTTTTTGCTTCTGATTTTACATTTGCAGCAAGCAAAGCCCCTTCCCTCGAAGAAGAAGAACTTAAAAAAATCGAAGAAAATACTGATGAGTTGGTAAAAAAAATATACGCATCCAGCCTGTTTTCCCCTGACGATGCCAAAAAATTCGTTGATATCAAAACCAAACTCGACACCGTCATGAACTCTAACCTTAAAGACCCAATGTATGCCAGATTATTCTTTGATATTGGCTATATATGCAAAGAAAGAGAATATATTGACGAATCCATCCAGTACTTTAAACTGGTAGACGAAAAGTTTTCCGACACTGCTTATGCCCGGAGAGCAAGAACTGAACTGACTAAAATGGGCATAACAACAGAAGAAAAAAAGGACGACGAAGAAAAGTAAAAATACATAAATTAACCCCCATTCTCTTAAACGCGCACTTAGCGTGCTCAGCCAGAATGGGGGTTTTTATATTCTAATTGTCCCTTACCGGGTTTAATATTCCCTTTCTCTATATCTTTAATATATCATTATATTATATAAACAACATCACCCTAATGGATTAGTAAAGAGTTAAATATTCTGGTATCATCCTTTTATGCGAAAGGCTAATACTATGAATTCTGAAAAAATTTGGGCTAATAAATACGAAATTACAAAAGCCTATATAGGTCGGCTGCCGCACAGCTCAGACTTATTAGAAGAAATAAATAATTTCTGCGCACAAAACAACGTCAAAAAAGGGGTTATAAATATAATAGGAGCTGTTAAACAAGCCAAACTTGGCTACTATATTCAGGACAAACAGGAATATATAATAATTAACGAAGAAAAGTTAAATAGTGGACTTGAAATCGTTTCCTGCACGGGCAATATTTCAATAAAAGACGCAAAACCATTCGCTCACCTGCACATTATTGTTTCTGACAGAGAGAGCTGCACTTATGGCGGGCACCTGATGCCCGGCACCATAGTTTATGCTGGCGAATTTATTATACAGGAATTTGCGGGCGAAGATTTAGTGCGTAGTATAGATAAAACAACCGGACTACCACTGTGGAAAAAATTATTTGATTAAATTTTTACCAAAAAATAGTGGATAGCAAAACTATCCACTATTTAAAAATCGCTTAAAATTTACTTCTCTTCTACAACAACACCCATACTGCGCGCTGAGCCTTTTACCATCTCCATCGCTGATTCTATTGATGTTGCGTTTATATCAGGCATTTTGGCCTTTGCTATTTCCTCGACCTGTTTGAGGTTTATAGTCCCTACCTTGTCCTTGTTAGGCACTGCAGAACCTTTATCCAGTCCCGCCGCTTTTTTAATAAGCTCTGATGTTGGCGGAGTTTTTGTAATAAAAGAAAAAGACCTGTCCTCATAAACTGTTATTATAACAGGTACAATACTTCCAGCTTTGTCCTGTGTTTGGGCATTGTACTGCTTACAAAAGTCCATAATATTAACGCCGTGCTGACCGAGCGCAGGGCCGATTGGCGGTGATGGATTAGCCTTTCCGGCCTGAATTTGTAATTTTATGTTTGCCATTACTTTTTTTGCCATTTTTATATTCCTTTATTTATTAATCCTGTTTCTGAATCTGTGAGTACTCCAGCTCCACGGGAGTGTCCCTGCCGAAAATCGATACGTTTGCGCGGAGTTTTTCCTTATCAGGGTAAACTTCCATAACATCACCGACAAAATCAGCAAACGGCCCGCTTATTATGCTTACCTTATCGCCAATCTTAATATCGAGTTCAACTTTTGTAGGCATAGCCTGTGTCTTACGTAATATTTTATTGATTTCGGTGTCACGTGCGGGGATTGGTTTTCTTTCCGCACCCACAAACTTTGTCACACCTGGTGTATGTCTTACTACGTACCAGCTGTCATCATCCATAATCATTTCTACCAGTACATAGCCTGGGAAGATTTTTTCTTCCTTATCCTGACGTTTGCCGTCTTTTAGCTTTGTAATAGCTTTTTGCGGAACTTCAACCCTGAAAATCTTATGACTCAGGTTCATGTAGTCAATACGTTTTTCGAGGTTCACTTTAACCTTGTTTTCATGACCTGAATAGGTATGAACTATGTACCATCTTTTTTTCTTTTCTAATTGTTGATTCATTCAATTATCCACCCGGTATTAACTTAAACATAAAATTAAAAATAATATCCAAAAAATAGACCAGTGTAGTAAAAAATACTACTACAGCTAGCACGACAACAGTTTGGACTACAACCTGTTTTTTTTCAGGCCAGGTTATTTTATCCCATTCAGACTTTACGCCCCTGAGATAATCAGAAATTTTAGCGGTTACTGACTGCTCCTGCAGTTCTTTTTTTCTGGCCTCGCTCATTTTATATTCCTATTAAACTTCATTATTTACAAACGCGCCCTGTAGGATTTGAACCCACGACATCCGGTTTTGGAGACCGACGTTCTACCAGGCTGAACTAAAGGCGCTCAATGGATGTCGGTGCGCAATAGCGCACCCTGCTACTTTGTTTCCTTATGCAATGTGTGTTTTTGACAGAAAGGACAGTATTTTTTAAGCTCTAACCTTCCTGTGGTGTTCTTTTTGTTTTTTGTTGTGGTGTAATTTCTTCTTTTACAGCTGCTTTCACCACATGCCATAATTGTAAGTCTGTCGTTTTTCTTTAGTCCCATTTCTTTTTCCTTTTGTCACTCCGCACATGATGCGGGGTCTATAAATACAAATTTTGCATTTTAAAACAGGGTATTATCCCTGTTTATTGTATTTTATAACAAAAAAAATTTTTTGAAAGAATTATTTTTTATTTTTTAAATTAATTTAAATTTTAAGCTTAACTTTGCAGTTCAAAAATTTCAAAATCACAGTTATAATGAAATATATTAAAGGGGCAACTAGTGAAAAATTTTTTACTTATATGTTTGAGTGTTATATTTTTAATCCCCGCAAGCACTGCTGTGTGGGGATTTAACGGGTTTAAGTTTTCAAACAAAAATGAAAATTCCCGATTTGCTAAAGTATATGTACTATTGGCTGAAACATATATATCACATGGCAATTATAATAAAGCCAAAGATTTTTTAACCGACGCAATAAAGTTTGATCCGGATAACACCAGGGCAAGGTTCGACCTTGGATTAATTTATGAAATCCTTAATAATTTTGAAGCAGCTATCTTTGAGTACGAAACAATCCTGTCAACCGAACCCGATAACAAAGAAGTAAACTACTATACAGGTCTTTTGTACGACCGGCTGGGCCAAACGGAAAAATCTCTCAATTACCTTGAAAAAGCCCTTGAACTCATGCCGCATAACTCAGCTGTTTATTATGATATTGGTGTTATTTATGCCAAGGAAAACAAATACAGAGAATCGGTCTATTATAACCAGCAAGCTGTCAAACTAAACCCTGACTTTGCAGAAGCCTATAATAACCTCTGCTACGCCCAGGCAAACATTGGAGAACATGATTCGGCATACAAAAACTGCCAGAAGGCTGTGGAAATGACGCCAGAAAGTGCTCCCGCCCTCGACAGTATGGGGTTTGTCCTCTTTAAATTAGGCAAATACGAAGAGGCCATAAAATATTACAAAAAAGCTATAGAAATCAACCCAGACATTAGCGAAATTTACCTGCACCTTGGCGAAGCTTACGAAAAAATAGAAAATACTAAAGAAGCCGTCAGGCATTACAAAAAATATGTTGAAGTCGAGCCAGACCCTATAAACATAAAAGAAGTCCGGTCAGTTATCAGCAGGCTGGAGTAGAATAAAGGTTTTTTAACAATTTTGTAACAAATTTCCAAACACTGGCAATAATTCCAACCCAAATGTTTTTATTTATATGGAAGGTTGGTTGTTAGTTGGAAAATTTATGACTTTAAAAATTCAGGAAACTTATCCTTATCATGCTGCTTATATGCATGTAAATAAACCGGCACATGTGCCGGCATCTGTGTTTGGAAACAACCAGCCCGCGAAACCGACTTCCAACAACGTTGACCGCCTTGATTTAACGCAAAAAGCACTTTATGCGGGAGGAATTATTCCCACGGTTAGGAGGATAGGCTCATTGCCCGGCTCAATTGAAAATGAGGATTGGATAAGGGCAGGGTCGTTATTGGGTATAGCCGCTGCTAATTTCCCTGGGGACTTCAGGGAAATTGCCAGAGCGGGAGGTGAGTTTAAAAACCTTGTGACCAAAGGGGTATTGCCATCCGCTAAAAATTACGCCGGGCAGCACGCAATGACGCTACTTGATGGAACATTTTTAGAAAAACTAAAAAATATACCTTTGCTAAATAATTTAGACAAAGCACTTTATGATACAAAATTTGGACAATTCCTGCAAAGAACATTTAAATTGGGTTTTGACCCTAAAAATATAAACGAGATTAAAATCCATGGACTAAAAATGGGCGGAAAACAAATTATTGCTGATAGAACAGTGCTGGGCGTAAACTTTAATGGCAATTATGCACAGCGTTTGCTTGGAAAATCCCTCATGAGGGTTTCACTGCTTGGTGTTGCTGTAACTTCTTTGCTGGAAGTACCCGCACTGGTCAAATCAATAACGAAAACAGAAGGCAATGCAATAGACAAAGCAAAAGCGTTCGGCAAACAACTGATTAAATCAGCAGGTTATGTAACGCTTGTGACTGCGGGTATAATTTTTGCAGGCGGAATGTTTGGCGCAACAGCACTCGGCTCCCTTGCAGGCATGGCGGTTGGCTCTGCTATAGGCATTATGGCATCTAAAGGTGTAAATAACCTTGTGGATAAATATCTTGAAAAAGACACTAAAAAACAGGAACAAAAAAACCCTTTCATTCCTGCTTATACAGCTTAAATTAATTAATTAAACTTGCTTATCTAATTTTTTAGGTTTTTTATTGCCTTGAATGACATCAACTACTCGTTTTGCTGCTCTGTCTAAAACCCCGGCACTATTAGCACCAGCTTTTTCGTTGAGTTCTCTTTGTCTTTTTAAAATTTCTTCTATAGTTTGACCTCCTGACTTAGCAGTTTTTGCAGGATTTAACTTGAAAGTAAGCTGTTTATTAGCTCGTATATTATTATTATGATTGAATGAATTTAAACCTACTACCATAAATATACCTCTTTTCTTGACCTACCTGTTTAAATCATATAAATATAAAAGTTAACGTTTTTAAGATAAACTTTTAATAAATGTTAACAAATTGTGTATAAATGTCAAGTTAATATATGAATATCAATAACCTCACCCTTAAAGTCCTCGAATGGGCAGAAATAACCGCCGAACTGGCTAAACACTCAACCTGCGAAACCGGCAAAAACCGCTGCCTCACCGCAGAAATCCATACTGACATAAACACCGTAAAACTCGAGCAAAAACGCACAACAGAAGCAAAATACCTGCTCGACATGGCAGCATACCCGCCTATCTCCGGCATAAAAGACATAACGGAAACACTCCAGTCCCTTAAATCCGGCCAGTCCCTCTCTAATTTTGAACTAATCGACATCGGCCACGACCTTGCAGTATCAAGGCGGCTAAAGTCTTTTTTCAATAAATACAGAGAAGAAACGCAGCTGATCTATGATATTTCTCTCGGCCTGTTTGAAAATAAAGACCTCGAGGAAAATATACTTGAAAAATTCGACGAAGCTGGTAATATCCTCGACTCAGCCAGCCCGGAACTCAAAAGCCTCCGCAATAGCCACAAAGACCATACCGATAACCTTAAAAACAGGCTAAACAGCATCATAACCTCACCAGAAACCTCAAAATTGCTGCAAAACCCGGTTTATACAATCCGTGGCGACAGGTACGTCGTCCCCGTAAAAATAGAACATAAATCCCACCTGCCGGGTATTGTACACGACATGTCCTCCAGCGGCGCAACCGTATTTATTGAACCGGAGGGCATTGTACCCTTAAATAACAAACTGAAAGAAATTGAGCTGAATATAGAGGCAGAAATAAGAAGGATACTCTCAGAATTAACCGCTGAAGCAAAACAATACAGTTACGAATTGAGCCTTACCCTTGATTTATTATCAGAAATCGATTTTATCCTTGCAAAAGCAAAGTACAGCATAGCCATAGGCGGCACAGAGCCTGAGATAAACACTGACAGGATTATTTCCCTGAAAAACGTCAGGCACCCGCTGCTAATTAAAACTCTTAATAATGTAATACCCAACGACGTTGAAATCGGCAAAGACTATAAAATAATGGTCATAACCGGCCCTAATACCGGCGGAAAAACAGTAATATTAAAAACAGTAGGAGTTAGCGTACTTATGGCAAAGGCAGGTATGCATATATCCGCCGCCGAAGCCAACATTTACCCATTTATTAAGGTATTAGCCGATATCGGCGACGAACAGAGCATTGCCCAGAGCCTCTCTACCTTTTCAGGGCATATTAAAAACATTATTGAAATAACTAAAAACACTGATGAAAACACGCTTATCCTGCTTGATGAGATAGGCGCAGGCACAGACCCTATCGAAGGTACCGTACTAGCCGAAGCCATAATGGACAAAATTAAAGACAAAGGCGCAACCGCTATGGTCACGACCCACTTTAGCGAACTAAAAGCGCTTGCCTACACAAAACAAGGGTTCTACAACGCCAGCGTGGAATTTAACACAGAAAGCCTTGCCCCGACTTACAAACTGCTAATGGGCCTCCCCGGAAAAAGCAACGCAATCTATATAGCGCAGCAGCTCGGCCTTGACGAGGACATAATACAAAAGGCGAGAAAACATTACCTTGAAAAAAAAGACCTCACAGGCAAAGTCCTGGAAGGATTACAGGACACCCAGCAAAAACTGTCAAAAGACGCAAAAAAAATTGAAGAAAAAAAAGAAGAGATAGAAGAGCTAAAACGTAGCTATGACGAAGAACTTGAAAGAATAAAATCCGAAAAAAAGAAAATAATTAACATTTACAGGAAAAAATTCGATACCGCATTTTTCCAGGCAAAGGAAGAAATTTTTCATATACTCGAAGACGCCAGGAAGCGCGGCACCATGTCAAGGCTCAGTGAAGCCATATCAAAGGCACGAACCCTCGACTACGAAGAAAGCGAAAAGCTAAAGCCTGAAATGTCCGCTATTAGCTGGAAAAAAACAAGGGAAGGCGACACAGTATACATAAAAAGCCTTGAAAACGAGGGAAAAATACTTACTCTGCCCGACAAAAACAACAATGTGCAGGTGCAAATCGGCGTGCTTAAGACAACCGTAAAAAAAGAAGATATTTTTAAGGCAAAAACGTCAAAACCCCAAAAAGAACAAATACCTGTGCGGAGAGGGTTTAGGCTGGAAAAAAGGGACATTACAAACAAACTCGACCTCAGGGGCGAAAAAGTTGAAGAAGCTTTATCCCGTGTTGAACTGTATCTTGATCAGGCCAGCCTGGCTAATTTTAGCCCTGTGTATATAATTCACGGCCATGGCACAGGAAAATTGAGACAGGCCGTACGGGAATACTTAAAAAATTCGCCCTATGTAAGCAAATTTCGCGCCGGCGAGCAGAACGAAGGCGGCGACGGTATTACTATAGCCGAGCTTAAATAATTATTCCGCCAATATTTCATTCCACTTCTCAACAGCCTCATCCAGTGCCTGTCGAGGAGTTTTCCGCCCAAGCAGCACCTCCTGCGTCATAAAATCAATAACCTCATACAAGTCTTTCCTGTTTTCGAGCGCGGGGATTGGCCCTAATAACTCACCCCTGAGCTGTTTCGCGCTAACTGAACCGTCAAAGTAATCGGACTCCTGCGCCTGCTTTTGCGAAGGCAGGACCGCGGCCAGCCTGCAAAATTTTAACTGGTTTTCAGCATTTGTTACATACAAAGCAAAATCAAGCGCTTCATCCTTATAACGGCTTTTTTTGGGGATTACAAAATTCATAAGGGAAAAGTCCGCCTTGCCTTCCGTCCCTGTTAACTGAGTAGATACAATTAAATTTTTATATAATTGCGGGGCGTTTTCCTTAATTATGTTTATAAAATTCTCTCCCGCCACAATAAAAGCCGTTTCCCCGGCCATGAACTTCTCAAGCGACTGTCTGTGACCTTCTGTTATTGATTCTTTTGGAATAAAACCTTTTTGATACATAATTTTCCAGAAATTTAATATTTCCTCAGCCCTGTCAGTGTTAAACACTGCCCTGGTTTTTTCACTGTTTACAATCGGCACTCCGTCTTTGCTAAAAAACCTGAGCATTTTTCCGTTTTCCGTCAGAGCCGGCATTAAAACATACCCTTCCACTCTCCCTGCTATTTCCCTCAAATCATAGTATGTTTCCGGCATTTTCCCGCTGTACTTTTCCGTGTTACACACCGTAACCGCTGATGTCATATACCAGGGAATTCCATACACAAATTCGCCCATACCAGAAGCCCGCCATGCCGACTCAAGATAAGACCTGTAATGATTTTCCGAGATTAACTGCTTTATATCCAGCAGGGCTCCTTTAGATGCCAGAGTAACAGCAAAATCCGGATTCATATTAATCAAATCTGGAACATTATTACTTAAAACCGCCGCCAAAGAACGTTTTTCCGCCTCAGAAAAGGGCACATCAACCCATTTTATTTTAATATTTGGATGTAACTCTTCATATTGGTCAATAACACTGTTTATGTAGCCTGAAAATCCCGACAACTGTACAGTCCAGAACTCAAGTTCTTTCTTTTTATTGGCCATCTGCCTTTCTGTACATCCAGAAACAACCAGAAAAGAAATAATTAATACTAAAGTAAAGAATCTCATAATTTAGTAATATTTTATTTCTTTAAATGATTTTCAGCCAGCTTCAGACAACTCACCGCCAGCTCAACTACGCCCCGCTCGCCCAGCTCTTTTATATTTACGTTTAATGTATCTTTAACTACTTCATCAGGATAATAACGCACTCCCCCAAGTTTAAGCGAACCGGTTTCTATTTCGCCGCTGACCTGCATAACCCTTACAAACGGACATAAGTCAACTATATCGCCAATATCCACAACGCCATTACTGCCGACTATCTGATTTCCCTGATCAGGATAGTCCATCGCAATAATAATATCAATATCCTTTAAATGCTTTAAAACATACGACTGGTCAAAAGGAAGGCCGGTATTACATACATAAACCATTGCCCCCATTGATTTTAAAAGCCCTAATGTTGTATTTAAAAAATTCCCATGCCCAACCAGGAGTATTTTAGTCCTGAAAACATCTAATCCAAGCTTATAACAGCGTTTGATTATAATATTTGATAAATGCTGGTATAGGTCAAAACGCTGATCTTCAGGATTATGACATAATACAGGTATTTTTTTATCCTTAAGTGTTTTTATATCTGTGTCCTGCGGGTTAAAAAAATCAAGATTATCAGGCAAAAGACTTATGGCAAAATCCCTGACCGGCAGACAATTGCACTTTTCATCCTTTATTGAAACAGTTGAATTTTTCAAAATAATACTCAAATTAGGCAAAATTTCATACGGCAGGCTGCCAAGCACGGTTATATCAAAATCAAACTCGCCTGGTACGGCATTTTTCTTTTCATTAATATTAATTTTAGGGTTGTACGCATAAATATTATTAGCCCCCGCAGCCCCGGCAATAACGCTGAACAAAAGCGGGTCAGGCTCAAAAACAGGAATTAAAACGTTATAGCCCTGTAAATCAAGATTATATTTATCTATATATTGTCTTATGAGTTCTTTATATTTTTTATTTTTTAGCATGGCCACCCTTCTTTATTTTAATAAATTTTAACAATATTTCCGAAATTATGAAATTTGTAAAGAAACACTAAAAAATATGTTAAAATATATAACAGATATTAATTTTTGTTTTAATTACTATCTTACAGGTCATTTTACAACGTTTTTTAATTAAAGAAAACCAAAACATTTACGATACTTAGTTAATAAACTTGCTTCCTCAAAAATTCTTAATTATTATAAGCATGTCGTGTGCAGGGAAGTTATGAGCGAGGAAGTAATGAGAACGAATACTGCAAGAAAAGTAAATATATCCAATGAAAGGGTTTTAGCTTTGGATGAACTTATACCTAAAAAAAATAACAACTACGATTCTTCTCCCGGAGTATACGTAAGATCAGACAAAGAAAGAGAGCTTGACGTATTGTGGCAGGGATACAGAGTTAATTCAAAAGAGGAAAAAACTCCGTTTGTGTACCTCTGCACAGGATTTTTCGCTGGCGTTATAAGCATGCTCATAATGACGGCAATATTGAACTTTGGAAATCCCTCAAAAGAAAACCTGGCTGAATTAAAAATGTGGGAACAGGCCAATACAAAACCGGCTCCAGTAGTAAACGTTACCCCTTCTTACGAAGCACCGGAGCCAGTAATTCCTTCCGTCGCAGAATATAAAGTAAAAAGCGGCGATACGCTTGAAAAAATTGCTTATCGTTTCTACGGCAGCGGAAGCCCGTCTAAAATTGATAAAATCCAGGTGGCCAACAATATTAGAAACCCACACAGCATAAGAGCAGGACAAAAACTTAGAATTCCTATCGAAGAATAAAAAAATTAAAAAAGACAGTTTTAACTGTCTTTTTTAAAGTGATTATAAGTTAATTTAATTTATTACTTGAAATTAAAGCGTTCTGCATGTAATATATTTTCATATTGCGGGAATAGTTCAGTGGTAGAACGCCTCCTTGCCAAGGAGGAGGTCGCGAGTTCGAGCCTCGTTTCCCGCTTTTTTCTTATACCGATTTCAAAAAGTAATCTTGAAATGAAATTAATAAACTTAAATCGGTATGGCGAAGCGGGAGTGACGTTTTCAGAAAAATCCGGCTTTGCCGGTTTTTCAGAAAACTAACTCATTCTGGTATAAGATTTAAAATTCAATATATGCGGGTGTAGTTCAGTGGTAGAATGCTTGCTTCCCAAGCAAGAGGTCGCGAGTTCGAGCCTCGTCCCCCGCTTTTTGTTGTCCCTTTGCCTATACTTTATGCTTGAACTGGCTGGTCAGCCTGTACAGGACATTTGACTTGTCCATCTTGTCAAAATGCAGGTTGATGATCGAAAAACATTCAGTGTTTCTATCAGCCTTGTCCAGCACCACCTCCAGCTCGGTTTCGGTCTGTACATCAATTCCCATGCCTGTCCCTAAAATTTCAGGCAGCTTATGATATTTCCAGTCCAGTATTTCGTTATACGGACCGTCTTTTAAAAACCGCTGGGTCGTATAACCTTTATTATTAATAACAAAAATAATCGGGTTAAGCCCCAGCCTCGCAATTGAAGAAACCTCCATGCCGGTCATCTGGAATGCACCATCGCCAACAATAATAACTGTCCTGTGTCCGGGCATTGCTATCTGCGCCCCCAACCCGGCAGGCACAGCATAACCCATTGAAGTATAATATGCGGGGCTCAAATAGCTGGAATTTTTAGGTATCCTTAAATCCACTGAACCAAACAGACTATCGCCCACGTCGCAAACCACAAGGTCATTTTCTCTCAGAAAGCTGTTTAGCCTGTGGAAAAACCTTTTTACGGTAATTGGGGTATTTTCTTCAGGCGTATACTCAGGCATGTCATTGCAGGCCGGGCATGAATAATTATTTATCCCTTCTATTCTGTCTGAAAGTGTATTTATATACTCTTTAAGGCTTATATTCTTGTAATAATGGTGCTTTATAGCCAGCTGCCCAACCGTGGCGTATATAGTTTTTGAAACATCAAGCTGTGCATTGCCGAGGTTAGTGTCTGTCATCAAAACGCCAAGCATGATTATGCAGTCGCTTTTTTCAATGAGTTCCTTAACTCTCGGGTCGCCCATCCTGCCCATATATACTCCCGCAAACTGCGGATGAGATTCATCAATAACTGATTTTCCCAGTATTGTGGTTACATAAGGACATCCTGACTTTTCCAGAAGTTTGCAGAATTCTTTCTCCAGCCCATATCTTCTGATTTCCACCCCGCCGATGATGACCGGGTTTTGGGCATTTTTTATAAGCTCGACAGACTCTGCCAGAGCCTCTGTTAATATAGCTTTTTTTGATTCGCACTTTATATCCTGTGGGCTATAAGGCGGAACTATACAGCTTGCATGCACCATATCCCTCGGGATTTCTATATATACCGGCCTCTTATGGTCAAGGCAGTCTTTTAACACCCTGTCTATTTCAAACGGCGCATTGTGCGGGTCGCACAGCCTTGTTTGCGATACAGTGACCTCTTTGAACATATTTAACTGCGAGTCATGGTCTCTTATTGAATGGTGAAGCAGATAATCACTGTCAAACTCACGCACTCCCGGCGCACCGCTAATCACGACAAGCGGGGCCTTTTCCGCATAAGCCCCGGCAACAGCGTTTATTGTATTCAGTCCTCCGACACAGTATGTAACGCATAATGCACCTATTCCGTTAAGCCTTGCGTATGCGTCCGCCGCAAACGCCGCACCCTGCTCGGTGCATGTTCCTATTGTTTTAATGTCGCTTTTTTCTATTTCACTAAAAAAATTGATTACATAATCGCCGGGTATGCCGAATATATGGTTAATGCCGACATTTTTTAGTTTGTCCAGTAAATATTTTGATACGGTGGTTGTTTGTGGGGAATACTTATTCATCAATACCTCTTAACATCTTGATTATTTCCAATACTATTACCAATATTATAATAAATTTCATCCATTAGTTTGAGCACACGCTTGCAAGGTTTGATTTATATTATTTTAAGTGTACCATTATTACTGTGTGTACTATGGAAATGGACGAGAAAATATGAATACTACTTTAGAAAAACTTGATAACAATCTTTTTAAGTTGAATATTGAGATTGACGGAGAAATAGCCTCTCAGGAATATAACAAAGCCTGCAGAAAATTCGGGGAAAATATTACAATCCCCGGCTTTAGGAAAGGCAAGGCCCCACGACCAATAATAGAAAAACATGTCGGACAGGACAAAATCAAGGAAAGAGCTCTGGACATTCTTCTCCCGGGCATACTCGCAGATGTTATAAGCGAGCACCAGCTTGACCTTGTAACAGAACCTGTTATTGAATCATACGATTTTGAAATCGGAAAACCCGTAACCGTTTCAACAAGATTAGAAACAAAACCGGAAGTTGAACTTCCTAAATATAAAAACCTAACTGTTGAAGTCCCGGAATTCAAATTTGAAGAAGATGCTATTGAAAAACAACTTACAAACCTGCGGGAAAAATTTGCAAAACTTGAAGAAATTGTAGACAGGCCAACAGAAGCAAATGACATAGTATTCATTGATTTTGACGGTAGTATTGAAGGCGAGTCCATAAAAGGCGGAGCAGGCAAAAACCATCAGCTTGATTTAGCTAATAGTCACTTTATCCCTGGTTTTGCAGAACAGCTCGTTGAGAAAAAAATCGGTGAGGATTTTGCTATCAATGTAACTTTCCCTGAAGACTACCAGGACAAAAATATAGCGGGTAAAAACGCTGAATTTAAAATAAAAATAAATGAAATTAAAAAGAAAATAATGCCTGAATTGGATGACGAATTCGCCAAAAGAATCGGGCCGTTTAATACACTGGAAGACCTTAAAGATGATTTAAAAAAATATCTTGATAAAACCTGTGAAAACGAAAATAAGGTTAGAGCTGAAAAAGCAATAGTGGACAAGGTTATAGAAGACACCAGGCTTGACACACCTGATACCATGATTAACAGGGAAGCCAAATACCTTATGGAAGAAATGAAAAACAATTTCCAAAATCAAGGAATTTCCTGGGAAAAAGTTCTGGAAGAACAGGGGTATGAACAAACATGGAATAATCTCAGGATAGAAGCCGCAAAACGTGTCAAGACCAGCCTTGTTCTTGGAGCAATAGCAAAAGCAGAAAATATACAACTCACAGAAGTGGATTTCGCTAACAAGGTAAATGAACTGGCAGAAGCATATAATACAGACCCAAAAGCCATTTACGAACAAATGTCTAAAAACCCTGCTGTAGCGCAAGGCCTATCGCAACAAATAATGAGCCAGAAAATTGTTAATTACCTTTTAGAAAATAATGAAGTAAAATATATTGAGGATAAATCATAATTAAAAAGAAAGGTCATACTTATGGGATTAATTCAAAATGCATATGTGCCTGTAGTTATAGAACAGTCAAGCCGCGGTGAAAGGTCATTTGATATCTTTTCAAGGCTGTTAAGAGAAAGAATTATCTTCCTTGGCACACCTGTTGATGATATGGTCGCAAACCTTATCGTAGCACAGCTATTACTTTTGGATTCCGAGAACCCGGAAAAAGACATAATGCTCTATATAAACAGCCCGGGAGGCAGCGTAACCGCAGGGCTTGCAATATATGACACAATGCAGCACATCAGGGCTGACGTTAATACCATTTGTCTCGGACAGGCCGCCAGCATGGGCGCATTCTTACTGTCTGCCGGAACAAAAGGCAAGCGTATGGCATTGCCTAACTCAAGAATCCTGATTCACCAGCCGCTCGGCGGGGCACAGGGACAGGCAACTGATATTGAAATCCAGGCTGCTGAAATAAGCAGGATAAAAAGGACCTTAAATGAACTTATGGCAAAGCATACTGGCCAGAGCTTCAAGAAAATAGAAAAAGACACCGATAGAGATTATATAATGTCTCCACAAGAAGCCGTTGAATATGGAATGGTAGACAAAGTGATAACAAAACTGGAGAAAAAAGAGGAATCTGATGGTCAAGCGTGACGATAACCGTTTAAAATGCTCATTCTGCGGAAAAACACAGGACCAGGTAAAAAAACTTATTGCCGGACCTGAGGTTTACATATGCGACGAATGCGTTGACCTATGCAATGAAATTCTTGATGAGGAATTTCTCGATGCAAAAGAAGGAGAAGAAGAAAAACAATCCGCTCCAACAATGTCTGAAGTCCCCAAGCCACAGGATATAAAAGAATACCTTGACCTACATATAGTCGGACAGGATGACGCAAAAAAGCAGCTTGCTGTAGCTGTTTATAATCACTATAAAAGAATAAACCACAATCTGAAGTCAGACGAAAAGGATAAAGATTCAGTTGAAATTCAAAAGAGTAATATCCTGCTTGTAGGACCTACCGGATGTGGTAAAACACTTTTGGCGCAAACTCTTGCTAAAATGCTAAATGTGCCATTTGCTGTGGCTGATGCCACAACACTTACAGAAGCCGGATACGTAGGCGATGACGTTGAAAATATCCTGTTAAGACTTTATCAGAGTGCTGAATTCGATGCTGCAAAAGCAGAAAGAGGCATTATTTACATCGACGAAATCGACAAAATAGCCAGGAAATCAGAAAACCCAAGCATTACAAGAGATGTTAGCGGCGAAGGAGTACAGCAGGCACTTTTGAAAATGATAGAAGGCACACTGGCAAATGTCCCTCCACAGGGCGGAAGAAAACACCCGCACCAGGAATTTATTCAAATAGACACCTCTAATATACTTTTTATAGTTGGTGGCGCGTTTGTAGGCCTCGATAAAATTGTAGACGCAAGAGCCGGTACCGGAAAGTCAATGGGTTTTGGCGTGACTTCCGCTAAAGCATCTTATGAAAGAGAAATAAATCAGGCGAAAATTCTTAAAAACATGGTGCCTGAGGACTTGATTAAATTCGGTTTAATTCCGGAATTTATCGGCAGGGTTCCTGTTTACGCAGTTCTTGACCCGCTGGACGAAGATGCGCTGGTTAAAATCCTGACAGAGCCTAAGAACGCTATTATCAAACAGTACAAAGAGCTGCTGAAAATGGATAACGTAACGCTTGAGTTCGAGGAAGAAGCAGTTAAACAAATCGCCAGAGAAGCAATTAAGAGAAAAACAGGCGCAAGGGCATTAAGGTCAATTGTTGAAGAAATGATTACCGATATAATGTACGAAGTCCCTTCCAGGCAAGATATTAACTTATTTACAGTAACACATGACATGGTAAAAGGGAAAGAATCCGTGGCAGAGTTGCTTCATCTCGAAAACGCAAAAAAAAACAGAAAAAAACAGGATCAGGATGAAGAAAAAGCTAAAAATGAAGAAATAGCCTAATATTACAAATGTTAACAGCAAAACGGCGGCTAATAGCCGCCGTTTTGCTGTTATATTAATTATGGATAACACCCCTCGCATGCCTCAAGCGGCTCACCAGGATTGCCAAACATTAACTTGAAAAATAAAAACCGCTGGTTCATCATCCGGCTGAAGTTTTTCCCAATGCAATCATACCTTTGTGCTGTCTGTCCGCCTACCCTGAAGGCCTGCTCGGCTTCGTCCATGGCTGAATAGGCTTTCCAGACGGTATTATTTAAGTTGGGAATAAGCCTCGTCGTCTGAATCTGGTCAAATACCTGCCGGGTGCCGAATTCTGTGTTTTGCAGGAGCTGGTTTGCATTTTTAACCGTATCTTTAATGTTTTCCTGAAATTCTCTGGATTTTACAATACTGTTAACATTTGCCATAGCCTGGTTAAACTCCTCTGTAGCCCCGGTAGTACTTAGTATAATGCCGTTTATCTCCTCGTCATGCTTTGTAAAAAGTCTGTTTATCTGCTCTGAAGTTTCTCCCATTTTAAGTGTAGTGTTGTTTGCGTTCGTTATGGCTTTATCTATCTCTTCAAACATTTTTTGAAGGTTGCCGCTTTCAATCTGTTTTTTTAAAAACGCCTGCAAATCTTCTATTCCGAAAGGAACTTCTCCTTCAATAATATCTCCGCTGGCCAGCAACTCGACGGAAGGATTTTCAGGAAAAGACAGGCAAACAAACTTTTGTCCTGCTATACCCTGGATTTTTATTTCCGCAGTAATATTTGCGGGAAGTTTTAAATCTTTATTAAATATATCTATATAAACATAAGTGTATTTATAATCTTCTGAAAACCCTACCTCTGAAACCTTGCCGACATTAACACCCTGATAATATACGAGCATCCCTGAGTCAACGGGGCCCGGGTCTTTAAACCTGGCTATTACTGACATTTCAGGATAAAAAGCAAAATGCCTGAGCCAGAGTATGCTGAAGAGCAACAGCGCAAGCGATATAATTATGAAAATACCGGCATTAAACTCTGCGCTGCCTATCTTCAATCTCTTCAAGCGTTTTCCTTTCTCGAAAACTGGTTGGATAAGGTGAATCATCCTTAATAAACTCCTCAATTGTTCCCTGCCATACTATATAACCTTTGTCCAGAATAAGGACTCTGTCGGATACATGTTTTATTGTTTCAACGTCATGGGTGACAACTACAGATGTAACCCCCAGTTCCTCCCTGAACCTGAGCATATCTGTCTCCAGCAGTGCGGCTATGGGCGGGTCAAGCCCGGTACTGGGTTCATCATATAACAATATATCCGGTTGCAAAGCAAGCGCCCTTGCTATACTTATTCTTTTCTGCATGCCGCCTGACAACTCACCCGGATGCATATCTACTGTGTTTTTAAGCTTCACGGTTTCCAGGCTTTCTTCTACCCTTTTTTTAATTTCTTTTTTTGACATGTTTGTTGTTTCTCTGAGCGCAAGAGCAATATTTTCCCTTACCGTCATAGAATTAAAAAGAGCCCCATACTGAAAAGCCATTCCGAACCTTTTTGCGTTTATAATTATTTCTCCTGAATCCTGTTTTAATAGCCTGCATATTAGTTTTAAAATAGTGCTTTTGCCGGAACCAGACGGCCCCGCAATAGTTACTACTTCTCCCGGATAAATATCAAAGGAAAGTCCCTTGAGTATTTCTTTTTTGCCAAAGGCCAGAGCTACTTCGATAAAACTTATTATTGGTTTTTTTCTTTTATCTTCCTGCATTTAATCCTCTATTATTTAGAAAAACAATGACGTTATAAGGTAATTGAGCGTAAAAATAACGATTATGCTCCAAACTACGGTTTTTGTTGTTGCATTCCCCACTGATTCCGCGCCATTTTTTACTTCAAGCCCGGTTGTGGTGGCGATTATGGCCATTGCTCCGCCAAATACCATAGCTTTAAACATCATTATAAAAACATCCCTTATCTGAACAAATTGCCTGACAGAGTTAAGATACGCAGAATAACTTAAATCCACGCTTACATTGGACAAAACCATACCGGCAAGTATAGATACAAAAGCGGCGATTATAGTTAAAAGCGGTGTAACAAAAGAAGCGGCTATCAACCTTGGTACAAGAAGATATCTTATAGGATTAATTCCAAATACCGATAATGCGTCAATTTGCTCTGATATTTTCATGCTCCCTATTTCCGCTGCTATAGCAGCCCCCACCCTTCCGGACACAACTATAGCCGTAATAGCCGGGGCCAGCTCCCTCACTGTAGCAAGAGAAATAAACCCTCCAATAAAGTTTTCAGCGCCAAGTTTCTCAAATTCCTTTGCCAGCTGGGTTGACATCGCAAGGCCAATAAAACTCTGGGTAACAACAACGATAAAAAGCGAGCCGATGCCTGCTTTTACCATCTGGACAGCCGTATTTTTAATATTTATCCGGCCCCTGCTTATGAATTTTAATGTTTCAAGCAAATTGAGGCCAGAACTTCCGATATAGGATATTGTATCTTTAAATGCCCCCATAACAGGATATGATATCATTATGGATAAGCAATTATATTCACCATGTGGAATTTTATATGTTAAAAGCTGTGATTAACAAACTAAACAAAAAACAGGATTTAACCACGGTAGAAGCTGCCGAGGTAATCGATATTATTAGTTCTAAGGATGTGCCTGACTCTCAAATAGCAGAACTGTTAATTTCCCTGAGCTCCAAGGGTGCAACAGTAGAAGAAATGACCGGTTTTGCGCTGGAAATGCGAAAAAAAGCGGTAAAAATAAATACCGACGGACCTGGTGTAATAACTGACTCCTGCGGCACAGGCGGCGACGGGACAAACACCTTTAATATCTCAACAGCGGCAGCCATAGTGGCTGCTTCATGCGGTGTAAATATTGCAAAACATTCAAATTATAAAATTACAGGGAACTGCGGCAGTAGTAACGTTTTAGAAGCACTTGGCATACCGCTGTTAAAAGGACCTTACGAAATAGAACAAAGCCTTAAAAAGCACTCAATCGGATTTATCCATGCGCCCTATTTCCATCAAAGCACGGCCAAACTCCATAAAGTACGAAGAGAACTGAAAGTCAGGACTATATTTAACTTCCTCGGGCCGCTGACAAATCCTGCTTTGCCAACCGGCCAGGTAATAGGTGTATCAGCCCCTGATATGCTGCCTAAAATTACTCATGTCCTGCGTAACCTCGGCTGCAACAGGGCGATGGTTGTTTGCGGAATCGACCCATTAATTGATGAAATTAGTATTTGTGGGCCAACAAAGATTTACAGGCTGGAAAAAGGAGAAATAGATAATTTTGAAATAAAACCCGCTGATTTTGGAATGGAAACAGCCCCATTAGATGAAATTTCAGGCGGCGACCCGGACTTTAACGCTGGGATTATCAGGGATATTTTTTCCGGAAAAAGAAAAGGGCCTGACCTGGATATATTGCTTCTGAACACAGCGGCGGTGCTGTGGGCAGGCAATATGGCAAAAACCCTTCAGGAGGGCGTTGAACTGGCTTTAAAGAGTATTGAAAGCGGCAAGGCAGCGGAAAAACTTTTAATTTTATCAAAACCGCCTGTCGAATCCGACTAGACCTATGTTATTTACCCTTTTTGTTTCCCTGTCTACGGTCAGCACAAAATTATCATATATGTAAAAATCAAACCTGTCGTCGAGTTTTTCTATTTTGGGTGTTTCTTCTATTCTATTTACTATTTTCCCTGCCTCTTCAGCTTCAGGAATAAGATATATCCATACCAAAAGACCGTTTTCAAAACGCAACACCGCCCGCTGGTAATAATGCGCCGCCCCGCCCAGTTCTTCTACAAGAGTATAAACTAAATTTAAATCAAATTCACCTTCCATATACGGCAAAAGCTCGGGATATTTACCGGAAAACTGTCTTTCTGGAGTTATACCCGGCTTTAAATCAGGAAAAACCTCGAAAAAGCGTTGCTTACCATTTTCTTCCCACTTATTTTCAAATTTGTTTTTAACTGTAGATTCTGAAGGGGCAAAAATAGAAATGCTCCTGGCAAATAGATTTTTCTTGTCAACAGCTATACTGAAACTATCATAATTATAATAGTCAAGTGTTTCGCTGTATTTTGTGTCTATATACTCGGGCGGGCCGTACAATGCGGTAAATTCATTTGCTTCAACCTGCTTGTCAAGTATAAACTCTATCCAATCAAAAGTCTTATGCCTGAAACCAACATTTATTTCACTGAATTTGTCTATCGTTTGAGGTTCAACGGTAAATATAATTATGTCATTACCAAAATCATACGGCTCAATTTCAGGACACATGGATTTGAATTCATTAACAGATGTTTGCTGAAATTTAAATTTCTCCAGCGTATATTGATTTAAATCTTTCCAGTCAGGCAGTTTATCAGGAAAAACGCAGCCGTTTGAAAAAATTAAAATTGTTAAAATATACGATATTAATAAAAATTTTTTCATATTACTTTTTTTTATTTTTAAAAATTTCTCTTATATTTCCCATAATTTGTTTGTTTTGTCCGGGATGTTTTGCTTCATTCGCCGCTGCTTTTGCTTTCTTTATTTTTGAAGTATTCTCAAGCTGTTTAATTTTTTCCTTTATTTGGTCTGAATTTTTATAATCTTCACCTTTTAACTTTAAAAAAGTTTCGTAAGCTTCTTTTGCGCCTTTAAAATTATCTATAATTTCATATATCTGAGCCAGATTAAAATAAATATCCGCATTTTCAGGATCAAACCTGATTACTCTTTTTAATTCAACTACAGCTTCCGAATATCTCTTCATTTCAAACAGGGCTAAACCCAGATTATGCTTGTACTCGGCATTGTAAAAATCAATTGAGCCCGCTTTCCTGTAATAAGAAACCGCAAGTTCAAGATTTCCCACAGCCTGATGCATCAGCCCGATATCGTTAAGAAGCAGGGCGTTCTCCGGGTCAAGCCGGGCAGCCTGTTTCAAATTATTTATCGCCTGCTCCAATTCATCCTTTTCCCTTAATATGTGGCCTTTCTGGTAATAAGCGTCAGAAAGGTTTTTATTCAAGGAAATCGCCGCGTCAAATAATTCCAAAGCCTTATCAATATTACCCATTTTCTGGTAATATAAGCCCAAACCGTAGTATGCCTCAGCAAACCTGTCATTATATTCAAGCGCTGTTTCAAAATATGATTTTGCTTTTTCCTGCTCTCCATTTTCCAGAAGCGTTTTTCCAACTGTATAACAAGCGTCTATCATACCCGGCTCTAGTTTGATACATTTCTCATAAGCTTCTATTGCCTTGTTTTTAAGCCCCATTGAATTATATGTTGAAGCCAGGTTATAGCAGTTTATAGCGTCTTCAGGATTTATTTTCAATGACTGCGTAAAGCACTCAATTGCCTCTTTGAACTTTTCATCTTTAGCATATATAGAACCAAGAACTGAGTATGCGTTTGCATGCTCGGAATCAAGCTCTATGGCCTTTTTTAGTTCTGTTTCAGCGGATTCAAAATCTTCATTTTTATAGTAAATATATCCCAGGGCATAGCGAATTTCAGGATTGTCCGGGTTAAGCGACGCGGCGCTCTTAAATTCGCTCAATGCTTCATCTGTCCAACCCAAAGAACCATAAGCAAGGCCAAGGTTACTGTATGCACTGGTATTATTCGGCTCAAACGTTATTACATACTTAAACTCCGGTATGGCCTTTTCAAATTTTTCCTGCTCAATATAAATTAAGCCAAGGTAATAGTGCGTTTTAACTTCATCAAATTTTATTTCCTGAGCTTTTAATAACTCTTTTTCAGCGTTTTCATAATCATTTTCATTAAAGAGCATAATCCCTAAAAACACATGCGCATCAACATTTTCAGGGTTAATCCTAAGAGCTTCCTCATAATTATTCAGGGCATGTTGTTTATTTCCTGTCCTTTCCAGGGCCACAGCATAGAGTACGTATGCTTTGTCTGATTCCGGGTTTTCCCTGACTATATTTTCTGCTAGCTGAATCGCTTTTTCATAGTCTTCTTTTGCCATATACAGCATTATGAGGTTATAAGCAATATCAAAATCCTTTTCACTTAGCTTATAGGCCTGCTCCATATATTCGATAGCCTTATTTAGCCTTTTGGTCAGCTCATAAGTTTTTGAAATGCCTAATAACGCCGTTATATAATCCGGCTTTTTACCGAGTGAACTTTCATAAAAAATTATTGCCCTTTCAAAATCATTCATACAAAAATATGAATCAGCAATTTTTTCAAGCAGTTCATGGCTTTGCGGATTTATTGCAAGAGCTTTTTTATATTCCTGTATCGCATTTTCGTATTCTTTTTCGAGCTTTAATTTATTTCCCGCAGAAACATGTGTTTCAAAATCAGTCACTTTTAACCTCTATTTTTCTGTTTGTTATCGGACAATACGAAATATGCTTTAATTTTATTATATTGTTGCCTGCAAGACAAACTTCATTTTCCGGTCTGTAAAATTCACAAAAATAGCAATCCTCATAATCAAGGTATTCTACGCGTTCTTTCCTTCTTTTTTTAGCGTATTCCTGAAGCGATACTATTTTTTTAATTTTTCTTTTCATACCCAGCATTATATATTTGCAAGGTATAGTATGCAATTTTGTAAATTATTGCTTAAACAAGAAACGTCTGCTCAAGGTCATACCTGTCCAGATGCCCTTTTAACAGATACCCTATTATAATTGAACAGGAAACAATGTCTTTTTCCGCAAGAGATGTGTTATTTTTTACTTTGGATATAAGCTCTGCATAATTATTAATCACATACAGCATCTGGATATCAATCCTGTCAAACATGATATCCATCATATTCTGCTGGTCCTCAAGGCTCTTTAAAAAGTCTTCAGCTACTTCTACCCTGTTCATTAATTATAAACCCTCTATTTTGTGACTGGTTCAGTATAACAGGCCTTTTTCCCTGCTCACAATACGACAGGTTATTAATAGAGGGTGGTTATTTATGTCCGATTACTGTGTCATATAGTTTTTCTTTATATCGTCATATGCTGATTCATATTCTGCATAAACTTCGCTTACAGCGGCATCAACATCAAAACCTGTGCCCGCATAAGCAGCTTTGAGTTCTTTTGTAATTTCATCTTTAGTCTTTCCGGCCATATCAATTGATGCCTGCGGGCCTGAGACTTCACCGCCGAGATGAGCTGCTAATGACCAGGACTGATTCTGTGCTTCTTTGTCGTTTTTCCACTCTGCGGTTAATCTCTCCTGATGTTTTTTACCGCCAGGGGATTTTCTGTAGAGTTCATTGACTTCCCGCTGCATTTCAGCTATCTGTTCTTTTATAGTTGAAATGATATGAGCGAAAGGTTGCTGGTATTTTTTATAGATTTCTGGTTTGACTTCATCTCTCCATTTTAAGAATTCCTCTTTGTTTAAGAGTTTTCCGTCTTCATCATATCTTTTTATCGGAGCGGTCTCATTATCTTTAACCTGATTCCACTTAACCGCTTCGCCGGTAAACTTAAGAGTTGCAGAAGCATATGGAAGTTCAGCCAGAATTTGAGCCAGAGCTACACCGTTGATTTTGCCTTTATTTCCATAACCAACCTCTTTTAGCGGGTCATAAGACAAGTTGGCAACATTAATATCGTGTGTTTTTGGTGCCGCAAAGTTATTATGTGCGGCTATATCGTTATGACGGAGAGCATTAACATTTTTCATTGTTCGTTTGTCTTTATCAGTAAAGTTATATGTTTTTCCTGATTACCGGAAAATTTATTTACAAGTTTATGAATATTTCTTATAGATGTTTCTGCTTTATTATTTATAGCTTCTAACCCGGCTAGTTTATCTTTTTTACTGGTAGATAAAAAATGCGCACGGTCATTTTCATCTACTCCCTGATAAAATTGTATTAATTTATCATTTTCTTTAATTGTTTCTCTTTTCTCTTTTATGTATGCGTCAACATCAAGGTCACTTATTGATTGACCGTTTATCTTTAAATCTTCAATATTTTCTGTAAGCACTACACTCTTCGGACCAGTTATAAGTCTTCCGTTGTTATCTACTTCAAAATTATTTTCAGCACTGCCACTTATGCTTGTGTATGAAGCTGACTTTACATTTAAGACGTCATAACCTTCTCCCCCGTCAATTTTTCTGACGCCCAACCTGCTATGGTATACTACACTTTCAGAGTATGTGTCTAGTTAAATGATGTCGTCACCTTTTCCGGCCTTTACTTCATTCATATCAAGATGATCATCCTGGTAAATAAAATCATTTTCATCTGTATAAGAAACTACACCTTTGTTCATTTCTTTGGGCTGAAAATGCATATTGTATTTTTTATCTTTAGCGTCAGGGTTCTGGGTCTCAACTATATTTTTTATAATATTTTCAACATTTAATGTTTCAACAGCCAGCTGGTTTGAAGGGTCATACCACGCCCCTCTTAGTTTATTTCCATATTCTTTGCCTATATTCTGGATTTCTTCTTTATTTTTATCGGAATTTTTAAGTAATTCCCATCTTTTGGCTCTATCATCTTTATTATCATAATCCAAAGGCTTTTCAAGGTCTGTTACGCCCATAACATCTCTGAGTTCTGACATACCGCCTTTATAAGAAAACGTGAACTCTTTGTCAGGTTCACGCTCTTCTTTGGTTGTATCTTCAGGCTCATCTTTTTCCACAATGGCCGGCTCGACAGCCCTGTCTATTTCCGGCACCGGAGTGTCAGCAATGCCCGGCACATCCTTTTCACTCGGCGGCTCCTGAATTTTCTGCAGTGCCTGCTGCAAGAGCTGCAATATCATTGGAAGTATCATCATTGTTTGCATTTGCAGAATTGATTGCGGCTGGACTTGAAGGAATATCGAATATCCCTGATTAAATCCTTGTTGCGGTTGGGTTGGTAAATTGAAAAAATAAGGATTAAAAGCTGGAATAAGACCATTAACATTAGTCATAATAAGACCTCCATTATAAATAACTGCCATATAAAATTTTCTAAACTAAATAACTGCTTGTATATATAAAGTATGGAAACAATAAATAATTGCCGGAAATTAAAAATTAAGTAAGCAGGGATTACCATCCCACCATGTTATCCCCCTCCCGCCCCTTACGAACGTGCCTTAGGCACCCAGCCCTATAAAAATGTGACTTAGCCATTGCCAATTGTCATGCCGCACTTAATGCGGCATCTATCCAACGAACACTAATTTGCTTAAAACCCAAACTGGACAGACCCTCCCGTATCAAGTACGGGACAGGCTCCGTCGGAGCACGGGGTGACAAAAATATACCCACTATCAACAACCACCCCTATTTTTTGAAAAATTATTAAAAATATCCAAAAGATACTCAAAATCACCCATTTTTTGATCAAAAATCCTTCAAAATAACCCCAAAAATATGGCAAAAATAATAAAAACAACAAGGAAAGAAGAGAAAAAAAACCTTAAAATACCCCCAGCACACCCCCCCTAAAACAAAAAAATTTACCCTAAAACCCATTTAAAATAACTAAAAACCCCAAAACGCCCAATCTGCAAAATCCGCTCCACACAACCCTTGCCCGCCCTATCACTTGAAAAATTTATCATAATATGGTATAATATAATTGATATAAAAAATAAAAAATTTAATTACGTAAGTGAATTTAAAAAATTACAAGAATTTTTTTCAAATTTAAAAAAATTTTTATCTTGACATTTATAGACAAATGTCTATAATTATAATTATGCTAACCAGAAAACAAAAAGACTTTTTTGAAAAACTTAA
This sequence comes from uncultured Gammaproteobacteria bacterium, assembly GCA_964558005.1. Lineage (GTDB taxonomy): Bacteria > Cyanobacteriota > Vampirovibrionia > Gastranaerophilales > UBA9971 > JANQGS01. The sequence goes on along the minus strand of CAZLCO010000009.1, from coordinate 16,991 downwards.
AAGCTTATACGGAAAAGACCCCCTGCCGAGCTTTGAAAGAATTGCACTGGATTTCGGTTTCAAGCATAAGAATTCAGTGTGGCAGTATTTCAATAAACTCAAGGAGGTGGGGTTTATAAACAACATAGGCGAAAAGTTTTTCATAAAACCCGACCAATTCGGTGCGGTGATGTTCGCCACGCCTGTAAAAGCCGGGTTCCCCTCGCCTGCCGAAGACTACATCGAAAGAAGAGTTTCCCTCGACAGTGAGTTCAGGCTTGATTCGCCGTCCACCTTTATCTTCACGGTCAAGGGTGATTCCATGATAGACGCAGGCATCTTTGAAGGGGATATGGTTATCATCAAACGAAAATCCGACCCCAATAACGGCGATATCGTACTAGCAAACGTTGACGGGGAATACACATTGAAATTTTTCAGGAAAAAAGGCCAGGAAATTTATTTAGAACCCGCAAACCAAAACTATGACATAATCAAAGCCCGGGATAGTATGGAAATATTCGGCATTGTAACCGGCTCAGTCAGAAAATTTTAGCAAAGCAGACACCTCACTTAATAAGGACAACTCACCCTATATTTATGTCACTCCCCGAGCAGAGGGGTATTTCCTTCTGCCCGGTTTTTAATGAAGAAAGGAATCAAAAATGAAAAATTGTTTAAACCCAAACCTGCAAGCCAGATTTAACCTGTACCTGCTTCCCCTGCGCCTTCGGATGAAGTACCCCGATATATTTTCTGACAACGATATCTGTTGCTACAGCACTTATTCAATTCCATTGCGTATCAGAAAACGTTTAAAAATATCCTAGGCCAATAAAATGAGCACACAAATAGCACTGGTAGACTGCGATTCGTTTTTTGTTTCTTGCGAGCAGTTGGTCAACCCCCAACTACTCAATAAACCCGTATGCGTGATGAGCAACAACGACGGCTGTGTTGTAGCCCGCTCAAAAGAAGCAAAACAGCTCGGTATTAAGATGGGGATGCCGGTATTTATGGCAAAAAAGGAATTTCCCGGCGCTGTTTACCTGTCTGGCAATATGACTCTTTACGGAGAACTATCTTCCAGGATAATGTCTAAATTAAAGGATTTCTCCCCTATAATTGAAGTTTATTCTATTGACGAGGCGTTTCTTGACCTGACAGGGTTGAGGAGGATGTATAGAAAAACCTATCAAGCAATAGCATTAGATATAAAAAACACTATGAAAGAAGAAATTGGGGTGCCGGTTTCTATCGGGATAAGCAGCACAAAAGTGCTTGCAAAGCTCGCCACAGAAAGGGCTAAAAAGGGCGATGGGGTTTACTGCATAAGCTATAGGGACATAAATGAAGAACTCAAAAAAACAGAACTCATTGAAATTTGGGGTATCGGCGGCAACACTGCGGCTTTTTTAAATAAATACGGCATAAAGACCGCTTATCAGCTTGTCTTGCTTGATGACAGCAGAATTATTAAACTCATGGGCAAAAGGGGGTATGAACTAAAGCAGGAGCTGCTCGGCAACAGCGTATATCCGGTAAATGACAAATACAAAGCCCCAAAATCAATACAAAAAACAAGCTCATTTGCCTCATTCACCTCGGACGAAACTTATATTAAAAATTCCCTAAATTATCACGTTCACAGGGCCTGCAAAAAACTCCGCCAGCTAAAACTTAAAGCAAAAACAACCGGGATAATGTTAAGGACAAAGGATTTTAAAGTTTTTTACCGGAAAATGTCCCTTATTGAGCCGACAGACTTTGAATTTGATGTTTTTGAGGCTGTAAAAATCGCATTCCCGGAAATCTACCACCCAAAAACTGTTTACAGGAGCTCGGGCATAATATTAGAGGACTTTTCAGAAGAAACACAGCTCTCTATTTTTTCTTCATCTGTAAACAATACCAGACATAAAAATCTTACTAAAGCATGGGATGCACTGGAAAACCGGTTCGGCAGGGGAATTATATCAACAACCTCAGCAGCAAAAACCTTTTATTAAGTTTTTCTGAAAACTTTTGTAAGTCTTTAGATGCCTTATTTGAATTATTTATTATTTCCTTGATTTTTTCTTTTTCTTCTACGGTCAGCTCTTCAATCGATTCAGTAACTCTCCCCAGTTTTATCATCATATCGTTAAGGTTCATAACCGTTTCCTCAACCTTACCGGTGAATTCCTCATCTTTTGTAAGTTCGTTGACATAACGGACAATTTCTGACATATCCTGAGTGGTATTATTGATGTTTTCAAAGCTGTCCTCAAGCTTGGAATTTTTAAGCAATTTCGAAAACTCTTTAGATGTATCCCTGATAGTGCTTGTTGTTGTTATGATAGTGTCCTTGAACTCAGAGTCTTTAACTATTTCATTAACGTTTTTAGACAACTCGGACATATTTTCGGATAAAAGTACCGATGAAGCTATCAGGTGCTCAATATCTTCTCTTGAAGACTCTATAATCATTGCCACCTGATCAACAATAATGGCCGCTTTTTCACTTAAATCCTTTGTGTTTTCAAAAGTATAACGTACATCATCCATAAACTGATCAGTGAAAAGGTCATTAATTTTATCATTGGTTTCTTTTAATGCAAGCGCTGCCTTCAACTGAACATCAAGAAAATCCTTCATCCTTAAAGGTTCAACTATTGTATATTTCGCAGGGTTTTCAGGTATTTTTACTACAACACCCTGCGGAGGTTCTATTCTTAAAACATACTCTTCTTTATCTTCAGTTTTTACAATAGTTTCAATTGAATTCACAGGAACTTCTATCCCCGGAATAGTAAGGACATAATTTATTTTATAATTTCTTTTTGTTCCAAGTTCAATTATTTCAGCGTTTTTCACCCTGCCTATTTCCCTGTATTCACCGTTGGAAAATATTTCCACTTTTGTATTTTCGTTTATTACAGGCACAAAATCGTCCTTAAGGGTCAATAATATTGTTTTCGGGAAGGGGGGGGTTACTTCAAGAAATTTTTCGCCAATTATACCTGATTGTTGCACGGAAATCTTTGATGCCGGAGGAATATCAACATTGGGAGTATTTATGACAAACTTTACCGTAATATAACTGTTTTCCCCATCTATGACAGGTATTATTTCATCAACCTGGCCTATCCTGAGCCCCATCATCTGGACAGCTGAACCTGGCCGCATACCGTCTATATCTTTAAAATTGACTTCAATCTTCTCACCTATTGATATTGAACGACCTTTCAGCCACATTATCCCGAAAATCAGGATTAGCGTTGAAAGAAGCGTTAATATTCCTACTTTTATTGGTGCTGATGCTTTCATCATTATATTTTTTCCTTAATGTATTGCTGCAATCATTGGGCCATTTTTCTGACCATTTACAAACTGGTATGCGTATGGGTCTACCGATGTTATCAATTCACCTGGCGTACCTTTCCAAACTATTTCACCATCATACAACATTATAATTTTATCAGCAGTGTGACCTATTGTCGAAATCTGGTGAGTAACAACTATTGAAGCGGCACACATCTCTTTTGAAAGGTCAGTTATGTATTCTTCAATTACCCTCGATGAAACCGGGTCCAGGCCAGATGTAGGCTCATCATAAAGAATGATTTTAGGGTTTGTTACTATTGCACGGGCAAAGCCTACTCTTTTACGCATTCCCCCGGAAAGCTCACTTGGATATTTGTTTTCTATTCCTGAAAGTCCAACCATATCAAGCTTTTCGCATACTATTTCTTTAATCTGCCTTTCTGTGTATTTTTCCTTTAAATCCTTACGTTCTTTTAAAGGAAACGAAACGTTTTCATATACTGTTAAAGAATCAAAAAGCGCAGAATATTGAAACGCCATGCCTATTTCGCTGTGGTTTATTATTACTTTTCCGGAATCAGGAGCTAAAAGACCGCTTATAATCTTAAGTATTGTGCTTTTCCCCACACCACTGAAGCCCACTATGGCCAGAATTTCACCTTCGTCTACACTAAAGCTTATATCTTTTAAAATCTCTTTTCCACCCAGGGTTTTATGCACATTTTCAAGTTTTACGAGCATTATTTATCTTTATATTCTCTGTCTATCAGTTTTTCAAGTTTGGCTTCTATATTTTCCAGCCTTACTTCAAAGTTATCAAATTTTTTGTTAATTGTCAGGCTTTTTTTCGAGTTTTTATTATTATCTTCCAATAACTTCCCGGCTGAATCAAGCCAATCCGCCATTTGAATTATAGCCTGCTTTATCTCTTTTGACGAGTTTAATCCATCCAGAGAAACGCTGTTTATATTTTCCATATCGTTTTTAATTTCTGTTTTCAAATTATTAAACTCTTCCCTGATATTTTCTTTTAACGAACCTGTATTTTCATTATTTTCCAGGATTAACCTGTTAACTTTAGAGCTAATATCAGTCAGATCGTCATCGAACCTGTTGAAGCCATCAGCAAAGGTCGATATCTCTTTTCCTGCGCTGGATATTGCTTCAATTGCATCGGAAATGCCGGTCTGGTTATTTGTGTGTATTTCTTCCAGCCGTTCAAGTTTTTCAATTACTTTGCTGTTATTGTTCTCGGGAACAAAATCTATTCTTTCATTCAGGCTGATTAAATTGTCCAGTATGGCATTAATTATTTCATTATTAGTGTTATTGCTTGATGCTAAATAATCCCTGTACTGTTTTATTTCTTCTGAAAGGGCTTCCATTTTTGAGTTCAATTCACCCACTTCAGCGCTGGTAGATACTATATGCAGCTGTTCAGCAAGACTATCAACCTTTTCCTGAATACTCCCAAGAGAATGTATATCATTACAAAGACCATTTAATATATCAGAAGAATTTCTGGCCGATTCTGAAAGAAAATACACTCCTTCTTTCATCTCATGAATTTCTTCTTTGCCGCTTATTGCCTCTAATTTATTATTAAATATACCTAAAAACTCGTTTAAAACCTCGGCATTATGGTTCATCCTGACAGTCAATGCGTTTTTAAGCTCATCCAGCTCACCATTTAACGGAACAATATCTTCATTCTTTCTTTCTGGCTTTGTGTTGACCAGTTCACTTATTTTTTCGTTTGTATAGTTAAATTTTTCTTCGAGCTGGCTTATACTGTCTTTTAAGAAGTTAAAATTCTCTTTAAAGTAACTTATTTCTTGCAATCCCGATATTTTGGAATCAAAATCAGTTATTTTTTCATTAATCTCATTAATTTTTCCGCTTAATATATCTGTATTTATACTGGATTTGATTGTATTAATATCATTTAAAAGAGTTTCAAGAACTCCCTCCGAAATATTATTTGATGTTCCGTATTTTAAATTTTCAGAAAGGTTCTCCATACCATGGTGCAGGAAGGATATAGCACTTTTAATTTCCTCAAAACTGTTCTGCTTTCCATCCAGTTCATCCAGGCAGTCCTTAACCGAATTCAGCAGGTAAACCACCTCTGAATCTATTTTAAAACTTATGTTTTCAAATTTGTCTTCAAGTTTAAGCGTGTTTTTAATATTTTCTGGACTATTTGCGCTCACCAGGTTGACAAGAGCGTTTATTTTATCCTGCGCAGAGTAAAACTGCTCACTTATATGCTGGAGATTTTCCATTGGGAAAAAACTTTCAGACAACACTGATATTTTTGAATCAATACTGCTTAACTTCTCGTCAAACTGCCCCATATTAGTGGCGATATTAGTATTATTTTCCTGCCTGAAAGAATAAATTTCACTATTTAAAGATGAAATGCTTTGTTTGACATCCTGAAAATCATTCTTAATATTGATTAGTTCTGTTTTGTCGCCTGTATTTTCTTTTATTTCGTTTAAATCATTCTCTAAATACGCAATTGCACGGGATATTTTATCACTCACCTCGTAAACAGACCCTATTGAATTTTTAAGGTCATAATTTTGTTCGCTTATATTACCGGAAAGCTCTTTGAAATTATTATCTATCGCCGCATAAGCCTCTCGGTCAGTTTCTATGCTGCCAACAAGCATATTAAGCTTGTCCTGCATTGCTTCAAGGTTTTCGCTCACAGCCTGTAAATTATGTACAGGATAAAGATTCCTGCTCAAGTCATCTAACTGCTGTTTCAAAACCCCTAATGCACTGCCAAATTCCTCTTTCATAGCATATTGAACAAAATTATTAGTATTCAGATCAGTAACGAGCTTATTAAGTTTTTCATCAGCAGGCTGGAAGTTATCGCAAATTATAGAACCGATAGCTTCTCTTATTTCCCTGACGGCCTCTGCTGAAGCTGTGTTTTCCAGAAGTGTATAGGACTTTTGAGCAATATCGTCCTGCGCTGTAATATTATTTTTTATATCTTCAAGCTCAATTTTTATTTCTTTCTGGATAGCTATATTTCCATTTGCGCTATTTTCAATAGCTGACCATATATGATTTTTTAGTCCAATGTTCTGCTCGCTTATGTTTCCTGCCAGTTCAACAAAACTATCGTTCACTAGTGAAAACGCATCCCGGTTTATATCAAGGCTTTCTACCAGCATACTAACTTTATCCTGAATGGACAAAAGATTCTCACTCACAGCCTGAAGGTTATGTACCGGATACAGATGATCCTTTAAATAGTCTATCTGATATTTTATATTATTAAGCGAATCGCTGAATTCATCTTTGAGCTCATACTGTGCAGAGCTCTTCTGGTTAAGGTTAAAAATAACCTGGTTAATCTTTTCTTCCGTGGAGCGCAATTTATCACAAACCACAAGCCCAATAGAATCTTTTATTTCTTCAATTTCATCTTTGGAATCCGCCTTTTCCAGAAGTGTATAGGACTTTTGCACAATATCATCCTGCGCTAACAGACAATTTTTAATCCCTTCCAACTCGGAATACAGCGAGGACTGTCCGTTCCTGTTTTCGCCGGAGTGTTCAAGCAAGAGGCTTATATTTCCATTAATTGAATGAAGGCTATTTTCTACAAGGTTAAAGTCGGTCTTGTCATTAATGTCATTTTTAATACTTTTCAGGCTTTTATTAAGAGAATCCAGCAGACCCCTGATATTTTCAAAATTATTTCTGGCCTCAAAATGGTCGACTTTATTTGTGCTGAGGTCATCCGCAAATAAATTAAGGCTTTCCTGGATAGAGTGAAGACTCTCGCTGATTGAGTTCAACCCATGTACAGGCTGAAGCCTTTCTTTAATTCCTGTTAGCTCTTCTTTTAAAAGCCCTATGGATTTATTTAATTCATTTTTAGTATTATTCTGGCTATTATTGCTCTGCTGCAGACCGGTAATTAGCTGCTCAATTTTTTCATCAGAAGGCTTTATAGTATCAAAAACTATCTGCCCGATTACGGCTTTTATTTCATCAAACTCCGGTCCTTTTTCCATTTCCTCAAGGAGTATTAAAGTCCGACCCGAAATATCCTCCTGCGCATATATTTTACTTTTAATTTCCTCAAGCTCTGAGTAAATAGGTTCATAATCAATATCAATATCTATACCACTCCTGTTATTTGAAGGATTTATACTGTCTATCTTTTCCTGCAGTGCATCCAGCTTTTCATGCACAGATTGAATGCTTTCAAGATATTCTGCATTTTCATAATAAGAAACAGGTCCGACCTCTATCTGTTCCTGAATGGTTTCAGAACCTTCAGTATTTATTTTTTTAGAATAACTGCTTTGCAACTTACTTTTTATTTCCCTTAAATACCCTGTAATGCCTGCAATACCTTTTTTTATTTCGTCAACAGAAGAATTGTCTTTATTTAGTATATTTTGCTCAAGAGTATTTAATTTATGATGGAGAGAATCATTAAGCGATTTAAACTGGTTATTAATGCCTGAGGTGTTTTTATAAATATCGGAAAGACTTTTAAGGATAGAGCTTTCCTGGCTTTTAATAATTGATTCCAGGTCATCAAATTTTTCAAAGTCTATAATTCCGGGTATAGATTCTTTGATAGCATTCAAATCTGAGTGGTACTGACTAAAGCGTTGCGATATGGCATCTATTGCCTGCTTTAATTCTATTGAACTGTCATCAACAGAAGTTTTGTCCTTGCTAAAATCTTCCTTTGCAGAGAATTTTAAGTCATCTATTTTTTTGGAAATTACCAGAAATTCTTGTGTTAGTCCTTCTTTAAGATCGTCAATAAGGATATTTATAATGCCTGTATAATCAGACTGGGCTATAATATCGACTTTTGTTTCCAGCCTACTTAATACGCTGTCTTCCTGAAATTTTTTTATTGTGTCCTGCAAGCTTGAAAGTTTTGAAAAACTTTTAACTATATCTGAAAGATCTTCTACAGGTTTTCCGGGGTTGCTGACTTCTTTTTGTAAATGTTCTAATTCCTTAGTATATTCCATACCAGCTTCTCTCCACGTAATTTCTCTCCGAGCAAGTAACATTGTTAGCAAAGGTGCTTAACGAATTATATATACTGCACAAATACTCCTGATTATTTTAACAAAACTTACGCTTATAAGTTTAAATATTACGAATACTTAACAAGTATAATAGCTACAGCAAGCCCGTAAACATTATCAGGCTGAGTATTACAATAAAAATCGGCCCGCTAAACTCAATTATTTGTATTAATAAAGGCTTATATGCATTTTGGGCTGATACAAGCGCAAGCTCCCTGAAATAATATGAAATAAGCCCTACTGTTGATATAGTCACGCCGATTCCCAGCCCAACTGCAATGACCAGCAATATACCGGTAAAAAACATACCGTTTGCCTTTGTGAACAACAAAATTAGTAATGAGCCGATACAGGGCAAAGACCTGCTGACACAGCAAGTGTTGTAGAATCTTTAGAGCAGTCTTGTCCATTGTTTGTATTTCTAATCTTTTTAAAAAGAATATATGCCCCGATAATAAAAATAAGGGTATAACTAATAAATTTAAACCAGTATATTTGACTCTCCGGGTCTGTTATTATCTGCCTTAAGGAAATGTCCGCCGCTAAAACAAGCAATATAGGTGTAATAACATGTGTCATTGAAATCTGAAATGCCATTATAGGTACCTTTTTAAGCTTTTCCTTTGTCGAAATAAAATAAGAAGCTACTATGGCCTTTGAATGCCCTGGTCCAAGGGCGTGGATTATACCGTAAAAAAAGGCAAAAATAACACCCCAAAAAAGCGCCCCGTGGCTTTTATCATTTTTTATTTTCCGAAGCGTTCGGGTTACTTCCATGTTTAATTTTTTCTGTATTTTTACTGTTTCCGCAAAGGTCTTTGTGATTATATTCTGTTCCTGGGCTACAGCTGTATTTGCAAAAAATAAAACTGAAATTGCAAGAATGATTAAGTATTTCATTGCCTTATCCTTTTACTGATCACAATTAACCCTGATTATTTCCGGGTTCACCATATTATAATAATAGGTATTTTCCATATCTTCCTCAATTTTATATGTACAGCTTAAAGTACTTTCATTTATAAATTTTACAGGATTTTCCTCAGCTAAATAAACATCATAATAATAAGTGGGATCATAAAAGCTGGCGGAAAAACCTGATTTTAGAAGGCTAACCGGCTCAGGCAGCGGGATGACAAAGCTAAAATATACTATATTACTACTTACCCTCGCATTCGGGAATTCAATACCGCTTATATCAATTTTAGTGCCATTTATATAAATACTGCTGAAAAAGCTCCCTTTCCTTATTATTTCCATTATTTCTTCTTCAATAGCTGCTATTTCAGATGGAGTAAGAATTTTATTATCATCAACATCAGCCAAATCAAGAAAAAACATAGAAGTGAAGTCATCGAATTCCCATTGAACCTGTATTGCCTTAATATTATTATCCTACATTAAAAAATCGACCTTTGTCTCAATCCACCCATGCGGATGCGATGACTCAGGCTTTGTTAATGTTATGAATAAAAACAAAAACAAGCAAATAACAAAAATTTTATTCATAAAAAAATAATAACATTCAAAGGGTTCTATTGGCTATTTTATGTCGTATAACTATAACTTAGTCTTCTTTTTCCTTACTTTTATCTAATGCTTCACTAAGTAATTTTTCAATTTTACTTGAATATGGGTATATAATTAATGCTTTTTCCAGAAAAATAACTGCTTGTTCATAGTGATTTTCAGCCAGACACTTTACTCCTTTTTGATAAAATTCTTTTGCTTCATTAAGCTTTTTTTGAGCCAGTTCAATATTTTTAATAGCTTCCGGGTGGTCTTTTTGAAGTTTTAATACTTTATTTAACTGCAAAATAACAGTCTTGTAATCTTTATTTTTATATGAAGTTGAAGCTATTTTAAAATAAGTTAAAATTCTTTTCTTTTTTTCATTTTCTGACAACGTTTTTTTAGGTTTTTCCCCATTGCTTTCTTGCCCTGCTTGTTCTTCTATAACTATATCTTCACAGGGTTTTCTCGAATTAATTTTTTCTATTAAACTTTTAGCTTCCTGATTTTCAGGGTCAAGTGATAATACTTTTTGCAAATAATCCTTTGCTATGTCATAATCACGCCTTTTAATAAGCACTTTGCCTAAAAGTAAATATCCATCGTCCCTTTGCTTATTATAATTAACTACAAAAATAAGGTGCTCTTCTGCCAAATCATACTCCCCTGCTCCATAATAAGCATGGGCCAGATTAAAATTATAATTCTCGTCTTTAGGCTCAATCTTAACCGCACGTTTTAAATTAGAGACTGCTTCCTTGTAATTTTTTAATGCAATATAAGCAATTCCTGCGTTGTTTAAATTTTCCGGGTCCCCGGAGTTATACCATACCGACTTACTATATGATTTTGCGGCCTTATCATAATCTCTTTTTGCATAATACGCTGTTCCCAAATTATTAAAAAGCTCGACATCTCTCACTTTAGGGTTTAAATTATACGCATTAACAAAACTTTCAATGGCCGCATCATAATCTTCAACCTCCATATAAACAACCCCTAAATTAAAATAATAGTCATAATTAGAGTCATCCAATTCTATTGCTTTTTTAAAATTCTCAATAGAATCGTCGTAATGACCCTGCTCAAATTCATTAATACCCTTGTTATAAAGGCTTTCAGGAGAAATATCTGCTTGCATATCTACTTTTTGCCCTCAATATATCTATTATATAATACGTATAGGGTAAACGCAATGTTTACCCTAAATCTTAATCTTTTGTATAAAGATATTTGTTATGAATTCACAAATAAGAATAACAGGCTGATACTATTTAATTAGTCAGCACGATCTTCATATTAACGTTGCCTTCATGGTTGCCTCTTTCATATATTTCACGGGTAACGTCCATATTTACAGTAATTCTGCCGTTTTCTGATACCTTCATATTTGCTTTGCCGTACTGTTTATAATCAGATATTTTTTCTTCTCTTATTATCAGGCTATCTTTATGTACAGTAGCAAATATTGCCCCTTTACTTGTTAAATAACCTATTTCATACTCATCTCTGGTATCTCTGGTGTAAATATCAGGTCCAAATGAAAACCTGACAAGATTTTTATCTTTGAAATAAGTAACCCTGCACTTTGAGTGGTATGTTTTTCCATTGTCTTCAAGGGCATTTACTATATTGCTATAAATAATCGAATTCCATCTATCCCGCCTTTGTTGCGCAGTTAAAGGCTCTTTTGCGTGCATGGCTTTATAAGCACGTTGTGCGGCCTCACTACCGCTTGCTGCATATGATACAGTGGCATCCATTATATTGATATCTTCAAATATATTACCGCTAATTTGATCAGTTTTTAAAGAAAACCAGTAATTTTTTATATCTTTGCCGCTTTTATTTATGGCGATAAGATAAGTTTTATAATAGCGGCTGGAAAAATATTTTTTAGGCATCTTTATTCTTTTAGCTTTTCCAAGTTTTTCAGACAACAAAATTTTATACTTTTTATTTTTAGTATCAATTTCAGATACAACCATTATGAGATCTATATTATTCTGCTTTTCTGAATCTTTGTAATAGAAACCAACTTTATCATCTGTTATTAATTCAGAACCTATAAAGTTAAGTTGTATTACTTCAGGCTTATTTGGTTTTATGTTGGTAAATGATAACGTTTTGCCTACAAGTGATTCAGGGTTCATCGAATAATCTTTTTCTGTTTTTTTACATTCATTTATTACTTCGCCCATATCTCCATACGGATATATTTTTTCGCCTATATAATCAACATAAAAATCAGTTATCCACTCATTTTTTCTGCCGATTCCTTTCTCAAAAACCACAGTTTTTGCATCTCGGCCAACAAGATATTCAAACATTTTTCTTAATTGCACGCCGTCATTTGGCGGCTTGCGTTTATCCATAAAAAACTTTATATAATTTGATAATGCATAACCAAAAGAAGCTTCTTTTATTTCTTTTGTGGATGTTTCATTGAAACCCTGATAAAACAGCAGGTCATAGTATTTTTTTGATTGAACAGGATAATCTTTATAGGCAGATGAATATTTTTCCATATAAGTTGCTGTTGCCTCTTCCAGCCACAAGGGCATTTTATATTCCATCTGCGCCACGTGGAAAAGTTCATGAGTAGCGGTATCTTTTATTGTTTTTATATCTTTTTTGTCGTCAATATAAATATACTTATATAATTCATATTCTCCTATTTTCTTCCCTTTTAATGCACCGTCAATTTCACCGTCTTTGGTGGTATACATATACACATTTAACTTTCCCATTGACTTTTGTTTATTAAGTTTGTATCCCATCTTGGAATAAAGGTTATACTTGTCTTCCAGCTCTTTAGCCGCTGCTTCCATGGCCTGTTTTTTTGTTTTATCCATGTAAAAAATTCTAAAGTTTTCAGTAACTTTTGTGCCTATTGTCGGCGGCAGAAACCACCTTAAAATATATCCTTCTAAGCTGCCTGATGCGTATGCAGCATTAATTCCAAAATTTTGAGTGGTTTTCAGCGGAGCTTTTGAATTTTTCAAGGCTGCTGCCGGGATTTTAAAAACAAAATATTTGTCTTCCGCTAACTCACCCATTACTGGATAATATGCAAACCCATCAACTATATTATTGCCCTCATATACGCCAAGAAAACCTACTGGGGTTTCCAGTTCACTCGTTTTAGGCATGAATATTTTAAAGCTGTCGTTTATTTTATCTAATTTTTTAAACCTAAATTCATAAACTTTATTGTCTTTAGCAGTAAAAGGTAACTGCTCGTTTTTAGGTTTAATGATAGAGCAGCTTAGTTTAAAATCATCAGAAGTAAATTCCTTGCTTATATCAAGCGTTACATCCTTATACTCAAAAGACCCGCCTTTGCTGTCTACAACAAATTCCTTTAAAGTATTAAGAAAAAAAAGCATTGATGCCAAAGAAATTAGCACTAATACAATAATTGATAATAAAATCTTTTTTAGCATTTATAAAATCCTTTTAAATAATCCGGATACCTTTGGATTATAACAAACTTAATAAAAAATTGGGCTGATAACGAGTTAAAGCTAGAACTCTTTACAGAGTTTATACTACTTATAAAAGAGCCTGAAAACAGAGAAATAGAGGGCAATTGTGGTATGTTGTTAGCTACTGAACAAAAATTTATTTTCTATAAAATTTTATATTTTAACGAGGAGTATCTTTATTAATAATATCCCCACGATTACAAGTTTGAAATTTAAAATCAAAATTGTAGTTATCCAGTTTCTTAATATAAAGAAGCTCAGTGGGCGGTGTATTTAATAGTTTTTTACTAAGTTCATTATGCATTTTTTCTATTTTATCAACATCTTCAGGACTTACAACTTTGCCTTCTGCTTTTGCCTTGCATATTTTACTTTCAAGTTCAACCTGTTCCTGCGGAAACACTCCTTTTTTCAAATGAACGCTGTAAGCTTCTCCTGTTGATATTCTCTGTATTATAAACCCATCGCCGATTTCAGGCTGGATACTCAGCGTACCAAAATTAGTTCGTGCTCCTGTCATCATAGATGCAGCATCAACCCAGCAGGGACCGTTTTTTGAAACCACCCTCAAATCAGTCCTGTCAACTACTCCATCGGGAAAGAGTTTTTCAAGAACGGTTTTTATCTGAACATAGGAAATAACAAGCCCATCGCATAAATGCCCGTGTATTAAAGCCAGGTCTTTAAGTGAAATTTCTTTTGTTTTCAAAGCATATCTGCCCAGCGCACTTTCAGTATCCAGCACTCTTATTGGCTCGTTATATTTAGCATTAGCTGCCCATTCAGGGTAATACCTTTCTAAAATCATATTTATTCGTGGAATACAAGCGGTTATTGTTCCTGAAAGAATAAGAACGGTTAAAAGCAATAATATCTTTCTCATTTATATCGAAACCCCAAATACGTGAGTAAGTGTGTAATAAATTCCTACTAAAATGAATATTATCCCTGTAATCAGCCTCATCCATCGTTCAAAGGCGGTGATTTTATTGTAAAATTTGCCGATAGAGCCAACGCTAAATGCAAAAACAAAGGCAAATAGAATTACAGGTAAACCTGTTCCTATGCCATAAATAAAGGGCAGAAGGATGTTTGAGTTATTCTGCATTGAAAGCGGAATAAGGCTGCCAAAGAAAAGAGCGGCTGAGGTCGGGCAGAAAGAAAGTGCAAAAAGGATTCCTAATAAGCCTGCTCCCCATACTCCCCAGGTTCCTGCCTTTTTCTGAAAATTTTCATCAACTAGATTGTTGGAAAAATTCAATTTTATAATGCCAAGCAACAGGATTCCAACAATTATGAGAATTGGTCCAAGTGCAATACCCATATATTTTTGCAAGAAATTTGCAACGAACGGGATTGATAAAACCCCTGCTATAATTACATAACCTACCAGTATATAGCTCAAAACCCTGCCAAGTGAGTATATAACGCCAGCCAGCAGCACTCTTGATGATTTGCTAACGTTTTTGCCGATAAATGAAATTGCGGCAATGTTTGTAGCAAGCGGACAGGGGCTGATTGAGGTTAAAATCCCTAGCCATAAGGCAGATAGTAAGGCTAAAAGCACAATTATCCTCCAATGTATGATTTTATTTCTTTTGTAATGTAATCCTTAAAGGCTTTTTCGTTACCCAATTTTGTCCATATATCAGTGAGATTCTTTGATTTAATCTCTTTTCCATCTTTAATCTTTGATAAAACAACAGCTTTAGTGTAAAGCCCATAATCTTTGTAATAATGCTTGTTTTCTGCTTCATCAAGATTTACTGCTTTATAGATAATTTCTTTGTTATTTAAAGCGTTAACCGCCTCTTCGGTATATTTTTCTATCTTCTGACAGCTTACGCACCTTGGCTTTGCATAAAAGTAATATACAATTATGCCGTCCTGCTGCTGAACTTCTGATTTAACAGGCACAACGTTATTTTCCGGGTTGTTATCCCAGGGAAAAACAAACTTAAACCCCATTAGCAATAGCATAGGGATTATTAAAAGCCCTGACAATAAAATTTTTCTAACCATTTAATACCTCCTCCGATAATTTTTGTTAATTTCTAAAGCATTGCTTTAATCTCTTCAACAGACGACACTTTGCCTGAAACTTTCACTTCTCCGTCAACTGCCAGAGCAGGTGTCATCATTACTCCGAAATTCATAATCTCAGTAATATCTTTCACCTTAATTAGTTCATATTCAAGTCCAAGATTATCTGCTGCTTCTTTAGCTGATTCGGCTAGTTTTTCACATTTTGGGCAGCCTGTACCTAAAATTTGTATTTTTTTCATTTTATAGCTCCTTTTATTAAAAAAATGTCCCGTATATGAATCCTGTGATTGTCGCCATTATTATAACAAGAGAAACAAATACAACGGTTTTTTGTGTTCCCATAATACTTCTTATAACAAGCATATTAGGCAGTGATAATGCAGGTCCCGCAAGAAGCAGGGCAAGCGCAGGGCCTTTTGCCATACCGTTTCCAATTAATCCCTGCAAGATAGGCACTTCTGTCAATGTTGCAAAGTACATAAAAGAGCCTATTACAGAGGCAAAGAAGTTGGATAAAATTGAATTATTACCCACAAACATTGTTATCCATTCAGACGGAATTAAGCCTTCATGTCCCGGACTTCCAAGTAATAATCCTGCGATTAAAACTCCAAATAACAGCAGCGGCATTATTTGTTTTGCAAACCCCCAAGTTGAACTAAGCCATTCGTTGCTTTCTTCCTTACTTTTAATAAAACCGGGAAGCATAAACGCAAATATTACAGTAAATACTGAAGTAATAAGCCATTTGGATTCAAAGATAGTCGCAAAAAAGCCTGCATCTGTTTGCGGACTTCCCCAGTTGGCAAAAACAAGCATTGCTAACATAACAGCAAAAAACGCTGCATTCTGCCATAATGGACGTACAACTTCAGGTTCAGGAAGCAACGCCTGTGCGGATGCTTTTTTCTGCTCTTCGTTTCTGTAAATAAAATACATTATTAAACCAATAGCTATGCTGAAAAATACTGAGCCGATAACGCGGGCAACGCCGAGTTCAAATCCAAGTATCCTGGCTGTAAGAATAATTGCCAGCACGTTAATACCCGGGCCGGAATACAGGAATGCTATTGCTGGTCCAAGTCCGGCTCCCATTTTATAAATCCCCGCAAACAACGGAAGCACTGTACATGAACAAACAGCAAGAATACTTCCTGAAACCGAAGCCATTCCATAAGCGAGTATTTTATTTGCTCTAGTACCAAGATATTTCATAATTGAGTTCTGGCTAATAAATACTGCTATTGCACCTGCAATAAAAAATGCGGGAACAAGGCATAGTAAAACATGTTCCTGAGCGTACCATTTAGCCAGATGCAGGGCTTCCATTATTGCGTTATTAAATCTAGCATTTTCAATAGGCAGAAAAAAGAACAATAAAAATATTGAAACTATTGCTATAAAAGGCTTTAACTCTTTTTTCCAATCCATAAATTTTTCCTTTTAAGTTTCTTTATAAAAATATTGTACATTACTATATGGCAAAATTGCCATATGAATTTAAAAAAATAGCCTTACGAGGATACGGAAAAAGTTTATGATTTAGCTCAAAACCCTACTCTGTCTGACAAAA
>CAZLCO010000008.1:40332-55912 GCA_964558005.1 uncultured Gammaproteobacteria bacterium | reverse complement strand
AATAGCAATGATAAGGGTTACGCTTAAAAAATGTTTTTAACCAGATAGCTTCTAAATTATACAGGAGACTTCCCGATGACTTATGTTAATACTCAATTTAACGCAATGATGCAGAACATGATGACAATGATGAATCAAATGATGGGTGGTATGACCCCATCAACCACTCAAACAGCTACAAATAACATTGAACGTAATGGTTTGGGTAAAGCAATAGTTGATCCCGACCTCCAAAAATCTAAAGGCGTAGGCGCAACAAACCAGACATCAGCATTTCAAAGTCAAATCTATAATCCATGGGCTGTTCCAGCAGGAGGACCAAAACCGATTTTCGGTTTCCCAACAGCTACCAGCGCATTGATGCCGACCCACACATTGTACAATATGATTTCTGATAACTACCAGCTTACATCAAAGTATATGTCACCGATCTGGGGAATGCCGATTTCTAAACAATTACAACAAGGTTATAATCCTTTCTCTACAAATAATCAGTATAGTAACAACTCGATGCAGATGATGGCAGGTATGTTCATGCAGATGATGGGCTCAATGTTCGGGATGGATACAAATAGCACGCAAACTCAAGACCCTTTTAATGGTGGATTCTGTTAATTTAAAATAATAATAAAAATTAATTTAAATAAAAACGTCGATAAATTTATCGACGTTTTTTGTTGAAAATAAATGTAGATAAAAAAATTAAGAAATTGTTAAGTTTTTTTAATAATATTTTAAAAAAAATAGCAATTTTATCGCCATATTTGTTTTTATATATATAAGTTATATAAACATAATTAAAAAAATATTTAAGCAGTATTTATTAATGATAAAATAGGAGATTTAGCTATGACTTATGTTAATACTCAATTTAACGCAATGATGCAGAACATGATGACAATGATGAATCAAATGATGGGTGGTATGACCCCATCAACCACTCAAACAGCTACAAATAACATTGAACGTAATGGTTTGGGTAAAGCAATAGTTGATCCCGACCTCCAAAAATCTAAAGGCGTAGGCGCAACAAACCAGACATCAGCATTTCAAAGTCAAATCTATAATCCATGGGCTGTTCCAGCAGGAGGACCAAAACCGATTTTCGGTTTCCCAACAGCTACCAGCGCATTGATGCCGACCCACACATTGTACAATATGATTTCTGATAACTACCAGCTTACATCAAAGTATATGTCACCGATCTGGGGAATGCCGATTTCTAAACAATTACAACAAGGTTATAATCCTTTCTCTACAAATAATCAGTATAGTAACAACTCGATGCAGATGATGGCAGGTATGTTCATGCAGATGATGGGTTCTATGTTCGGTACAAATACAGAACAAAAAACAGTTGCTGATACAAAAGAAGAAGTTAAAAAAGCTGTTATAAAAGAATAAGACTAAAAAGAATTTCAATTTTATCAAACAAAAAATCCGGTTATTAAACCGGATTTTTTACTATTCATAAATAATCTTTGCTTCAAAATTCCTGTCCTTTAATTCTTCAACTAATTCTTTTGCTTTTTCTTTATCAGAAAAAGATGCAACCTGTAAAATATATTTTCCATTCATTTCCCGTATAAAAGGCTCAAAGTTCAAACTGCTCAATATGTCTGAAGCTATTTTCACTTCTTTTGGATTGGAAAAATCGCCAACTACGACTTTTGCGTTGAATACAGGCAAGGGAGGGCTAACTTCGAGCTTTTTTTTAAGCTCTATCGGTTTTGGTCTTGGAGGCACATTTAATGCCAGAGAATTTTTTTTCGGCGCAGAAATAGTTTCCGATGTTTCATTCTTTTCTGTTATAGACTTATCTTCTTTTATCTTGTTTACCCATTTGTCTTCATTTGAAATACTGCCAACAGGCTCTGTTTGCGGGGACGCATTAACTTTTTTCTCTATTTTATTACTTTCTTTAGGAGTAACTGCTTCCTGCAGCTCAATTGAGTGGAGCCTCGGGTCTATTCTGCCCCTGAAATCCTGGCTGGTAATGGAATCCAACACATAGTCCTCGCTAAGTGCCGGGATTTCTACCTTTGGAGTAAGTATGGGCAAAAAGTAGGTAAATGCCGTGAAAAAAAGTATAAATGCCCCGATAAACGTAAAAAATAAAAGTTGTAAGTCTGATTTTCTTTTGAGTTTTTTTCTTTGTAGTTTATTCATTTTATATTATGCCTTTGACCTTTGTAGAAGCGATTATTACTTGTTCATGTTCGTTACTGTATTTTTCCATTATTTTATCCGCTATTTCCCGGATGTTGTTCAGCCTCATTTCTGACTGAAGCCCGGCCGCTTTTACCGGGGCGTTTTCGGAATTTATATTCATCCCGAAGTGTATTAAAACAGAATTAATAGATTTTGCGGCTATTGAAACTGACAGCTTATTACTATTATAAAATAAATCATCACCTTTTCTGCATAAGACGGTCGGACTAATCCCATTTTCCAGTAAAATATTATGCGCAATAGCTATCAGAAGTCGCTGTCTTAATATTCCCTCAATTAAACCAATATTAAAATGCTCGACAATAAAATGCAGCATTTTTTTGCTATAAATCGGACTGTCAGACAGCACGTCTTCAATATCAACCATTTCGGTTGTTTTAACGTCACATTCTCCGATAAAACCTATCACCGCATCGCCCTGGATGTTATAGTTTTTGTATATCCAGTGGGGAACGAGTTCTTTGCCTGTATAGATGATTTCTTTATCTATAAATTTATATTGCATAAGTTAGTTATAGATAAAAAAAGAGCATTAGTCCAGCAAGTTAAGCACTTTTATAACTTCATCAACATGCCCGTCAACATTCACCTCAGGCCAGGTATGTTTTATTATTCCATTTTTTCCAATGATAAAAGTCGAGCGAATTACTCCCAGTACTTTTATTCCAAATAAATTTTTTTCACCCCAGGTACCAAAAGCTTTTATGATCCTGTAATCGGTGTCGGAAAATAATATAAAACCAAGCCCAAACCGTTCCTGAAATTTTCTGTGGTTGACGATGCTATCAGGGCTAACGCATATTAGCTGGGCTTTTGGCGATATTTCCTCAAAGCTTTCATTAAATTCGTTGGCTTCATGTGTACATTCAGGGGAATCATCCATAGGACAGAAATAGAGAATAATAGTTTCACCTGAAAAGTGTTTTAATGTGTAGGTTTTTTCTATTCCGTTCTCATCAATTCCCTGCACGGGAGTAGTTAGTATTTTATTTGATAATCTTGCGCCTGATTTAAGCATAAGACCAGTATAAGCCCAAATCGGACTTAATTAATTCAACAAAGGTGTAATATTAAATTATTTTACTCTTTGTATCTTATGCCCGCTTTTTCAAGCCTGTCAAGTGCTTCGTACAGCCTTTCATCCGGCGCCACAAGTGATGCCCGGAAATAACCGTCGCTGTTTTTGCCAAAAGCCACGCCCGGCGTAAATACTACCCCGGTCTTATCCAATACCATCTTGCACCATGTCATTGAATCATAGCCCTTTGGCACCTTGAGCCATAAATACATTGTGGCTTTGGTCTTTTTGTTGTTCCAGCCGAGCTTGTTAAAGCCCTCAATCACAAAGTCACGTCTTCTCTGGTAATTGCTGCTAATATCACAGCACATATTATCAGACATATTTAGTGCAGCGATTGCCGCATCCTGAATAATTGAACATGTACCATAGTCGATATTGGTTTTCATCGCATAAAGATTTTTAATGAATTCCTTATTCCCGGCCGCAAAACCTATCCGCCACCCGGCCATGTTATAAGATTTTGAAAACGAATAGAATTCAATCGCTATATCTTTTGCCCCCTCAATCTGGAAGATGCTCGGAGGTCTGTACCCGTCAAATACTATTTCCGAATAAGCAAGGTCACTGACCAGAAGGATACTGTGTTTCTTGCAAAATGCCACGAGGTCTGTGAAAAATTCTTTTGTCGCAACAGCTGCTGTAGGGTTATTCGGGAAGTTAGCGAAGAATATTTTTGCCTTTTGGGCAATATCTTCGGGAATTGCTTTTAAGTCCGGCAGAAAATCATTTTTTTCTTCAAGTTTTATATGATACACTTCACCGCTGGATATCCAGGTGCCTCTGGATAAAACCGGATAATACGGGTCAGGCACAATGTTTATATCGCCGGGGTCTGTGTATGCCATTGCAAGATGGGCGAGTCCTTCTTTTGCGCCGATAAGGGTCTGGAGTTCAGTTTTTGGGTCAATGGTTATACCGTGCCTTTTATACAGCCACTGGGCTATGCCTTCCCTTAATTCTTCCTTGCCCTTAAAAGACGGGTAGCCATGGTTTTTAGGGTTTCTCATGCTTTCCACCGCCGCCTGTACTACAGGTTCAGGCGTACAGCCATCGGGGTTGCCTATACCCAGGTCAATTATATCCATTCCTTTGGCTCGGGCTTCGTCTTTCCAGTCATCGAGCTCGGCGAATATATATGTTGGCATATTTAATAATTTTTTAGCGGGTTTTATATTAAATTTCGTTTGCATTGGTCTCTCCTCGATTTTCAACAATAATAGCATATTCCATTTAAATAATAAATGAGCCATAGGCTCTACACCGCAAAGCGGAAATACACCACATCCCCTTCCTGCATTACATAATCCTTGCCCTCGAGCCGGGTTACGCCTTTTTCCTTTGCAGCCTTGTCAGACCCGCATTTGACGTATTCATCATAAGGCGTAACTTCCACACGGATAAACCCACGCTCTATATCAGAGTGAATAGTCCCCGCCGCCTGCCTCGCCTTTGTGTTTTTCCTGATAGTCCAGGCCCTTGTTTCTTTTTCTCCCGTTGTTAAAAATGTCATAAGGTTTAAAAGACTGAACGCCCGCTTAATCATCTGTTCGGTGCCTGTATTTTGAACTCCCAGTTCTGCAAGGTATTCCCTGGCCTCTTCAGAACCGAGTTCCACAAGGTCAGCCTCTAACTGCGCACATATAACAACAAGTTCAGAGTTATGCGATTCCGCATATTCCCTTATTTTTTGCACCATGGGGTTATTGTCATTATTAAGGTCAGATTCTGCAACGTTTGCCGCATAAATGACCGGCTTTGTGCACATTAGGTTAAGCTCTTTTACGATTGGAATTTCCTCTTTTTCAAACTGATTAAGCCCAAACGGCTTGCCAAGGTTCAATAATTCAATAAGCTTATCAAGTACCGCATCTTCTAAAAGGGCTGTTTTGTTTTTTGCCTTAACGTTTTTAATATTTTTTTCTTTTCTTTTTTCAACAGTGCCGAGGTCTGCCAGCGCCAGTTCTATGTTAACCAGCTCAATATCCCTGATAGGGTCAATTCCTTCGCAAACGTGCATAATATTATCGTTTTCAAAGCACCTTACAAGGTGAATAATCGCATCCACCTGCCTTATACTGGCAAGGAACTTGTTGCCCATTCCTTCTCCCTTGCTTGCGCCCGGCATCAGCCCGGCAATATCCACAAACTCAACACCCGCCGGTATAATTTTTTTGGATTTATTGAGTTTGGCAAGCACTTCCAGCCTTGAGTCCGGTATTGAAACAATGCCGACATTGGGTTTTGTTGTACTAAAAGCGAAATTAGCCGTCTCTGCGCTGACTGTCGATGTTAATGCATTGAATAAAGCTGATTTCCCTACGTTTGGGAGTCCTACGATACCTGCTTGCAACATTATATAAAATGCCTCATATATTCTTATTTATTACCATAATAATTATAACCTGAACAATAAAAAGTAATTTAAGCAAGAATATTGAGTTCTTTTCTTTCTGCCCGAGAAGTGGATATTTCATTAAACTTTCTTGCCAGCCCCCCAAGATAAGCGTCCGTTGCCATATGAGTTGTCTTGAGGGAATCTCCGGCTATTGCGGTGTATTCTTCGTCAGATAAATCAAGACTTTTTACTTTATCCCATCGGGTTTTGGTTTGTCTCATCGCATCCGGCAGGGATCTTGCCCAAAACGAACTGTTTTCGGGAGTTTCGGGTAATTTAATTTGTCCAATAATACCTTTTTCTATTTTTTGAGCTAATTTTTCAAAATGGGTATGCGCAACTCTTTCAGGATGTTCTTTGGGTAAAGTCCTGAATACAACATGAAAAGGATTTAACATATCCTGTAAAAAATGAAGGGCATATCCTATATAATTATCCCTTTTATTAAGCCTGTCCCTGGTGTCGCCCTGGTATGATTTTTCATGTTCGTCTATTGCTTTGTTTGTGTATTTTTTAAGCAATGCCAGGGCATCAGGTGGATCTGCGCTGTAATTGTCAATATCTGCAAAGTGACCTCTTGCGTAATTAGGAATTACTTTCCTGCTAAAATCAGGGGCAACGCAGCTCTCTTGTAAGAGCTCCCAGCTAATACCCCTATCAGGCGAAACCTGCCTGTTAAACCTTGAAGAAGTGATTTTAGAAATTAGCCTATGTGTTGAATGTTTCCAGCCAAAACTAACCTTACGGCCTTTAGTATTAATGTCCATAAATCAAGGCTATTAAAAAAATGTTAGCTAAATATTAGCTAAATACATTATAGTTTTAGATTTTAGTCAGTTTTTAATATAAAACGTTTCTTCTATAACCCCTGACAGCTCGGTTAACAGCCCGAGAACGCCCTTTATGCCCACCAGCGGCCAGGGGATAAAGTTATACTGGTTATAAAAATAAAACCCGCACAACGATAAATGCGGTATTTTATGGCTGTAACACAGCGGCTTATCGTGTATTGAGCCGATGGAAAAGTCCACATTTGCCTCTTTGATTGCGTTGCCATATTCAAAATACGACGGGTTTACCAGTACCTTGAACTCTGCCTGATCTTTTATTTCTTCCAGAAGTTCTAAAGACTGTTCTATCGCCCTGTCCGTTTCAGCTACCAGCCCGATTACCCGAGGGATTATGCCGAATTCCCACAGCAGGCAGCGTGCCAGCGATGCGGTAAACTTTGCATGTCCGAGAATGCCGCAGCGCTTCTGATACATCAGCGTTGACATCCAGCTGAAATTGTAATTAAACCGCAGCTGAGACTTTAATAGATTCATATCCTCCGTCAGAATTTCCCTGACTTTTTCCTTATCAACAAAAGCCGACAAAAACTGCTCTGTATTAGCTACCCCCAGAGGGATTGGAAGATTCTTACCGCATATTTCGACTTTTTTCTCAAAATTCTCCAGTTCCTCACCGCTCAGATTAATATTGCCCTCGGCCCCGGCGGCTTCCAGTAATCTCTTTATTTCGTCAGTGTCGTTCTTCCAGTTTTTTGAGCCCATCATGTACGGCGCAATAAGGTTTAGCAAGTTTTCCGGCACTGGCAGCGCATCAAGTATAACGTCAACCCCCTTGCTTATCCCGCCCAGAAATCCCGGGGTATCCAGCGCAATGACTTTTACGCCTGTTTCAGCTTCCACTGTCCTTGCCGCAAGTTGTATATCGTCACCGACTATGGACGGCGCATCGCTGGTAATAATAAACGCAATCTCCGGCGGGCGTCTGCCTATGGTGTCCCGCAGTGTCCTCAACAATTTATCGTACCCGCCCTGTATGCAGTCCTGTTCATTCAGCCCTGTTGGCACTATGGGCACGTATCCGCCGCCGGGGATATTGTCCGAGCGAAAGTGCACGGCTTCTATGTTGCATCCGGCTATGCCGTGGAAGATTATCACGGCCTTTTTAATTCTGCTTGCTTCCAAAACTGCGCCAATAAAGGCTCCCGGCCGCATCAGGTCTTTATATATTGTGGTGGGGGTCAGGGTTTCCATAGTTATTATTATGCCTCAAAAAAGACGTAAAAATAAATAATTCATTAAAAATATGGATATTCCCTGATAATAATTTAAAATTAAAATAGTTATGTATTTTGGTAGGGTGATATTTTTATATGATAGATTTCAATAAGCTCACTGAGCAGACACGCAACACTGTGCTCGCCTCGCAGGAAGTGATGACAAGGTATAAAAATCCGCAAATAGTTCCCGAGCACATATTTTTAGTAATGTTGGAAGATGAAAACGGAACCACTCCCGAAGTTTTAAATAAATTAAAGGCAAACCTGCCTTTAATAAAAGAACAAACAGAAAAAATACTTGCAAATAAGCCCAAACTGTCTTACGAAGCACCCGCCGACCAGGTGTTTATCAGCCTGGATGTTAAAAAAATATTCGACAAAGCTGAAGAAGAAGCAAAAAGACTGAGCGATAGCTATATAACCCTTGGTCACCTGCTGCTGGTTATGGCCGAAGACCGTACAACAGAGCTGGGCAAACTGCTGGAGCAGAACAAAATTACCAAAGAAGCAATATATAAGGCCCTAAAAGAAATCCGCGGCTCATCAACCGTTGACAGCCCGGATGCGGAAAAAACATTCCAGGCCCTGAAAAAATACAGTATCGATCTGACCGAGCAGGCCAGAAAAGGCAAACTTGACCCGGTAATAGGCCGTGACTCCGAAATAAGAAGAATTATACAGGTACTGAACAGGCGTACAAAGAACAACCCTGTGCTTATAGGCGACCCGGGTGTTGGTAAAACCGCCATAGCAGAAGGACTTGCCATCAGGATAATAAGAGAAGACGTACCTGAAGGGCTGAAAAACAGGCGGCTGGTGTCGCTAGATATGGGCTCGCTCGTGGCCGGAGCAAAGTTCCGGGGTGAATTTGAAGAAAGACTCAAGGCTGTGCTGAAGGAAGTGCAGGAGAGTGAAGGCGAAATCATAATGTTCATTGACGAGCTGCACACAGTGGTCGGCGCCGGCGCAACAGAGGGCGCAATGGACGCCGGTAACCTCCTGAAACCTCTGCTGGCTCGTGGACAGCTGCGCTGTATCGGCGCAACCACCGTAAATGAATACAGAAAGTATATTGAAAAAGACCCGGCGCTGGAAAGGCGTTTTCAGCCTGTATTAATAGACGAGCCCTCTATTGAGGACACAATAAGCATACTCAGGGGGTTAAAAGAACGCTATGAAGTACACCACGGTGTGAGGATAAAGGATTCAGCGCTTATAGCTGCGGCAAAGCTGTCAGACCGCTATATAACTGACAGGTTTTTGCCGGACAAGGCCATTGATTTGATTGATGAAGCGGCCTCACGCCTGCGGATTGAAATTGACAGCATGCCATCTGAAATCGATACGCTGGACCGGCAAAAGACCCAGCTGGAAATTGAAAGGGAAGCCCTGAAAAAAGAAACCGACCCCGCATGTATTGAAAAAACAAAAAACCTTGAAGAGCAAATAAATGTGCTAAAAGAAAAAATCGACACAATGAAAGCCCAGTGGGAAAAGGAAAAGGGTTCAATTTCCAATGTGCGTGACATTAAAGAAGAAATAGAAATTACAAAACAAAAAATTGAAGAGGCGGAAAGAGAGGCGGACCTTGCAAAAGCGGCGGAGCTCAAGTACGGGAAGCTTATAGAGCTTGAGAAAAAACTCAACAAGGAAGAGCAGTTCCTCGCCCAAAAAGACGAAAACTCCCTGTTAAAAGAGGAAATCGACGAGGAAGACATAGCTGAAATCGTTTCCAAATGGACGGGAATCCCTCTGAACAAGCTTATAGAAAGCGAACTGCAAAAGCTCTTAAAAATGGAAGACGAACTGCATAAGCGTATAGTCGGCCAGGACGAGGCCGTAACCGCTGTATCAGAAGCCGTAAGAAGGGCACGTGCCGGACTCAAAGACCCGAACAGACCCATAGGTTCTTTTATATTCCTTGGGCCGACCGGCGTGGGTAAGACAGAATTGGCTAAGGCACTTGCGTCATATTTGTTTAACGACGAAAACGCCTTAATTAGAATAGACATGACCGAGTATATGGAAAAGCATGCTGTTGCCAGGCTTATTGGTGCGCCTCCGGGCTATGTGGGCTACGAAGAAGGCGGTCAGCTCACTGAGCAGATACGCCGCAAGCCATACAGCGTTATACTGTTTGACGAAATTGAAAAAGCGCATAATGACGTGTTCAACATAATGCTCCAGATACTCGACGACGGCCGCCTGACCGATTCAAAGGGCAGGACTGTGGACTTTAAGAACACTGTTGTTATTATGACCAGCAACATCGGCAGTCATTTAATACTCGAAGGCACGCTGTCTTTGATGGGGACAGAAGGGTTTGACTCGGTCAAGGAAAAAGTAATGGAGCTGATGAAACAGCAATTCAAGCCGGAGTTCCTTAACCGGATTGACGAAATAGTATTCTTTAAAGGTCTGACCCTTGGACAGTTGGGTGATATTGTCGATATACAGATAGAGGGACTTAAAAAACTGCTCGCTGAGCGCAATATTGAAATGGAAATAAGCGATGACGCAAAGGAAATCCTTGCCACAAGGGGTTATAACCCTGCATACGGCGCTCGCCCGCTAAAAAGGGTTATACGTCATGACATAGAAAACCCGTTATCACGCAAAATTCTTGAGGGCGAGTTTTTTGACGGGGATAAAATATGCGTTGGGCTGGAAAATGATGATATAGTTTTTACCAAATGCTGATTAATTTAAGTTCTTAATAATAATGTTTTTTAATATACATTTTGAGAAAATATAATTTAAAATTTTAATTGGCGATTAGGTTTAAATCGCTATAATATATAATTATGTTTCAATTAATCGGCTTTATTATTTCCGTGCTGATCGTGGGCGTGTCATCGTTCCTTTTCACGTCTTTATTAAAAGAAAAAAAAGCCTCGCATAATCTGATATATTTTGCCTTAATCCTTATATCGCAGGTCATAATATCGTTCGAGGCACTTAACCTGTTTAAGTATATAAATACCTTCAACCTTTTAACCCTTAATGTGCTGTTTTTCATCGGCGCATTTGTATTATGGAATTCCAAAAGAAAGCCGCTGCCGGATTTCAGCACAATTTCAAAAACGTTTGACCGGGTATTGGTTGCAATAAAAAGCGATAAAGTACTGTTTATTTTAGCCTGTCTGTTTGGTTTTTCGCTTTTAATACTGTTATTTTTCGTGATTTATGTGCCGACAAACCAGATGGACAGCCACTGCTACAGGATGGCCCGCCCTGCGCTGTGGGTGCAGAACGGACACTGGGGCGGGTATGAAACAACCGACCTGCGGCTGGCAGTATTCCCCATAAACTGGGAAATTATTTTAACCTGGACTTATATTTTCTTCAGGACAGACTATTTTTCAATTTTTCCGGCTTTTTTATCCTATATCGGCAGCCTGGGGGTAGTCGGCCTGTTTTTAAATGATTTAAAACTTTCCATGAGAAGGATAATCTGGGTATTATTAATACTTGCTTCCCTGCCTATAATGATACTAATGGCAACAGGAACTATAAACGACATATTTGTCGGGTTTTTGTTAATTACATCCTTTTATTTGTTCTATTATGCGGTAAGAAACAAAAAAGAACTCCCGCTTATTTTTTCTGCTGTTGCCTATGCCATTGCCATAGGCTCTAAAAGCACTGCCATCTTGTATATTCCGGCATTTATTGTTGTGTTTTTGCTTATCAGCCGACGGGAAAAAAATTATGATACTTTTAAAAAGTTTTTAATATTCGGATTTGCGGCTTTTATGGTGCTGTCGTCCTATAATTACATACTAAACTTTCTTGAATACGGCCACATCGCCGGGGCGAAAACCTTTATAGCCGATCACACAAACCCCGGATTGGAACCCTTTCTTTCTTCAACAGTTTTATATCTGACTTATCTGGCGGATTTTTCCGGAATACCGATGATAGATGAATATAACCATCATATAGTGTGGGCGCTGGATGACCTTTCCGATAACCTGCGACTTAGCCACTTTAAAGGATTTAATTACAGCATAAGAGAAAATTATTCCTCATGGGGCCTTCTGGGCTATTTAGTATTTATTCCGATGATAATTTTCACAATTGATAAAATAAGTTCCAGAAGCTGCAGGACATTTTATTTGAGTATTTGCGGTTATTTTCTGGTGGTGTTTTTTCTTGTGGTATCGCTGACGCTGGGGTTTTCCGTATGGAATATGAGGTTTTTTGTGCCGGCATTTATTTTATGCACACCGGTAGTTGCATATAGCTACACAAGAAAGCCCGGGATTTATAAAATCCTTATAGCAGTTGTGGTAGCTTTTAATTTTATAACCATGACCCTGTTTAACCAGCATAAGCCTTTTTTTAAAGTGATAAAGTTAGTCCCGCAGTTTGAAAGTTTTGATGAGTTTCGTGATGATATGAGGCTCAGGAGTTCAGATAATTTTAATCACCACTACATTGAACACACTCTTATAGAAAATTTCGCCAAAAAATATATTCCTGATAATGCTAAAATCGGCGTTATTCTGGATATTGATGATATTATCTATCATTTTTTTGAAGCAAACAAGACCTGGGAAATACATCCGGAAAAATACCATAACCTCCTAAAAAAAGAAGATTTTGGCGGGGATGACTATTTAATTACCAGAGACAGACAGACTGTGCATATTTTGGAAGAAGACCCGATTAAATTTAATTATTATAAAGATCCGCAGACCGGGCAGCTGGTTTTCTTTGAATCAGAGGACGAGCCCAAAATTTTATATGCTGATTTATGGGCGGAAGTGCTTCTTGAAGGACAGGCAAAGCCGGAAAAACTTTGCAATATCATTGAAGATCAGAAACTCGCAAAACATTATGTAAAAATTGCCGAAGCGCCATTAATGTCCGCTTCTCATAATACAAAGCTTTTCAGAATTTATAAAAGTAAGCCTCATTAGTATAAGACTTCCTTTAAAATATCATTGTGTTTTATATACTTTACAAAACAAAATAAATAATTATAAATTAATTATCCTTGTTTGCGGGTTTTCTCCCTCTTTTGGAAAGCTTTTCCCTGTTTTGCTGCTGCATTTCCTCGGTTATGTTAAGCCTTGCCGCTATTGCATCAAGGCGCTGTTTATATTCAGTTGAGCTGATTTTTAGTTCACCCAGGAGTTCAAGGATTATTTTTATTCCGATAATGTTTATACCCAGTTCTCTTGATAAGTACTGGATAAATTTGCCTTTTTCTATATCATTTAATGAATATAGCCTTCTGTTTTTTGGCGACCTTGAAGGGACTAAAATGCCTTCTTCGTTGTATATACGGAGTGTCCTCTGGTGCACCTGAAGCAACTCAGCCACTATACTTATGGAAAAAACCGGTTTATCCGGCGAGATATCTTCTTGTTTTGTTTTCATTAATATATTATTCGTCATTTTCTTACCCTCTGCCTTATTTATTATACAACAACTAAAAATTTAATTTCTTACATTTTTAACATATCATTTTATAGTTTCTGAAAAATTAAAAAATTGTTTCTGAAATGTAAAAAATTGCAAAGTTCTTTACACATTTTCTTTTTATAAAAAAATAGATAGAATAATTCATATTAATATCTTTATGTAACCATGAAAAGCTACTATGGACTTATACAAACAAAAATTACTTTCAGCTGTAGAGCTGCATTATAAAAATAAAGACTATGAAAGGGCTCGGGTTCTTTACACTGAACTCATGCAGGAATACCCTGAAAGAATAGATTCGCCATATTATCTGGCGATGATGGAAGCGGAACAAAATAATTTTAAGGGCGCAATTAAATATTTACACAAAATCGTGGATTATACGCCCAGCGACAAAGCTTATAATGAACTTGCAAAATTTTATCTTATTGAAAAAAATCTTGAAAAAGCTCTTAAATACTTAAAATTAGCCCTGATATACAACAGTGACTGCCAGGATTCAACAGCTCTTTTGAAAAAAGCATTTCCTAAAGAAGCATGTTTTATAAAACCATCAAAATTAAAATTAAATGATAATTTTATAAATGCAAAGGATTATCCCCGCTGTAAATACCAAATGATTCACCCTGCTGAAGTAATTGAAAGAAAACCGCCCAAATACGTAGAAGAGCTGCTGACCCAAAAACAAAAAGACATGCTGGGGGAAGCAATAGATAAATATAAAACAAGCAAATGCAGGGAAAATTTTGTTATAGAGATACCAAATGGGCGTGCTTTTGTAAAACAATCGGAACAGACATATATATTCACAGAAGAAGGCCAGTGTATAAAAGATATGCTTGAACAGGAAAGAGGGGCTATAAAAATGGAAAAGCTCCCGCCTGAAATAAAAGTGGCGGATAAAATGCTTGTGCTTTCCAGTTCTTTTGGAGGAAATTTTTATCACTGGCTTACATGGACCATACCCCGGCTTGATATGATAGAAAAAGCGGGGTATAAACCTGAAGATTTTGACAGGATTCTTATAAATTATGTAGGGTTTAATTTTCAAAGAAGCTTACTTGAAAATCTGGGTATTCCCCTGGAAAAAATAATAGGCACAATACCTGAAGGCAGCGTATTTAGTGCAAATACACTGGTAAGTGCGTCTTTGCCCTGTTGGCTGCATACTCCGCACTTTGTGACCCAATCGCTCAGGGAAAGGTTTATAAAACCTGAATATTATTCGGAAGATTTACCGAAAATTCTTTACTTAAGCAGAAATAAAAGTACTTCAAGGAAAATTATAAATGAAAAAGAATTAGTAAATTATATAAATAATATGGGGTTTTCTGTTATATACCCGGAGCAAATGGCTTTTGAGGAATAGGTTGCGGCTTTCACTAACGCAGAAATAATTTTAGCTCCTCACGGTGCCGGTTTAACTAATTTAGCTTTTTGCAGGCCCGGCACAAAGGTTATAGAAATTTTTAATGAGGAGTTAAGGGATAAGGTTGACACTGGTTTTTTCAGGATATGTTCAAACATGAACCTTGATCATTATATAATGTTTGGTGAGCCTATAGGGCTTGATATGACAGTTGATTTATATAAACTTGAAAAGACAGTTGAACTTTTATTAAAAGATTGCGCGGCTATATAATTAAATTCATATATGAGTTAGCATCTTGAACAAATTTTTTTTTTAAACTATTATTATCGATACATTGTGCACATAAAAAGGAATAGAACTATGAACCAGATAATAGCAGAGCTTGAAAACGAACAGAAAAAAGACAGCTTGCCTGACGTGGAACCCGGCGATTCTGTAAAGGTCTTTGTCCGTATTAAAGAAGGTAACAAAGAAAGAACACAGGCTTTTGAAGGCGTTGTGATTAAAAAGCAGGGCGGCGGCTTCAGAAAAACCATTACAGTAAGGCGTGTATTCCAGGGTATCGGCGTAGAAAGAGTTTTCCCTCTTCATTCACCGAGGATAGAAAGCATTAAAATCCTCAGAAAAGGTAAAGTAAGAAGAGCAAAACTTTATTATCTCAGGGAGCGTACAGGTAAAGCCGCGCGTATCAAGGAAAAAGTAAATAAAAGATAAATAATGCCTATTAACTGGTACCCCGGCCATATAGCCAAAGCAGAGAGAAAACTTCAGGGACAGATAAGCCTTGTTGACGTAATTCTTGAAGTAGTCGATGCAAGGATACCGCAGAGCAGCAGATATGACGACCTGGGCAGGCTAACAGCCGACAAGCCCAGGTTACTTGTTATGAACAAGTCAGATATAGCTGACCCGGTTATGAACACCGCCTGGCAAAAACACCTGACAGCCGAAACCGGCCAGAAAACAGTCTTTACCAGCGCTTCATCAGCAAAAGATATA
>CAZLCO010000008.1:0-40322 GCA_964558005.1 uncultured Gammaproteobacteria bacterium | reverse complement strand
AGTAAAACAGGCCACAGAACTCGCAAAACCCGCCATAGAAAAGGTCGTAAAAAAAGGCTTACTGCCCCGTCCCGCACGCATAATGGTAGTGGGCATGCCTAACGTTGGCAAGTCCAGTATTATCAATAAACTTATAAAAACAGCAAAAGCAAAGACAGGCGAAAAGGCTGGAGTAACCAGGGCGGCGCAGTGGATAAGGATACACCCCAGGCTGGAACTGCTCGATACGCCCGGCATAATTCCGATGCGGCTTGAGAACCAGGACAGGGCAATGAAGTTGGCCATGGTTAATTCTGTCGGAGAAGCGGCTTATGACAGGACAGAAGTTGCAAAAGAACTCGTCAGGCTCCTTTTTGAAAGGTATAAAGGCCCGTTTTGCGCTTATTACAATATCATAGAGCCCACAATAGAAGCCGTTGCACGCTCAAGAAAGTTTATACTAAAAGGTGACGCCCCGGACATTGACCGCACCGCCCAGCTGGTATTGAGCGATTTCAGGAAAGGAAAAACAGGGAGGTTTACGCTTGAAATTCCTGATAAAGAATAGAATTGACGAACTTGCCGACTTTGACCGGAATTTGAACTGTCCAATAATAGGCACAGACGAGGCGGGCCGTGGGCCGATAGCCGGGCCTGTGGTGGCTGCGGCGGTTTATTTCCCGACTTTAAGCGATGATGTGTGCGAAGTAATAAAGTTTATTGATGACTCAAAAAAATTAAGTCCTTCTTTAAGAAAACAAATGGCACAGGAGATTAAAAAAGTTTCAAAATACAGCATAGCCGAGTGCACAGTGGAAGAAATAGAAAAATACAATATTTTGCAAGCCTCGCTGCTTGCGATGAAACGGGCGTGCGAAAAAATTTGTCACCCTGCACTTGATGCGGGGTCTAATCTAATATTAGTCGACGGAAAATTCACCATTCCTTCATATATAAAAAACCAGAAAGCGGTAAAAAAGGGGGATTCGCTCTCTGCTTCGATAGCCGCTGCCAGCATCCTCGCAAAAGTTCACCGTGATGAAATAATGCAAAGGCTGGCTGAAGAATTCCCCGTCTATGAGTGGCAAAATAACAAGGGTTACCCTACCCGCAAGCATATTGAAGCTGTGAGAGAACATGGGTTTTGCGAGTGGCACAGGAAAAAATTTTTAACAAAAATTTTGTAAAAAAATTAAAATAATATTAATTTTTATTAATTTTTTAGCAAAAAAATATAAATTTTTGTCATTTTTTTTATTCAGGAGCATTTATCTTATCAGGTAAATTTAAGAAGGAAGGAAGTAAATAATAGTATGAATTTATCTGCGATAGATTTTCAACTGAAAAAAAATTATTCAGTAAAACCAGTAAAAAATATGCAACAAGCTCCGGCTCAACAGCAAAATCGTTCGAGTCTTATAAGTTTTAGCGGTGCGCAGGGAATGCGGTCCGCTGTTCTTACGAAGTCATTATCTTTTAAAGGCAAAACCATTCCGGATAATCTTAAAGTAATACCTTCTGAAGAAAACGGCAGCCAAAATGGTATTACAAACCTTTTAGCACTGGAAAGAGGTACATATGATATTAATAATACCGCTTTACAGATAAATGTTGATGGAGAACAAGGATACAAAACGGCCAGAGTAGTATTGGGTGATAAAGAAATCCTGTCTGTAAGGAGTAAAAAAGAGCAATCCCCAGACGTTGAGGTTAAATTCACCAAAGGGAAAGATGGTGAAGTCGCAACTATTAAGGGCAATGGATTTAAAGCTGTAGCAATAGAAGGTTCTGAAATAAAAACAGAAGGATTTGAATTTAAAATGCCTTCTCCAAAGAAAAAAGATGTCGCATTTGGTGCCAGTTTGCATCCGGTTATGGCGTTCAAACCGCAAGCAACAGAAAAAGCTTTAACAAAAGCATTACCTTTTATTAATGATCTATCGGAAGAATATACAACAAATCAAAAACTCGATGAAAATTATACGTTAGTACAGGCAATAGGCGGGTTTGGCACAAGACTGCGCAGCCTCGTGCCACCGGAAGGCAATAAAACAGCAGCAAACACGCCAGCAGGAATACCGTTACTTGCATATTCACTTTTACCTGTGGAACAGGCAGGAATAGAAGTTCCATTTTCTGTAGAAGAAAGTAATATTACTGTTGAAGAGGATAGTGCTGTGGGTACAGCCGGTGGATTGCTTGAAGGTATTAAAAAAGGAAAAATTCCGACGGAAAAAACCCTTTTGGTTATTCCCGGTGATGGCATCCACGATATTAATATTAAGCCTGATCTTGAAAAATTTCGACAAAGACAGGATGCAGGCATTATGCTGATAGGAAACGCCGTGCCGAAAAGTGAAATAGATAAATTCGGAATTATCGGGACCAATACAGATGGAGTTATAACCAGTTTTATAGAAAAACCCAAAGAGCCCGATAAAGCAGTTGCGGGTATAATTACAGATGAAAATGGCAGTTATGATGAAAGTAATCCAAAATATAACGCTAATATAGCCATTTATGCGTTCAAGCCGAAGGCCACAAAGGCCCTGGTTGCTTTGGGTGATATAGTAAGAGCAGCACATATAGAATCGGATTTGAATAAAAAAGAATTATCCCAAAAAGGCTCAAAAGCGAAGGAATATGACTTTGGAAAGCACGCACTCCCTGTTTTGCAGGTGTTATGTAACGAAGATATCCTGGGTGTCAGCGGATATATTAACAAAAAAGAATTTCGAATGGCTCTTGCCCAAAGGGATGCAAGCCACCCACTAAATAAATTAGTAAAAAAAGCAGGAATTAACCAAGCAATTAAGCAGCTAAACCCTGTAGTTGATATGCTCAAGGACGAAAACGGGGAAAGGCTGAAAATGTTAGCATATGCGGGCGATGCGGACTGGGCGGATGTTGGCAGTATACCGCAGTTTATACAAACATCAAGGGATATTGCGGCTGAAAAGGCTTTTAAAAACCTTCCAGAAAAAGTCAAACAGGGTTTCAGGGATAATGTGGATTTAAAAACAGGTATAGTTTATATTCCTCCTACGTATTCTGACGCAGAATCCCCCAAAGAGTTATTTGATAAGTTTTTAGGCATAGATGGAAAAGCAAAGGGCAATATTGTAGTTATGGAGGTAGATAAGAAAGAATAATCAACTATAAATTTATGTAACGATTTTATTAAAAAATTATCAAAAATTAGCAATTTTTTTATTCACCGCACTTAAAATAGTAGGAACAAAAATTATAAATAGTAATTGAAAGTTTAAATTTTGAAAGTATAATAATCAGGAAGAAAGTCACGAGGTTAAGAAGTATGTCATTACAGGCGAATCAAATAGGTTTAGGACAAAAACCGCTGGCATTCACAGGCCAGCCGCAACAAAAGAAGAACAACACAATGTTAAAAGGGACAGCAGCTGGTGCAGCAGTTGGAGCTGGTTTAGGGCTGGCAGGAGCTGTTAAAGAAAGAGCTATAACAAAGCCTGGAAAACTTAGAGCCGGTAGTTTAAGAGCAATAGTAAATCAGATGCCCGAGCCTGTTAGAGAAGCTGTAAAGGGTATGGCGCAGGGGCTTCGCAAATTACAAACTGAAGTTAAAAATGCAACACCTGAATTAGTTGGTGCAGCAAAGAAAAATTTAGCAGAAGCACAAAAGAGAACATATAAAGCAGTAAAAGATATTCTACCTAAAGTAAAAATGGGCGTAGTTAAAGCAGGCGCTATCGGCGCGGCAGCTGGCCTGGCACTAGCAGCAGGATACAATATGCTTACAGGAAACAAAGAAAAAGCATAAGAAAAAAATAAATAATATAACTAACTTTACCAGACCCGCAATTATGCGGGTCTTTTTCAGTTTTTTTTAACCTAATATCCCCCTAAATACCCGAAAAAATAAGACAAAAAGCAAGAAAAAACATCCTAAAATACCCCCACATATCCCCCATAAAACAAGGAAAAATATGCCCCAAATCCATGAAAACTACTAAAATTGCCAAAAGCGAACAACTGTCAAAGCTCCTGCCGCACAACGATTTCCCGCTGCCTTGGTTGAAGATTTTACTAAAATATGGTATAATATAATTGATATAAAAAAATAAAATTAAATTACGGAAGTGATTTTAAAAAAATAAAAAATTTTCCAAAAAATTTGAAAAAATATTATACGAAAAACGAAAGTTAATTTCTGATTTTAGAAAATTAACTTTTCTGTTTTTAAAGGTATAATATTTTTTATGAGAATGGTGGATATAATAAACAGGAAAAAATCCGGCGAAGCCCACACACAGGAAGAAATCACCTTCCTGATAAAAGGTATGCTCGACGGCACAATCCCTGACTACCAGCTTTCCGCCTGGCTAATGAGCGTGTGTTTCCAGGGCATGACTTTTGATGAGAGTGCAATGCTAACCATGGAGATGGCAAAATCAGGCGAGATGCTAGATTTGAGCAGCCTGGGCGACTGCATAATAGACAAGCACAGCACTGGCGGGGTCGGCGACAAAACAACCCTTATTATAGTTCCGCTGCTTGCGGCGGCCGGATATCCCGTTGCCAAATTTTCCGGTAGGGGACTGGGGTTTACCGGCGGCACAATAGACAAACTTGAGGCCATACCCGGATTTAATACCGCTCTTACAAACGAAGAATTTTTATCGCAGACAAAAACCCTTGGTGCGGCAATAGCCTCACAAACAGGCAATTTTACCCCTGCGGACAAAAAGCTTTACGAGTTGAGAGACGTCACCGCAACAGTAAACAGTATCCCGCTCATAGCCTCGTCAGTCGTGTCCAAGAAAATAGCGGCCGGTGCCAACGTAATTGTGCTGGACGTTAAGTGCGGCAGCGGGGCGTTTATGAAAACCCGGGAAGAGGCCGAGGAGCTGGCTCTTACAATGGTGGAAATCGGCAAACGTGCCGACAGGAGTATTTGTGCGGTAATTACGTCTATGGAACAGCCTCTGGGAAACACTATCGGCAACGGCATAGAAGTCGCCGAGGCTGTTGAGGTATTAAAGAACGTGGCCCCTGATGACCTGACTGAAATATGTCTTTATCTGGCCGGGGCAGGGCTTAAGCAGGCCAAAAAGGTTTCAAGCGTTGAGGATGGTGTAAAGAAGCTGAAAAAATATCTTGAAAACGGCAGTGCGTATGAAAAGTTTGTTGAGCTTGTAAGGGCACAGGGCGGAGATGTTGACTACATAGAAAATCCGGCTAAGTTAACAGAAACACGCTTTGCGTTTGAGCTGACAGCGGAAGAGGCAGGATATGTAAGCGCATTGGACGCCTTAACCGCGGCTAATGCCGCTAAAATGCTGGGCACGGGCCGTGACAAAAAAGACGATGAAATTGACTACAGGGCAGGGATTTTCCTGAACAAAAAGGTCGGGGATAAGGTTTATAAAGGCGAAACTCTGGCAAAGATATTCGCAAACTCTATGGAGCAGGGCAATAAGGCAAGGGCAGTCCTTGAGCAGGCATTTGTGTTGAAGAAGGAGCCTGTTGAGCCGTCACCACTGGTGATTTCAGAAATTTTTTAAGCCCTCAATATATAATTTTTAAAAATTCAAAAATCTCGTTTGAAACCGTTTATATCCCTATACATAAGGTTTTTAGTATTTCTGATTTCGTTTTTAATTATATGCAGGTCAGTGCTTATAGCCGACTCTGACTGGTTAAGGCCTTCTTCCATGGTTATGCCGTTTTGAAATTTCCCGGTTCTGACCGGGGCTTGCTTTTCAGGGACTTTTTTTACATCGTAAATAGTATAATACCGCTCGTCATCAGCACTAACGACGACTGGAAAGCAGATTAAAATAAAAAATAAAATTATTTTTTTCATAATTATTTACATTTTAACATTTTTTAATTATATAATTGACAAAATTTCCGATTTCACAAAGTTTGGTAAAGGTTTTGTAATACTTTCATCGCCATAAAATGCTTTTTAACGTCATGGACCCGGATTATATCAACGCCGTTTATTGCTGCATAAGTGTTTAAGGCAAGAGTAGCATCATCATCACCGGAAATAAACGATTTCCTTGATAGTCCGGCCATAACAGGATACCCCATAGACTTAAACTCACCAATGCGTTTTATTAGCTCAAAATTATGCTCAAAAGTCTTACCAAAACCAATACCCGGGTCTATTATGATGTTCTCGGGCCTTACGTCTGAATTTATTGCTCTGACTGTTTTATCGCAAAGATTTTTATAAACCGCATCCACCACGTTTTCTTCATAATAAGGTTTTACCTGCATTGTTTCAGGAGAGGACAGGCTGTGCATTATCACCACAGGAACATCAAAGCGGGCGGCTATTTTCACCATATCTTCATCCCAATCAAGGCCTGATACATCATTAATTATATTTACACCAGCCTGAATTGCCTGCTCGGCTATCTGAGAGTGTCTTGTATCAACACTCAGAAGAATTTTATCGTCCTGTGCCCTTATTTTTTCAATGACAGGGAGCACTCTTTTAAGTTCTTCATTTACGTCCACCTCTTTAGAAAACGGTTTTGTGGATTCGCCGCCTATATCAATAATATCTGCGCCATTTTCGACCATTTCCATAGCGTGCTGTACTGCTTTATCAGGGTCAAGGTATTGTCCCCCATCTGAAAACGAATCAGGTGTTACGTTTAAAATTCCCATAATATATTTTTTATTTGACCACCTGTTTCCCGGTCTTTTAAGCCGGTTAATAAGCTGCTCAGATAGTTCTGCCAGCTTAAAAGGCTGGTTTTTAAGCTTTTTGCATATAATTTCCAGCTGCGCAACAGAGCCTCCTATAAGCAGGTCTGTTTGTTCAACCTTGCAGGTAATGACTTCCCTGTGCACAGCGGCATCTGCTCCTGAGGAAAGAGCGACTTGCTTTATAATGGTTGCCAGTGGGCATTGGAGTCCACATATTTTAATAAGCTTAAAATCATATTTTTTGAGAGCCGTATTTATATATGCCTTGTCAAAGCCTATCCGGTTTATTACGTCCTCTGCGCTCTCCGGCGAAATTTCCCGTATATAAAAATTTTGTTTCATATATTAATATTTATCTAAATCAAAAGAAGTATTAACAAATTTT
This sequence comes from uncultured Gammaproteobacteria bacterium, assembly GCA_964558005.1. Taxonomy (GTDB): domain Bacteria; phylum Cyanobacteriota; class Vampirovibrionia; order Gastranaerophilales; family UBA9971; genus JANQGS01. Next base: position 33,256 of record CAZLCO010000008.1, on the reverse strand, counting down.
ACCATTAAAGAGTATAATTTTAATAGAAATAAAGTGCAAATTTTATAATTGAAAAGTGTACATTGAATGATAGAACAAAAAACCCATGAAGTAACAGTTGACATTGTAATATTTACAATCAGGCACGGGCAGCTTGAAGTTCTTCTTGTACAAAGAGGGCAGGAGCCTTTCAAGGATAAATGGGCAATCCCGGGCGGTTTCATAAGGTTATCTGAAAATCTTGAAGAAGCGGCCAAAAGGGTTCTTTACGAAAAAACCCACGTTAAGGACGTTTACCTTGAACAAATATACACATTCGGTGACCCTCACAGATATCCGAGCGCAAGGGTTATAACAGTCAGCTATGTTGCTTTAATCCGTTCTGATGATCTTGAATTACAGGCAGAAGAAGGTTTAAACATTCAGCAGATTAACTGGCATCCTGTTTATGACCTACCGCGTCTGGCATTTGACCACTATTCAATCCTTTCATACGCAATTAAAAGGTTAAGGGCAAGGCTTGAATATACGCCGATTGCGTTCCAGTTATTGCCTAAAAAATTCACCCTGACAGAACTCCAGAGGACATATGAGTCTATTTTGAACCAGGAGCTCGATAAAAGAAATTTCAGAAAGAAAATCGTCTCGCTTGGCCTTTTAAAAGAACACGATGAATTCACAAAAGAATCTTCCAAGCGGCCTGCAAGGCTTTACAGCTTTAACGAGCATTCGATTGAAGGCAGAAAAGGACTCATGTCCGCCCAATAAAAGTTTTTAAAATAGTAAAAAAAATTGGCAATTTTTAACCTTGTTTTGTTTTAAGCCTTATAGGATAGAAGTGTAGAAAGCAAGGTTATGGTAAGGCTAAACTCTTTTTTAACCGACAGGGTAATGGGTTTAAATTCCTTTACGCCGACCAAGCAGAGGTTGGCGATAGGGTTATTTGGACTTGTTTCGCAAACAACAATAGATGCTACGAATAAAGACGTTGATGAGGATACACGGGAGTACTCGGCGGTCAGGACAGCCGCAAAAATCATTATAACTACGCTGGGCGGTATCGCCTCAAGAGAAATAGGCCAAAAGGCCGGGGAATGGCTTATAAATTCTAATAAAATTGATATTCCTCAAAAATATATTAAAAAATTTGGAACTTCTGCTGTTAAACAATACGGAAATGCCATGGGCGCTGCATGTGCGATAGTTGCGGCGGCTATCTCTGTTTTTGCATGGGATATGCCCGTTACCAACAAATTAATGAACTGGTTTATGGATAAGTATGAAAAAATGAGAAAGTAAAACTGCATTGAAAACCCAGATAATTGAAAGTTTAATAAAAAATCCATTAAAAAAACTGGCTAATTATTATATAGATAATAAGTCAAGATTTTTTATAAATACCGCTGCTTTTGGCTATAGTCTCGGCTCTGTGGGGCTTATACTGGGTTTATTAATAAATAAGGAAGTCCCTGAAAAAGAAAAACGTTTTATGATATTTCAGGAAGGAGTTGAGGGGGTTCTGGACTTTGGAGTGTTTTTACTTGCCGGGAGAAAATTTGAAGACTGGGGCGAAAAGCTGGTAAAAAATGGAAACCTTTTACCTAAAAATTTAAAAACCATTGATATGAAAAAATTTACAGAAGGTACCAAGGTCGCATCATCAATGCTTGGTATGCTGCTGGCTTTTAATATAATTAGTCCTCTTATCAGAAATAAATTAGCCAGTACGCTTGATAAACGCTTCCAAAAAAATGAACCTACTTTAAATAATATATCTGCTTATAATAAAAAGGCAGATATTCTTAATAGTTATAAAAATGGAGTTACTCCTCAATCACTTCGAAATATTTATTTTTCGTCAGGGTTAAGAGTATAAAGTCATCTTTATTCATATAAAAAGTTGATATTTTTCTATACCACTGCTCTTTTTAGATAAGTATCTTTATAATTAAAATTGGCAATAGGTATTTAAGGATAGGGTATTAATAGTGAGATTATTCAGTGTATATAAGGCTTTAAGCATAATTATACTGGCATTAAGTATTATATTTATTTTGAATATTAATTTCTGCACTGCAGAAGAATTAAGCGAAGAAGAAATTCCAGAACTTCCTCCCCTGGAAATTTTAGAGTCTGAGATTGAAGAACAGACAGGAGAGCCTGCTTCGGTTCAAATTCAGGAAAATATTTTGCAGGAAGAAAATAAAGAGCCACAAGATTTTGCGATTGAACCGGATAAGGGTTTTAATCAGCCTGAAAAATTAACAGTTAGAGAATATGTTCTTGGAATAAATGATGTTTTTGCAATTGAAATATTAGGCGTCCCGGAATTATCTCGCGAGGTAAAAGTGCAAACTGACGGTAAAATATCAATTCCTTATATTGAAAACTTTATGGTAGCAGGAAAAACCCTGGATGAAGTAAAAGAAACTATAAACTCTGTTTATTCTGAGTATCTTGTTAATCCCGAGATAAATTTAAAAATTGTAACCACAAAACCTTTTATCGTTTATGTATCAGGCGCAGTGTTAAACCCGGGGGGTTATGAATTAAGCACCAACCCCGGCTTAAGTATGAATGTCAGGCCCGAAGCATCGATTGACAGAAAAACTCCTTTGCTGACAAATATACTTATTGCGGCCGGTGGGGTTACACATGAAGCGGATATAGAAAACGTTCAAGTCACTAATGAAATAGATAATTCTAATTTTACAATTAATTTGTATGACCTTATAGCAAATGGAAATGCGGCACAGGATTTACAATTAATGGCCGGAGACAGGGTTTATGTGCCTAAATTTCCATCCGTACTTCCTATTGAACAGGATAAGTATAAAATTTTGGCATCTTCAACTATATTTCAAAAAACATTTCCTGTTAAAGTTATGGGCTTTGTAAAAAGGCCAGGGTTTGTTTCTTTAAGCTCTCAACAGTCAGCCAATTTATCCTCAGCTATTGCTCAGGCCGGCGGGTATGAAGATGAATACACACCTGACTATGTGTTAATAAGCAGAGTTGACAGAAATAACAAAATAACGACTTTTAAAGTAGACCCAAGACAGAACGAAATTATGCTTATGCCTGATGATACTGTTTTTGTCCCATCGAAAATACGGCCCAAAATAGCCAGAGCATTTGCATACACATCAAAATTGTTCTCTCCGTTCTTCCTGTTTGCGAATATTTACAGGAATCTTGATTATATATTTTATGAATGAGGTAATGGTGTACTAGAAAATGTATAAAAAAAATAAAAATGCATTAATATTACTTTTTAAACAAGAAAAAAAATTAATACTAACAGGTTTTATAATCGGCCTTGTTATGTTTCTTTTGTATTTTGCATTTTTCTATACCACTTTGTATGATACTGACTGTAAAATTTATGTAAAAAACATTGCAAAATCCACTCTTGTCGCACCTTTAGATGAAGGCGGCACCCTGGTTTCAGAAAGCGGGAGCAGTAACCCTTTATTTAACCTGTATGAATTATTAAAGGCTGAAAAGCTGGCATATAATATATATCCGATACTTAAGGATAAATACCCCAAGGACTTAGCTTTACTCGGTGCCTATACAAAGGAACAGTTTTTTTCTGTTTATTTAAATTTAATCAGTGCGAGTACCGTCCCTTCTACAGATGTTATTTCAATTAAATTACGTTGGCCGAGTCAAAAAAACGCTCCTGATGTGTTAAATATAGTTTTGGAAGAGTTTCGAAATGTAAACTTATTTATAAAAAAATCCGGTGAAACCAGAAAAAGTGACTTTATTGACCAGCAAACAATAGAAATTTCTGAAAAACTAGAAAAGATCAGGGATGATATAAAAAATTATAAACTAAGCACAGGAATGATCTCTCTGGATCAGGAAATTGCAAATACCGTAAATGCAAGAATGGAACTGGAAAATCAAATTAATGCCATTGTGTCACAAATTGAATACCATAAAAGAAAATTAGAAGAATTTGCGATGCAGTTGAATATTAATGACCCGACAACCGCATTGAAGGCAGCCGGGGTCGGAACAGATCCTTATCTTGTAAACCTTAGCCAGCAGCTTGCAAATGCCAAAATAAATTATGCGCAATTAAAAGCTAAATTTACAGATAAATATATTGATGTAATTGTACTTAAAAACCAGATAGAAGAATTAAAAAACCTTATAAATTATAGAAAAAAAGAGACATCTGATGACATTGATATCCAAAAAGCTATTTATGACGGCCCCTCAAGCCAGGTTGTTTCCAGTTTTGTAATGACACAGGCTGAAATGGTATCCTTAGAGTCGCAGAAAAAAACTCTTGAAAAAGGGATAATAGAATTAAAAGGAAAAGAAAAAGAGTTGCCAGTAATTCAGCTGGGGCTGGATGAGCTGATAAAGCTGGAAACTGCTCTTGCTATAGCCTTCCAGAGAATTAAAGAAAAACAGCTTGAAGCCAAGATTAAGGAAAGCGAAATTATCGATAACATTATTGTAATAAAAAATCCATCACAGGCCTCATCATCAAAAATTTATATCATAACAAGGTTCTTAGGCTTTATTTTACTGGGAGCACTCCTGGGGCTTGGAGCCGGTTATTTAAAACAGGCTTATGAGGATAAATGGATAGATATTGAAGAAATGAAAATAGCTACAGGACAATCTATTCTAGGAACCATACCCTGGGTAAAAGATTTTGAAAGCCCTTCCACTGGAAAAATAATGGACACTGCCTATACTAATATGGTTTCTAATATTGTTAGTAAAGCTTATTTAAATCAAACTTTTATAATTTCATTTATTTCTACTCCGAAAAGCCCGTCTAAATCAACGATAACCGAGTCTATTGCAAAAAAGTTAGCTGAAATGAGCAGAAGTGTTTTATACATAGACCTGGTATCAAAGCAAAATGGCGAATATGACCTTATTAAATTAATAAAGTTTATTAATCAGGAGTTAAGATTTAATCTTTTGGAAAAACAGCATTTATATCCCACTGAAAAGGAATTAAAACAGGATGATCCTTTATCAAATAGTGATTTAACAGCAGGTATTCTCGGGATTTTTAAAAAGACAGTAAAAATACAAAAAGACGAAAATGGTGATGAAATAAGTAATTTTCACAAAATTGATACTGATATTCATATTCATGAAGATAACTTAAACGATTATATTTCCTGTAAAGGATTTAAATTGATTTTAGATGTACTAAAAAATCATTATGAATTTATTTTAATCAATGCGCCGCATGGCTTTGTTGTACTTCCTGAGATACAAACTCTAAAAAAATGTTCAGAGGGTATTGTTTTAATCTCTTCTATGGCTACTAACAGACAGGAATTATTGGAATTCATTGATAAATTTGGAGATTCAGATGCGAAAATCCTTGGAATAATTGCCAGGGAAGAAAATTCTGAAATTGAAAAAAATGTTTTAAAACTAGAGGAACAAAGTAACCGGGAAGAAGATGAAGAAGATTTAGACTTGGATGAATGGACATAGTTAGATGAATGATTGAAAAATTTTTCAATATACCTGAAAAATTCTGGATACGCCTGGGTATAATCTTTCTTGCTTATGTTGGCGCAAATGTTTTAATGAGAAAGGTTCCACTGCCTTTTTATGCGGACAGTAGTTTTTTGCTGGTTATCTTTTCAGTCTTTACACTTATACTTATTTTTTCTTTTAATTTTTTTGCGCCCAAGGTTTTTAGAAGCCCATTCTTTGTATATACTGTAGTTCAGGCATTTTTTTTATGGATTATTATTGATACCTTTATAAGTAAATTTTTGCATATTTCATTCAGGCCAAAAGTGTTGGTATTCGGGCTCGGCCTGGTAGCAGGCTTCTATTATTTTTTCAAGCATTTTAATTTTTTATGGAAATTCCATGAATTTCGCTTTGTATTGTTTTTTATGCTTCTGAGTGTTTTTTATTATTTCTTTAACGCTTCAACTTTTAATATTTCACAGGAAGGGCAGATATACGGTTGGGAAGAAGGCTCAGAAAATCAGCCTGCGAAAATGGTCGTGCTTATCGGAGCAATATGTGTCTTTTTCTCTAGTATAGTGGGACTTTCTGTATTTAGTAATATTACAGGCAAGGAAAATATAGACAAACTTATTGTGAGCTCCACAAAGGTATGGGTTATTATGCTGGCTTTTATGGTTGCTATACTTTTAATTTTTTTGAGTAAAGGTTTAAGTGGCTTTCAGATAAGCGCAGCAATATTTTTCGGATTTATAGTTACCTTTAAATATTATATTGATAATTTTATTGATCAGAACAAAATCAAGCTACCCAAATATCTGAACTGTGCTTTATTTTTAATGTGCTTTGCTATGTTTGGGGTTGCTATGTTCTATAGTAACAAAACATCACTCATTGCTTTTTTGTTTAGTGTGTTTATTTACGTTCTAATAAACTTTAAAGAAGGTTATAAGTTTAAAATAGTTGAATTTCTGGGTAATCCAAAATATAGAATTCAGATAATAGCAGGAATCATAGTAGCATCAATAGCTTTAGTTTATTATTTAGGTATATTTGACAAAATAATATTTACTATTAACAAAAGTATAAATTCAATTTTTGAAGACTCAGGAAATAATTCTTTTACTATTCGGAAAACTAACTGGCAATACTTTATTAATTACTGGAACGTTAACCTTGATGCTATAAAAGCGCTTTTTGGCTTTGGGCTGGGCGAATCCCGCAAAGTTATTTTTTACCTTTCAGCAACTCAAACCCCCAGATACCAATTCCTTGTGCAAACTACACACAACCAGTTGACCGAAATATTTTTTGACTATGGCCTTATGGGGCTACTTTACTATATGCCATTTATAATAATATTTGCAAAAAATTACGGCAATATCCTATCAGCTAGAGTATCCAAAGAAATAAAACTTTTTTCCAATCTAAGCATTTTCCTTTGTATATATTATTTTATTTATCATTTGTTTGATGGGCTAAGAGTGCCTACGGCAATAACATATTTTGCTGCTATAATGTTTGTTCAGGGTATAATACACAGCCTATCATCAAAATCCGAGGAAACAGAGCTAAAAGAAAGAAATAATGTTTAAAACTCCTATATTGCTTTTAATTTTTAACAGGTATGACACAACACTCAGAGTATTTGAAGAAATACGGAAAGTCAAACCGGCAAAATTATATGTAGCAGCTGACGGCCCACGCCCTGACAGGCTTGAAGATATAGAAAAATGTCAAAAAACGCGGGAAATAATTAATTTAATTGACTGGGATTGTAAGCTGCATACTCGCTTCCTTGATAAGAATCTCGGGTGTGACAAGGCTGTACCAGAAGCCATAGACTGGTTTTTCGAGGATAACGAAATGGGCATTATATTTGAAGATGACTGCCTGCCCGCACAAAGCTTCTTTTTCTTTTCTGAAGAGCTTCTTGAGTACTACAAAGACGACGAAAGGGTCATGCATATTACCGGGAATAACTTTCTCGACGGGAAAATAAAGATCGGAGAGGGGAGTTATTATTTTTCCAAACAACCGTTAATTTGGGGCTGGGCTACATGGAAAAGGGCTTGGAAACACTATGACAGAGGGCTTTCGACATTGCCGAAATTTCTTGAGCAGAAAGAAATGAAAAATATGTTTGATGATTTTTTAATCCAGAGACTAAGGGAATTTCATTTCAGTAAAGTCTATAATAATAAAGCCAGGGCCTGGGATTTTACGTGGTCGTATTCTTTATATTGCCAGGGGGGACTCTGCATCGTTCCGAAGGTCAATCTTGTCTCTAACATAGGTTTTACGGCGGATGCGTTGCACTGTCATAACGAAAAAGACCGCTATGCAAATATGCCAAGGGGTGAAATAACAGAAATCATACACCCGGCCTTTGTTATACCTAACAAAGAAGCGGATTTATACACCCTGAGAAACCACCACCGGTACAACCTAAAGGGAATAATTGAAATAATTTGGGGAAAATTAAAAACAAAGTTAAAATTAAAATAATTTTTTTAAGTGATGTAGTGGAAAGGTTTAATTTATGAGTAATTTACCAAAGGTATCTATAATTGTCCCGGTTTATAACGTGGAAAAATATTTGCGGAAATGTATCGACAGTATATTAAGTCAAACATTAAAAGAAATTGAAGTTATTTGCGTAAATGACGGCTCGACTGACAGTTCGTTGCAGATTTTAAAAGAATATGCGGAAAAAGATAGCAGAATAGTTATAATCAATAAAGAAAATGCCGGATACGGCCATTCAATGAACAGGGGGCTAAGTAAAGCAACCGGCGAATATATCGGCATTGTGGAATCTGACGATTTTATTGAGCCAAATATGTTTGAAATATTTTATAAAGCCATAAAAAATAATGACTGTGATGTGGTAAAGAGTGATTATTATGAATATTGGGGCGAAGAAAACAAAATTATTAAAAAGAACCTTATTAAAAAGGAAAAAGCTAATAAAATTATAAACCCCAAGGAAGACTCATATCCTTTGACCTTAAAACAGACAATATGGTCTGCTATTTATAACAGGGAATTTTTATTAAAAAACAATATAAATTTTCTGGAAACGCCCGGAGCTTCTTTTCAGGATATATCATTTCAATTCAAAGCATTTGCCTGTGCTGAAAAAATAATGCTTTTAGAAGAGGCTTTTATTTATTACAGACAGGATAATTTAAATGCTTCAGTAAAGAACAAGGATAAAGTTTATTGTGTATGTAATGAGTACAAAGAAATTGAAGAATTTTTAAATAAAAATGAAGAGTTAAAAGAATATTTTGTTAATATTAAAAACATTAACAAATTTGGTACTTATGGCTGGAATTTAAGACGGATTGATAAAAAGTTCCATAAAGAGTTTATTTCTTTTAGTTCAAAGGACTTAAAGCAAAATTATGTGGATGGTGAAATAAAAGCGGAAGATATAATACTGAAAGAAAGGGTTAAGTTTTTTTTTATTAATAAATTATCCGAAACTTTATTATTTTTATGTCCAAATGCATTCTTTAAAAAATAAAATCATTTCAACCATGCGCTCAAGTCTCGGTTTATTAAGCCCTGAAGTTTTAAGATATCTTCTCTGTAGTAATTTTTAAGATACATTTTTGCTTCATTGTCAAAAGGCACTTTTTTGTACATTTTTGCTTTTAATTTGTTTATGAATTCTTCTGCTTTTTCTTTAGAATATAAACTTTTTATAATAGGTTTAATTAAATAATTTTTTAAAGGGTTCTTTCTTATTAAGTAGTCGCAGAAAAATTTGTTCCTGGGAACACCGGAAATATTGTAGCGTTTATCTGAATTTGAAAATGTGTATTGACTTACCTCCAAAAATTCAAGGACATCTTTTAACAATGAAGGCGCGTCATTTTTAAGGTCATCAAAAAGGTAAACTTTAACATGTTCAAAGTTTTCCATATAAGCCTTAACCTGCTGATAATAAAGTCCATATTTTTTATAGTGCCACATATATTCCCAGTTATCGTTAATTCTTTCTTCTTCTTGATTTAAGGCTTCTAAAAAGCTCAATATTTCTTTTTCGTCTCTAAGCATATGATTATATGCGGAAAATGCTCTTTCCACGGGATTTCTGAGAATAATTACTATTTTAGGGTCCTGAGTTATTTTTTTGATTTCAGGTATGGCTTTATCATAGTAATATAAGGTGTCTACGCTCGCATCGCCCCGAATTTTATAATCTTTTCCTTTTAAATAGAGGTTCTGATATTCTTCAATGTTTTTAATAATTTTTTCTTCTACAACATCGGCTGCAGGTCCATTGAAAGGGAATTTTAAAAACTGAGCGGTTATAAACTTGGGTTCTTTTACTTCTTCATGAAAGTATATTTCAGGATGATTTATTAAATACTTATATAATGTAGTTGTGCCTGATTTTGCCGCTCCTACAATGAAAAAATTGGGTAATGTTTGTTCTTTGTCCATAATCATTTTCCTATTTTAAATATTCCTTTTCTCTGCCCCACCTGCCGGTAATCGCATCAAACCAGCCAGTAAAAAGTATTTCCAGTGCTTTTAAATTTCCTGTAAGGATTGTTTTAAAAAGTTTTTTAGAGGTGTGTAAGCCCAGGACAAACGGATTAAAATACTCCCAATGCAGTATAAAATAGTTACGTGCGCTGCAGTATGTGCGCAAAAAATTCTGGGTTTTTCTTAGTTTGGTCTGAACCGGTTTGGGGTGATAACATACAGCGTCGGTAACGGTTAAAATATTGAACCCATTTTGCATTGTCCTTATTGCATATTCAACTTCATCAGCAGTTATAAAAAATTCTTTTCTGGGGTAGCCTATTTTATCGAGCACGGCTTTTTTAATAAGCGCACCGCTCCAGGGGTTTGCAGTGTTTGGCATTAAGCCGTTTTGGGAATGGCTTTTTATTTTTTCAGGGTCGTTAAAGACTTTTGTAAAATAATCAGCAATGTTTTCTTTAAGCCCAAAACAGGTTTCTTTCGGGTTATTACGGTTTAATATCAGAGGAGAAATATAATCAGCCTTATTTTTATGGGCTAATAATTTTTCAAGGCAGTCGGTTTCAGGCAGCCCGTCAGAATCAAATACCCAGTAATAATCATAATTATCTTTATGAGCCCGTTGAAAAGCAACATAGTTCCCGCCGGCGCAGCCATAGTTTTCTGTTGTTCTGTGATAGATTAGTTCTGTGTTTTTATAAACCGTTTTGATTTCTATGGGTTCTGTGTTGTTTTCGTCGGCTGTTTGCGGCAAAACACCCTGCTCAAAGAGAAACTCCGGGGTCTTGTCGGTTGAGTGGTTATCTATAATAAATATTGTGTCAACCTTTCTGGTCTGGTTGACTAATGCTTTGAGCATTTCGGGTAAAAATTCCTTCTGGTTAAAATTCAGTACCAGCGCCGCCACTCTTTCAGCTGTCATATGTTCATCTTTCATTGATAGTTAAGTGAATTTAATTTATTATAATAAAAATAAAAGTTATTTGGAATTAAATTTTATAAGGAAAAGATAAATGAAATATGATGTGATTGTTGTCGGGGCGGGTTTTGCGGGGTCGACGGCGGCCAGAATATTCGCTGAGCAGGGCAAGAAAGTACTTATTATAGAAAAAAGAAGGCATATCGGCGGTAATTGTTATGATTTTAAGGACGATAACGGCGTAACTATCCATAAATACGGTCCGCATATTTTTAATACTGTGGATAAAAATGTCTGGGACTTTGTAAACAGGTTCACAGATTTTAACTGCTACCAGCATAAAGTTTTGAGCTATGTAAATTCCAGGCTCGTGCCTATCCCTATCAACAGGGATACTATATGCGATCTTTTCGGGGTAAATATTTCAATCAATGAAGTTGAAGGGTTTTTAGCAAACGAAGCAAGAAATTCAAAATTTAATGACCCGGCGCAAAATTTCCGGGATGTGGTGGTTTCCCAGGTCGGTGAAACGCTGTATGAGTTAATGTTCAAAAAATACACTATAAAACAGTGGGAAAGAGACCCTGAAGAGCTTTCTCCGGACGTGGCGAAGCGTATACCCGTAAGGACAAACAGGGATGACAGGTATTTTTCCAGTAAATACCAGGGTATGCCAATAAAAGGTTATACTCCGGTTTTCGACAAAATGCTGGAGCATGAAAATATTGCTGTTATGCTGGGAGTGGACTATTTTAACGCAAAAGACGACATAGCCGCGGATTTTACTGTTTATACCGGTGAGCTGGACAGGTTTTTCGATTATAAATACGGGAAGCTGGAGTACAGGTCAATAGAATTTAAATACCGGACTGTGGAAAAAGAAAAATTCCAGCCGGCGGCTGTTGTTAATTATCCGAATGACTATGACTATACAAGGATAACGGAGTACAAGCATTTTCTTGATGAAAAGACTGAAAAATCGACTATTTGTTTTGAATATCCAAAAAAAGAAGGCATACCGTATTATGTTGTGTTGACTGAAGAAAATACCGCAAAGAGAAAACAGTATATAGAGGAAGTAAAAAAACTTGAAGAGCAGGGCAAGTATGCGTTCGTGGGCAGGCTGGCCGAGTACAAATATTATAATATGGACCAGGTAGTTGCCAGCACGATGAAGAAGCTGGCGGCTGTCAACTAAGAAATGTATAAAAGACCAAGCTTAACGGAAAATTTTATATACCAGACACTATATATTGCATTAAGGGTATTAATGCCTGTAGTGACTATTCCTTATATAGCCAGGGTGCTCGGGCCGGAAGGTATAGGGGTCAATTCATACACTATTGCTTATACGGTTTATTTTACAGCTTTTGCAATACTCGGTACAGGTCTATACGGCAGCAGGAGCATAGCCTATGTCAGGGATAATCCGGATGAAAAAAACAGGGTGTTTTGGGAAATATTATACTTTAATGCTATAACCACTGCGATTTCCACGATAGCTTATCTTGTGTTTGTTTATTTTTTCGGCGGCGAGCATACTTTTTATTTTCTATTGCAGGGAATTCTTATTTTAGCCTGCTTTTTGGATGTTTCGTGGTATTTTGTCGGAATCGAAGACATAAAAAAAGTAGCATTAAGGAATATTGCCGCTAATGTCCTGTATGTAGCGGCATTGTTTTTATTTGTTAATGACAAAAATGATGTTGCTGTTTATATCTTTTTGAATACATCAAAGGTATTTTTTCAGAACGTTATAATGCTATTCTACCTGAAAGGGCATATAAAATTCAAAAGAGTGTCATTTTCAGGGATAATAAACCATTACAAGCCAAATCTTAAAATATTTGGCGGAAATTTAACAGGATATATAAGACCTACTTTTAACAGTATTTTTATTGGTCTGTTACTGGGAATAAAGGCAGTTGGTTTATATGATTCAGCTTTCAGAATATTTGTCATCACCGCTACGATTACGGGAGGGCTCGGGCCCATACTGTTGCCGAGAATTTCCAATCTGTTCATAAAAGGTGACGAGGGAGGGGCCAGGTATTATATTACTAAATCATTCCAGATAGTTTCATATATTTCAATTTTCATTGCCCTTATGGTTATTGGGGTATCAAGCGAATTTGTGCCGTGGTTTTTTGGCGAAGGGTTTGAAAAGGTTATAGTCCTTATGAATATACTTGCTTTTTCGATTATTTTTGAGGGCTGGATTAAACTTGTCAACTCGCAGGTCTTTATACCTCAGGGAAAAGAACATTATTACTTTATTTATGGCATTTTAGGGATCGTAGTAAATATAGCATTAAACCTGCTTTTGGTATTTAAATTTGGGATTGAAGGCACTGCTGTTGCCTTCTTATGTTCTCAGCTTTTTATCGCCGGGTTTATGTTTTACCAGGCAAGGGAATTTTTTCAGCTTAATGAAATTTTCAGGGAGCCTTTAAAGTATATGATTGCAGGGATTATAGCGTGTATAGCCGCAAAGATAACCGGGGCTTTTCTTGGAGTTGGCATTTTAACCACATTTATACAGGGAGTTTTAGGGATGGTGATTTATTTCACTTTAACAATGGTATTTAAGTGTGAAATAAATAATATGATTATTGATAAGTTTAAAAAGGCTTTAATTATAATTCTTCCTGAACCATTCGGCAAAAACCTTTAACCCGTCCTCGATTTTGGTCGTCGGGTTATATCCAAGCATTTCCCTTGACTTAGTAACATCAGCATAGGTAAGCGGTACGTCCCCTTGCTGGAGAGGCTGCCAGTCAATAATAGCCTTTTTGCCTATATTTTCTTCTATAAGTTCTATTAAATACTTAAGTTCTACTGTGTTGGACTCTCCAAGATTGAAGATTTCGTATTGGGTTTTATCATAATTAATTGCAGCGATAATTCCCTGTAAAATATCGTTTATAAAGGTGTAATCACGTTTAGTTGTACCGTCACCGAAAACAGGTATAGGTTTTCCGTCATTTATGAGTTTTGAAAACTTATGTATTGCCAGGTCTGGCCTTTGTCTTGGTCCGTATACAGTGAAGAACCTTAAACACACTATATTTATGTCATATAAATGGCTGTAGGTGTAGCAAATCTGTTCGCCTGCCGCTTTTGTCGCGGCGTATGGGGAGATTGGCCTATCTATTTTCATATCTTCCCGGAACGGACCGTCTTTTCTTGAGCCATACACTGAGCTTGATGAGCCGAATATGAATTTTTTAATACCATATTCTTTTGTAAGTTCAAGAAGGTTTATTGTGCCGTTAATGTTGGTTTTTGCGTATTTGGCGGGGTTTTCCAGAGAAGGCCTGACTCCCGCATTAGCAGCCAGATGAATAATATTGGTTATGTTGTGTTTTTCAAAAATTGGTTTTAAGTCTTCAGGGTTAACGATATCAGCATTATAAAAAGAATAATTTTCGTGGTTTAGATGATTTTTTATATTTGCTTCTTTGATTGTTTTAGGATAAAAATCATCGAAATTATCAACGCATACAATATGGCAATCCGCTGAAAGAAGCCGGTCTGTTAAATGGCTGCCTATAAATCCGGCGCCGCCTGTTATCAAAAATTTTTTGTGCATTAATTTATTTTACAATAAAAAATTGATTTTTTATTATATTATAATGTCATCAAAGCTGGAGTTTAAAGATGGCCGTTAAGATACTCAATAAACTAAAATTTGAAAATTGTTTTGTCTATATAAATTCAGGAGAGTTTTCATCTTTAGAAGAAGTAATGGAAAAAAACTGTTTTACGCTGGACTGTAATTTACCTCATTATCACAGTATTTTAATGCATCTTAGCAAAAAACTCGCTTTTTTTAATGAATATATTTTTATTTTGACCAGGAATGTTGATAATTTACCTTATAAAGACAAAGAAAAATTAAGCAGGACAATAGTTATTTTGATTGGGGATGAATGGAACAGGGCACCGAAATATTCCGACAAAGTAGCTTTAGTTTATAAATCGCCGGGTCAGCTTAATAAATTGGCTTTTCACAAAAATGCCCCAAAATTTAATCTTCTGGTATTAATCCAATATCTCAGAATTTTTTATAAAAAATTGTTTTATCCAAATAAAAAAAATGTAATTTCTATACCTCTTTGTGTTTATAAATTAGTGGATCAGACTTTTAAGCCAATTAATAAAAGAAAATACGATATTTCTTTTTTAGGCTCAGTTATACACACTAAAAAAGACTGTTTAATGAGAAAAATATTAAAAACTCCTAAAATTTTATCCCGGATGAAGTTATTTTCACTTCTTAATGAAATGAAAAGCAAATATATCGTATATGAAAAACCGAATGACTCGTTTCCTAACGCATATAAAGATTCAAGCGTGGATAATTATTCTGAAATAATGATGGACACTAAAATATGTGTTGCCCCGAGGGGCACAAACCTTGAAACTTTCAGGTATTTTGAGGGGCTGTATAGCGGGTGTGTTGTGATAGCTGAAGAGCAGCCTGATTATGGGTATTTAAAGGATTCCCCAGTAATTACAATTAAAGACTGGAAAGACTTGCCCCGGATTGTTGATAATCTTTTAAATAACGAAAAACTAATGGAAGACCTGAGCAAAAAAGGCATTGAATATTATAAAAACAACTGCAGTCCTGAGGCATTGGCCAGTCAATTTGAAAAAGATATAAATGAGCATTATTTCACAAGGCAGATATTCAAGATGAAAGAGCTTCAGTCGGCTATTAATTAACGCAATCTGTCTGTTTAAAATTTTCCTAAAATTGCAAACGTTGACTAATCTACGCAATAGTTTTTAAAACCAAAGGTGGGCTTCAGTTTACCCAATAACTTTCCTACTTCCGCAGCTTATGCTTAATATAAGATGAAACTGCCTCGCCAATAGTCTTTGGTTCTTCAGCATCCCCGCCGGATGGCGCTGACTTTTTAGCGCTCATTTTTTTCATCATCGCCACTAATTTAGGATATATTTTATAAAAACCTATCGCCGCCAGAATAATTGCCACAGACTTCAGCAGTGCAACCAATATCTTGCCGATTATACCCTCAGATTTTACCGGTGGCTCGATTGGTGGTTGAGGCTGTTGAGGCTGGGTTTGCTGCTCAGGCTGTTGTGGGGATTCAGGCTGCTCAACAGCCTGAAATTGTGCCTGTGGCTCTTCACTAACTTCTGGAGGCTCTTGCTCTGGCTCAATTTGTTTTTCAGGTTCTATAACTGGTTTTTCTGTGGTTTCCTGCTTTGGTTGTACCTGTGGAGGTTTTAAGCTATCTTCTCCAGGTGGTTTTTCTTCCAGAGGCTTTTTTATAACAAGTGTCTTGGGAGTTTCAATTTTAGGCGGCGGCGGAATATAAGACGGTTCCTGTCCTGTTAGCACCCCGCTGTCCGAAGCCGAACAACAGCTAATATATATGACAGCTGTGGTTAAAACAACTGATATTGTCTTATACAGTAACTTTAACAACTCCTGTTTCCCTTATTTTTTAGTTGTGCTACTTTTTGACCTTGTTGACCGGCCGGGCCTTGATGTCCTTCCCGGCTTTCTTCCCCCAGCAGAAGGACCTGGCCTTGCGGCAGCGGCTTTATTCTTTTCTTCCTGACTTTCTTCCTTAACTACTTTTGCTTTTGTTATTCTATCAGGGGTTTCCTGCTGTGATACTTCATTTATCTGAGCTTCTACAGCTTCTATTTCGCCCAGTATAGTGAATACATCGGTTTTATAGTCTTCTCCCAGATTTTTCCTTACTATACCCGAAGGAACAGCTGAAAACCTTATTACCTTAGACATATTAGGTATGTAATCACCTTCGCTCATGTAATTTTTTATAGTTTCAGAATTAATTTCAGGTGTTTTTTCTTTAATTTCATGGTTTCTATTGGTGATTTTATGCGCTTCTGCCGCTGTTAAAGCCGGACTGGTCTCAATCCGCTTATTAACGGGAGCTGGCCTTGATTGCTGAGCATTTTTAAATGTTTTCTGGTGGTTTTCAAATTTGGGCTTCTGGTATGGCGGTTTGAACTGCTTGACTTTTTGAGCTTTTAGAGCCATTTCAGCTTCTTGTGGAGGCACTACAAAATTAAATTCTTCAAGTATACTGCCTGTCCCTGCGCAGTTCTGGCACTTTTTGGTGAATATTTCAGCAAGACTCTGTCCCTGTCTATGCCTTGTTAATTCAACAAGGCCCAAATCTGATATCTGACCAATTTGCGGCTTTGCCTTATCGTTTTCCAACGCCATTTCAAACTGTTCAAGTATTTTTATCTGGTCTGCCCTGTTATCCATATCAATAAAATCAACGATTATCATACCGCCGATGTTCCTGAGTCTGAGCTGCCTTGCAATTTCATCAACTGCTTCCAGATTAGTCTTTCTTATTGTTTCTTCCTGCGTGGCGGAACTTACGAACTTGCCGCTGTTAACGTCAATAACAGAAAGCGCTTCAGTCGGCTGAATGTATAGATAACCGCCGCTTGGCAGGTTTATTTTAGATTGCAGTGCTGCTTTTATTTCTTTATCAATATTGTAATAATTTAATATTGATTCTTTGTCTTTATGCAGTGTTAAATTAATTTTTGATATATTCCAGCTCTGTAAAAGCTGCTGTGCCCTGTGATATGCAAAAGACGTATCTACAATTATCTCGCCTATGTCTTCAGTACAGGCCTCTCTTATTACTTTATAAAGCAGGTCCTGATCACGCAAAAGCAGGTTTGGCGGAGTTACGGTATCTGCGACTGTAACAACGCTCTGCCACTTTTCCAACAAAAACTCAAGGTCTTCCTGTATCTCGGCCTCTGACTGGCCTTCTGCTTCTGTTCTAATAATTACACCGACACCCGGGGTTTTTAACACACTTACAACTGATTTAAGGCGTGCTCTTTCCTTTGCGCTGGCGATTTTTTTACTTACGTTAATACCCTTTTCAAAAGGCATTAACACTAAAAACCTTCCAGGAAGGCTTATAGATGTGGTTACACGAGGACCTTTGTGTCCTGTTGGCTCTTTTACTACCTGTACAACCATCGGCTGATTAGGTTTTACTATTTCCGTAAGCGAACCCTTGCCCATAATGTCCGATGCGTGAATAAAACCCATTTTATCGCTGCCCACGTCAACGAATGCCGCATCTATACTGGGCAATACGTTTTGTACTTTTGAGAGGTAAATATCTCCCAGTAATATTTCTCCTCTGTGAATGTAAAATTCCTGGACACGTTTGTCTTTGACAACAGCTGCTATGTTGTCCCGTTCTGAAATAATGATTCTTTTACTCATAAATTTTTCGTTTCCTCTAAAAAATTGTATAAAACTTAAATTAACTCATTAAAATTATTGTCTAATAATTTTTCCCTGGTTATTCTCCAGTCTATTTCAGGAGTTAATATTTTCACAAACTCATCAGCCCGTATTGAACCAATGGAAAACTGTTTATCAATATTCTCCGGTGAATTCTGTAAACATCTTGCCAGTGTGAATTCAAGAATATTCTCGTCCTTATTATAATTTAGCGAATATATTAAAGGCCTGATATCGATTTTTTTAACACCCTTTTTGGATGATTTCTCGATAACTATATTTTCCTTTAATAAAAACTCTTTGGCAATACTTTCGAGGTAATTTTTTTCAATTATTGACGTTTCCTCTGGGTATGCCCTGTATACCGCCCAGCAAACCTGTTTTTCTATACTTTGAGTACTTCCTGACAGGTTTACAATTTTTGATATTTGAGAAGTTTCCGGCAGTATTTCATTTAACTTCTCTTTAATTACATGTTCGGCAACTTTTTCCTGAAGTTCAATATCAATATATTCGCCCTTTCCTTCGATGAATAAAGGCAATGCGATACCGACCGAAATTTTTGGTGTAGGATTAAACCCCTGGGAAAAATTAATTTTCATGCCGCTTTTTCTGATTGCTGTATAAATCAGCTTTTGCCAGTCAAGATGCGATATAAACCTTAAATAGCCGGTCTTTGAAATCTTCAGGCGATACTTGTGTCCTTTTTCCGTATAGACTTTTGTGTTTTTTGTATTGTTTTCATCCTGTTTAATTTTGTTTTCATTGTTTGGTTCAGACTGGCAGGTTTTTTCTGAATGAAGTTCAGCCTTTAAAGCTTTTTCATATTCTTTGATTAAAAATTCCTTTTTGACCCCGACATCGAGTCTGTCCCAGGGAAGCTCTTCGTCCGTTGAATATGATTTTGTTGAATATTCTGTCAGGTTAATCCCGGTTTCCTCTGCCGCATCCAGCCACAATCTACGGTTAAAGTGCTCTTTCCACGCGTCTAAATATGACCCATTTTTATAAGCTGCCTCGATTAGCTTGCCGAGTTCGCTGCCGCCCCTTGAAAACACAGCCTCCAGCTGGCACAAAAACATATCATGCACATTTACCTTAACTCCTTTTAAGGTTCTGGTCTTTTGCTTGAGATATCTGATTTTTTGTTCAATAACTTCCGGCGCTTCCTGCCCGAACCACTGAAACGGCGTAAACGGCTTGGGTATAAAAATGGACACCGAGCAGGTTATTTTCAATCCCCCTGTGCGGCTTTTCAGGGTTTTAAGCAGGTCATACATTTCATCCAAATCTTCGTATGTTTCTGTGGGAAGTCCCAGGATAAAATACAGCTTAACACTTCGCCAGCCCGCTTTATAGACCGACTCCACCGCATGCACAATCTGCTCTTCCGTAAGGTTTTTGTTAATTACATCCCTTAATCGCTGACTGCCTGCTTCGGGCGCAAGGGTTATGGTGCTTTTTCTTACTGACTGCACAAGTTCTGCAAGCTCAAGACTGAAATTATCCGCTCGCTGGCTCGGCAGCGAAACAGACGCGCCTGTAGGCCCATGCTTATCATTTAATTTTTTTACCAATTTTTCTATGCCATTATAATCATTGGACGAAAGGGATAAGAGCGAATACTCGTCATATCCGGTGTTTTTAAGCACATCGTCAACAAGAGAAATAATATTTTCCTGTGAGCGTTCCCTCACCGGAAAATTTACATACCCCGGCTGACAAAAGCGGCACATCCTGTTACAACCCCGCCTGACTTCAACTACCGCCCTATCGTGTACCGACGAGCTGAACGGCACCGGAAAGCACACTGGGTATATGGTGTTGTCTATTTCATCTACTCGTTTGGTGATTTTTCCTGATTTATGATAGCCGGGCATGTATATGCAGGATAATTGCGAAATTTTTTCCCTGTCATTGATATTTTCCAGAATATCAATGATTACGCTCTCGCCGTCCCCGAAAATGAAAGCGTCAACGTATTCCTCCATTGGTGCGGGGTTATAGCTGCCCGGGCCACCTGCTATTATTAGTGGGTGCTCGGATGTCCTTTTCTCTCGTTTATAGGGTATGCCAGCCAGTTCCAGCATCGACAACAAAGTAGGGTAACTTAGTTCATACTGCAAAGAAAATGCTATTACATCAAAGTCCTTCAGTGGGCGGAAGCTTTCCAGAGCATACAGGGGGAGGTTGTTTTCAATAAGCTGGCCACGAAAGTCCACTTCCGGCGCATAAACCCTATCAGCAAGAAACTTGCCGGACGGGTGGTTGTTGATTCTGTTATATAAAATTCGCAGTCCGAGGTTTGAGATACCTATCTCGTATAAGTCAGGAAACGCCAGCGCAAGCCTTGCCTCTGCTGCATCCCAGTCCTTATTTGCGCTGCCTGGTTCATGACCTGTGTATCTGGAAGGCTTGTTTACTTTATAGAGTAGTTTTTCTACCTGATTATATAAATTATTATTAATTTTCGTTTGCATTACTGATTATTATCTATCAAAACAGGAATATGTCCAATAATAAGGTATTTGTAACTCCGTGTTCTGACACAGGTGTTTTTTCATCAGTCAATGTTTGACCATTGCCCTTTTATTTAATATTTATTTAAAATGTTTTTGTAAATATTGATAATTCTATTTGAATAATCCTCTGCATTATAGCGGCTAAAGGCCTTTTCCCTTGCTTTTTCACCCATGCTGGCGGATAATTCTTTATCAGAAAACATTGCTTTAATCAGCTCAGATAGTTTTTCGGCCTGGCCTGCCTCAAAAATATATCCGTTTTCCCCGTCATCAATCATTTCCGGGATTCCCCCGACTCTTGAGGCGATTGAAGGCTTGCCGTGGACAAAGGATTCGAGTATGGAGCGTGGGAAGTTTTCAAACCAATTACAAGGAAGAATGGTCGCTATGCAGTTCTTGTATTGTTCTTCAAGCTCTTTGCCTGTTTTGTACCCGAGGAATTTTATATTAGGCAGGCCGTTTTCAGCGGCTATTTTTTTAAAG
This sequence comes from uncultured Gammaproteobacteria bacterium, assembly GCA_964558005.1. Taxonomy (GTDB): domain Bacteria; phylum Cyanobacteriota; class Vampirovibrionia; order Gastranaerophilales; family UBA9971; genus JANQGS01. The sequence continues at coordinate 12,084 of CAZLCO010000008.1, read as the reverse complement.
TGTTCTTCTTCTGTGCCCGAGCCTACGATATGCAGTGCAATATCTTTTTGAAGGGTTTTCATTGCTTCTATAAGATAATTAATGCCTTTTTCGCTGTCAATTCTTCCTACATAAAGAAAATATTCCTGTTTGTTTAAAACTGTTTCTTTATTTTCTTTTTCTATATTTTCTTCTATAAAATTATTTATCTGGTAAATTTTTTCCTTATTTACGCCCGATCGTATTGCCAGCTCAGCGATTGCGCGGCTCGGGCAGAATACGGCATCAACTCTGTTAAATATATTTTTGCTCCTGAAATATAAGTAGTATAGAGAAGAAAGAATACTTCCCTTCAGGCTGTTTAGCTTGCATTTATTTATAATGCACATAAAGGGATTACCTTTTATGCAGTATTCTTTGTTGCAGTAATGTCCGCCGTAAGACAAAGTACCGCCAGGGCAGAAAGACCTTGGGTCGTGTAAGTAAAACACTATCGGTATTTTGAGTTCCTCACAGGCGTCAAAAACAGCTGGGGTAAGGTGGTAGTGTATATTATGGATGCTTACCAGGTCGGGTTTTATTTCTTCCAGATATTTTTTAAGGTTATTTTTAACTTCAAAATTATAAAAAGTTTTCAAAAAACCTGTAATGTTTTTAACTGATAAAGTCCTTTTGTCCTTGTATTCAGGGAAATATTTTTCGTATTCATAATTCTCGAAAAAGTAAGGCTGTTTATTTGTGCAGAAAAAGTATATTTCTATGCCTTTGCGCTGCATAAGGTTTGCAATTCTGTATATAGTATTTTCAGCACCGCCGTATTTGGTGAAAAAATTATTAATATAAAGTATTTTTTTTGGGTCTTTCAATATTCGCTCTCAACTTATGAGTTATTTATTTATTTAATCATGTCCGGTGAACTTTTCCAAAAAGAATAAAATCTCGTGGAGGATCTCTCCTTTTTGTCCCAAGGAATTCAGTAATATTTGCGATGGAGAAGCAGGGTTTTTAGGCGCTTAGTTTAGATGTTACAGCTTCTATTTTTCCTTCGAGCGTAGATTCCTTGTCTCTTCTGTCATCAATTTTTATTATGCTGTAAATTCTTTGGGTATCGTTATTGAAAGTTGCAAGGTGCATTTCTTTAAGTATGTCAAATAATTTTTCAATATTATCGCATTCAATCTCTGTACCCATGCTGGTTAGTTTGTTTTTAACATCCGGGTAGTTTTTTAGTATTTTTTCAGCTTCTGCAATAAAATTGCTCGTGCTGGTAGAGCCTGTTCCAATAGGTATTATAGTTATTTCAGCTGTTGCCATAAGATTTTCTCCTGTTTATACTGGGTTAAGTAAAATTATAGGAGAAATCATATGCTAATCGCAATCGTTAAATGGATAATGTTAGCATTAGCCCTTATTCTTGTTTCTAGTATAACCCCGGGAATAGAAATTGCCGGGCTGATTGCAGCGCTTATCTCTGTGGTCGTTATATCATTAGTTAACACTTTTATAAAACCTATCATTGTGTTCCTTACCCTGCCTATAAATATTGTAACACTTGGACTGTTTTTACTTGTAATAAATGCTTTAATGTTAGGGTTTGCGGCGTTTTTAGTGCCAGGATTTACAATTGAAGGATTTTTCCCGGCTCTTTTTGGTTCAATCTTTTATTCTATATTGAGCCTGATAATAAATCTTGCAGTGAAGCAGTCTGAGTAAGGATAAAAAGTCTATTTTATCCGTATGCTTGAAAAATATTGTTGACATGGTATAAAACGCTTATGACAACAGTAATCAATCATGCAAAAGATATAAAACTGGCAAAACTCGCAGGGTTTTGTTACGGAGTAAAAAGAGCGGTAGAAGAAGCTGTAAGGGTTAAAAAAGAAAACCCTGAAACGCCTGTGTATATATTAGGTCAGCTAATTCACAATAACCAGGTCATAGAATACCTCAAAAATCTGGGTATCCATACAATTAAGGAAATCCCGGAAAATATCGAGGGAATTTGTATTATAAGGACACACGGGGCTTCCCCGCAGATACGTGAGGAACTCGAAAACAAAGGCTGTAAAGTGGTTGACCTGACCTGTCCTGATGTAAAAAGAGTTCAGGACAAAGCTAAATCGCTTGCGCAGGAGGGGTATAAGGTCGTTGTTATAGGCAAGGCAGACCACCCGGAAGTTATGGCAATAAAAGCCCACGCTGACCAGTTTTCTGAAAGTATTATTATTTCTTCAAAAGAAGAAGCAGAAAAAAATATTGATAAAATATCAGCATTTAAAAAAATAGGCGTGGTAATCCAGACCACGCAGCTCGCTGAAAAATTCAAGCAGATAATACCAATCATAGCCGAGCATGCGAAAGAACTTAAAATTTATAACACTATATGTGACGCTACATTTAAAAGGCAAAAAGCATCGCTTGAGCTGGCGGGCACAGTGGACTTAATGGTGGTAGTGGGCAGCAGGGAAAGCGCCAACACTACCCATCTGGCGGAAATATTAAAACCTGTGAAATCTACAATACACATAGAAAACAAAGAGGATTTAACTAAGCACAGGGATTTAATAACGGACAGGTATAAAATCGGGGTGACAGCAGGGGCTTCCACGCCGGATTTTGTGATTAATGAAGTAATAAATGAAATAAAAAGAATAGGAGAAAAGATTCGTGAGTGAGGCAATTTTAGAAAAAATGGACTTTGTGCAATTACTGGAAAAATCCTTTGAAAATAAAGTCAAGGTGGCTGACCTTGTTGAAGGGACAGTTGTAAGTATAGAAAGGTCAGGAGTACTGGTGGATGTGGGCGGAAAAACAGAAGCGCTTCTGCCATTAAGAGAACTCTCAAACATCTCTTTTGAAAGCCCTGAAGATATTGTTTCCTTGGGCGATAAAAAGAAGTTTTACGTACTTAAGGAAGGAAATGATGAAGGGCAAATACAAATATCCCTTAAAAGGGTACACCTTGCTGAAAACTGGTCAAAACTGGAAGAAGCACGCAAAAATGAAGAAACAATAGAAGTAAAAGTTGCTTCACTCGTTAAGGGTGGGGTTATCGCAGAAATATTCGACCTTCGTGGATTTGTTCCGGCCAGCCAGCTAAGAACAGGTACTCCGCACGAAAATCTCATCGGGCAGGTACTATGCGTAAAGGTACTGGAAGCTGACCCGAAAAGAAACAAGCTCATCATGAGCGAAAGAGTATGCCTGCAGCAAGAAAGGCATAGGATAGCGGATGAAGTTATTGCCAACCTTGAAGAAGGGCAGATTATTGAGGGCGAAATAGTAAGGCTAGCCGATTTTGGCGCATTTATTGACGTAAATGGAATAGACGGACTGCTTCCGATTTCTGAAATCTGCTGGAATAAGATAAAGCATCCGCAGGACGTGCTTACCCTTGGCGAAAAAATCAAAGTAAAAGTATTAAAAATTGACGAAGAGCTAAAAAGAATCAGTCTGAGCCTTAAGAGAATGGAAGAAAGCCCCTGGGTGCAAATCGAAGGGCAGTTTGAGGAAGGACAGGTTATTAAAGGCGTTGTCAATAAAATTACTGACTTTGGCGCATTTGTAAATATTTTTCCGGGTGTAGAGGCGCTGCTCCCTGTTGCGGAGATGGCGGACGAGCATGTGAACCCGTATGAGCTTCTTAATATTAACCAGGAGGTAGAAGTTCTGATTAAGAAATTCACGCCGCAGGAAAAAAGAATCGGTTTAAGTTTAAAAGACCTTAAAAAGGATTAATCTTTTTACGCATTAATTTAGCGGCCAAAAGTGCTATGGTTGTTTAAAACCTAAAGGAGAAACAGGCATGGCACATACGGTTATGAAGCAAATTTTTGATGAACAAAAGAAAAAATATGTTATATGCGAAGTACTGGTGCTGGACGAGGAAGAGGGGCTCCCGGGGACTGACAGGAGGGAAATAATTCTTACCTGTAACGAGGAGGAAGAGCCTTTTACTGAACTGAGCGATAGTTTTACTTCTGATGCGGGGGATACTTACCCGGAGACGGAGCTTATTGATCAGTATGAAGATTTTGACAACCGGCAGTAACTTATTATTACATCTATTAAAATTTTTAAATTTAAAAAATATAAAAACATTGTCATAACTCCAAAACATTGTCATAATATATAATATTATTTAATATAAAATTACAGTATTTTTTGGAGAATTACACTATGATGTTCGATCCTATGATGATATCACCCCTGCTGCTTGTTATCCTTATTTTCCTTACTTACCTTAATGTGATTGAAAGTCAAAAATCAAAAGATATCAGGGATAAGCTGGATAAACTCGCAGACAGCCTTGACAGGCTTTCAGATAGATTAGACAGTAAAATAAATTAGATAGCAGCAAGTAAATGGAGATGAGTATATGCCTGATTTTAACTTAATATTACCGGTACTTTTATTTATTATGATTGTTCTCACATACATTTGTGTATCTATAAGGGAAAAACTTGATAAGCTTATAAATCAAAAAAAAGATTAATTAAGGAGTTAATTTATGCTTGGTTTGGAATTACTAATACCGGTTCTCTTGTTTATAATGATTGCAACGACATACATTTGTATATCAATAAGAGAAAAGCTTGATAAGCTGGCGGACAAAATAGAGAAAAATAAATAGGATTTTTAATAATACTATTTTTAAAAATTGCAAAAATTAATATTCTTTATTAATATAAAAAATATTAATAAAGGAGTTATTTAAATGTTGGATTTTACTTTAATACTGCCTTTGCTATTAATTATTTTGATATTTATGATTCATATGAATATTACTACAAGCAAAAAAATTGATAGCACATTAGAGTATCTTTATAAAATTTCCAGAAAACTTGATAAATTAATTGATTAAAATTTTTTTTATCAATTAGGAAAATTATTTTATTGCCATAATCTAAAACATTTTATAATATAAAATCATATTATAAGAAGGATAAGATGTTTATGGTCGATTTTATAGTAATGTTGCCTATTCTTTTAATTATATTAATATTTTTAATTCATATGAGTATTACACAAACCAAAAAACTTGATACTATAATTGATGCTCTTGGAAGACTTAATATAATAGATTAGCTGGTTAAGATTTTTTAAAATATTTTTTTACTATTATTCACCTGCCTGGCAACGCAAAGCCGGTATAGAAGCCTGCAGGAAATTTTTACTCTTATGTGCTCTGCCGAGGCCGTATGTGAAGTCTATAAAACCTGTCCCCTGACTGCTGAAAGGTTTATCCAGGATATTCCCTAAAATAGTTTTTTCTCCTTGTGTGAATGTTTTTTCATTTAAAACAGGATTAAAAAACCCCTTTTTCCCTGTGCCGGTTATAAAATTTCCCCAGTCCTTTTTAAGCGCGCCAAAGAATACACCACCGTCAGCTTGCTTCATTTTTGGACTGAATATACGGAAAGGGGCTTTTGCAATATTTTTAAAAATAGACATTATAAAAGCGTTTATTTCACCGGCTTTGCCTATTGACCTGCCGATGCCTGAAAAATTTTTCGTAATTCCTCCGGCTTTTTCTATCATGCGGATGCTCTTTACCGCGGCAACCCCGCTAAGTATTGCGCCGGGGATTAATTTGCCGAGGTCTTTACCCTGTTTTTCGAGGTTGTCCCATTTTTTGTCTGAAATATTGGAAGTTGCTTTTATCCCGATAAAGGCCGCACTAAAAATCGATGCAAAGATACCGCCGCCCGCTAAAAATGCCAGCCCGACAGGAGTGGCAGCCATTGCGCCGGCTACTGCTATTGCGGGTATTGTTATGAGCGGGTTCTTTACTATATTGTCATATATGTCAGTAAAAAATTTGCCTACGCCTTTGGCGACGTTTTTGCCGAATTCCTTAAACGAAAACTTGCCGTCGTTGGAGGGGTTTGTTCTTTCAAAAGTGTCTTTTATTTCGGGGGTTTTTACAGCAGGGTTTGTATGCCTGTAGCCGGTGAACCGCCCGAACACAGGATAATTAGGATTTACGCCATAAATATTCTTATTTATTTCCAAACTTTCCAATACAAACTATCCGACTAACTTCCTATATAAATAAAAACTGAAAGTGGCGAAAAATTGCCCTTTTTACACATCAGATTTTTTTGGGTATCATATAAAATAGGAGGGAATTTATTATGCTGGAAAAATTAACCACACAGGACTATATAAATATGGAAGACAGTCTCGGCGCACTTACATACAAGCCGCTGGACATTGTAATTGACCGGGCTGAAGGAATATGGCTTTATGATATTGACGGAAATAAATACCTGGACTGCCTTAGCGCATTTTCTTCGGTAAACCTCGGCCATTGCCACCCGAAACTTGTTGAAACAGTAAAATCACAGGTAGAAAAAGTTACACAGACATCCAGAGCATTCAGGAGCAAGCAGCTCCCGTTATTTTTTAAGGAAATCACTGAATTTACAGGCAAAGGTCGTGTCCTTCCTATGAACACAGGTGCTGAGGCAGTAGAAACAGCTATAAAGCTCGCGAGAAAATGGGCCTATACGGTTAAGGGAATTGAAAAAGACAAAGCGGAAATAATAGTATGCGAAAATAATTTCCACGGCAGGACAACAACTATAATAAGTTTTTCCAGCGAACCGGCATATAAAGATAATTTCCGGCCGCTGACCCCGGGGTTTAAAATTATACCTTACGGCGATGCTGAAGCCTTAAAAGCCGCAATAACCCCGAATACCTGCGCTTTTCTCGTCGAACCCGTGCAGGGTGAGGCCGGTGTGGTTGTTCCGCCGGAAGGGTTCCTTAAACAGGCGGAACAAATATGCAAAGAAAATAACGTTTTATTTATGGTAGACGAGATACAATCCGGGTTTGGCCGGACAGGAAAGAATTTTGCCGTCCAGCATGAAAATGTTAACCCTGATGTGTTAATAGTCGGCAAGTCTTTATCAGGCGGTATGTACCCGGTATCTGCGGTGCTGGCTGACAGCGAAATAATGGACGTATTTAGGCCGGGCGATCATGGCAGCACTTTTGCGGGCAACCCGCTGGCGTGTGCGGTTGCGAGAGAGGCACTTAAAGTATTGCGGGAAGAAAAACTGGCTGAAAGGTCTGCTGAATCAGGCGCATATTTTATGGAAAAATTAAAAGGCCTTAAAAACCCGCATATTCAGAAAATCAGGGGCAAGGGGCTGTTTATCGGCATAGTGCTGGACGAGCCGGCGAGGCCATACTGCGAGCATCTGCAAAAACTGGGCGTGCTTTGCAAGGAAACCCGCAATACTGTTATAAGGATTTCCCCGCCATTAATAATAACCAAAGAGCAGCTTGATTTTATTTATAGTTGTTTAGAGAAGGTTTTTGCTTAGGGATATTGCAGTTTATTGTGTTGGGTCGGGGACCCAACCTACTACTACTTAAAAAGTTTAATTTATTTATAAAAAAAGGCTTTGAGTTACTCAAAGCCTTTTTGGTTTTAGCTATACTCTGCCGTCTACATAGCCGCCTTCTCTGTCAAAGAGAGCATCATAGCTCGAGAAGAGGTGGATTACCCCGGGGAGTAAGAGCCAGGCAACACCGTGTGTTACTACTTTGCGTTTGGGCTGTTCATTGATGTATTGGCCGAGCCCCGGGAGTATCAGGGATGCTAGACCGGCACCGGTGCTTTTCAGGCTAATTTCGCCTCTCTGGGGCTTGTACTTATCGTGTTCGGCTCCGCAGGCGGCCATTGCTGCTGAGCCCGCCAGAAATCCAGCTACTATACCCGCAATTATATAATTTTTAAACTTGTTCATAATCGTTTCTCCTGTTTGTATCTCAACTAAATTAAAGTATATTTTATTTTTTATATTTCCCTTTTTTCTTTAAGGAAAATTAAATATAAATTAATTAATTGTAAATAAGAATCTATCCATGTAATAAATATGAATTTTTCAAAAATTTTAAAGATCTTTATAAAAAATAACTATTTGGGTATGTCCTTTGTATAATAGAATTATGAAACTAACAGGCCTTCAAATATTTAAATATCTGCCCGGCAGCAAAAAAGAACCTGAAGCCAACTGCAAGAAGTGCGGCTTCCCGACCTGTATGGCGTTCGGGATGAAAGCGGCAAAAGGCGAGGTGTGCCTCAGTAAATGCCCGCACGTCACAGAAGAATTAAAACATGTTTTTGAATCCTCAAACCGACCGCAGCAGGAAGAAATATCCTTTGGGCCGGACGGCAGTATTGTAAAAGTCGGCAATGAAACAGTAATGTACCGTCACGACAAGAAATTTGTCAACCCGACCTGTATCGCAATAAAGCTGGAAAGTTCGGATGTTGATTTTGACAAAAAGCTAGCGAAAATAAAAAGCTATGCGGTTGAGCGGGTAGGCGAAACAATAATGATTGACGCAGTTGCGCTTGTTGATGCCGATGACACGTTTTTGCAAAAAGCTGAAAAAATTACGCAGGAAGGTCTGCCGGTTATACTGGTCAGCGAAAATATCGATGAAGCAACGATTAAAAACTTCAATGCCCCGACTATAATTTCAGGCACCAGCGTAGAAGAACTCACCGCAAACTCACAGGCTGCTCTGGATAAAGACGTTACAAATATCGTATTGAATTTAAGCAAATTATCCGCTAAAAACCTCATTGAATGCCTTACGAAAATAAGAAAAGCCGCAATAATAGATAAGCAAAGGCCGCTTGGCTTTCCGGTGATAACGTTCCATTCGGATGTGGAAGGGTTTTCCGCTGACCCGGTAGAGCAGGCGCTGCTGGGTTCGGTGTTAATCTGTAAGTATTCAAGTATTATAGTGCTTGATGATCTGGATGAAGCGGTTATGTATTCGCTTTTAACATTAAGGCAGAACATCTATACAGACCCGGAAAAGCCCCTGCAAATTGAGCCGGGAGTGTATCCGGTGGGCGAGCCGGATGAAAATGCCCCGGTGTTCATTACAACAAACTTTGCTCTTACGTATTTTTCCGTCTTTAGTGAGATAGAAGCCTCTAATATCCCTTCTTACCTTATAGTAACTCCGTCTGATGGGATGAGCGTGCTTACAGCGTGGTCGGCGGACAAATTCAACGGGGAAATTATCGCTAAATCTATTAAAGAATCAGGTATAAGCGATAAAATAAATCATAACAGGCTTATTATGCCGGGCTATGTGTCTGTTTTGAAAGAGGAAATACAGGATGAGATGCTGGATTGGGACATAATAGTAGGCCCGAATGAAGCTGTGGACATTGTAGATTTTTTGAAGGATTATCAGAAAAATTATGAAATGTTAAGTGGTTAAATTATTTAAAAATGGCGGCTGGAAAGGGTTTTGGCTCCCATATAAAGATGTTATATAGATTTAGAAAATTCAATTTTTTTAGTTGTACAATATTTTTAAAAGTTAAAATAGTGTAAATTATACGATTATTAAAGGCCAGGTCGGAATTATGGTAACAATAGCAACAAACCCAATAAAACATGAAGCAGAGGAAAGATCGCTGGTGAGCAAAATCACAGGTATAATCAGCAGTATAGGTTTTATCAGCGAAAAAGACAGAAGTTATACATTATCAGATCACATTTCGTATTTATTAAAAGCTTCAGAAAATGCAGAACCAAAAATAAAAAGTAAAATTGAAAACCACCTTGTAAAATTAGGCAGAAAAGCAGTCCCGAGCCTTGTAAGCGCTTTGTTTGAAAGTGAAGGGCAGACAAGAGGTCTGGTTGCTATGGCCCTTATAAGGATAGGCGCACCATCTATCAGCTGTCTTGAGCAGGTTGCGCAGGATAACCCGGAATTAGGCTGGATAACTGATTACATAATCAGGGAAATTCAGGGCTCACAGGTTGCAGTAGGCGATTTTACCGGAAGTAAAAAATTGGAAGCCGCACTTGTTAGCTAAAACCAAGTGCAACAATGAAAAATTTATTCGACAAAACAAATTTAAAAAATATTGAACTTAAAAACCGCTTTATCCGCTCTGCTACCCACGAGGGTATGGCCGGAAAAGACGGCGCTGTAAATGAAAGACTGATAAATGTATATGAAAACGTCGCAAAAGGCGGGGTTTCCACAATTATTAGCGGGTTTGCATATGTTATGGAAGGCGACACGTCCAGCCCGGGGATGATAGGCGCATACAGCGACCGATTTATTGACGGTTTTAAAACACTCACAAGTGCGGTGCACAAACACGATACGAACATAATTTTGCAGGTGGCGGAGGGCGGTTCACAGGCAAAGTTCAACCTTAAAACCCGCACCGTATATGGGCCGTCAGCTGTTGAACACTGGCATACAGGTGTTAAGCCGGTAGAAATGACACAGGACGATATAAGAAAGCATGTCAGCGCATTCGGTGATGCGGCGCTGCGGGCTAAAAACAGCGGGTTTGACGGCATACAGATACACGCAGCGCATGGGTATCTTTTGAGCCAGTTTTTAACACCATATTATAACAGGCGCATAGACGAATACGGCAGCAGTATCGAAAATCGCGCACGTATTATACTGGAAGTTTTCGGGGATATGCGGCAAAAAGCAGGCGATGATTATGTTATCGCAATAAAAATAAACTGCTCCGACTTTATGGGTGATGACGGCCTGACCTTTGACGAGTGCGCATATGTGTGTAAAAAACTCGATAAGGCTGGCATTGACCTGATTGAAATAAGCGGTAATGTGGGTTATAACCCTGTAGCGCCCGAGACCATACGCACAAATATAGATAAGGACGAATCAAAACAATGTTATTTTTCCGGGTATGCAAAAGTTATTGCGGAAGAAACCCGCTGTCCGGTGACGGTGGTCGGCGGTAACAGGGATTTTGCGCTGATGAGCGAAATCCTTAACGAGTCGGATATAGAGTATTTTTCCCTTAGCAGGACTATATTATGCGAGTCGGATTTAATACATAAGTGGGATGAGGATAATTCTTATCAGCCGAAGTGTATTTCCTGCAACAAGTGTTTTTCGCTGAAGGGTAACGTGTGTATTTTTAACCGTTAAGTATCAATAAAAAACACCGGTTATCCGGTGTTTAAATATTTAGAGGTAATAGAGGTAAATGAGGTATATTTTTATGATTCTTTTGTGCGGATTTTCACTTTATCTTTTTCAGGCATTTTTCCGAAGTCCACTATAATTCTTTTCCCATTTGCAGTATATTCTCTGATTAATAATTCATCTTTTATTCCATCTCCGTCCTGATCAATGTATTTATAAACCATACCTTCATCTATTAATACTTCAACCGGCCCATTTTGTTGGAATGGCAATACAGAACCGTTTGCCAACCCTGTTGTGTCAAGCTGTAACGGTGTTGTTGCCGCCGGTTCAGCCTGCTCTTCTGCCAAATCGCCAAGTATTTTGTGAGCTTTAGGATCATCTTTCTTTAATACTTTGACTTCCTGTTTACCATGATCAGTTTTAAAACCCGGCATGAAAATCGATCTTATAACATTTCCGTCCTTATCTTTTATTTCATACTTTACAGCTTTTTCCGCCGAAGTAAAAATTCCGGAGTTATCAATAGGGTCAGAACATGTCTGCCCTTTGCCTAAAATAATAGCCAGCTTTTCTGTATGAGCGTTAACAAGTATCTCGCCATTTCCGGTCGCTGAAGTTAAATCAACAATAGCCAAATCGTCGATTCCTAGTCCCCCTGAAATATGAACGTCTTCAGAGGATGCTTTTGTATAAAGAATATCGTTTGATTTGTTTGTACCACTTAATCTTTCTGCGTCAGTTGCTTTTCCTTTATTAGCGACAATATTACCGCTAAGTTTTATTTGTTCTGTATCTCCTTTGTTAAATACTATATTTCCAAGTAATTCAATTAATTTTTGTGCGTTATTTTCATTTATTAAAAGCCCCTTATTTTCTGTTGTTGTTTCTTTTTTTATTTTTTCCGGGGGAAATAATAAATTCATTGAATCGCGTAAGCCTTCAAGTCTTGTAATGATTTCAGATATCCATTCCGGCCTTTGCATGCCATTCTCCCGCTGCGGTGCGGGTGTTAACGGAAAATTATTACCCCAGTTTGGTATATCAGACGCAGACGGTGAAAACCCCATTGAAATCATACCAAGCTGGGCACTTGAGTAACCGCTAAGACTTGGTAAATTTTTTCTTGCCCACATA